>NZ_JAVSMH010000028.1:0-536 GCF_033283605.1 Staphylococcus sp. NWU MKU2 | reverse complement strand
CTTTATAATAAATATAAAAGTTATTGGAAACTATTTCTTAAACCTTTTGAAACGCTAGAAGCATTTAATTATCATAAAGTCCATTTATTTAAAGAGTGGAAAACCGAAAAAGGCATTATAAATTACTTATTAGGTGTAGATGTAGAATTATTTAATACATATCACTACGTTCATGAGCTAAGAAGATTATTAAAAGAAAATCAAATAGAGAAATTTAATGATAAACTCTTTTCTATTCATCTTTCAGATGTGTGTCCTAAATTACGCCCAGTCATTAGAACTTTACGACGATTATCAGCTTTCATTGAAAATACTATGACATATTCTAACCTGACCAACGGTCCGTTAGAAGGAATTAATAATAAAATCAAACTCATCAAAAGGGTATCTTTTGGTTATAGAAATTATGATAATTTGCGTAATCGAATTATTATAACTTCGCGACTATTTGCCTCAACAACAAAAAAAGAGATTAAACAACCTAAGGTTGCTTAATCTCAATATTTGGACTCATCAGTCCGATTTGACGTAGAGCC
>NZ_JAVSMH010000027.1:0-539 GCF_033283605.1 Staphylococcus sp. NWU MKU2 | reverse complement strand
GCATTACTTAACTAAACCGTTCAATTTTAATTTTTTGAATAAGGTGTTAAACTGTATTTGATTGTACGTTTGGCTAATGTGGGGACATTTGATAATCGTACAATTTTTGATTCATTATCAGATAATGAATCGTTTTTAATAGTCGATTTATACAAGCGATGACGGCAGTCTTATGAGATTTCTCATTTGGCTGCTTTCTTAGTTTGTAATAATAATCGACGACATGATTATCGTAGTTACGCTGGCCTCGGATAATATTCATCACTATCCAAAATAATAATTGTCTAGCTTTTTTATTTCCCCGCTTATTAATTGTATCCTTATAATGAGTGTTACCAGATTGATATCGTTTGATATCAATACCTACATAAGCATTTAATTGTTTATTTGTTTTAAAGTGAGTAATATCTCCTAATTCTCCGATTAACATAGCTGCTGTTAATTCTCCAATACCAGGAATAGATTGTATAATTTCGTAACACTTTAGTTCTTGTGCTAAATTAATCATTTCTTTATCTAATTGAGATAACTGTTCTATA
>NZ_JAVSMH010000026.1:0-562 GCF_033283605.1 Staphylococcus sp. NWU MKU2 | reverse complement strand
GAACGTTTTCCTTACCATTACAATAATTCTCCCTCTACTTCTGAATAATTATAAAGTGAAACTTTAATCAGTGGGGGTTTTCTTCATCCCCCACTGATTATTAGTTGAACCAATCGGACTTTTATGGGCAGCCCGCCCCCCACCTAACTTCTTTGCTTTCGCTGAATTTTGAGGTGGGGGTCTTACTGCCCATTAAAGTGGGATAAATGGCTCTTTTTTGACCTGAATTGAACTTGTTGGGCAGCCGTCACTTGCCGCCAACATTGCTTGCAAGAAAATTTTTGGTATACCCACTATTCCTTGATTGTTATCTAATACACCAAATGATTTCCCCCTTCCGTCTAATTGATATATATCAGGTGCTATAGAAGTACATAATCCACATGACTTACAATTCTTTTTATTTACGACCGTATAATGTAACACTATTAATCACCCCCATTGTTAATATACAATACATAGGTAGGGTATTATAAATCGTTTATTTCACACCTGTTTTTCTTCTAAAGTTTCTATTTCCCTATTTAAATAATAATGGCCTATCGGTTTTAAATCGTTATCC
>NZ_JAVSMH010000025.1:0-568 GCF_033283605.1 Staphylococcus sp. NWU MKU2 | reverse complement strand
ACCGGTGTGTATTCAAGAGGTATAGTTCAGTTTTGTCAGGTTAACCATGTGAAGTATATTGAAATGAACCCATTAGAAGCGAAATTTAAAACAAATTCTCTAAGATCATGGAAAACGGATCACTCTGATGCTCATAAACTAGCACAATTAGGGCCCACTTTAAAATACACTGATAGTTTAAATACTAAAAATGAAATTTACTTTGAATTACGTGAACGTGTACGATTTCATCTTGAAATCGAAAAAAATCAAAGTCGTTTAAAAGTTCAGATTATCGAATTACTCCATCAAACCTTTCCAGGGTTAGAGAAATTATTCAAAAATCGCTATTCAATGATTGCTCTCAATATCGCAGAAATATATTCACATCCTAGTTTTGTTCAACAACAAGATATAGATACTTTAATCTCAAATATTTTCAACTCTACAGAGAAAGGGTTATCTACTCGAAAAGCAGAAAATTATGCTGATAAATTATCCAAAATTGCACATGAAAGTTATCCAAGTGTTAAATCTTCTTCTTTTTTAGTAAGAAAACTTCAGTTATTAATTCGACAGTTAAAAGATT
>NZ_JAVSMH010000024.1:0-603 GCF_033283605.1 Staphylococcus sp. NWU MKU2 | reverse complement strand
ATATCTGAAATATTAAGGGAACGTGGTGTAAACGTTCATCATTCAACGGTCTACCGTTGGGTTCAAGAATATGCCCCAATTTTATATCGAATTTGGAAGAAAAAGCATAAAAAAGCTTATTACAAATGGCGTATTGATGAGACGTACATCAAAATAAAAGGAAAATGGAGCTATTTATATCGTGCCATTGATGCAGAGGGACATACATTAGATATTTGGTTGCGTAAGCAACGAGATAATCATTCAGCATATGCGTTTATCAAACGTCTCATTAAACAATTTGGTAAACCTCAAAAGGTAATTACAGATCAGGCACCTTCAACGAAGGTAGCAATGGCTAAAGTAATTAAAGCTTTTAAACTTAAACCTGACTGTCATTGTACATCGAAATATCTGAATAACCTCATTGAGCAAGATCACCGTCATATTAAAGTAAGAAAGACAAGGTATCAAAGTATCAATACAGCAAAGAATACTTTAAAAGGTATTGAATGTATTTACGCTCTATATAAAAAGAACCGCAGGTCCCTTCAGATCTACGGATTTTCGCCATGCCACGAAATTAGCATCATGCTAGCAAGTTAAGCGAACACTGACATGATA
>NZ_JAVSMH010000023.1:0-610 GCF_033283605.1 Staphylococcus sp. NWU MKU2 | reverse complement strand
CAAATGATTGGGGTGAAGTCGTAACAAGGTAGCCGTATCGGAAGGTGCGGCTGGATCACCTCCTTTCTAAGGATATATTCGGAACATCTCGTAGAGATGAGGAATAACGTGACATATTGTATTCAGTTTTGAATGTTTATTTTAAACATTCAACAACTAAATGAAAATTACATTCAAAATTATATTTTGATATACTATTTTGATGTGATTGTTTGTTTATTGATTGTACATTGAAAACTAGATAAGTAAGTAAAAATAGATTTTACCAAGCAAAACCGAGTGAATAAGAGTTTTAAAAAAGCTTGAATTCATAAAACATAATCGCTAGTGTTCGAAAGAACACTCACAAGATTAATAACAGGTTTCTTAAAATTAGAACTACGTTCTAATATGGTGGAAACATAGATTAAGTTATTAAGGGCGCACGGTGGATGCCTTGGCACTAGAAGCCGACGAAGGACGTTACTAACGACGATATGCTTTGGGTAGCTGTAAGTAAGCGTTGATCCAGAGATTTCCGAATGGGGGAACCCAGCACGAGTTATGTCGTGTTATCGACAAGTGAATTCATAGCTTGTCAGAAGGCAGACCCGGAGAACTGAAACATCTT
>NZ_JAVSMH010000022.1:0-991 GCF_033283605.1 Staphylococcus sp. NWU MKU2 | reverse complement strand
ATGGTGGAGACTAGCGGGATCGAACCGCTGACCTCCTGCGTGCAAAGCAGGCGCTCTCCCAGCTGAGCTAAGCCCCCATATTATTTATATAATTAAAGTTCCTATCGGGAAGACAGGATTCGAACCTGCGACCCCTTGGTCCCAAACCAAGTACTCTACCAAGCTGAGCTACTTCCCGTAAGAGAACGCGCCCGATAGGAGTCGAACCCATAACCTCTTGATCCGTAGTCAAACGCTCTATCCAATTGAGCTACGGGCGCAAAATTATATATGGTGCCGAGGACCGGAATCGAACCGGTACGGTGATCTCTCACCGCAGGATTTTAAGTCCTGTGCGTCTGCCAGTTCCGCCACCCCGGCACTATATTAGAAATAATGGAGCGGAAGACGGGATTCGAACCCGCGACCCCCACCTTGGCAAGGTGGTGTTCTACCACTGAACTACTTCCGCGTATGCGGGTGAAGGGAGTCGAACCCCCACGCCGTAAGGCGCTAGATCCTAAGTCTAGTGCGTCTGCCAATTCCGCCACACCCGCGTATACATGTGAGCCATAGAGGATTCGAACCTCTGACCCTCTGATTAAAAGTCAGATGCTCTACCAACTGAGCTAATGGCTCAAAATAGATGGTGCCGGCCAGAGGACTTGAACCCCCAACCTACTGATTACAAGTCAGTTGCTCTACCAATTGAGCTAGGCCGGCAATATATTATTTTGATAAAATGGTGGAGAATGACGGGTTCGAACCGCCGACCCTCTGCTTGTAAGGCAGATGCTCTCCCAGCTGAGCTAATTCTCCATTATATTATGCCTGGCAACGTCCTACTCTAGCGGAACGTAAATCCAACTACCATCGGCGCTAAGGAGCTTAACTTCTGTGTTCGGCATGGGAACAGGTGTGACCTCCTTGCCATTGTCACCAGACAAGAGAATGATTATACATTCAAAACTAGATAGTAAGTAAATGATTTTGCTTCGCAAAACGTTGAAAT
>NZ_JAVSMH010000021.1:0-1621 GCF_033283605.1 Staphylococcus sp. NWU MKU2 | reverse complement strand
AGTAACTTAAATGTTACAAACACTATTTAGTATTATGAGCTAATCAAACATCATAAATTTTTATGGAGAGTTTGATCCTGGCTCAGGATGAACGCTGGCGGCGTGCCTAATACATGCAAGTCGAGCGAACAGACAAGGAGCTTGCTCCTTTGACGTTAGCGGCGGACGGGTGAGTAACACGTGGGTAACCTACCTATAAGACTGGGATAACTTCGGGAAACCGGAGCTAATACCGGATAATATTTCGAACCGCATGGTTCGATAGTGAAAGATGGTTTTGCTATCACTTATAGATGGACCCGCGCCGTATTAGCTAGTTGGTAAGGTAACGGCTTACCAAGGCGACGATACGTAGCCGACCTGAGAGGGTGATCGGCCACACTGGAACTGAGACACGGTCCAGACTCCTACGGGAGGCAGCAGTAGGGAATCTTCCGCAATGGGCGAAAGCCTGACGGAGCAACGCCGCGTGAGTGATGAAGGTCTTCGGATCGTAAAACTCTGTTATTAGGGAAGAACATACGTGTAAGTAACTGTGCACGTCTTGACGGTACCTAATCAGAAAGCCACGGCTAACTACGTGCCAGCAGCCGCGGTAATACGTAGGTGGCAAGCGTTATCCGGAATTATTGGGCGTAAAGCGCGCGTAGGCGGTTTTTTAAGTCTGATGTGAAAGCCCACGGCTCAACCGTGGAGGGTCATTGGAAACTGGAAAACTTGAGTGCAGAAGAGGAAAGTGGAATTCCATGTGTAGCGGTGAAATGCGCAGAGATATGGAGGAACACCAGTGGCGAAGGCGACTTTCTGGTCTGTAACTGACGCTGATGTGCGAAAGCGTGGGGATCAAACAGGATTAGATACCCTGGTAGTCCACGCCGTAAACGATGAGTGCTAAGTGTTAGGGGGTTTCCGCCCCTTAGTGCTGCAGCTAACGCATTAAGCACTCCGCCTGGGGAGTACGACCGCAAGGTTGAAACTCAAAGGAATTGACGGGGACCCGCACAAGCGGTGGAGCATGTGGTTTAATTCGAAGCAACGCGAAGAACCTTACCAAATCTTGACATCCTTTGACAACTCTAGAGATAGAGCCTTCCCCTTCGGGGGACAAAGTGACAGGTGGTGCATGGTTGTCGTCAGCTCGTGTCGTGAGATGTTGGGTTAAGTCCCGCAACGAGCGCAACCCTTAAGCTTAGTTGCCATCATTAAGTTGGGCACTCTAAGTTGACTGCCGGTGACAAACCGGAGGAAGGTGGGGATGACGTCAAATCATCATGCCCCTTATGATTTGGGCTACACACGTGCTACAATGGACAATACAAAGGGCAGCGAAACCGCGAGGTCAAGCAAATCCCATAAAGTTGTTCTCAGTTCGGATTGTAGTCTGCAACTCGACTACATGAAGCTGGAATCGCTAGTAATCGTAGATCAGCATGCTACGGTGAATACGTTCCCGGGTCTTGTACACACCGCCCGTCACACCACGAGAGTTTGTAACACCCGAAGCCGGTGGAGTAACCATTTGGAGCTAGCCGTCGAAGGTGGGACAAATGATTGGGGTGAAGTCGTAACAAGGTAGCCGTATCGGAAGGTGCGGCTGGATCACCTCCTTTCTAAGGATATA
>NZ_JAVSMH010000020.1:0-1721 GCF_033283605.1 Staphylococcus sp. NWU MKU2 | reverse complement strand
CCAACGGCTACAGTGATAACATCCTTGTTAAATTGTTTATATCTGAAATAGTTCATACAGAAGACTCCTTTTTGTTATAATTATACTATAAATTCAACTTTGCAACAGAACCAATGAGGAAATAATATTATAGGATGTGATAAAAATAATTACTAAATAGATATACAAACACGAGACATTAATTTTTGCAAAGGAGTTATTATGGAAGAGTATCAAAACGCAGTAAAAACGTCAGAGGCAAAGAAAAAGGTAATTGTAACCTCCATGGGAAATGCTATTGAATGGTTTGATTTTGCTTTATATGCACAATTAGCTATTTATATTAGTCATAATTTTTTTAGTGACGTTGCCAGTCAAAATCAATTACTTTTTACATTTGGAACTTTTGCTATAGCATTTTTAATGCGCCCTATAGGAGCATTAGTTTTCGGATATATTGGGGATAAAAAGGGTAGAAAAGTCGTTTTAACAACTACCATCTCTATTATGGCGATATCTACTTTAATACTTGGTTTACTGCCTACGTCTGAGCAAATAGGTGTTTGGGCCCCTATTCTATTATTGATAGTGAGGATGGCCCAGTCTTTTTCTACAGGCGGAGAATACAGTGGAGCCATGACTTATATTGTAGAAAGTTCCCCAGATAAGAAAAGAGGCATGTTAACAAGTGGGTTAGAGATGGGGACTATGATAGGCAATGCGCTAGCAGCTATTGTTGTAGCATTACTATTATATTTCTTAAATCCTACTCAAATAGAGACTTGGGGATGGAGAGTTCCATTCTTATTAGCAGCGCCATTTGGAATAATAGTTGTTTATTTAAGATTTAAATTGGATGAAACACCTACTTTTAAAAATAAGCAAGATGTATCAGAAAATAACATTTTATACGCTTTTAAAAAATATAAAAAAGAAGCTTTTTTAATGACTATCGGAGTAATATTTTTAAATGTAAATAATTATATGTTTTTGACTTATTTACCTTCTTTTTTAAAAAGTAATATAGGAATAGATGCGCAATATTCTACAATTATTAATGCAATTGCTTTAATTCTAATGTTACCATTCATATTTTTATTTGGTACATTGAGTGATAAATATAATAATAAACGTATAATTTTATTTGGATTAACAAGCTTTATTTTCTTTTCAATCCCTGTTTTTCTCATTTTAGATTCTAACCATCATATCTGGTCAATTTTTTTAGGAGTAATGATGCTTGCTATAATGTTATCTATTTTTAATGGCGTCATGCCTTCAACTTTACCTGCGATTACTCACACAAATGTGAGGATGAAATTTTTATCTATCATATATAATTTAGGCACAGCTATATTTGGAGGAGTTACCCCTTTTATTTTATCTTTATTAAGTAATTTAAAAGATGGGGGCTTAGCGCCTGCATTTTACTTGATAGTTATTAATTTACTTGGTTTGATAGCGTTTAGTATATATTTTAAACCTACATCTAACAAACCTTTAAAAGGGTCAAGGCCAAATATTGATTTCGAAGAAATGAAAAATAAACCTTAACCAATAAACAAAAATTTTCATTTTAAAAGGAGAATCTAGTGAAACTAAAAACAAATTATATATTTTTAATTGGTTCTGTTGCAAAGTAAAAAATATATCTAACCACTAATATATCATGTCAGTGTTCGCTTAACTTGCTAGCATGATGCTAATTTCGTGGCATGGCGAAAATCCGTAGATCTGAAGGG
>NZ_JAVSMH010000019.1:0-2577 GCF_033283605.1 Staphylococcus sp. NWU MKU2 | reverse complement strand
TTATAAAAATAAATTAAATCGTAAGTAAGATTATAAGTAAGCCTGTAAATATACTCATACTTAAGAACGTAAATAAGTTAATAATTAAATTTTTAATTATTGCTATAAATAACAAAAAATCGTCCCTAACCATAATTACAGGGCAAAGTTGGTTGTTTACTTATAAGCGTAAATAAGATGATAAGTATAACTGTAAATATAGATATACGCATTTGAGTAAATAATAAATATTAATACATTAAGGAGTGACTTGTTATGGCAAATACGAAAACACAAAAACCGTTAAGCATGGCGAAGGCAAAAAGTGAAAATATCGCAGAATGGATTGTAAATGACGCACATTGGAAATTACTTGCTGATAATTTAGGGTTAGGTAAGACGGCGATCTTTAGATATAAGAAACAAATCAAAACGATGTCAGAACTCGAAAGCCCGTTTTATGCTTTAGGAGAAGTGTTTACTTTAAATCAATTAAACACTGTTATAGCGCTATTTAACGACCATATAGAACACCCAGAGAAGTATGAAAAGCCAAAGAAAAAATCAGACGTAGACTTACAATCACAAGCCAAAGTGATACAAAAACATACGAAAGATATGAATATGGATTATTTGGGATACAACAATAAGCCGACGCCAACAGTAGAAAACGCTAAAAACCCTAATAAGACTGATGTTGTAACCCGACACAATGCAGAAAGACAAGCGATGTTAGAAGAAATCAAAGCGTTACCTAAAGACAGTCCAGAACGTGTTGAAAAAGAGCGAGCGTATAAAGCGAGTGAAGCAGATAGAATTTCGGAATTTTGGGACGCACAAAAGCGAGACCAACAAGATAAATAGGAGTTGATCAGCGATGGCTAAAGTGTGGCGATATACAATTAATCTTGCGCCAATGGGAACGCCTAGACCACGTACCCGACGATTAGATGATGGGCGAACAATTACGTATTATGACCAAGCATATAGCGACTATTTAGACGCTATCCAAGACCAATTGGCAAAAGATAAAGCGATTAATGATGATTTCTATGATGTGATTAATACCGAGTTAGGCGTTAAAGCCGAAGTGATGTTTTATGTACAAGCACCTAAAAGCCAGAAACGACTAAAAAAGCTAACGAGAACCACAGCACCTGATATAGATAACTTACTTAAAGCCGTGCTTGATGGTATTTTCAGAGGGCTAGATGTTAAAGATAGTCGTGTTGCAATGGTATCGATGGGCAAGTTTCAAGAGATGGATAATCCAAGAACAGAGATTGTGTTAAGGGGGATTGAGTAATGGCAACAACGAATTTAGATAAATTCCTGACGATAGAACAAATGATGAATGAGGCACAAGGCTTAATGGAACCTTATTTAAGCAGTTTAGAGGCACGTTATGAGTATATGAATGTGTTAAGACAAGAGTATAGCAACCTTTCACACGCCTTAGGCAAAGTGCAGCAGCGAGTACTTAAACAAGGCGATAAGCTAGACATAGACGCAGACGTAAAAAACGTAGCAAAGAGTGCAAGAGACCGTATAGATGAGCATATAGAGGCGATAGAAGAAGATTTAGACGATGACGACAGTCAACCGTCGGTTAATCAATTAAAGCGTGCTAGAGAAAACCTAGAGGGCGATTTGAACGAAGATAGCATTGGTGAGGCGTGGAGGTTACTCAAAGTCCGTAAAATTGAAATTGAGGAACTTAATGTGTTGATGGACTTGATCGACGCAATGGAAGACGGACAGCAAGATACAGCGGAAAGTATCGTTAAGAAGATAGATAAGCTAAGAAGTGATTATACAAGTGGTTTTGTACGCTATAGAGAGGCGTTAGAGCAAGGAGAAGACGTACAAAAAGAAGTTGACGAAGTTATCGCTGATTTAGAAGATGGTGGTTATGCAAAAGAGGTTGAGATACTCACAGACGCACGACCGAGTATTGCTGAAGAGCGAGGGTTAAGACCCGACCCGCAACCGCTTCTAGACCTTTTAAACCCTATCAAGAGTGCAGGTTTAGAGTATTTTCAAAGTAGAAATAAAAACTCACAATCTTATGATTTAAACGTTGCATTTGCAAAGGAAGTCGCATATACGCGAAGAGCGTTGTTAGAAGACCGAGAATATATCGGTACGAGAAATGCGTTTAGCCGCTTAAATACGGCGTTTGAGGAGCTTTCAAGCTACATGTACGAAAGGTTCCACCAGCTAGGAGGTACACCAGAGAATTATCACGGTCATGAAAATAGATAAACCACTAACCTAAGAGGTGTCATACACTGATATGACGCCTTTTTATTATGCTTTATTTTAAGAAAAGTAAAAGAAAAAACTAAGAAATATAAAGTTCTAAATAAAGAACTAAAAAACCAAAGATTTAATAGACAAAATAGAGAATAAAGTAGGTTTAAAATAATAAAAATTATATCGAAAACAGGGAGAATAAACGAAAAGTAATCGAATAATAATCAATATAAAATAAAGAGGTAAATACAAGAAGATATGAGTTTCAAAAATAGAACCGAAAAGAAACGAGCACAAAAGGCAGTTCCGAAATAAGAACCGAAGAACAAGTACTATGGGCTA
>NZ_JAVSMH010000018.1:0-2873 GCF_033283605.1 Staphylococcus sp. NWU MKU2 | reverse complement strand
GTCACCAGACAAGAGAATGATTATACATTCAAAACTAGATAGTAAGTAAATGATTTTGCTTCGCAAAACGTTGAAATAAATTGATTAAGTCTTCGATCGATTAGTATTCGTCAGCTCCACGTGTCACCACGCTTCCACCTCGAACCTATTAACCTCATCATCTTTGAGGGATCTTATAACCGAAGTTGGGAAATCTCATCTTGAGGGGGGCTTCATGCTTAGATGCTTTCAGCACTTATCCCGTCCATACATAGCTACCCAGCTATGCCGTTGGCACGACAACTGGTACACCAGAGGTATGTCCATCCCGGTCCTCTCGTACTAAGGACAGCTCCTCTCAAATTTCCTACGCCCACGACGGATAGGGACCGAACTGTCTCACGACGTTCTGAACCCAGCTCGCGTACCGCTTTAATGGGCGAACAGCCCAACCCTTGGGACCGACTACAGCCCCAGGATGCGATGAGCCGACATCGAGGTGCCAAACCTCCCCGTCGATGTGAACTCTTGGGGGAGATAAGCCTGTTATCCCCGGGGTAGCTTTTATCCGTTGAGCGATGGCCCTTCCATGCGGAACCACCGGATCACTAAGTCCGTCTTTCGACCCTGCTCGACTTGTAGGTCTCGCAGTCAAGCTCCCTTATGCCTTTACACTCTATGAATGATTTCCAACCATTCTGAGGGAACCTTTGAGCGCCTCCGTTACCTTTTAGGAGGCGACCGCCCCAGTCAAACTGCCCGCCTGACACTGTCTCCCACCACGATAAGTGGTGCGGGTTAGAAAGCCAACACAGCTAGGGTAGTATCCCACCAGCGCCTCCACGTAAGCTAGCGCTCACGTTTCAAAGGCTCCTACCTATCCTGTACAAGCTGTGCCGAATTTCAATATCAGGCTACAGTAAAGCTCCACGGGGTCTTTCCGTCCTGTCGCGGGTAACCTGCATCTTCACAGGTACTATGATTTCACCGAGTCTCTCGTTGAGACAGTGCCCAAATCGTTACGCCTTTCGTGCGGGTCGGAACTTACCCGACAAGGAATTTCGCTACCTTAGGACCGTTATAGTTACGGCCGCCGTTTACTGGGGCTTCGATTCGTAGCTTCGCAGAAGCTAACCACTCCTCTTAACCTTCCAGCACCGGGCAGGCGTCAGCCCCTATACATCACCTTACGGTTTAGCAGAGACCTGTGTTTTTGATAAACAGTCGCTTGGGCCTATTCACTGCGGCTCTTCTGGGCTTGCACCCTAAAGAGCACCCCTTCTCCCGAAGTTACGGGGTCATTTTGCCGAGTTCCTTAACGAGAGTTCGCTCGCTCACCTTAGAATTCTCATCTTGACTACCTGTGTCGGTTTGCGGTACGGGCACCTATTATCTATCTAGAGGCTTTTCTCGGCAGTGTGAAATCAACGACTCGAGGAAACAATTTCCTCTCCCCATCACAGCTCAATCTTAAGAGTGCCGGATTTGCCTAACACTCAATCTCACTGCTTAGACGTACAATCCAATCGTACGCTTCGCCTATCCTACTGCGTCCCCCCATCGATTAAAACGATGCTAGGTGGTACAGGAATATCAACCTGTTATCCATCGCCTACGCCTGTCGGCCTCAGCTTAGGACCCGACTAACCCAGAGCGGACGAGCCTTCCTCTGGAAACCTTAGTCAATCGGTGGACGGGATTCTCACCCGTCTTTCGCTACTCACACCGGCATTCTCACTTCTAAGCGCTCCACATGTCCTTGCGATCATGCTTCAACGCCCTTAGAACGCTCTCCTACCATTGTCCTACGGACAATCCACAGCTTCGGTAATATGTTTAGCCCCGGTACATTTTCGGCGCAGTGTCACTCGACTAGTGAGCTATTACGCACTCTTTAAATGATGGCTGCTTCTAAGCCAACATCCTAGTTGTCTGGGCAACGCCACATCCTTTTCCACTTAACATATATTTTGGGACCTTAGCTGGTGGTCTGGGCTGTTTCCCTTTCGAACACGGACCTTATCACCCATGTTCTGACTCCCAAGTTAAATTAATTGGCATTCGGAGTTTGTCTGAATTCGGTAACCCGAGAGGGGCCCCTCGTCCAAACAGTGCTCTACCTCCAATAATCATCACTTGAGGCTAGCCCTAAAGCTATTTCGGAGAGAACCAGCTATCTCCAAGTTCGATTGGAATTTCTCCGCTACCCACAGTTCATCCGCTCACTTTTCAACGTAAGTCGGTTCGGTCCTCCATTCAGTGTTACCTGAACTTCAACCTGACCATGGGTAGATCACCTGGTTTCGGGTCTACGACCAAATACTCAACGCCCTATTCAGACTCGCTTTCGCTACGGCTCCACATTTCCTGCTTAACCTTGCATCAGATCGTAACTCGCCGGTTCATTCTACAAAAGGCACGCCATCACCCATTAACGGGCTCTGACTACTTGTAAGCACACGGTTTCAAGTTCTCTTTCACTCCCCTTCCGGGGTACTTTTCACCTTTCCCTCACGGTACTGGTTCACTATCGGTCACTAGAGAGTATTTAGCCTTAGGAGATGGTCCTCCCAGATTCCGACGGAATTTCACGTGCTCCGTCGTACTCAGGATCCACTCAAGAGAGAATATATTTTCAACTACAGGATTATTACCTTCTTTGATTCAACTTTCCAGATGATTCGTCTAATATATTCCTTTGTAACTCCGTATAGAGTGTCCTACAACCCCAATAAGCAAGCTTATTGGTTTGGGCTCTTCCCGTTTCGCTCGCCGCTACTCAGGGAATCGATTTTTCTTTCTCTTCCTCCGGGTACTAAGATGTTTCAGTTCTCCGGGTCTGCCTTCTGACAAGCTATGAATTCACTTGTCGATAACACGACATAACTCGTGCT
>NZ_JAVSMH010000017.1:0-8236 GCF_033283605.1 Staphylococcus sp. NWU MKU2 | reverse complement strand
CCCTTCAGATCTACGGATTTTCGCCATGCCACGAAATTAGCATCATGCTAGCAAGTTAAGCGAACACTGACATGATAAATTAGTGGTTAGCTATATTTTTTACTTTGCAACAGAACCATTTAAAAGTTACTAAACAATTCTATATGCTCTAAGTACTTTATTTTCAATAACTATATTTGTTTTATCTCCGTCTTTCATATCTGCAACTTCCGGCATTATTACCGTCATATCATCATGTGTTCGTTCTGCTTATAAACGTGTTCCCACGATTGCTGACAAACTATCTTCTTCAAAAAATTGGAAAGTGTTTCCTTTACGTATGATCGCGACTTTTCTATCCATTGTTTTCACTCTCCATTAATTTAATGATTTTATTCAAGTTAGCTGCGGAATTGGTTTCAGTGTTATATAAATCTTTATGTGATAATTTTTTGTTTTTAGGTGGCATATTATTCTGGAATGTCTTTCCAGTCGATACCATTCCTTGAATTTGCATTGTTTCGCCTAAGTTATATATCAATTTAAAATACATCTCCTAACTTACTTACAACTATATAGCCTTGTATATCATATAATCAATAAAGCTATTTTTAGTTAGGAAGTCTCTTAATTCACTTGTTACTTATTACACTCTGTTTAATATAACTATTACTGAATATCATGTATGTATTACTCACTTTTCAACTTTTGTAAATAGTATTTTATTTAAGTTGAAAAATTTAAACGATTAAAGAATGTAATTGCGCGTTTGCATTTAGAAAACGGAAATATTCGTTCTCTTAACTATAAAACAATTCTCTATCTAGCAAGATGATGATAATTTCATAAGACTTAAAATCGTATACGTATACACAATTAGCTAAAGATTTAAAGCTGCAAATGAATTTGGAGAAAATTATAACGGAGCGCTCCGTTCGTACGGAAAACATAAAACACATCAATTAGCCACAATGCCTGAAGAGCAACGCGCGTTGGGATATGGTGTTGATAATAGATATATACTCTTGTATACATCTATTTAAAGCAGCACGTATAAATAAGATGACATGCGTACAAATATGTACACATTTTAAATTACATGACGTCACGTAATTTACGATATTCTAGAATTAAAAACGAGTATGTACTTAAAAACGAGTATGTACTCGCATTTGGTAAATGGCTTAAAAAAGTAAAGCTGCCTAAGTGTTTGGCGAAGAAAATGTCGAAGCGCTTCGACATTTAGCACATGGCGAATTTGGTAAGTGGTTAGAAAAAGTAAACATATCTAAAGACTATTCAGCTAAGTATATAAAGGTTTTTGATGAATTTGATAATTCAAATTTCGCAACGTTACGAAATATCGGCATATCAGCTCTACACGAAATCGCTAGTTTGCCGAAACCTGAACGTACCAAAGAACACAAAAAGCCTCCCGCTATTATAAATAGCGGAAGGACTTAGCACGTGAGGTATTATTGATTATACCAAACAATATTAATCTATCACAAAGCGATTATTTAACGTTCATATGTGTTGATCGGTGTTAAACGCCTTTCGTTGTAATACAGAGCGTTTCTCAGAACTATAAAGAGGCATGCGCCCATGTTTTCCCATTTTTAGCGCCCTCTTTGTTAGGGTTATTCATAATAATGTTATACATCGTAAATTTAGTTGAATGACTGTATTTTTTAAGTTCTTCTTTCAATTCTTTATTTCTTTTATATCGTTCTGGCATGATGTTATTTTTTAAATCATCGAACATATATTTTACAGTTGTTTCTATATGATTTTTTATATCTTGTCTTACAACTTCGTTACTTCGTATTCTATCAAGTACTTCTTTTCTGTTACTTAATATTGCTAAAGCATATAGATTATTGTTATAACCTTGTTTTATTAGTCTTTCTAATACCTCCGTAGACATATCTTGACCATTAAAAGATGTAGCAAGTTCGTTCATAACTTGGCTAACGTAATAGTCATGTTTCTTAAAGTCTAGATCTGTTTGCGGGTGTAGGTTCATTTCATCTTCTACTAGTTCGTTATCTATTTGTTCTAAAGTTATAGATACTAATTCGTTTGATCGCTCATCATATGCTTTCAATTCTTCTTCAATTTCTTTATTTTTTGTTTCTTTATATTCTTTGATAGCCTCATTTCTAGCTGTTTCCGTAAATCTATCATCATATTCTTCTTTTACTTTTTCTAACCCCTCGTTAAACTCATCAATTTTATCCGACCATATTTGACTTTCAGAACGTTCTTTTATTTTATTTACATTACTTTCTATGCTCATCGTTGTCGCCTCCTGTTATGAAATTGTTTAATTCTTCTTGAGTAATTATATATTTACGTCCGATTTTTCTAGCTTTAATATCTCCACGTTGAATATATTCTCTTATTGTTTGAACGTGCATACCTAATTTATCCGCTACTTGTTGCGCGGTATATAATTCTTCTGTTGCTACTGCCATAAACAATGCCCCTTTCTATTTGCTGTGTTCTTTAATTAATTGATCGAATTCCCTTTTTAATTCTTTCCAGTTATTCAAAATAACTTCCTTTTCAAGTTCGTTGTCGCAAACAAATTTAATTGCTCCATTATTCATAGCTTTTACTTCCATTGTGATTTTCCTTTCATACTATATTGATTACTTATAAACATAACTTTATAACTTGTTTTATCTCATTCTTCTGACGCAAAGATAGAAGAGGCTACACGTTTTTCACTATCGTTATTTGCACGCTCTAAATGATGTAAATACACCATAGTCGTGCTTATTTTAGCGTGTCTCAATAGCTGTTGTGTTTCTTCTAATGTACCGCCATTCAATAAATTTAATGTAGCTGTTGAATGTCTAAGGCTATGCGCTGTTAAACGCGGACTATTATATCCGGCGTTTTTCATTGCACTTTTAACAATCGTACTTACACTGCACGTCGTTAGGCTTTTGCCTTTATTATTGTTACTTGTTGAAACAAATAAATACTCGTAATCATCAGCTAACATACTTCTATAAACTCCGATCGCTTTAAGCACCTGTAACGGCAATTTAACGTAATCGTTTTTTTCTTCTTTTCCTTTACCTTGTATATAAAGAACTGGAGTATCTCCAACATTTCTAATATCTTCAATTTTCGCTCTAGCAACTTCAATAGTTCTTAAGCCTGTTGTAACCATTAAAGCCACCAGGGCATAGTCTCTGGCGCCCTTCAGCGTTGATGTATCAATGTTATTTAATACATCTTTGACTTGTTCACTAGTTAAGTAATCTTTTTTGTGTGTTGTATCTAGTTTGGCACCTTTAACCCTATCAGCAATATTAGGATATATATTTTCTTGCTCAGTCCATTTAAAAAATAATCTAACAACGATGATGTAGTTTTGTATTGTCGTTGGCTTGCGTCCTATATCTCTAAGAGATTTTTTAAAGTTTAAAATGTCCTCGCGTTTCGGTTCTGTTATATGATTGTCAGCTAAATATCTAAAGAATTGTTTCAAAGTTCGTTTGTATGTTCCGATTGTTGCCTCTGTTGCGTCAATATAATGTATAAATCTTTCAAGTAAACTATCGCCTGAAAGTACTATTGCGCCAGTGTTTTCATTTATATTTAAGTTGTTTTCTTGTTTTTCCATTTTCTCACTCTTTACCTAAGTTATTGTCATAAAAACTTATAAAAATACTATATTCTGAATAGGAGTAAAATTACTCCACGTAATTAATTATATGACAAAAACCCTTTTATTTAAACGGTTTAACTTAAATTTGGTGTAAGTTTTCTTTGCTTTCATGTAACTATTGTAACTATTTATGGTATATTTATGTATACATATGTATAGCGCCCAACAGACGCACAAATGTTAAGGGTAATCGGCAATAATAATGCCACAGGCAATATATACATGGTCTGTTGCCTATATGTATATAACGCTTATTTAGAAAGGGGTTTCTAACAACGATATGGCGCTTAATGACCTACTAACTACCAAAAACGCTAGTCAATTCTTGAATATCTCTCCTTCTTCTCTAAGAGTTTATGCTCAAACCATGGAATTACTGGGGTATGAATTTAAACGCAGAGAAAATGCTCGTCAGTTTAGTCAATACGATTTACATATCATAAGTGAGGCTATGAAGTTCTTTAAGTTACACGGTGGAACAATGAAAACGGCACTTCATTATTCGATCGTTAAAGAAGAACAAGGGGAAGAAATAGCTAATGCTTTACCAGAATTACAAAATGATTATGTCGAAGAAGAAAACGGTAATTCACAAAAATTAGATCTTCAATCTTTTAGTGATGATATTGTTTCTCGTATATCCTCACAAATACTCCAAAAAATCGAAGAACAATCAGAGAATACCTCTAAAAACGTCATAGAGGCTATATATAAGCTGAAAGAACCAAAAGAGGATATAAACTACCTAAAAGAAGAAAACGATCGTCTACGGGCTAATATAAGCCGAATAGAACAATACAATGATGAACACGCTAATAAATATGAAAAATTAGAAGAAGAAAACGCAAAATTACGTACTGAACTTGAAAGTTTAAAAAATATGAGTATTTGGGAGTTTAGGAAATGGAAGAAGTAAATAATCGCTTACTGCTTTTACAGTACACAAAAAACAACACCCTTTTTTATGATGGTCGTTAATGTCGTTTCTTTTCTCTAAGTACTGATATAATAGGCTTTGTAATGTAGCTATAATCTTTGTTATAATTCTTTTAAGTCGTAAAGTACTATAAAACAATTGATTTATTGAGTACATTGTCTTGAAAAAAATACATATATATAGTTATAATTTAAGTGTCAAAAATTTGACCGTTTTATCAATATATTGATAATCAAACGGGATAACAACAAAAAAGACAAGCCCACTAGAGAGCTTGCTTGAATTTTTCAAACTGTCGTCTAGTAAGATTGTCTTTAACGTGTTTATAGCTTATAACATCATTTTGATACGCTTTGATAAGTATATCATTGATGTTGACGTTCTCTTCGTCTGCTTTAATCAAAACCTTTTCGTCGGGGGTTTGGTTAAAGCTTTTTTTAATGCTATAAATGTTTGCTTTGTGTACCACATGACCTTCTACATCTGTGCGAACTTTATCAACAACGCCACTCTTAACTACTTTAATACGTTCTAATTGTTCCAACTTATTAATGTATTTTCTTAATGTCCCTCTATTAGCTGGATTCCCATAGTTTTGCATAACCGAATATGCCATGTAAAAGCTGTCTGCGCCTAAAGGTGTATGACGTTTAGCATGTACGATCATTGATGTATAAAGTTTCATCAACTTCATGTCTTTAAGTGCTAATATATCTCTTATTTCATCGCCATATAACACAACTTCAGTAGTATTACTGCTTAACGTAATGTTGTGATTAAATACATACTTTACAATTTTCTGTGTTTCTTGTTTGATGTGGTTTTCTGACGATTGCACTAAGCCTCTATAATTACGTTTACTATTTAACATAATTTCGTTGATAACCTTTTCTGTATAAGGTATCTCATGTCCCTGTGCTTTAAGAAATGTTGCTAATAATATTGTGTATTTATTTCGCGTATCTGGATATATCAAACGTTTATTCTCTAACATCTTTAATATATCTTGTTGTGCGTTTTCGATTTGATACTCCGTAAAATCTAACGTCCGCAATACACTGTTGAATATTAGCGCCTCATCAGTATACAAAAATCTATATAGCTGATGATATGTTTCTTCTAACTGTATGTTGTACAAGTCTTTAAGATTATGCGTCTTTTCAAAAGACTTTGCATTTAGTTGTTTAATTTCATAAATAAACTCTCTATTTTTCCGCTTAAATCTAGGTGTAGTAGGGTCAACAAAATTACAACGTTTTCCCGTTACTCTATGAATGCCTAAAGGTAACTTAACGCCTAATTTAGCTGTCGGTCTAAACTCAATTTCTGACGTGTTATAACCTGCTCTATCTAATACTTCACGATAAAAAGCGTGTAAATAATCAACGCATATGACATTATCGAAAAACATATATACGTGATAACCTTTGTTACCACTATAAGCTACTGGCATATACTCATAAGGGACATTAAACTCACTGTATAATACTGATCGTAATATCTTCACATCATTTTGTGCTTTAGATAAGTGCTGCTTACCAGTATCAACGTCAAAACATATATACTTAGAGAATATTTTTCCACTAAAGATACCAATAGTTTGAGTACCCTCAATATGATTTAGTAAATGCTCTCTAGATAAGCCAGTAAATTTAGTGTAATAACTACCGTCATCTTGTTGTTCAATACGAGCTTGCTTACTACTAATAAACAACCGTTCAAGAGCCTGTACAAGTCTTAAAGAACTGACCTGTGTCATTGCATTACTCCTTAGAAAGTTGTTTAGCATACTCACATAATATATATACATGTACATTGTGTTACGTTTTGTACATAAAGGCATAACATTTATATTATTGTGTACAATAGATTTATAGCGTTATATTTAACTAATACATGTACACGATCTTATGTCTTTAAGGTGTTTATTATGTTCAATATAAATTAATAACCTTGCTTGTTTAAGAACTTCTCTACTTTTTTGAGAGCCTCCTCAGCATAATCATGCTTGTTAGTAGCAAATCTTCTAAAGTTTGTTTCTCCAAGCCCCATAGCCTCAGCAACTAAACGATATTTAGGCTCGTAATTATCAATGTAGTAATTTTGAAAACGATCGCGTATTTCATTATTGTGTTCTTTTTGTTTGTCTAATGTTGCTGTACTCATTGTCACACCTCCTTATAAAACTTATAAATATATATTACATAACTTATATATATTTGTACACAAAAAAGTGGGCGAGGCACTATTGTTTTAATTTCCTTTTTCCAAACGAAGCGAGCGCTCGCTCGTATTCTTCTATAAATTCATTTATTGCTTTTGTCTTTCTTTGTCTTTTGATTTGTTTAACTGTTGTACAAACTTATAAGTCATTTATCTAGATTTCATAGAGAACGTTTATACTTACTTGTTTTGTCGACAAAACATTTTAACCTCTATCTTCATAAATTTTTAAGTCACTTACCAAATAAATTAAGCGCGCGCGCGCTCGCCTACATCGCTCTTATGAAACTTTCATTAAGTCGAGTTTTGTCGATAACTCGTTTAAATTGATACAGTCCCATTATTTACAACCGTATTTAAAAGTACGCTTGTAAAACCACAAACAAAAAGCACACACCTATAAAATTAAAGTGTGTGCGTACTACTGTTTTCATGTACATTGAAGTTAATCAAAAAAAGATTAACCATAATAAAATAAATATTTTTAACGTGTCTGATACATCGTTTATTAGTTTTTGTCGTCATTTAAATATTCAGCGAACAGTTTACCCTCTTCAAGCCAACGTTCCTGTATCGTTGGTTGCTTACCTTTTTTATTATCCTTTTTAGCTTGCTCCAATAGTTCTTTTTGTTTCTCTGGTGTTAGTTTATCCATAATTTAGCACCCCTTTATTTAACGTTTATAGCCCTATTTAGAACACTTTTTATTTTCTGGATGCTTTATACCTAAATTTTATTGCTTAACGAATATGAAAGGCTGTGTGGTTTTAAAATGTATTTATGTATTTATTTTTTTATTCCAATTTATTTGTTCAATTCTCGTGCTATATTAATAAATGCGTTGTTATAACGTTGTCGTTTATATTGCTGTTTGTCCTTTACTCCCGTCTCTAGTGACGTAGAGACTGAAAGGGGGATAGATAGCATGAAACGAAAAAAGTTCTCTCAAGACAAATCTAGCGACAACAAGAAAAAAGCCGACCTTTTTACAGATTGGTTGATATATACAACTAAAGAACTTACTAGACAAATCATAGAACAATTATTCAATTAGAATAGTTGTCATGCCAAACTTATAACGTGAGAAGTGAGTACACTTCACAAACAGTAGACAACGTTAAACGTAAGGCATGTTATAAGAAAGCCCCGTAACTACTCACAATAGTTAAACGGGGCTTTTGGCGTTTAAAAACACAATACTATTTTGTAGATTGACGGTCTACAACGATAGCATGAAACTTTTATCTCTCATGCAAATAATAACACGTCATAACTATTTTAAACAATATAGAACTATTTAGGTTCTGTTGCAAAGTTGAATTTATAGTATAATTTTAACAAAAAGGAGTCTTCTGTATGAACTATTTCAGATATAAACAATTTAACAAGGATGTTATCACTGTAGCCGTTGG
>NZ_JAVSMH010000016.1:0-8709 GCF_033283605.1 Staphylococcus sp. NWU MKU2 | reverse complement strand
AACTCTCCATAAAAATTTATGATGTTTGATTAGCTCATAATACTAAATAGTGTTTGTAACATTTAAGTTACTTTTTTTGGAATTAACGTTGACATATTGTCATTCAGTTTTCAATGTTCATTTTTATTACCACAAGAACTAATTATACTCGTTATCAGCTTTAAAGTCAATAACTTTTTTTATTAATTTTTGAAGTGTTTTAATGTTCGTTGATTTGTTTCGCTCAACAAATATATACTATACAGGCTTTCAGTCGTTTTAACAACGGTAAAAATTACACTAACAATAATTAAAAATCCATACAAAACCTTAATAAACGAACTAAATATAGATTTAAATAAATTATTGTTCGTTTTTGGTCCGAAATAAGAATTTAATACCCTATATACAACATTTTATTCACTCAAATAACAAACTTTAAAAAATTTACGATTTTTTTAAAATAAATTAAAAAATCGCTATTACAAATCGAAATATAACTTTAATAGCTATATTTACTGACAATTTGTAAATAGCGACCTTATTTTACATTTCTGTTCTTCCAGCTATTGCTTTAGATAAAGTAACTTCATCTGCATATTCTAAATCTCCACCTACTGAAAGTCCTTGAGCTAATCTAGTTACCTTAATTCCAATAGGTTTCACTAATCTAGATATATACATTGCTGTTGATTCACCTTCTAAATTAGGATTCATTGCCAATATTAATTCTTTAACCTCTTCATCTTTTAATCTATCTATTAAAGTTGGGATATTAATGTCTTCAGGCCCAATGCCATCCATCGGGGAGATAGATCCATGCAGTACATGATAGAGACCTTTGTATTCTCTCATTTTCTCCATTGCAATAACATCTTTATCATCTTCGACCACACATATTACTGAACGGTCACGTTGCTTATCTTCGCAAATATAGCAAGGGTCGTTTTCAGTTATATGTCCACATACACTACAATAGGTAAGCTCACGTTTAACATCTACCAAGGCTTTAGCAAATTGGACTACATCGTCTTCTTTCATATCTAAAGTATGAAACGCCAGACGTTGAGCCGTCTTGGGACCAATGCCTGGCAGTTTCATGAAACTATCTATTAATTTAGATATCGGTTCTGGATAATGCATCTATAATTACATTCCCGGAATGTTTAAGCCTTGTGTATGCTTACCTAAACGTTCTTGAGTTAATTCGTCAGCTTTGTTCATCGCTTCATTTGTTGCTGCTAAAACTAAATCCTGTAGCATTTCAATATCATCTGGATCTACTGCTTCTTCTTTAATTTCAACATCTACAACTTCTTTATGACCAGTAACTGTAACTGCTACCATGCCACCACCAGCTGTACCTACAATGCGTTCTTCTTTTAATTTTTCTTGTTCTTGAGCCATTTTCTTTTGCATTTTTTGCATTTGTTTCATCATTTGTTGCATATTTCCGCCACCGCGCATAATATCATTTCCTCCTTGAATGTATCGACATTATCTTTTGATTTATATTTTATTATACATACGTTTATATTTATTGTCATGTATCTCTGTTTCATGACCCGTTTCGACAATTCACTAACTAAAGTAAGTTCATTCTATTCATAAAATAAGTTCTATTCTTCGTCTATTAAATGCACTGTTTCTTCTCCAAATAAATCACGTGCTTTCTGTGCTACATCAGTGTCTTGTTGCTCTTCTCTATCATTAGATGACGTTTGATGTTCTTCTTTATCGTGCTGTTTTCTACTATTAATATATTCTGTTCGCACTCTCATCCATTGATCTGAAGGGACCCCGACTACTTCAACATTCTTATTAATGATATTTCTTACTACATTTTCAATGCTATTTCTTTTCTCATCATCTCTATTCACAATTTCACAGTGAATTTCTTCATCAAATTGAATTAATACTCGTTTTTCACTAGCAGCTACAGGAATTGAGTTTTGTAATAAGCTTACTAATGATTTTTTATCATTCTTTTTCGCATAATCTACTACTTCTAGCCAATGTTTCTTCAATAATTGAATATCTTCTTTATTTGCTTCATCTAATACCTTAGCAATATTTGTCATTGAAAATGTGCCTTTATTCTGACGTTTGCCACGTGTGTTTGATTGAGATGATTGTTGTTTTGAACTTGCTTGAGCAATACCTTGTGCTTTAAGTGTTTTCAGTTCATTTTCTAATTGTTCCATACGTTGCAATAACACTTCGTTGTTAGGTTGTGATGCAACTTGAGTCGTTGCTACATTAGTAACAGTATCAGGTTGTGATTTCACCATTTCAGCAATTTTCACTAATAGCACTTCAAAGTGAACATTTTGATTCACACTAAATCGTATTGAAACTAATGTATCATTAATAATATCAATCATATGGTAGAGCATGTCTAAATCAAAATTCATTAACGCATCAAATTCAGCATGATTATTTACAGTTTTATTCATAATTGTATCGCGAACAAAATAAATCATGTCATTTATAAGACGATTAACTTCTTTTCCTTCAGAAATAAATTGATGATAGCGTGTAAATGCATTTTTAACATTACCATCAACGACATCTTTAAATAATTCATTTAAAGCCGCTTCATCTACACTACCTGTTACGTCTAATGCGTCTTGTAGCGTAAGGTGCTCATCACCAAATGCGATAGCTTGGTCCATGATACTTAATGCATCTCGCATTCCACCTTCAGATGCTTTCGCAATAAACTCAAGTGCTTCATTATCATAATCTAACTGTTGTTCTTCAGCGACAAAGCGTAAACGATCAGTAATTTGTTCAGTACCAATCGCTTTGAAGTCAAATCGTTGTGCACGCGAAATAATTGTAGGCGGGATTTTGTGTGGTTCAGTTGTAGCAAGGATAAATATGGCATGTGCTGGTGGTTCTTCAAGCGTCTTTAATAGCGCATTAAAAGCCCCAGTTGTTAGCATATGTACCTCGTCAATAATATACACTTTATATTTCGATTCACTAGGTGCATACTTCACTTTATCTCTAATATTTCGAATCTCATCTACACCATTATTACTCGCAGCATCAATTTCGATAACATCACCATTCGTACCTTGTGTAATACCTTTACATATAGCGCATTCATTACATGGTTCACCGTCTTGAGGATTTAAACAGTTTATCGCTTTAGCAAATACTTTAGCAATACTAGTTTTACCAGTCCCACGAGGTCCACTAAAGATATAGGCATGAGACTGTTTACCTTTGGAAATGGCGTTACGTAACGTCTTAGTTACATGTTCTTGACCCACAACATCTTGGAAACTTTGGGGTCTAAACATTCGATACAAAGCTTGATAATTCACATCCGCACCTCCGTTAACAATTACTCTACATTATATCACGCATTATCATTTAAGTTTCAATGAATTTATTAAGTCATATCAGCATCTTGCACAATGCCATGGGGGTATTCGTCCAGTTGATCCCATAAGAATTTCACACGCAAAGCGGATGGATTGGTTTCTTTTGAAAAAATATTATGTTTGTCCGCCGGTTCATAACCTAATTCTTCGAAATATGCCGGGCAACATCCCACAACAATAGTCGTATAATGTTGAGATTTAGCACGTTCTTCAACAGCTTGAACTAAAGCTTTACCTAATCCCTCATTACGATATGGTTTATCTACTATAAGAGAAGCTAGTTCCAAAGCTTTGTAACGTTGGTCATCCGCTTTTAAATTAATTTCACTGAGCATGATGTGTCCTATAATATCGCCAGCTTCATTTTTTGCAATCACTTCAAGTTCATAATTATAGTTTAATGCTCTGCGTAGTCTTGAAATGAGTTCTCTTTGCTTTTGACCAACACCTTGACCTTTGTCATCGTAACTTGATTCAATCTTATTTAATGTTTCAATATAATCCATTTCAGTTAATGTACTTAAGAACAGTCGCATATTGACACCCCTTTGATTAGTCCAAGCGTTCCCCATTTTATGTTCGAACAAACCATTTTCCCATTTTATACTCATTCATACATATTCTATACAAAAAACGAGCCTGGGACAAAATCAATGTCTCAGGCTACAATTATATATTGGCAGTAGTTGACTAAATTAAAACTACACTTATAACAAGCATTTTTAATTTTAGTCAATCTTGCCAGGGCAGAACAATGAATTCATAAAGATTACTGTCCTACTCCTCACTTAAATTTATATTTAAAATTTTATTTGTCTCGGTTACTTTAAAAATTAAAAAACCGTGCACCTTCGAATCGAGTGTGTATCATAAACGTTACCGAAGTCGACAGCTAAATCTCGGCTACCCTACGGCACATATGAGGATCCACTTAATGCTGCTTCCGTCAGGACCTGACATGATTCATGGGTTCATATTGCATAGGACCGAAATCTTCAAACACTACGTGCTTCGGGCAGACTTCACAAAAACACACCCTCAACAAAGGAATTAAGTCTCGCATAAAGCGGATTTCGAGTACAGGGAACCGCTACCTCCCCACCTAGCACGGTAAGTTTTATAATACTATAAACTTTCTTCCGATTGCAAGCGTAAAGTTTCAATTAGTAATTCAATGAATCGAAACCAGTACAATTTCATCTTATAATTTGTGTCGTCTTGAAAATTCTTGGAATTTAAACTCTGTCGCTAAATGCTTCGACACATTGTATTGGAATGGCATCGTATTTTTTAAATAAACGACACTTCTCACTGTTGCGGTATATGGCGGTTGTATTTTTCCAAAAACATCATATTCTCTTTCAGTAAAAGGCTCAAAGGTAATCGACTTACTTGAATAGCTGATATCTAATCCTAATTGCGTTTCTAAGTAATGATATATAGAATCTTTTGCTACTGAATCCGAAATATTGGACACTATTGAAGTTAAAAAGTAATCTTCATCCAAAATTTTGACCTTTTGATTGACGTTTCTCGTGCGTACTACATGGATTAGTACATCATCATTACTAATATTCAATTGCTTTTTAACATGAGGAACTGAGTTTGCTTTAACCAATTCGTTAATGAGCACTTCCGTTTCATGCTTAAGATTAAGTTCCTCTTGCACTTCTTTGAAGCTAATCAATTCTGAGAACGGAAACTCCGTGATACCTTGATCTATTACAATGGACCCCTTACCCCTAATTTTTTGAATCATGCCATCATTTGCTAATAAATCCAATGCTTTTCTAACAGTCTCACGTGACGTTCCGTATAGCGTTAATAATTCATGTTCTGAAGGTAGTTGTTGTCCGTATGTGTATTCGCCCTCATGTATTCGTTGTTTAAGTTGTTCATATATTGTTATGAATTTTTGTGTAGCCATTTGTTTCTCCATTACATCAATCTATTTACTTTTTATTGAACATTAATCACTACTGCACCAAATGGAGATATTTCACCATTTTCTATTGTACCGCTTTGAATTATCGTCGTCCCCTTACTATTAAGGTCTTCAGGTAATTTTATTGTTTCTTTTGAAAAGTTAGCAACGACTAGCCACGTTTGGTTGTCATAATTTCGACGATAAATGAATAAATGTGGATGTTCCATATACATCGGCTCGATATCACCATACGTGATGATATCGTGTTCATGACGTAATTTGATAAGTTCGCGATACGTGTGTAGTACAGAGGTAGTATCTTCAATTGCCGCTTCTACATTAATGTGTTCTGCATTGTTAGGAATATCAATCCATGGCGTACCTGAAGTGAAACCTGCTTGTTTCTCTGATGTCCATTGAATAGGCGTTCTAGAATTGTCACGTGATTTTTGACCTAAAATTGTTAGAACTTCACTTTCATCAATACCTTGTTGCATTAGATTATCGTAAGCATTACGCGACTCGACATCGCGATATTGTTGAATAGAATCAAAGTGTGGATCTGTCATGCCAATTTCTTCACCTTGATAGATATAAGGAGTTCCTTGCAACATGTGTAATGCGATTGCCAACATTTTAGCACTTGCTTGACGATTCTCTTCTGTAGAATCATCGCCAAAACGAGAAACAACGCGTGGCTGATCATGATTACACCAGAAAATCGCATTCCATCCTCCACCTTCAAATATTCCAATTTGCCAATCCATCAAAATTTCTTTTAATTTTAAAAAGTCTAATTTAGCGTTCGACCACTTTTCTCCATCGACATAATCTACTTTTAAATGATGGAAATTAAAGACACTACTTAACTCTTGTCGATCTGGTCTTGTATAATTGATACAATTATCAATTGTTGTAGAGGACATTTCTCCTACCGTCATCATATCTTTATCACCAAATGTATGACGATTAAGTTCATGGAGATATTCATGTACACGTGGACCGTCAGTATAAAATTCTTTACCAATTTGTGGTGAGTCTTTAAATTCGCCTTTTGAAATAAGATTAATTACATCAAAGCGGAAACCATCTACACCAAATTGAATCCAATGATTAACAACCTCATATAAAGATTGTCTAACCTTTTCATTATCCCAATTTAAATCTGCTTGTGTAACATCAAATAAATGTAAATAATATTCATCCGTCTTCTCATCATATTGCCAAGCATTTCCACCAAACTTAGATTCCCAATTAGTTGGAGGGCCATCTTGAGAAGGCTTGAAGTAATAATAGTCACGATAAGGATTATCTTTAGAACTAATCGCTTCTTTAAACCATTGGTGTTCTGTAGACGTATGATTAATAACTATATCTAACATGACTTTTAAATCACGCTTATGCGCTTCGCTTATTAAAGTTTCAAAATCTTCCAATGTACCAAAGCGTTCATTTATTTTTAAATAATTACTAATATCGTACCCATTATCATTCATTGGGGATTCATAAACAGGAGTTAACCAAATATAATCGACGCCTAAATATTGAATATAGTCCAACTTCTCAATAATGCCATTGATATCGCCCTCACCATTACCTGTAGTATCGTTAAATGATTTAGGATAAATTTGATAAACTACCGATTTCTTCCAATCTTTATGTGCCATAGATAGTCACCTTCCATTTAATTATAGTTTAATATGCATTAAAGACGCTCAATCACTTAACATGTGAAGTTTGAACGTCTTTAATTGTATTAATTATTTCGCTACAGTTTCGTCTGGCGTTGCCACCATTTTTTTAGCTTTAATTGTTGTAAATCTTGCAAAGATGATTGTCAAAATAGCTGGTATCACCATAGCAAGTAATGTGACTGGTATATAAATGAACCAAAATTCACTATGGATTGATATGAATGCTGGAACACCACCTACACCAACACTGCCTAACACCTTATTAGCGCCAATAATGGCACCTAAAAAGCTTGATGTACAAATAGCAGCGAAGAAAGGTACTTTTAACGGTAAGTTTACACCAAACATTGCAGGCTCTGTAACACCTAAAAATGCTGATACACTTGAAGTTAATGCTAAACCTTCTTCTTTTACCATTTTACGTCGTTTATAAATAAACCATGCTCCAAAAGCAGCCGAACCTTGGCAAATATTAGAAATCGCGACGATAGGCCATAAATATGTACCACCTAGTTTACTACCCATTAATTGGAAATCTACTGCTAAGAACATATGGTGTAATCCTGTAATAACAAGTGGTGCATAGAAGAAACCATAAAGTGCACCGCCTAACCAACCAGCGTGCTCAAAGACAAATTGTACTGCTCCAGTTATACCTGTACCTATTGCAAGTGCAATCGGACCAATAATAATAAATGCTAAGAAACCTGTTACGAGTAGCGCTACTGGACCAACAACCAACATTTTAATAGAATCATGAACAACTTTATTTAATGCTTTCTCAATGAGTGATAAAACATAGGCCGCAATTAAAACAGGCAACACTTGACCTTGATAATTTAATTGCTTAATTTCTAAACCAAAAAGATTCCATGTTGGAATATGTCCTTTAGCAATATCGTATTGTGAAACTAATTGTGGATGCATCAAAATAAGCCCTAGTACCAATCCCAAAATAGGACTGCCACCAAACACTTTCATACTACTCCAACCAATTAAAGCTGGTAAGAAGATAAATGCTGTACTTGCAATTACGTTAATAATATTTGATATATCACCCAACTGTGGAAACTGTTCCACAAGTGGTTTAGGACCAAATAAGTCTTTCATGGTAAGTAAATTATTAATCCCCATTAAAAGACCCGCTGTAACTAATGCCGGTAAAATCGGTATAAAAATATCTCCCAATAATTTTATAAGTCGTTGTAACGGATTACCTTTCTTCGATGCAGCAGCTTTTGCATCATCTTTTGACGATTCTTCTACACCCGTTTCTTGAATAAATTGCTTATATACTTCTTCTACAGTACCAGGCCCAATAACAATTTGGTATTGGTTATCCGCTTTAAATTGGCCTTTGACAAGTGCGTTGTCGTCTAGTGCATCTTTGTCGACTTTATTGTCATCTTTTAAAACTAAACGCAATCGAGTAACACAATGTGTTGCAGTGTCAATATTTTCTTTCCCACCAATTGCTTTAACGATGTCCTGCACGTCTTTTCTTTTTACAGCCACATCCTTCACTCCCTTGTTTATAATAGCTCAAGTATAACTTGTCTAGACAAGTTTTGTAAAGGCTTTCATTATTGTGTGCTAATTTGTGCATTAAATTTATTACTGACTACGGAGGCAATAAAGGCTCTATAATAAATTGGACTGATGACTAAAAATCATCAGTCCAATTTTTATGTTTGAATACAAAAATGGCGCAATT
>NZ_JAVSMH010000015.1:0-22766 GCF_033283605.1 Staphylococcus sp. NWU MKU2 | reverse complement strand
AATTTTTTCATTATACTTTCATCTCCTAATTATTTTTCAAATTGTTGTTGAACGAAGTCTAATGCTGCTTTGCCATCACGAGTTAAGTTAATGTATTCAGCACCTTGAGTTTTTGCTAATTTAATACCTAATCGATCTGTATCTTGTTTTATATCTTCATAGTTAGAAGCAACTTGAGGCGCTAAAATAATTAATTGATAGTCTTTCATAATATCCATATGTGCACCATAACCACCAGCTGCCGCTTTTACAGGTGCCTGATATTCTTCAGCTGCTTTGTTTAACGCATTTGCAAGTAATCCACTTGTACCACCACCAGCACATAAGACTAAAACGTTAGTTTGTTCGTTAATTGAATTCGGTGACTCTTTAGCCGATACTTCCTCATCGGAAGATGCTGGTTCAGTTGTTGTCGCTTCATTTGCACCAGCAGTTGCTAAAATTGTATCTGCTTTTTTAGTATCAAAGTTTGCTGCCACTTTGTCTTGTAATTCATTATTAGCTTCTTTGTTTCCTAATTCTTCTTCTAAAATTTGTTCATCATAAACTTTTACAAATGGGTAGTAAATGATAACGTCAACTACGATTAATACAATTGCCAACACAAATGACCAAAATGCAAGTCCTGTACCCATCACAATACCAAGAGGTCCTGGTGTCGTCCATGGTAAGAAGATGCTAAAACTATTCATTTTAAGTACATCAACAAAGAATTTAAAGATCCATATGTTTACTATTGGTGCAAAAATAAATGGTATGAAAAATACTGGGTTTAATACGAGTGGTGCACCAAATAAAATTGGTTCATTTACTCCAAAGAGTGTTGGTACAACTGATGCTCTACCAATTGCTTTGTTTCTTTTTGATTTAGTTAACCACATAAACATAAATGGCACGACTAATGTAGCACCGGTACCCCCCATAGTTGCAACGAACATTTGCGTACCAGGTGTAATAATTTTATCTGCATGTTCTCCTGCTTGAATCAAATTTAAGTTTGTTTCAAGATTTGCATAAGTAATTGCAGCAATTGCTGGTTCAACAATAGATGGACCATGGATACCTACAAACCAGAAGAATGCGAAAGCACCGAAAATAAGTGTGACGCCAATCCAGCCATCTGCCGCAGTAAATAATGGTTCAAAGATTTTTAATACAGCATTCGCTACATTTGTATGAATAAATGCTCGTGATAATAAATCTAATGCATAAATAATGATAATAACCGCTGACAACGGGAAGATATCTTTAAATACCTGAGAAATATTTGGTGGTACTTCTTTAGGCATTTTGATTGTAATATTTCTTTTAATAAAGAAATTATAAACAATTACGGTAATAAAGGCTGAAATAAAGGCTGTTAATAATCCTTTTGTGCCCATAAATGCACTTGAAAATCCACCCTCTTTAATAGGATCTGCTGCTAAGAATAAAAATCCACTCATCGCAGCCATCATTGTAGAAATAAAGTTAATTTGATTGGTTTTATCTAATTTCCTGTTGTAGGAATCGGTTAAAGACTTAGCTGTTGTTCCAGCTACAATCAAACCAACAACTCCCATGGTATAGTTATATGGTTTCATCAATATACCTTCCATCGTTTTACTCCAAGTAAAGCCAAACACGTTAGGTACATATGTGATTAAAATAAATATACTTGAGAACAAGATAATTGGAATTGCTGCAATAAATCCATCACGAATCGCTCTTAAATAAATATTACGAGATATTTTTTCAAAGAACGGCTTTCCTTTTTCTATCCATGCTATTAACTTATTCATAGGGGTCAGCTCCCTTTTTTGTATAATTCAATTAAATGCTTCATTAAATCTTTTAATAATAACGTTGTCATTAAATGGTCTTGACCGTGAATCATTGTAATACTAAATGCAATGTCATCACCTTGTGCTTCTTGAGCTAATAAGTTTGTTTGAGCTTTATGTGCATTTGCGATATCTTCATTTGCTTTCTCCGTAAGTTGTTCAGCTTTATCAAAATCGCCTTCTTTAGCAGCGTTTAATGCCTCTAATAATTTTGAACGCGCATCTCCTGCATATGCGACAATTTCAAAACCAAGTAATTGTCCTTCTTCTCTATTCATATGAATAACCTCCCCTAAGTCATTTTGCTTTCCAAGATGTTGCAGTTGTTTTTAGTACGTTATTTAAATCATCAATGTTTTTATATCCAGTTGTACGTAACCATTTTCTTGCAGCTTGTTCTCCTTGTTCAATATAAACTTTAACTGCACCAGACCATGTCGCACGTCCACATAACACACCATTGAAATGTGCACCCGCATCGTGTGCGAATGTTAATGTTTCTTGGAATAATTCAGCTGATACACCAGCACTTAAATAAATATAAGGTAAATGTGTTGCTGCATCTTGATCACGGAAATGTTGTGCTGCTTCTTCTTTTGTGTATACAACTTCACCCTCTGTAAATCCTTCGACAAAATTCATGTTTACGGGCACTTCAACTTTAAGCACATCAACATTGAATCGATCTTCGGAGAATAACTTCATTGCTTCATTTACTTTACGAGGTTTTACTTTTGCAAATTCAGCACTTTTATTATCAGGAATGTTATCATCATAAGTTAACACTTCTAAGAAAAATGGAATGTCTTCAGCAACACATTCTGAACCAATTCGTTCAATATAAGCTTTCTTTTGAATGTTAATCTCTTCTGAATCATCTACATCATAATAAAGTAAGAATTTAACTGCATTGGCACCCTGTTCTTTTAAACGTTTAGCAGACCATTCTACTAAGCAATCGGGTAAACGACCTTTTGCATTCACGTCATATCCAGTTTTTTCATATGCAAGTAATAAACCACACTCTTTATTACGTGCATCAGAAGCTGGTAAGCCATATTCAGGATCTAAAAGAATAGAAGATGCATATTGTGTTAACTCTTCTGATACAAGTACTTTTAATTGTTCGATTTGTTCAACTGTAGGAGGTTCTGTTTGATGTTCAGCCATCATTCTTTTTAATGCCCCGCGTTGATCAAATGCTAAAGCTGAAATAATCCCATCTTGATTACTTAATTGTTCGATTGATGCTAATTTTTGTTTGGATTTTGTCATGAATTACACCTCTATAACTTCAATTTGTTTGAATAGTTCTTTAAATTTATCTACATTGATATGACCTGTTTGATGCTCCATTGCATTTAACATTCCAAATGCATTAGCTTTTTTCAGTAAGTCTTCATCGGATTGTTGATGAACAAGACCTGATGCAATACCTGCCACTGTAGAATCACCAGACCCTACAGGATTAACGACTTCTATTTTTGGAATGTTTACTTTATAAAATGTTTGATGATGTTTAGCGAAAGCGCCCTCGCCACCTAAAGAAACAATAATCCATTCAATACCTTTGAAGATGGATTGAGTGACTGCTTCTTTTAAACTATCGATATCTGTAGTGACAGTAGTGTGTAATAATTGAGATAATTCATCAATATTAGGTTTTATCACTGAAGGCTTATTTTCACTCAACAATACATCCATTAATGATTGACCAGAACTATCTAAAATCGTAGGTAGACCTTGTTCATTTGCTAATTTCACAATATCCGCGTAGTAATTTGTATTAAGACCTTTAGGTAAACTTCCAGACATCGCTATAACATTAGCTCTTTTAAATAGTTCTAAAAGATGTGCTTTATAGCTTTCTGCTTCTTCCTTATCAATAGTTGGTCCTTGTTCGAGTATTTCAGTTTGTTGTCCTTCATGTAGAATAGCGATACAATTTCGTGTTTCTCCTTTTATTTTGAAGAAAGACTGTTCAATTTGAGCATCCGTTAATTGTTCTTCAATAAATTGACCCAATGCGCCACCTAAAAAACCACTTGCTAACACATTTTCGCCAAATTCTGATAATACACGTGTTACATTTAATCCTTTTCCTCCAGCAGTTTTACTCGTCTTTTTAACTCTATTCACAGTATCTAGATAAAACTGTTCTAATGGATAAGATATATCAACTGAAGGATTTAAAGTTAATGTTAGAATCATTTCACATCTTCCTTAATCGTGATATTCACCTTTGTCCCATTTTTCTAAGAATTCATCAAAGAAGTGAGGATCAGCTTGATTATCTTTATGTGTTTCTAAATGATTAATTTTAGCAATTAATTTTTTATTTTCTTCAGTAGGTTTGTATTCTGCTTTGATAAAGGCATCCACGATATCGAAAATAAATAATTCGCCTGCTACTTTACCGCCGAAACTAACAACATTAGCATTTAATTCTTCTTTTGAATAAATTGCCGATGTCATATCACGTACTAATGCTGTTCTTACACCTGGGACTTTGTTTGCTGCATTACTAATACCAACGCCAGTACCACAGACACATACGCCTAAATCTGCTTCTCCACTAGCAACTTTTTCTCCTACTTTTTTACCGAAGATAGGATAATGTGTACGTGTAAAATCATACGTACCTACATCAATAACTTCGTGTCCTTGAGCTTTTAAATGTTGTGAAACTTCCATTTTTGTATCAGTTACAATGTGATCGCAACCTATAGCAATTTTCATTATTTATTCCTCCAATTAGCACATTTTATTTAACATATCTACACGGATTTGGTGACGCCCACCCTCATAGTGTCCATTTACAAATTCTTTAGCAATATTTTTAGCTAATGTATCGCCTACAATTTCAGCACCCATTGTAATCATACGTGCATTATTGTGACTACGTGTCATATATGCTGAACGTTCATCTGATACTTCAGCAGCAATCATTCCTTTTACTTTTGTAGCAACAATAAAACTACCTGCACCATAAGCATCCACTGCAATGCCTAAATTATCATCGTTCTTTTGTACTTCATGTACAACTGCTAATGTTGAATCAATAAAGTCTAATTCTTTTCCTTCTGTTACATCTACTACATCATGGTTATTTTCTTTTAAAAATGTTTTTACAACATCTTTAAGACGTTGACCAGCGACATCTGAACCAATAAAAATTGTCATAATGATTCTCCTTTGAAAATAAGATAATTAAACACATGTGTTTGGAAAAGCGCTTTCAAATCTTTACACCTAAATTATAAACATAAACAAACAAGCATTCAACAATAAATGTTCGAATATTGTTTGAAAATTCGTTTTTTAACGAAATGTTTTTGTATTTAATCGCGTTCAATTATATAAAAAATACCAAGATTGTTTATATAAACAATCTTGGTATTATATCACTTCTGTGTAAGCTTTTAATTTTTGTACATCTCCCTCATCTTTTTTATCTACAACTACTGCTGTTAAATCTTCTAAATGACATAATTGGGTAAAATCTTCTTTTCCAATTTTTGAAGTATCAATTAATAAATATTTTTCAAGTGAACGATGAAGTGCAAGTTGTTGTGTATATGCTTCGTCAATTGTAGAAGTGAGCACATCTGCATCTTTTATTCCATTACAACTAAAAAACATTTTAATAAATCGTTTTGTTTGAAGAAGCGTATTCGTCATTTCACCTACAAATGATTCAGTAAGTTCTCTCATTTCTCCACCTAATAAGTAAACTTTAAAACTTAGCGAACGCTTTTCAAATAATATTTGAAATACTGGAAAACAATTCGTAATCACTGTTAATGACTTTTGCTCTATTAATTGAGCCAGTAACTCGATTGTTGTTCCAGGTCCTAAAAAAATCGTATCGTTTTCTTCAATTAAGTTAACAGCTTTCCTTGCGACCGCACGTTTTTCTTCAATATTCTCTGTGTGCTTTTCTTGATGAGACTTTTCTTTAATTTGAAAAGCAGAATTACTACGTGCACCGCCATGTATTTTAGTTAGTAATCCTTTTTCTTCTAATTCAGCTAAATCACGACGTACTGTCATATCAGATACATTAAGTTCCTCAACAATTTCATTTGTCCTAACCATTCCTTTTTGATTTACGAGTTTAGTAATTTCTTCTAAACGATCGTATTTATGCATTCAAATTCTCACATCCCACTTATTCTATTAAATATGTCCATATAGTATGAACACATATATTTTATAAAGATTTTAAGCACAATTTCATTCTATACTATTACTTGTTTTAACACTATTATTTATGGTCAATCTTAAATTTTACATAATCGATGATTATCAGAAGTAATTAAAAGAGACTCTTTTTAAAAGAGTCTCTTTCTTCTTGATTAGTGATGATTAATGATAACTAACTAGATATGTTTATTAGTAACATGATTAACCATTAAATACTATGCTATTTCGTATTTTAGAGCATAACTATTAATTATAATAAGTTTTGAATTAGAGATTCTGCTTTTTTAGGACTGTCTTTAGGTGCAAGTCTTTTTACTACATGACCTTCTTTATCAATAATAAACTTTGTAAAGTTCCATTTTATTTTTCTTCCGTATATATGAGGTGCTTGGTTTTTTAATAATGTAAATAATGGACTTTCATTTTTGCCATTAACATCTACTTTAGCATGTATCGGGAAGGTTACACCAAAATTTACTTTACATACCTCAGCTATCTGTTCATCAGTCCCAGGTTCTTGTTTAGCAAATTGGTTACAAGGAAAGCCAAGAATCACTAATCCTTGATCTTTATACTTTTGATAAAGTGTTTCTAATTCTTCAAATTGACCACTTAAGCCACACTTTGTCGCTGTATTAACTACTATCATAACTTCCCCTTTATATTTATTTAAATAATAATGACTACCATCTTTATTAGTAACTTGAATATCATATATATTTTCAGTCATTGTAATTCTCCTTTTTACAACATCGCTAATTTCAATTGATCTATAACACCACTAGATGAACCAGGAAACGCAAATATCATTTGGTTTAAATCTTCAGCTGTTAATTTTTGATTCACGATGAAAGTTAAGAGATTAACTAAATCTGGCGCATCATCAGCATATATAGCAGCTCCCACTAATTGTTTATTATGATTTAACACAATTGTCATTTCAGCTTCAATTTCATTTTTGTATTCAAACACCATTTGTTTACCAAAAGGAACATCTATCACTTTATAGTTCTCACTATCGTTTGCTTCATCTACAGAAACGCCAATGTTAGACAACCTTGGTAATGTATATAAAACTGAAGGAATTGCGGGATAATTAATAGGATTTTCATTCATACCTAGAATGTGCCCAGCAATATAGTTAGATTCAAATGTTGCAGTAGGTGTTAATTTAGGAATAGTTTTATCTAATACGTCACCACTAGCATAAATATTAGAAATATTTGTACGTAAATATTCATCTACTTGGATGCCTCGATTAGTAAAATGAACCCCTGCTTCTTCAAGACCAATTCCATTTACATTAGGTTTACGTCCCGTAGCATCTAACACATAATCCGTAGTAATTTCTAAGCCTGATTCTGTTGCTACAGTATAACGGTTGCCACTCTCTTTAATAGCAGTTGTGTTTTCATTCATATGAAATTGCACACCCTCAGATTCTAGTTTATTTAATAATTTAGAAACATGTTTTGAATAGAATCCTTTAAGTGGTTTATCATCCACATGTATCATATGTGTTTCAACACCTGCTTTAATCGTAATACTAGCAAATTCAATACTAATAATACCTAAACCTATAAACGTAATACTGTTAGGCATTTGATCTAAAGATAAAAAATCTCTACTATCATGCGTAAGTTCAGATCCTTCAATATCTAACTTATTGCTGTGTTGCCCTGTAGCAATTACTATAGTGTCACCATAATATTGTTCACCATTAACTAATAGATGATGTTCATCTACGAATCTTCCAGCACCTTCGATAACATCTATGCCTTGTTGTTCAAATAAATTTTTCAACATATTAGCCATTGGATCAATAATTTTATGTTTATAGGACATAAGATTTCCCCAATTAACTGATAGTCCCTCAGTATTAATAATATTAGGGTAATGTGACGCTTGTTCTAGGACTTCATACGGATTTTCTAATAAAATTTTGGCATTACAACCATAGTTTGTACAAGTCCCTGCAATACGGTCTTTTTCGACAATAGCAACTGATTTACCTGCTTTATTTAAAGTTAACGCACTATGCCATGCTGCGTGACCACTACCTAAAAAAATGACATCATATTGTTTCATTTGAATCATCCTTTGTTAATTTTTTTAATGTGACTTCAAGGTTATCCATCATTGCTTTCGCTTTTGTATATTCATCTATATCAAATTGAGAAGAAATGCATTTAGATATAGCTTTATGTACTGCTTCTTGCTCAACTATCCCTTTTTCCGTTAACTTTATGATAAGGTTTCGTTTATCATTTTCATCTCTATTTCTTTGAACCCATCCATCTTTTTCAAGTCTTTTTAATAATGGCGTTAGCGTATTACTTGCTAGATTCAATTTTTTGCCAATAGCTAATAGCGTTTGAGGGTTTTCCTCCCATAATGTTAATAGTACAAGGTACTGAGAAAAAGTTAAGTTGAATTGTCTTAGTTGCTTTTCATAAAATTTATTAAATAATCTGTTTACTTTATAAGTAGAAAAACATAATTGATGTTTCAATTTTATTTCCTCATCAATCAATTTAATCCCTCCTATTCTTATCAAAGAATAATCGATCGCACACGATTAATCAAATAAAAAGACTTCGGTTCTGTTGCAAAGTTAGAAAAATATAGCTAATTACCATTTTATCAAGTCGTTGTTCCCTTAACTGGCTAACATATGCCTAATTTCGTGGCATGGCGAAAACCCGTAGATCTGAAGAGACCTGCGGTTCTTTTTATATAGAGCGTAAATACATTCAATACCTTTTAAAGTATTCTTTGCCGTATTGATACTTTGATATCTTGTCTTTCTTACTTTAATATGACGGTGATCTTGCTCAATGAAATTATTCAGATATTTCGATGTACAATGACAGTCAGGTTTAAGTTTAAAAGCTTTAATGACTTTAGCCATTGCGACCTTCGTTGAAGGTACCTGATCTGTAATTACCTTTTGAGGTTTACCAAATTGTTTAATGAGACGTTTGACAAATACATATGCTGAATGATTATCTCGTTGCTTACGCAACCAAATATCTAATGTATGTCCCTCTGCATCAATGGTGCGATATAAATAGTTCCATTTTCCTTTTATTTTGATATACGTCTCATCAATACGCCATTTGTAATAAGCTTTTTTATGCTTTTTCTTCCAAATTTGATATAAAATCGGGGCATATTCTTGAACCCAACGGTAGACCGTTGAATGATGAACGTTTACACCACGTTCCCTTAATATTTCAGATATATCACGATAACTCAATGCATATCTTAAGTAGTAGCCAACGGCTACAGTTATGACATCTTTATCGAATTGTTTATATCTGAAATAGTTCATACAGAAGACTCCTTTTTGTTAAAATTATATTATAAATTCAACTTTGCAACAGAACCATAAATATTTATAAATAGAGAGAAAACTATGGATTTTGAATACAAATTAGAAAAATTATTAACCAAAGTAAATAATAAAACTGAAATTAATAATTATGTTTTTTAAGTTTGGGTAAATCTAACATCAAAGCTCAAATTAAACTGTTCTAAAAAACGAATTACCTTAAGCAAGATATTTCGAAATCAGCAATTAAATTTAAAAAGAAAACAGGTCAATTTCCCGAGTGGATTAAATTAGATATTGTTACATCCACTGAAAAGGTTCAATTTAACAAATTGAAAAAAACGTTAATTAATACACATGGTATGAATTCAATAGATTAAGAGAGCTTTTATTATACCAATTAGATGGTGAAATATTAAAAACAAATACATTAATGTATACTGAAGGAGAAATTGATAATTATTTAGGAGACGCTTTATATCCAGAAAGTCCTATAAAATTATTGACTCAATTAATTCTACATAGGGTGAAGAAAGAACATTACACTAATTCTATGAAAATAATAAAAGAAAATAGAAAAATAGATATATTCTAATATTAATGGAACAATTCCGATTAATATTATTAAATTAACTATTAACATAACCAATGATTATCAAAGTTCTATCACTATAAAAGGTGTATCAAGGGTTTATAAACCCTTGATACACCTTTTACATTCCTTTTTAATTACCGAAGAATCGACTCCAAAATCCTTTTTTAGGTGGTTCTACCTCTCTATTATCATCAGAATTACTCTTCGTTTCTTCAACGAACTTATCCTCTTTTGTACTGTCATTCTTTTTCTCTTCAGATACATTCTTATGATTTATTTCATTTTCTGTTGGTTGGCTTTTCTTTTGTTGCTGGTTGATATTTTGAGATTCTCCAGTAAAAGTTGCTTCTTGTGGATTAATATTCTGTCTGTTACTCGTGACTGTATCAAAAGAATTATTAAGCTGTCTTTCTTCTTCTAATTGGCTTTCTAGTTTTTGAATCTTTTTATTACTTTCTAATGCTAATACTTGTTGGTTTTCAAGTAATTTTGACCTTTCTTGCAATTCTTTCCTATAAAATTCTACTGTCACTTCATGACGCTTTTCTTGTTTTTCAAGTTGTTTATTTAAAGTGTCTATTTGCTTTTCAAGCAGTTCAATTATTTGAACATTATGTTTAGATTCTTTTTGTGAATTATCCTTTTCAACTTTTCCTGAGTTTGTGAGAGTATCTTCAAATCCATATTTTTTTTTATTGCGAGTTACTCTTTGAATTATCTTTTCAACATCAGTATCATTTTTGATAAATGAAGTATTATCCTTTTTTATCGTTTCTATGTCCAATCTTTTTATGTTGTTAAATATAGTTTGTTTACTAACTCCTAATTCTTTACTTATTTCTTTTACGCTCTTCATATCATCAACCCTTTATAAATCCTTTATCAACCCTTTATAAAAAAAATTTATCACAAATACTGATATATAAGTATCAAAATCTAATATTAAAAACCCTTTACAAACTCTTGACGTCATTATTATCAAGAGTTTGTAAAGGGTTTTTAATAAAGCTATAATATCTTTTATGTGTTCTTCTTTAGTGATATAATATTGATAATACGTTTAAGTCCCGACTACTGGTAATAGTCGGGACTCGGTAATAAAACGTTACAATACGTTAGCTATTTAATTTGATATATGTATTATATACAACAATATCGACAGTTTGCAAGTCAAAAAGTTATGTGGATTTGTAATGTTTTATTACCTCTATTCAAATATTCAAATTTAATTGGAAAGAGGTTTTTATTTTGTCTCGTAAAAATATTAAAAATCAAGCTAGTCAAAATTTTTATATGCTACATAAAGCATTATTTGTTAATGAAAAATATAAAAAATTAAGTGATAGTGCCAAAGTCACTTATGCAATTCTCAATGACAGAGTTAGTTTATCAATTAAAAATAATTGGATCGATGATAATGGAGATATATATTTCATTTTTACAAATGAAAGCCTTCAGAATATATTAGATAAAAGTAAAAATACAATTACCAAAATAAAGAAAGAACTTCAGGAAGTAGGGTTACTTGAACAAATCCGTACAGGTTTTAATAAACCTAATAAATTATATTTACATGATATAGAAACAAATATTAGTGTAGAAAAAGACATTCAAACTTCATCTGTAACCCATGATGACATGGAGTCCCAAAATTTGGGACTCCAGAATCCCAAATTTCGGGACTCCAGAAACTCAAAATTTGGGACTCCAGAATCCCAAATTTTAGACCCTAATGATACTGATTATAATGATACTGATTATAATAATACTAATTATAGTGATACGTATGATTTGAATGATAAGAAATCAACATATCCTAATAATCAAACAAATCATTCAAATCACTATAATTCAAAATTTAATGATGAAGCTTTAAAGTTTCAATTACTCGAAGAACTACCTCAAGGTATTCGACGTTATTTAAGTAACTTTTCTGTAAGTGAAATTAAAATTATCAAATCTGTATTATTAAAAGCCAAGACGTCGTTTAATAATTCTATTGATACATATTATTTATTAGAAGATATGGAGATAGAAATACTTCATGTTCTTAAACGGTTTAAAGCCATGCTTATCCAAAAGAAAGAAACCGTTGAAGCCATGCAAGGGTATCTTATGAAATCTCTCAAATCGGAATTTGCAGAAATGCATACACTTAATAAGCGACGTGATAATTTATCCATTACTTCTTTATTTAATCAATAATGATTCAATTAGAGAGCATCTTTAAATAGATGTTCTCTTTTTTTATTTACAAGTGGTTGCTAAGGCAACCACCTAGATCAAACGAAAGGTAAAGGAGGGGATAACAAAATAACATCAACACAATATCGAAACATAGCATGCTGCTATTAAAGAAAGGAGGAAGACTTATGAGTACTAAGAAAAAGATTAAAGTTACTTTGGCAATGATTAATATTCTTTTAACTGCAGTCGAACTTTATCTTCAATGGCAATTGAGTAAATCTGAAAATGAACTGTAGTTAAGCGAGTAGGTGAGACTAAAACGTTTCTGTTTTAGTCCTATTTTTTCTATAAACGGTTATTATTCGTTTGAAAATGGCTCAAACATGTCGCATAAGATAAAAAATAAAATGATCATTTAACGTTGTTTTAACTTTAAAAATTATAAAAATACTAACCGTTTTAATATTCTTTAGCAATCTTTCGTAGTTATAAAAGTGACTTAATAAAATCGTTTTTGCTATTTATTTTGTTAAAGATTAGAAAGAAAAGGGTGAATTTATTATTCCAAAAAATCAAAATTCAGATTCAATTGATATACTTCATAAACAAAAAGTAAGTCGTTAATGTTCAAGACATGGGTCGAATATAATTTTAAATTTGAATTTTTTCTATACCAAACTAAGTAAATATTTTTACTTAGTTTTCTCTTTTTTTATCTTCAATCATTTTACTAACAATGGTTATCTTGAAAATAAAAATAAGCACTTAAAGTAAAAAGTGAACAAGAGAATAGCCACTTTTGTCTTAAAGCACGTTTTGTTTTTGGAAATATTACAAACATAATAGGATTTTCAAATAGTATTTGACATGAGCATAAGGAAATCCAGTACCACATTAAGTGATATTCAGCATAGCTGAAGGATTGTCTTACCGTTCGCTTTGCTTACTTGCTCTTTGAAATTCACTACAAGTGTTGATATAGCAACATTTATATTTAATATTAAATATAAATTAATCGACATTATAAACCTTAATATTGCATACTATTTACAATTGTTACAAGACCACTTTAAATTGTCTGAATACTATTATTTTTATTGATTTCATAGGCTTCAGTCGTCGTCAATCCTATAAATAGGATTGATTTTTTTATCCTAATCCTATTAATCCTATTAATCCTATTACTTTTAGTATTAATATCAAAAATAAAACCACTCAAAAGTAATCTAAGTAATTCATTCATTTGTTTTACTTTTTGAAATTGACTAAATACTTTTTGCTCAATATCGAATTCAATATTGATCATATTATTTGTTTTTAAGTCCATAGAAAAAAGGAAAAAATAAAACAATTTCTATACTTTTCTATGCTCAATTTTATTGAAAAGTGAATCGAAATAAAGATCATTTTATTTTTTTATTAACTAGAGAATTAAAAAAATATAAAGTGTTTAATAAGATTCATTGATATGATTATACTCAAAATTTTTAATTTTAATCTTCCTAAAATTATTTTAGCGAGTATCAAAATTATTTTAATTAACTATAAAATGTTAATTGAAAAGCAAAGTATTATTTATTTTAGACTGTCTAAAGAAATAAAATAGAACGGAAAACATGCCAAATTGCATTTTCTAAAAGAAGGTGATTTGACAATATATTTTTACATTTGGAATAAAAAAGAGTATTTAACGAGTGACCTTTTTGATTTAACAGAAAGTGAAAAACAAGAAATTAATCATCAAGTGATTGATGAAATTGAAGAAGAAAAATAAAAACAAATTTTCTTAAACGTTAGCAAAAAGGTAGCGTTTTTTTGTTAAAAATACTTGGGTACAAACAGGGTACAAAAATAAAAAATGATAGCAAATTTCCCTTATGCTCTTACAAAGAATTTGAAGCCAATTCAAAATTTGGTGTTTTTTTGAAAGAAACTGCCCCTGCAGGAACTAAAAAAGTTGATGAATTTTTGAGCCATTTTATGTCAATTTTTAATTTGCATATAACTGGGCAATGTCTAAAAAACGTCACTGGTTTTGCTCAAATTTTTGTTTGTGAAATTAAAATATATTTATTTGGCTCATATTTGTGTTTTAAGAGCGTATATAAGTTTTTGATATAAAACTATATGATTTATCCCTAATTCTTTAAAATGCCCCCCTTAAAATTCAAAATAAGGGCATAAAAAATAAAAGCTACCCCAAAATTGAGATAGCTTTTTTCTTTCGACGCCGTATCGTCGATGGAATTCAAAAAAGTTATGGGCTATAAATCTACATCACTTTTTCAAGAATGTAGTAGCAATATTCAAGACAAATTAATTTTTATAACTGTTCGGAATATCTCAAGCCGTTTTTTTAATTTTGAAATAAAAAAATCGACGAAGGTCGATTACGATTTTGCACACGTCGATTTATCCGACGTATAAGTGCGCCCTTACGGGATTTAACTAGATTATAACGATGAATTTTGGACCTGTAAATCAATAACCATTGTGTCTACAAGTTTTGGTTTTGTTAAGGGTTCCGAGGCTCAACGTCAATAAAGCAATTGGAATAAAGCACCTATGATTATTTAAAAAAATAAGTTATAATACATTCAAAAATATTTTTGAATGAGGTGTAATTATGTTTCAGACTATTGTAACTGCTGCTATTCTTTATATTGCGACAGCATTAGACTTATTAGTGATTTTATTAATGTTCTTTGCTAGAGCAAAGACTAGGAAAGAATATCGAGATATTTATATTGGTCAATATGTAGGATCTGTAGCATTGATTGTCATAAGTTTATTCTTTGCCTTTGTCTTAAATTATGTTCCTGAAAAATGGATATTAGGATTGTTAGGGTTAATACCGATTTATTTAGGAATTAAAGTGGCTATTTATGGGGATAGTGACGGAGAAGAGAGAGCTAAAAAAGAATTGAATGAAAAAGGATTGTCTAAATTAGTTGGTACGATTGCAATTGTTACGATAGCAAGTTGTGGTGCTGATAATATCGGTTTATTTGTTCCCTATTTTGTGACATTAAGTGTTACTAATTTATTAATTACTTTGTTTGTCTTTTTAATTTTAATTTTCTTCTTGGTATTTACTGCACAAAAATTAGCTAATATTCCAGGAGTTGGAGAAATTGTTGAGAAATTTGGTCGTTGGATTATGGCTGTTATTTATATAGCTTTAGGTTTATTTATCATTATAGAAAATGACACTATTCAAACAATTTTAGGATTTATATTTTAATTTAGGGTGTGATTTCATATGAGTTATGAAAATGCTTGTGATGTGATCTGTGTACATGAGGATAAAGTTAACAATGCTTTAAGTTTTTTAGAAGATGATAAATCTAAGAAATTACTTAACATTTTAGAAAAGATTTGTGATGAGAAAAAATTGAAAATTATATTATCTTTGATTAAAGAAGATGAGTTGTGTGTTTGTGATATTTCTTTGATATTGAAAATGAGTATTGCTTCAACTTCACATCATTTAAGACTTTTATATAAAAATGAGGTGCTTGATTTTTATAAAGATGGAAAGATGGCATATTATTTTATTAAGGACGATGAAATAAGAGAGTTTTTCTCTAAAAATCAGAAGGGTTTTTGAAACGAGTTTCTTCTTGTCTTGATACTATAAAAATAAGCAAAGATATAACATAAAACGACTTATCGGAAGTTAACTATTATCGCATATTAAGAGATGATATAATATACAGGTCGCCTATCTCTCAGGCGTCAATTAAGACGCAGAGAGGAGGTGTAATTATGCTTGATAACTTTGTTCACATCATGACCACAGCAGCGAGTGGTTGTATCGTCGCATTATTTGCGCATTGGCTACGCAATCGCAACGATAAGAAAAAATAGGCGACTATAGCCGCACCTAAAAAATCCCCTCACTATCGGAAGTAGTGAGGGGATTGGTGTATTATACTTGATAACTTTGTTAAGTAAATTATAACACTGGTTAGTAGAAGAATGCAAAATAGTTTATTGATTACTAATCTAAAAGTTAGCAGTTTGGAAAAGAAGTTGAAAGCAAATGGTATAGTCAACAAGAGCTTGTTAATACTGCTGAAACTAACTATAAAGCAATTACTCAATGAAAAGAATACGTTAGAAAAAAGAGGAGAAAAGTGTAATGAAATTTATCAATTAGTTAAAGAGAGAATATTTAAAAAAGCTGTTGTTTGTATAGGCTTAATGGTAATTTGTGGATTTGGATAGTCATCGTGGTTAATATAATAGGTTAAAAGACTTAAAAAAATAAAGAACCACTAACATTATTGCTAGTGATTCTTTATAAATACACAAGATTTATTAAATTAATTTTATTTATTTGTAGCTACAGTTTTCACCGTCAGTCCAACCACATTTTACACCGTTCCAAAATCCTCCGATGTCTTCTTTAGACCACCAACCGCCATTGATTGTTTCTAATTCCTTTACATCTAATTCTCTCATAATGTAGTCCTCCTTCAAGTCTATTTATAACTATCGTAGTACATTGTAAATTTAATTATATTTATTAACCTTGTTTGAATGGTGAGAAAGAAGAGATAGTTTCGCCAATATCTTTAATAAAGTTTTTAGTTTCTCTTAAAAAGTTACCTGTTTTTTCACCGTTACGTCTCGCATCATTTACTTCTCCACCGTTAATCTTTTTAAGTTCAGTAATATTTAATGTTTTCATCGAAATTTCCTCCTTTGAATTATTAAATCTTACAGTGTATAACTTAACACGTGATTGTAAAATTATTGTAAACAGATAGTTATATGAGGATTTTTTTAAATTTAATTATTTAATCAATTAATCATATTAAATAAATAGCGTATATATACAAATAATATTAAATTGTAAAATGGATCTAGTCTATATTCATTTGTAGTTTCCATAAAGTGTTATATACACCATCTAATTGAATTAATGTATCATGAATGCCAGATTCAACAATCTCTCCATCATTTAAGACATAAATTTTATCTGCATTTTTTATAGTGCTTAACTTATGTGAAATAATAATTACGGTTTTACCACGTTGAGTTAGTAAATCGATATGCTCCATAATTTTGTTTTCAGTTAAACTATCTAAAGCACTTGTAGCTTCATCAAAAATGTATATATCAGGGTCTTTTAAGAAAGTACGTGCCAAAGATAAGCGTTGGGATTGTCCACCCGATAGATTAGATCCTTCTTTTTCTAACATAGTATTAAACTGATCTGGGAATTTCTGTATAAAATCTAGGGATTCTGCTAGTTGACAAGCCCTAACGATATCTTCATCACTTTTATGCTTATTGCTACCATGTAGAAGATTATTTTTAATTGTATCAGCAAAAAGGAATGTGTTTTGTGAAACATAGCCTATATTCTTACGTAAGTCGGAAAGATCAATATCATCAATACTATAGTCATCAATCATAATATTACCTTCTGAAGAAGTGTAATAGCGATTGAGCAACTTACCTATGGTTGATTTACCACTACCACTTTCACCAACAATAGCAACCTTTTGCCCTTTTTTAATATTTAAATTAATATCCTTCAATACCACACTTCGAAAGCCATACTGAAAGTTTACATTTTCAATGCGAATGTTGTTTTTAAAAGTATAAGGTTGTTTAGAAGTATATAATTCAGTTTCGGTCTCTAAATCAGTTATTTCAGCAATACGACGTGCTGCAACAAATGAAGATTGCAGTGTTGGTTGAATATTTATGAGACGTTCAATAGGATCAAGGTAATAAATAGTTAAGGCATTAAAAGCTAATAAACTACCTAACGTCATACTATCCGTCATGACTAAGTAACTACCAAGCCACAATATAACAAGACTGATAGTTAATTTTAAAAAGTTGTTAACCGTTAATTGTATATTAGAAAATCTACCCAGTTTTAATAAGTTTTCAATAATACCATTAAATTTAGTAGTACCAATGTAGAAACGATCGTCTTCAGATTGATAACTTTTAATAGTATTACTACCATCAAAGGATTCTATTAAATATGAACTCAATTCAGCATCTTTTTCAGCCACCTTTTGATTATATTTTTCAAAAGGTTTACGTAAAGTGTAACTACAAATAATAAAACAAGGTATAAAAATAATTGTTATCAGTAGTAACAAAGGACTTTGCATATAAAGTAATATAGCACCGATAATAATCATGAAAGTATCAACTAACAACGTTACCGTTGAAGATGATAAAGCTTCACGAATTTTAGATGTATCCATGAAACGTTGTAGGATTTCGCCAGATTTACGTGTATCAAAAAAGTTCATCGGAAGATGTAAAACATGATAAAAATAATCTTTCATTAAATTAACATCGATTTTCAAACTTAAATGTAAAATAAGTTGAAACCTTAAATAATTAATGAGTGCATTGATTATGTATAAAAGTAAAATACCGAAGCTAATAATATGTAAATTTTTAAGAACATTGGATGGAATAATATGATCGGTTAATAATTTAAAATATAGAGCTCCGACAATACCAACAACATTAATAAATAGTGAGATAAAAGCAATAAATAACAACTTCCCATAATTATTTTTAAATATATCAATAAAAATATTAAGATATGAGGGCGATTCATTGTCAGTAGTAAAATCATCTGTTTTATCAATTAATACAGCAATATTAGTCCAATATTTTCCAAATTCAGTACTTGATAACTTATATTTACCTTTAGCAGGATCGACAATATAAAGTGTGTTATTTTTTATTTTTTCAATAATGATATAGTGATCATAACCTTGTTGATTAATAATATGTACCATAACTGGTAATTGTGCTTGTTTTAAATCATCAAAGGAATCAGCTTTTACGCCAGTTAACTCAATACCAATCTTTTTACCTGCTTGTACGAGACCATATAAATTTGTACCTAATTTATCTGTCTTAGCATATTCGCGCAAACGTGGGATAGATACACGCTTACCATAAAACTGTGAAATCATGGCAAGGCAAGTAGGACCACAATCCTTTTCATCGTATTGTCTTATAAATTTTATAGCCATCATAATGAGTCCTTTCAATAAAATTTAACTCTATTTTAATAAGTATAAATAATTAGTATTAAACATAAGTTAAATAATCTTTTTGATAATGTTAAAAGCACTAAAAAGTAAAAATGTTTGACTATATGTCTACTTGTGGTACACCCTAATCATACATATTTAGTTATTGAATTTATAGTAACTAAAACGTATGATTAGGGTGTATATTAATTACGAGGTGGAAATTAATGATTGTTGGCTATGCGAGAGTCTCATCTATTGATCAAAATTTAGAAAGACAACTTGAAAATTTAAAAACGTTTGGTGCTGAAAAAATATTTACAGAGAAACAATCGGGAAAGTCAGTAGAAAATAGACCGGTACTTCAAGAAGCACTTAACTTTGTGAGGATGGGAGATCGGTTTGTCGTAGAATCAATTGATCGTTTAGGTCGTAATTATGAGGAAGTAATTCATACCGTTAATTATTTAAAAGATAAAGAAGTTCAATTGATGATTACTAGCTTACCTATGATGAATGAAGTAATCGGCAGTCCATTATTAGATAAATTTATGAAAGACCTAATCATTCAAATATTAGCAATGGTTTCAGAACAAGAACGAAATGAAAGTAAACGTAGACAAGCACAAGGTATTAAAGTTGCGAAAGAAAAAGGTATATATAAAGGACGTCCTTTACTATACTCACATAATGCTAAAGATCCACAGAAACGTGTTATCTACCATAGAGTCATAGAAATGTTAGAAGAAGGCCAAGCAATTAGTAAAATTGCCAAAGAAGTTAATATTACAAGACAAACAGTTTATAGAATTAAACATGATAATGGTTTGGGTTAATAAACGGTTTTTCAATGTAACTGAGAGTTTCTCACAGCATTCTAAAACGTATATTAACCCTCTATTATAAGATTTTAATAATGAAACAAAAAAAGAGAGAACAATTATTCTCTCTTTTTTCTTAATAAGTAAAAATTAATACATACAAAAAAGTATGTGTACTAAACATTCCAGATTTAAATAGTATCTCAAAAACGGACGTTTTATATTTTTACTTCAAATTTACTGTTAAATACTCTTTTGAATTCAATTAACTATTCATTTACTTTTTCAGGAAATACACCATTATCCATTTGTTTAAGTTCTTCCTTAAGGATATTGAAATATGTTTCATCATTATATTTATTGTAGCTTTCTTCTAAAATTTTTTGAACTTCAACTAAATTCTCTAAAATTATTTTGATTTTAGTATCTATAGTTTTAAATGACTCGAGTATATTGTCATCAATATATAATCCTTGTTCTTTAATAATATTACTTGCCAATAGTAATTCATTTTCTAATTGGCTTAAATAATAATCAAAATTAACTTTCACTCTATATTGATATTTTTGATAATTGGACTTGATGTAAAAATGTCTATATATCTATCGTCATTTATAACCTCATTATATTGTTCATCTAATTTTTCGTAATTATCAAATATGAATATATATGTATCTGTACCACTATTTAATTTTTCATAATGTTTCATATAGATTGGTATTGCTTAATTAAGAATCTTACCTTGATATTTAAAGTTTGTTTCGTTAATTAATTGTTTCTTTTTGAAAGAGTAGTTAAAAAGAATATTTAAATACTCTTTTAATAAATAAAGTATGAAAATTACTATTAAAGCTATCCACTATTCTTTGAAAAGTGAAATTATTAAATTTTCCATTTTGTACTCCTTTAGGCAAATAATTAGTTATGTAATAGGTGTTTCCCAGAAGTAAACAAACATTTTCTTCTAACTTATTTTCAATTCGCTATCTCAAAATAATTAATGTACTCTATTATTTTTTTATATAATTAAATAATAACATATACAACAATTTGTATAACTTTCACAATTCTAAACATAAGTCTTATTAAAAGAATTAATGGTTATCATGCAGGTTGGAGAGAATCTAGGCTTGGTGGTGCAGATGGTATTCATGGTTTTGAAGAATATTATAATACAACCGTAAGTTATATTAGATGGTAAACTAAGAATAAAAAAAGTCTGTGATATATTTCCTAGAAAAACAGCCAGTAAACAAGTTTATTATAAATTCATTTACTGGCTGTTTTTCTAGGAAATATATCACAGACTCACCTATCTATATTATAAAATTACTTAATTTCTTTAGATTCAGCTAATGCTTTATACCAATATGCACTTTTTTTTGGATAACGTTCTTGTGTGTCAAAATCAACGTAGAATAGACCATAACGTTTTTCATAACCATTAGACCATGAGAACACATCCATAAGTGACCATAAGAAATAGCCTTTTACATTGGCACCATCACGTATCGCATCAGCAATGACTTCAAGATGTTTTTTAACATAGTCGATACGTGCATCATCATCAACTGTCTTACGTTCTTCATCGAATTCATCTTTATATCCAAGCCCATTTTCAGTAACATAAATTTTGTGATAGTTAGGATAATCTTTTATAACACGCATAATTTGATCATAAAGACCTTGTGGATAAATCATCCAATCCCAATCAGTACGAGGAACATCTATGTCAAATTCACGTTGTCCTACACCTTTAAGTTGATATTTAGAGCCACCTTTATCTCCAGTAGCATTGTGTGTAATTTCTGATTCTCCCTCATATCCTCTCATCCAATCACTCATATAGTAATTAATACCTAGGAAGTCATTTAAATCTTTTGCAGCATCTAATGTAGCATAATCTTCATCAGTAATATCTAATTTACCGCCATTGACAGAAAGAATATGTTGTACACCTTCCATAGTTTCACGAGAATATTTTCCTAAATACGTTGCATCTAAGATAAATTTGTTATGAATAATATCTTCAAGTTCTGCTGCTCTTACATCTTCCGGATTTGAAGGATCATATGGATACTTAGTTGGTAATGCATGAACTACTCCAATTTCCCCATTATATCCATTGTCTTTAAATAGTTTAACTGCTTTCGCATGTGCGACCATCATATTATGATGAGATTGGAATACTTTTGCAAAATCATATTTAATACCTGGTGGAAATTTACCGACTAAATACTGGCCATCACCAATAGGACCAATTTCATTAAAAGTAGTCCAATAGTTGACTTCAGTAAATTCTTCAAAGCAGAATTTTGCATACTCTACAAAGTAATCGATTGTTTTACGATTTAAAAAGTCGCCATCACTATGCAATGTTTCTGGAGTATCAAAGTGGTGCAATGTTACAAATGGCTCTACATGTCTTTTATGACATTCTTTAAATAAATTATGATAGTATTCTACACCTTTAGGATTAACTTCACCATATCCTTTAGGGAATATGCGTGACCATGCAATCGAAATACGAATACCATTCACACCAAATTTTTCACTTAATTCTAAATCAATAGGATATTTATTGTAAAAATCACTTGCTGGTTCAGCTGTATACCAATAATTTTCTTCAAGATAAGTGTCCCATGCTACACGACCTTTTCCATCTGTTTTAGTCGCGCCTTCTGCTTGATAAGCCGCTGTCGCACCACCGAATATAAAATCTTCTGGTAATTTTTTCATTATACTTTCATCTCCTAATTATTTTTCAAATTG
>NZ_JAVSMH010000014.1:0-22974 GCF_033283605.1 Staphylococcus sp. NWU MKU2 | reverse complement strand
AACAAAACCGAAGGTTTAATAAGATATCAACAAATCAAAGTGTAATAGCTTTACGAAGAGAAAGCGTTTGAAGCCGAGGAATTGAGAAAATTGAGAAGCGAGTTTAGTTGAGCTAAAAGAGCAAGCAATTTTAGAAAATGAAGAAGGATGCGAGCGCTTGACTCGAAGTAAAGTAAGTTTCTTAGCGCCGTTGGTAGCAGATTTACGTTCCGCTAGAGTAGGACGTTGCCAGGCAAATCGTATGGATGCGATGAGCCGATATTGAGACCGAAAGGTCTCTTTTTTTTATGCCTAAAATTAAAACCGAAGGTTTAATAAGATATCAACAAATGAAAGTGTAATAGCTTCACGAAGAGAAAACGTTTGAAGCCGATGAATTAAGAATATGGTTGAAATAGCATTTAACATCATGTAGTATATGTACTATATTAAATATAATAAATATATCATAAAGGAGAACGACAGACAATGAGAATTGGTTTATTATTAATAAGACTTATGTTAGGTATTACATTTACAATACATGGTGCTCAAAAAGTATTTGGTGGCTTTAAAGAGCCAATGGCAATGATGTCTGATTTAGGTTTCCCTGCCTTCTTCGGTGTTATTTTAGCATTATTTGAATTCATCGGAGGCATTTTAATGATTATTGGTTTATTTGCTAATTATATAGCTGCCGGCTTTATCATAATTATGCTTGGAGCTTTATTTACTGTTCATCTGTCACAAGGTTATATGGCATCTGAACTTGTGATTATACTATTGGTGATGAGTGTAGCTGTATTGATTTCTTATAATTGGAAGAAAGCACTTGAACTTTACTAAGAAACTATTAATGTCTAATTATTACTTAATATAAACGATGGGGAGTGGGACAGAATTCTTTTTAAATTCGTCGTCCCACCCCCGCAAGGATGACTAGAACTGAAAAAAGCTTAATTTAAGCGCATTTTCAGTTCAGTCAGCTACTGCGAATTTGCAAAATAGCATCATCATATTATTTATGTCCCAGGCTCTTTTTCACTATACAGTTAATGATTTTATTAAAACGTCAGTATGCTCTTTAAGTTTATGATTCGGAATACCACCAAATCCAATAATAAATTTTGGAAGTAGTTCGTTTTCTTCCGCATAATTGTAAACGTTTAATTTTAATTTCAATTTCTCAGCATTGTGGAGGCATTGAGACATTGTAAGTCCATTGTCAACAGTTATAGTAAAATGCATTCCTGTTAAAGCACCTTCGATTTTTAATTGATCTTCATGTGGCTTCAAACGTTCTAATATATAATTTAGTTTCTCTCTATAAATCTTTCTCATTTTATTTAAATGACGCTCAAAACTTCCAGATGACATGAAGTTAGCAATAATTTGTTGGATATGAACAGGTACTGTGTTGCTTTCTTTATAAGGCATTGACAGATAAGATTGTAATAATTTTTGAGGTAAAACAATATAAGCAATACGGCAACTCGGGTAAAGTGACTTTGAAAATGTACTAATATAAATCACTTTGTCATTTTTATCTAAACTTTGTAAAGCAGGAATAGGTTTACCGTAATATCTAAATTCTGAATCATAATCGTCCTCAATTATATATCGGCTATTTTGTTGATGTGCCCATTTAATTAACTGTGTTCGTTTCTTTAAATTCATGACATATCCTGTAGGAAACTGATGTGACGGTGTTATATAAACAATATCATTATTAGAATTTATGATGTCAATCATATTAATTCCATCTATTTCAACTGTTGCCTGTATATAATTATGCTTGTTTTTATCTAAAACATGTTTTATGGGCGGATAACTTGGTTTTTCTATTATAAAAGATGATGTTTTAAGTAAATCTGTAATCATGTTTAGCAGCTGCTCTGTAGAAGATCCAATGACGATTTGATTGGGATGACACGAAACCCCTCTACTATTAAATAGATAATGGGCAATTTGTTGTCGTAAATTTAATTCCCCTTGGATATCTCCTTTTTCTAAAAGTGCTAATTCATTATCTTCAAAAGCTTCTTTTGCATACTTTCGGAAAAGGTTGAGGGGGAAGTATTCTGCATCAATTTCAGCTAAATTAAAAGCATACTTGTATTGTTTGCTCTCAGGTGTCTTAGGCTCGGTTTCTATAAATTGATTATTAATATTGATGACAGGTAATGACTGAATATCGGAAACATAATAGCCAGAACGTGGTTTAGAGTATATAAAACCTTCATCAAGTAGGAGTTGATAGGCGTGTTCAATCGTTGTATGACTAAGAGATAAATGTTCACTTAACTGGCGTTTCGATGGAAATTTGTCTTGTGCTTGGTATTGACCTTCTATAATTTGGTTTTTTAATTGTTCATAAAGAGAGATATATAATTTTTGCTTTTTCATTTTAATAACTGACCCCTAATTTTATAAATAAATTGTACCTTTTTAAATATCAGTTTATAACTTAAAATGAATTTAATCAAATTGGAAAAGGGGTTAATTTTATGTCTAAAATCGTAGGATCAGATCGAGTTAAAAGAGGAATGGCTGAGATGCAAAAAGGCGGCGTTATTATGGACGTTGTTAATGCAGAACAAGCTAAAATTGCAGAAGAAGCTGGCGCAGTTGCGGTTATGGCTTTAGAACGTGTACCATCTGACATCAGAGCAGCTGGTGGGGTAGCACGTAGCGCTAATCCTAAAATTGTTGAAGAAGTAATGAATGCTGTATCAATTCCAGTTATGGCGAAAGCACGTATTGGTCATATTACTGAAGCACGTGTGTTAGAAGCTATGGGCGTAGATTATATTGATGAATCAGAAGTATTAACACCTGCTGATGAAGAATATCATTTAAGAAAAGATCAATTCACGGTTCCTTTTGTATGTGGTTGTCGTAACTTAGGTGAAGCTGCGCGTCGTATTGGTGAAGGTGCTGCAATGTTACGTACTAAAGGTGAACCTGGAACTGGTAACATTGTAGAAGCAGTTAGACATATGAGAAAAGTTAATTCGGAAGTTAGTCGCTTAGTTGTGATGAATGACGATGAAATTATGACTTATGCTAAAGAACTTGGTGCGCCTTATGAAGTTTTAAAACAAATCAAAGATCACGGACGTTTACCAGTAGTTAACTTTGCAGCTGGTGGTGTTGCTACACCTCAAGATGCTGCTTTAATGATGGAATTAGGTGCTGATGGTGTATTTGTTGGTTCAGGTATTTTCAAATCTGAAGATCCTGAGAAATTTGCTAAAGCAATTGTTCAAGCTACAACGCATTACCAAGATTATGAGCTTATTGGCAAATTAGCTTCAGAATTAGGCACAGCAATGAAAGGTTTAGATATTAATCAAATCTCATTAGAAGAACGTATGCAAGAGCGTGGTTGGTAATATATGAAGATTGGTGTATTAGCATTGCAAGGTGCCGTACGTGAACACATCCGTCATATTGAACTTAGTGGTCACGAAGGTATTGCAGTTAAAAAGGTTGAACAATTAGATGAGATAGATGGGTTAATTCTTCCAGGTGGCGAATCTACTACATTGCGAAGATTAATGGATTTATATGGATTTAAAGAAAAATTACAACAATCTGATTTACCAATGTTTGGCACATGTGCAGGTCTTATCGTACTAGCGAAAGATGTCGAAGGTGAAACTGGCTATTTGAAGAAATTAGACATAACTGTTGAACGTAATTCATTTGGACGACAAGTAGATAGTTTTGAAGCAGAGTTAGATATTAAAGGTATTGCTGAAGACATTGAAGGTGTATTTATTAGAGCACCTCATATCGCTAGTGTTGAAGAGGGCGTAGAAATATTAAGTACAGTTGGCGATAAGATTGTAGCAGTAAAACAAGGCAAATATTTGGGCGTATCATTCCATCCGGAATTAACAGATGATTACAGAGTAACGCAATACTTTATTGATCATATGGTTAAATAAATGAATAATGGCAAGTTTGGGGACGTTTTAAAAGTCTTCAATTTGCAAAAAAATAACCTAGAACTTCTTTATAAATTGGAAGTTCTAGGTTATTTAATTTCGATATTAGATAAAGAAACCAGCAATTGCAGCTGAAATGAATGATACTAATGTTGCACCAAATAATAACTTAAGTCCAAAGCGCGCTACGACATCACCTTTTTCAGAGTTAAGTGATTTAATGGCACCTGAGATAATACCGATTGAACTGAAGTTTGCGAATGATACTAAGAATACAGACGTTACACCTTTCGCATGTTCAGATATATCTTTTAAGTTACCTAATGATTGCATTGCAACAAATTCATTAGATAATAATTTAGTTGCCATAACGGAACCTGATTTAACAGCGTCTTCCCAAGGTACACCAGCTAAGAATGCTAATGGTGCAAAGACAAATCCGATTAATGTTTGGAAGTCCCATTTAATTGCGCCACCTGATACTAAGCTAAATGCACCACTTACTAAACCGTTTAATAATGCGATGATTGCAATATAACCAATTAACATTGCGCCTACGATTACTGCAACTTTGAAACCATCTAAAATGTATTCTCCTAACATTTCGAAGAATGACTGTTTTTTAGTTTCGCTTTCGTCTACTAATAGTTTATCGTCTTCTTCATTAACTTTATAAGGGTTAATGATTGAAGCAATAATGAAACCACCAAATAAGTTTAATACAACAGCTGTAACAACATATTTAGGTTCAATCAATGTGAAGTATGCACCAATAATTGACGCTGATACTGTAGACATTGCTGAAGCTGTTAATGTGTACAAACGTTGTTTAGGTATGTAAGGTAACTGTTGTTTCAATGAAATGAATACTTCAGATTGACCTAAGATTGCAGCAGCAACTGCATTGTATGATTCTAAACGTCCCATACCATTAATTTTAGAAATTAAGAATCCTAAAACATTAATAATCCATGGTAAGATTCGAGTATATTGTAAGATACCAATTAATGCTGAAATAAATACAATTGGTAGTAACACACTGAAGAAGAATGGTGGGTTTTTAGGATCTACGAACTTAAATCCGCCAAACACGAAGTTGACCCCTTCTGCAGCTTTTTGTAATAAGTAGTTAAATCCTTCCGAAATGCCCCCAATAACTGTAATACCTGCTGTCGTTTTCAATAAAATAAACGCGAACACAAGTTGGATAACTAATAAAATACCAACATATTGCCAGCGGATATTTTTTCTGTCAGAGCTAAACAAAAATGCAAGTGCCAAAAAGAAAATTATCCCTATAATCCCAATAAGAATATGCATAATTCTACTCCTTTAAATTTACTTAACTAATATAATACAATAAATTCTTACATGTAACATCAATAATTTTAGAAAATTAAAAAACAAATTGGTTGAAAAAGGTCAAAGATGCTCATATAATATAGTCAAAGAAGGTCAAAAGAGGTGGTAAAACATGCACAACATGTCTGACATCATAGAACAATACATTAAAAAGTTATTCGAAGAAAGTAATGAAGACGTGGTAGAAATTCAACGAGCAAATATTGCTCAACGGTTCGACTGTGTACCTTCTCAATTAAATTATGTCATTAAAACTAGATTCACAAACGAACATGGTTATGAAATAGAAAGTAAACGAGGTGGTGGAGGTTATATCCGAATCACCAAAATTGAAAATAAAGATGCAACGGGGTATATTAATCATCTGTTGCAAATCATTGGGCCATCCATTTCCCAGCAACAAGCTTACTATATTTTAGATGGTTTGCTAGATAAAGGTCTCATTAATGAAAGAGAAGCAAGAATGATTCAAGTTATAGTTGATCGTGAGACTTTGAAAATGGATGTTGTTGCTCGAGATATTATTAGAGCGAATATTTTAAAACGTTTGTTACCAATCATTAATTTTTATTAATAGAAAAGCGAGGTGTCTATGTGTGCTTTGCGAAAACTGTCATTTAAATGAAGCAGAGGTTAAACTTACAGTAAAAAGTAAAGAAGGCACTTCTGAGAAATGGGTATGTTCTATATGTGCTCAAGGTGAAAACCCTTGGCAACAAAATGAAACGCCATCCCCACATTCTCAGTTTCAAGACGATATTGAAGAAGCATTTGTCGTCAAACAAATATTGCAACATTTGGCAACGAAACATGGTATTAATTTCCATGAAGTAGCTTTTCAAGAAGAGAAGCGATGTCCAACGTGTAAGATGACATTAAAAGATATTGCGCATGTAGGGAAATTCGGGTGTGCAAATTGTTATGCCACTTTCAAAGATGACATCGTAGATATAGTAAGACGCGTTCAAGGTGGACAATTTGAACACGTAGGTAAAACACCTCGTTCTTCTCATAAGAAACTTGCCATCAAGAAACAAATTGAGGAAAAAACAAAGTATCTTAATGTACTAATAGATGAACAAAACTTTGAAGAAGCTGCAATCGTTAGAGACGAAATAAAAGCCTTGAAAGACGAGAGCGGGGTGGAACGCAATGAGTGATATGAATGCACATATCAGTGAATGGATGAAGGAAACTGAAGAATCTCCAATTGTTATGTCATCAAGAATTCGATTGGCTAGAAACTTAGAAAATCACGTTCACCCACTCATGTTTCCATCAGAACAAGATGGCTTCAGAGTTATAAATGAAGTACAAGATGTATTGCCTGATTTAGATCTAATGCGTTTGGATACAATGGATCAACAAAACAAAATGAAACTTGTTGCAAAACATTTAATTAGTCCTGAACTGATTAAACAACCCGCATCAGCAGTGTTATTGAATAAAGATGAATCAATAAGCATTATGATTAATGAAGAAGATCATATACGCATACAAGCAATGGGCACCGATTTATCTTTACAAGACTTATATAACAAAGCTAGTGAGATTGATGATACGTTAGATCAATCACTAGACATTAGTTATGATGAACATTTAGGATATTTAACTACGTGTCCAACAAACATTGGTACAGGTATGCGAGCAAGTGTGATGTTACACTTGCCAGGATTATCCATTATGAAACGTATGAATCGTATTGCACAGACAATTAATCGTTTCGGTTTTACAATTCGAGGTATATATGGAGAAGGCTCGCAAGTGTATGGCCATATTTATCAAATCTCAAATCAATTAACACTTGGTAAGACTGAAGATGAAATCATAGATAATTTAACTGAAGTTGTTCAACAAATCATAAATGAAGAAATGCAAATTCGTGAACGTTTAACTCAATACAATGAATTAGAAACGCTAGACCGTATTTATCGGTCATTGGGTATTTTACAAAATAGTCGAATCATTTCAATGGAAGAAGCTTCTTATCGTTTAAGTGAAGTGAAATTAGGTATCGATTTAGGGTATTTAACATTGAGTGATTTTAAATTTAATGAATTAATGGTAAGTATTCAATCAGCGTTTATCTATAACGATGAAGATGAAACAATCTCTGTAAATGAAAAGAGAGCAAATATATTAAGAGAATATACTCAATAGGAGGTACAAAAATATATGCTATTTGGTAGATTAACTGAACGTGCACAACGTGTCCTAGCACACGCACAAGAAGAAGCAATACGTTTAAATCATTCTAATATAGGTACAGAACATTTGTTATTAGGTTTAATGAAAGAACCAGAAGGTATTGCTGCTAAAGTATTAGAAAGCTTTAATATTACCGAAGATAAAGTGATTGAAGAAGTCGAAAAATTAATCGGTCACGGACAAGATCAAACAGGAACATTGCATTATACACCCAGAGCTAAGAAAGTAATTGAACTTTCAATGGATGAAGCAAGAAAGTTACACCATAACTTTGTAGGTACAGAACACATATTACTAGGTTTAATTCGTGAAAATGAAGGCGTAGCTGCTCGCGTATTTGCTAATCTTGATTTAAATATTACGAAAGCGCGTGCCCAAGTCGTCAAAGCGCTAGGTAGTCCTGAAATGAGCAATAAAAATGCTACAGCAAATAAATCAAATAATACACCTACATTAGATGGATTAGCACGTGATTTAACTGTCATTGCCAAAGATGGAACGTTAGATCCAGTTGTTGGTAGAGATAAAGAAATTACTCGTGTAATTGAAGTGTTAAGTCGTCGTACTAAAAATAATCCTGTACTAATTGGTGAACCAGGTGTAGGTAAAACTGCAATTGCAGAAGGCCTTGCTCAAGCTATTGTTAATAATGAAGTACCTGAGACACTTAAAGGTAAACGCGTGATGTCACTTGATATGGGAACAGTTGTAGCTGGTACTAAATATCGTGGTGAATTTGAAGAACGTTTGAAAAAGGTAATGGAAGAAATTCATCAAGCTGGTAACGTAATCTTATTCATTGATGAATTACACACATTAGTTGGTGCTGGTGGAGCTGAAGGCGCAATCGATGCGTCAAACATATTAAAACCAGCATTAGCACGTGGTGAATTACAATGTATCGGTGCGACAACATTAGATGAATATCGTAAAAACATCGAGAAAGATGCAGCGTTAGAACGTCGTTTCCAACCTATTCAAGTTGATGAACCAACAGTTGAAGACACAATTGCAATTTTAAAAGGATTACGTGATCGTTATGAAGCACATCACCGCATCAATATTTCAGATGAAGCACTTGAAGCGGCTGCTAAATTAAGTGATCGTTATGTATCAGATCGTTTCTTACCCGATAAAGCGATTGATTTAATTGATGAAGCAAGTTCAAAAGTAAGACTGAAAAGTCATACAACACCAAATAACTTGAAAGAAATTGAGCAAGAAATTGAAAAAGTAAAAAATGAAAAAGACGCAGCAGTTCATGCTCAAGAATTTGAAAATGCTGCTAATTTACGTGATAAACAAACTAAACTTGAAAAACAATATGAAGATGCCAAAAATGAGTGGAAAACAACTCAAGGCGATCAATCCACTTCTCTATCTAAAGAAGATATTGGTGAAGTCATTGCAGGTTGGACAGGTATCCCGCTGACAAAAATTAATGAAACTGAATCAGATCGATTATTAAATCTTGAACAAACGTTACATGATAGAGTTATAGGCCAAAATGATGCTGTAACTTCTATTAGTAAAGCGGTACGCCGTGCTCGTGCAGGATTGAAAGATCCTAAACGTCCAATCGGTAGTTTTATCTTCTTAGGTCCAACAGGTGTAGGTAAAACAGAATTAGCTAGAGCATTAGCAGAATCAATGTTTGGTGAAGAAGATGCAATGATTCGTGTTGATATGAGTGAGTTTATGGAAAAACATGCTGTGAGTCGTTTAGTTGGAGCGCCTCCGGGCTATGTAGGTCATGATGAAGGTGGCCAATTAACTGAAAAAGTAAGACGTAAACCATACTCAGTTATCTTATTTGATGAAATCGAAAAGGCGCATCCAGATGTATTTAATATTCTATTGCAAGTTCTAGACGATGGTCATTTAACTGATACAAAAGGACGTCAAGTTGATTTCCGAAATACAGTGATTATCATGACTTCAAATGTCGGTGCACAAGAATTACAAGATCAACGTTTTGCTGGTTTCGGTGGCGGTTCTGAAGGTCATGACTATGAAACAATTCGCAAGACTATGATGAAAGAATTGAAAAATTCATTCCGTCCAGAGTTCTTAAACCGTGTTGACGACATCATCGTATTCCATAAACTTTCTAAAGATGAATTGAAAGAAATCGTTACAATGATGGTTAATAAACTAACACAACGACTATCTGAGCAAGATATTAATATTGTTGTAACTGATAAAGCAAAAGAAAAAATTGCTGAAGAAGGCTATGATCCAGAATATGGTGCCCGTCCATTAATCAGAGCTATTCAAAAAACAGTTGAAGATAACTTGAGTGAATTAATTTTAGACGGTAACCAAATTGAAGGTAAAGAAGTTGTCATCGATCATGATGGTGATGAATTTAAATATAATATCAATGAAAAAAATAATGGTATTTCAGATGAAGGCAACGAAGTAACTGAAACTGAAGCATAATACAATAAAATTAATGTTAAATATATAAGCTGAGACATTCGAATAAGATATGTCTCAGCTTTAATTTTTTTGATTTCAATGAATCAATTTTAATCATTATAAGTATTAATCATCACTAAAATAAATAGAATCAAATTTATACTAATTTGCTTTAGTTTACATTTGTCATTGTGCAACGTTACATATAAAATAGATTTGTTCAAAGAAAAATCGGGGGTGCAATTTTGGCCAAAAAGAAAGTAATTTTTGAGTGTATGGCTTGCGGCTATCAATCTCCAAAATGGATGGGAAAGTGTCCTAATTGTGGGTCATGGAATCAAATGGAGGAAATTGTTGAAAAAGCTTCAAATCCTAAACACGGCGTAAAGACATCAACGTCTAGCGCAAAAGTCCAGAAATTAAATGATATCAAGAATGAAGTGACACCGAGAGTTCAGACAGAATCAAAAGAGTTCAACCGCGTTTTAGGCGGTGGCATTGTAAGTGGTTCTTTAGTGTTAATAGGTGGAGATCCTGGTATTGGTAAATCAACGTTATTACTGCAAATTTGTGCATCATTGTCACAAAAATTAAATGTACTGTATATTACAGGTGAAGAATCACTAAATCAAACTAAATTACGTGCCGATCGACTAGATGAAGATTCGAGTAATTTAAATGTGTTAGCAGAAACAGATTTAGAGGTAATACATCAAACAGTTCAGCAAGCACAACCTGATATTTTAGTTGTGGATTCTATTCAAACAATATATCATCCTGAAATTAGTTCGGCACCTGGTTCTGTGTCTCAAGTTAGAGAGAGTACACAGAGTTTAATGAATATTGCTAAACAAATGAATATTGCAACATTTATCGTCGGACATGTTACAAAAGAAGGTCAAATTGCAGGACCGCGTCTATTAGAACATATGGTTGATACTGTACTGTACTTTGAGGGAGATGAGCATCATGCTTATCGTATCTTGAGAGCGGTTAAGAACCGTTTTGGTTCTACTAATGAAATGGGCATTTTTGAAATGAAACAAAGCGGATTAAAAGGCGTTCATAATCCTTCTGAAATGTTCTTAGAGGAACGTTCTACCAATGTACCGGGATCAACGATTGTAGCAACTATGGAAGGCACACGACCTCTATTAATAGAAGTTCAGGCCTTAGTGACTCCTACAACATTTAATAACCCTAGACGTATGGCAACAGGTATAGATCATAATCGTTTGAGTTTATTAATGGCTGTATTAGAGAAAAAAGAAAACTATTTATTACAACAACAAGATGCATATATTAAAGTAGCTGGTGGCGTTCGATTGACAGAGCCGGCAGTTGATTTAAGTGTTATAGTAGCAACAGCTTCAAGTTTTAAAGATAAAGCAGTAGATGGGCTTGATTGTTATATTGGAGAAGTAGGTTTGACCGGTGAAGTGAGACGTGTTTCTCGAATTGAACAACGTGTTCAAGAAGCAGCTAAATTAGGCTTTGAACGCGTTATTATTCCACAGACAAATATCGGTGGGTGGCAATTTCCTGAAGGCATTAAAGTAGTAGGAGTGTCTACAGTACATGATGCACTAAAATATGCATTCAAATCGTAAATAAAGTGAAAAAGAGGTGAGACTTATGAAAGTACTAAAAGGAATTGTAATCATCATATATATTATTCTAGGTGCTGCACTTGGTATTTTGCTGATACCTGAAATACTCAAGGATTTTAATATTGATGGTTACCCATTTTTACATAACTATTATATTGATGGCTTAATTGGAATAGTAGTATTTTTCTTGATTTTTGGCTTCTTTATTAATAAAGTTACGAAAACTTTTAAAGCCATTGAACATTGGATTATGCAACGTAGTGCTGTTGAAATTTTATTTGCAACACTTGGACTTATCATTGGATTATTTATATCAGTTATGGCTTCGTTTATTCTAGAAATGATTGGAAACACGATATTAAATCATCTAGTACCACTTATTATTACATTATTGCTATGTTATTTAGGTTTCCAATTTGGTTTAAAAAAGCGTGACGAAATGTTAATGTTCTTGCCGGAAAATATGGCACGCTCTATGTCTAAAAGTAATATTAGTGCTGTACCTAAACTTTTAGATACAAGTGCAATTATCGATGGACGTATTTTAGATGTCATTCGTTGTGGTTTTATAGATGGTGAAATCCTTATCCCGCAAGGTGTTATTAATGAACTTCAAGTTGTAGCTGATGCGAATGATAGTGTGAAACGTGAGAAAGGACAACGCGGTTTAGATATATTAAATGAATTGTATGACTTAGAGTATCCTACACGCGTGATACATCCACAAAAGTCTCACAGTGATATTGATGAACTATTGGTAAAGTTAGCACAGACTTATCATGCGCATGTGATTACTACCGATTTTAATTTAAATAAAGTATGTCACGTTCAAGGAATTAAAGCTTTAAATGTAAACGACTTATCTGAAGCAATTAAACCGAATGTTCATCAAGGTGACCGTATTAATATTCTATTGACTAAAATGGGTAAAGAGCCAGGTCAAGGTGTAGGCTATTTAGATGACGGCACAATGGTAGTCGTTGACAATGCGAAATCACTTGTAGGTAAACATGTAGATTTAGAAGTCATCAGTTTATTACAAACATCATCAGGACGTATTATTTTCGCTAAAAAAATAGACTATTCAGAGTAATGATAAATATGTTCTTTAAACTTAGAGATTAAGAAGATACGTTCAATTATAAAAAAATTAAATTATTGTAAGTGATTAGGTTTCATGTGAAACACTAAATGTGGAGGGCACTCTTTTCAAGAAGCGAAGCATGGAACCTATTTACATAAAGTAGATGTATGAATTAATGATAATCTATAGCGTAAACAAGTGACTTATCAAAGTATTGATTTAGTGCTACAATAATGAAGAAATGCGAACTTTTATCTAAGGGTAATGTAAAGTGGAAAGTTATTCGGGAACATGTCTAAAATGATAGTTTAGAATAGCTTTTTTCTAATGGTTTGAAGATGTTTCTTACTGGCGTAGAACGACTCGGTTAGAGTGTAAAGTTTGTAGCCTGTATTAGATAAAGCGTATAAATTCGAAGTTAAAACATAACTAATATTTATAGGAGTGAATACGATGAGTGAACGCATTAGAGTGAGATATGCGCCAAGTCCAACTGGATATTTACACATTGGTAATGCAAGAACTGCATTATTTAATTATTTATTTGCTAAGCATTATGATGGTGATTTCGTAGTGCGTATTGAAGATACGGATAGTAAACGTAACCTTGAAGATGGTGAGTCATCTCAATTTGATAACTTAAAATGGTTAGGATTAGATTGGGACGAATCAATCGATAAAGACAAAGGTTATGGACCTTATCGTCAATCAGAACGTGGTGATATCTATAATCCACTTATTCAACAATTATTGGACGAAGATAAAGCGTACAAATGTTACATGACTGAAGAAGAGCTTGAAAAAGAACGTGAAGATCAAATCGCACGTGGTGAAATGCCTCGTTACGGTGGTCAACATGCACATTTAACTGAAGAAGAACGTCAACAATTTGAAGCTGAAGGTCGTCGCCCATCAATTAGATTCCGTGTGCCTCAAGATCAAACGTATACGTTCAATGATATGGTTAAAGGTGAAATTTCATTCGATTCAAACAATATAGGTGATTGGGTTATCGTTAAAAAAGATGGCATCCCTACCTATAACTTTGCTGTAGCTATCGATGATCATTATATGGAAATTTCCGATGTTATTCGTGGTGACGATCACGTTTCTAACACACCAAAACAACTTATGATTTATGAAGCATTTGGTTGGGAAGCGCCACGCTTTGGTCATATGTCGCTAATTGTTAATGAAGAACGTAAAAAATTAAGTAAACGTGATGGCCAAATTTTACAATTTATTGAGCAATATCGTGATTTAGGTTACTTGCCAGAAGCGTTATTTAACTTTATTACATTATTAGGTTGGTCTCCAGAAGGAGAGGAAGAAATCTTTTCTAAAGAAGAATTTATTAAGATCTTTGATGAAAAACGTCTTTCTAAATCACCAGCGATGTTCGATAGACAAAAATTAGCATGGGTTAATAACCAATATATGAAAACAAAAGATACTGACACAGTATTTGAACTTGCATTGCCTCATCTTATTAAAGCTAATTTAATCCCAGAATCTCCAAGTGAAGATGATAAAGAATGGGGTCGCAAATTAGTGGCACTATATCAAAAAGAAATGAGCTATGCAGGCGAAATTGTACCTTTATCTGAAATGTTCTTCCATGAGATGCCTGAATTAGGAGAAGAAGAGCAAGAAGTCCTTAATGGTGAACAAGTTCCTGAATTGATGACACATTTATATGGTAAATTAGAAGCTTTAGAACCATTTGAAGCGGCTGACATTAAGAAAACAATTAAAGAAGTACAAAAAGAAACAGGTATTAAAGGTAAACAATTATTCATGCCTATTCGTGTTGCCGTAACTGGTCAAATGCATGGTCCTGAATTACCTAATACAATTGAAGTATTAGGTAAAGATAAAGTGCTTTCACGATTGAAAAAATTCGTGTAAAGGACATCAGGCAAGTTGCGCGAATGAGATGCTAATTTAACTTATCTAACACTTGAAATTTTACATTAAAGCAAATATGATAAAGTTAAAGATGGCGAAGCCATTTTGGTATGAGTATTTAAAGGCGAAGGATTAGTAAATATTGGACTATGATATCAGAGAGTGTACGGTTGCTGTGAGTACGCCATAGACGATGTTGAATGCACCTTTGTATAATCAACTAAATATAGTAAATGAGTATGATAAACTGAATCTAGTAACCTATAGTTATATAGATATACTAGCTTGCATTTATCTAGAATACAGAGTGGAACCGTGCAGTAGCGCCTCTAGCATCTTATGTGTTAGGGGCGCTAATTATTTTATTTAGAGTGTATTTAAGTATTTTGCTATTAAATTTGGAAATTTTTAAACTTTTTAAAAAACTGAGGGGGCGACAGTCTTGATAAAAAGAATGAGAGACGATGTGAAAATGGTATTCGAACAAGACCCAGCAGCTCGTACAACATTTGAGGTTATTACAACATATGCTGGATTACATGCAGTTTGGAGTCACCTTATTGCACATAAACTATATAATAAGAAACGCTATGTATTGGCGAGAATTATATCTCAAGTATCACGTTTCTTTACAGGTATTGAAATACATCCAGGCGCGAAAATTGGCAAACGCTTATTTATAGACCATGGTATGGGTGTAGTAATTGGTGAGACTTGTACAATTGGTGATAATGTGACTATTTATCAAGGTGTAACACTGGGTGGTACGGGCAAAGAAAAAGGAAAACGTCACCCTGATATTGGTGATAATGTATTAATCGCAGCTGGGTCAAAAGTGTTAGGTAATATTCAAATTGATTCGAATGTGAATATTGGTGCGAATTCAGTGGTATTACAATCAGTTCCAAGTTACACGACTGTAGTCGGTATTCCGGGACATATTGTTAAACAAGAGGGTAAACGTATCGGTAAAACATTTGATCACCGTAATTTACCTGACCCTTTATATGAACAAATTAAGCAGCTAGAAAAACAACTTGAAAAAGCGAAGAACGGAGAGATTAAAGATGATTACATTATATAATACATTAACGCGTCAAAAAGAGACATTTGAACCTATCGAACCAGGTAAGGTGAAAATGTATGTCTGTGGTCCGACAGTATACAATTATATTCACATTGGTAATGCACGTCCTGCCATAAATTATGATGTTGTACGTAGATATTTTGAATATAAAGGATACGAAGTGATTTATGTTTCAAACTTCACAGATGTAGACGATAAATTAATAAACCGTTCTAAGGAATTGAATGAGAGTGTACCGGATATTGCAGATAGATACATTAAAGCGTTTTATGAAGATGTTGGTGCATTAAACGTTAAGAAAGCGACTTCGAATCCACGTGTAATGAATCATATGGATGAGATTATTGATTTTATTAAAGAGCTAGTTGATGAAGGTTACGCCTATGAGAGTGACGGCGATGTCTACTTTAGAACACGCAAATTTGAAGGTTACGGTAAATTAAGCCATCAGTCATTAGATGATTTAAAGGTAGGAGCAAGAATAGAAGCTGGGGAACAAAAAGAAGATGCGTTAGACTTTACTTTATGGAAAAAAGCAAAACCAGGTGAAATTAGTTGGGAAAGTCCTTTTGGTGAAGGGCGTCCAGGTTGGCATATTGAATGTTCAGTAATGGCGTTTCATGAACTAGGCAAAACAATTGATATTCATGCTGGTGGTTCTGACTTACAATTCCCTCATCACGAAAACGAAATTGCGCAATCAGAAGCGCATAATCATGCCCCATTTGCTAATTACTGGATGCATAATGGTTTTATAAATATAGATAACGAGAAAATGAGTAAATCGTTAGGTAACTTTATACTAGTTCATGACATCATAAAAGAAGTAGATCCTGACGTACTGCGATTCTTCATGATTAGCGTACATTATAGAAGTCCTATTAACTATAATCTAGAACTTGTTAATGCAGCTAAGAGTGGTTTAGAACGCATTCGTAATAGCTATCAATTAATAGAAGAACGTGAAACAATCGCGACAGACATCGTTGACCAATCTAAATATATCGAACAAATTGATGCTATTTTAGAGCAATTTGAGACAGTAATGGATGATGATTTCAATACCGCTAATGCTGTTACGGCTTGGTACGATTTATCTAAACTTGCGAATAAATATGTTTTAGAGAACAATACATCTACTCAAGTCATTTCTCGATTCAAAGAAGTTTATCAGATATTTAGTGATGTACTTGGAGTTCCACTAAAAGGTAATAAATCAGATATGTTACTTGATGAAGATATTGAAAAGCTCATCGAAGAACGTAATGAAGCGCGTAAAAATAAAGACTTTGCACGTGCAGATGAAATAAGAGACATGCTTAAAGAACAAAACATTATATTAGAGGATACGCCACAAGGTGTACGCTTTAAACGTGGATAATATGGATATTAAATTGTTAAACCCGTTAACACTAGCCTACATGGGTGACGCAGTGTTGGACCAGCACGTGCGAGAATATATCGTTCTTAAATTACAAAGTAAGCCTAATCGATTGCATCAAGTTTCGAAAAGTTATGTGTCTGCGAAAAGTCAGGCGCAAACTTTAGAAACATTATTTGAAATGGGTTGGTTCACGGATGAAGAATTAGATATTGTTAAAAGAGGTCGTAATGCTAAAAGTCACACTAAGGCTAAAAATACGGATATTCAAACTTATCGTAAAAGTTCTGGTTTAGAAGCAGTCATTGGATATTTATATTTAGATCATCAAGAAGAAAGATTGAAAAATTTACTTGATATGATTGTTCAAACAGTCAATGAAAGGTAGTGAAAACAGTGGAAGATATCGTTATTGTCGGTAGGCATGCTGTTAAAGAAGCGATTGTTTCTGGCCATACTATTAATAAAATTTGGATACAAGAGGGAATCAGAAAGCAACAAATCAATGATATTTTACAAAATGCTAAAGAGCAAAAATTGATTGTGCAAACAGTTCCAAAATCCAAATTAGATAATTTAGCAAATGCACCTCATCAAGGTGTTGCTGCACTTATTGCACCATATGAATATGCTGATTTCGATCAATTTATTCAATCTCAAAAGGATAAAGAAGGTTTATCAACTGTAGTGATTTTAGATGGCCTTGAAGATCCTCATAACTTAGGCTCTATATTGAGAACGGCAGATGCTAGCGGTGTTGATGGTGTTATTATTCCTAAAAGACGTTCAGTAGCGTTAACGCAAACAGTTGCTAAAGCATCAACAGGTGCGATACAACATGTTCCAGTTATGCGTGTTACGAATTTAGCAAAAACAATTGACGAATTAAAAGAACATGGCTACTGGGTAGCAGGTGCTGAAGCGGATAATGCAACAGACTATAGAGATATGGCGGCGGATATGCCATTAGCTATCGTTATCGGTAGTGAAGGACAAGGCATGAGTAGATTAGTGAAAGATAAATGTGATTTTTACATTAAAATACCTATGGTTGGACATGTTAATAGCCTCAATGCATCGGTAGCTGCTAGTTTAATGATGTATGAAGTATATCGTAAACGTCATCAAGTCGGAGATAACGCATGAAAGATAAATATTTGATAATTGATGGCTACAATATGATTGGACAGTCACCTGAACTCGGTAAAATTGCAAAAGATAATTTGCAAGAAGCACGAGAGCAATTATTAGATGCTATAGCAAACTATAATGCTGTTGTAGCTGATGAAATTGTATGTGTGTTTGATGCATATGAACAATCAGGTATAGAAAGAGAATACATTTATCATGGTGTGAAAACAGTATTTACAAAAGAAAAAGAGACTGCGGATAGCTATATAGAACGTTATGTTTATAATTTATATAACAAGCACACGACACATATTACCGTTGTAACCAGTGATATGAGCGAGCAACATGCAATATTTGGTGCTGGCGCATATCGTGTATCTTCGAGAGAGATGTGGCGTGATTTAAGAGAAAATGAAATCACAGTGAGTAAGTCATTAGATGATTTCACAGAAAGTAAACCGAGAACACGCATTTCGTTATCAAATGATGTATTAGCAGAATTTGAAAAGATTAGACGTGGAAATCATAACAAAGATTAAAATCGTCCACTTGTCTTTTGAAAATGACTTCATATAAACTTTGCCTAACTTAATTTGAAAGGTAAGGTTTATGGCACATCAATTTATACAACTAGAGAAGACCTTTAAAGCATTCCAAAATAGTCGTAGTAGTCACGAACAAGAGAGATTATTTATAGATATAGTAAACCACATACAACCTAAACTTTTTATAAAATTTAAAAGTTATGGAATGAAAAATGAAGATATTGAAGATTTAGTACAAGAAACTTTAATCAGGATTTATTTAGCGCTTCATACATTTGATTTTAGTACAGACGTTCCCTTCGAACACTATTTGAATTGTATCGTACGATCGATGAGAAATGATTTTTGGAGAAGGAAGTATATTGAGACTGATAAGCACGATAGCATCATTAATGACTATGTTATTGACTACAAATTGAATCAATCAAGTAAACATATTGAAGATATTTGCATGATAAAAGAGAAGCGAGAATTGCTAGTGAGTAGTTTAACAGTATTAAGTCGATTCGAGCGAAGCGTAGCTGAATTACTAATGTCTGATTATTCACCTAGTGAATTTGCAAAACAACTAGGTATTAAAGATAAAGTGGTTTACAATAGTATTCAACGTTGTAAAATGAAAATGAAGTACTATTTATTGAAGCGTCTTTATTAAGTTGTATCAACTCATACATAACGGCGCTTGTTTGACATTTAATGTTAGGTTTATGTATAGTATACTGGTATTAAAATGAGCAAAGGTGAACTGATTTGAAAAAAGTACCTTTAATTTGTGAAGTTTGTGGTACTAGAAATTATAACGTACCGAAAAAAGAAACTTCTGCAACGAGACTAGAAATAAAAAAATATTGTTCGAGATGTAATGCACATACGATTCATAAAGAGTCTAAATAATAGTGAAAGTATTGCTATTAAAGTCAACGGTTAACTAACTGTGAGTATGGAGGTAATTTTGATGGCTAAAGATAAAGGCACAAACAAAGAAAAAGATAGTTTCTTCCAAGGCGTTAAAAGTGAAATGGAAAAAACGAGTTGGCCAACAAAAGAAGAACTTTTTAAATATACTGTAATTGTAGTTTCTACAGTAATCTTCTTTATGGTCTTTTTCTGGGTATTAGATATAGGTATTGGGAATTTAATTGAACTATTTAGATAAGAATAAGGAGTGACAACATGTCTGAAGAGGTTGGCGCAAAGCGTTGGTATGCTGTGCATACGTATTCTGGATATGAGAATAAAGTTAAGAAGAATTTAGAAAAAAGAGTAGAATCAATGAATATGACAGAACAGATTTTTAGAGTTGTCATACCTGAAGAGGAAGAAACACAAGTTAAAGATGGTAAAGCTAAAAAGCAACTTAAAAAAACGTTCCCTGGTTATGTACTTGTAGAACTAGTGATGACTGATGAATCTTGGTATGTAGTACGTAACACACCTGGTGTTACAGGATTCGTTGGTTCAGCTGGAGCAGGTTCTAAGCCAAACCCATTATTACCTGAAGAAATGAGATTCATTTTAAAACAAATGGGACTTAAAGAAAAAACAATCGATGTAGAATTAGATGTCGGAGAACAAGTTCGTATTAAATCTGGACCGTTCGCTAATCAAGTTGGAGAAGTTCAAGAAATCGAACCCGATAAATTTAAATTAACAGTATTAGTTGATATGTTCGGAAGAGAAACACCAGTTGAAGTTGAATTTGATCAAATAGAAAAACTATAATCAATTAAATTTGGAAAAATATTGAACAACAAAAAAGATGAAATTTTACTATTGCTTTTTAAGTTGGTTTAGTGTTAAAATAATGTGGTCGCGTTTTTATAGCGCTCATTTCGTCACGAAATGTTTATGAGTGGGAGGGCAAAACTGAGCCCTGTGACCACATCACGATATCAAGGAGGTGCACATCGTGGCTAAAAAAGTAGAAAAAGTAGTTAAATTACAAATTCCTGCAGGTAAAGCGAACCCAGCACCACCAGTTGGTCCAGCATTAGGTCAAGCAGGTGTGAACATCATGGGATTCTGTAAAGAATTCAACGCACGTACACAAGAACAAGCAGGTTTAATCATTCCGGTAGAAATCAGTGTTTATGAAGATCGTTCATTTACATTCATTACTAAAACTCCACCGGCTCCAGTACTACTTAAAAAAGCAGCTGGCGTAGAAAAAGGTTCTGGTGAACCTAACAAAACTAAAGTTGCTACAGTAACTAAAGATCAAGTACGTGAAATTGCTCAAACTAAAATGCAAGACTTAAACGCTGCAGACGAAGAAGCAGCTATGCGTATTATCGAAGGTACTGCTCGTAGTATGGGTATCACTGTACAATAATTAATGAATACAAAGTTAGTTTAATTTTGAAATAAACTGATAGACGATAGCAGGTAACAGAAATGACAACGACAATATTGTCTATGATTAGTCTGGATGACTAGTAATCTTTCTTAAGATTACTCAAACATTAGACATTCATCTGTTATCTGCTCTTAACTTGTGTTAGGCACAAGTAAGCGTGGGAGGAAATTCCGCTAAAACCACTAAAGGAGGAACAATAAATGGCTAAAAAAGGTAAAAAGTATCAAGAAGCAGCTAATAAAGTTGATCGTACTAAACATTATAGTGTTGAAGAAGCAATCAGCTTAGCTAAAGAAACAAGCATTGCTAACTTCGACGCATCAGTTGAAGTTGCTTTCCGTTTAGGAATTGATACACGTAAAAATGACCAACAAATCCGTGGTGCAGTAGTATTACCAAACGGAACTGGTAAATCACAACGTGTATTAGTATTTGCTAAAGGTGACAAAATCACTGAAGCAGAAGAAGCAGGCGCAGATTACGTAGGTGAATCTGAATACGTACAAAAAATCCAACAAGGTTGGTTCGACTTTGACGTAGTAGTAGCTACACCAGACATGATGGGCGAAGTTGGTAAATTAGGTCGTGTATTAGGACCTAAAGGTTTAATGCCAAACCCTAAAACTGGTACAGTAACTATGGATGTTAAAAAAGCTGTTGAAGAAATCAAAGCTGGTAAAGTTGAATACCGTGCTGAAAAAGCAGGTATCGTACATGCTTCAATCGGTAAAGTTTCATTCAGCGATGAAAAATTAGTTGAAAACTTCAAAACTTTACAAGATGTATTAGCTAAAGCTAAACCATCATCTGCTAAAGGTACTTACTTCAAATCTGTTGCTGTAACTACAACAATGGGTCCTGGAGTTAAAATTGATACTTCATCATTTAAATTATAATTAAGTGCAAACTTATTTAATTATGGCTCTATAATAAATTGGACTGATGACTAAAAATCATCAGTCCAATTTTTATGTTTGAATACAAAAATGGCGCAATTACCTCTATAATTATTAGTTACCACACAAAATAAAAAAGAAAGGTAATGCGCCTATGTGTAAGTCTATATTAAATACTTTAAGAATTAAAGATAAAAATCTAAATTTTTCAGATGAAGTGATTGAGAAAAAACATAAAGGACGAATGAGCTTGTTTTACTATGCCGAGCTTACTTATCAACCTACACATTGTGAAAATTGTTCAACTAAAAATGAAAATTTCTCTATAGTAAAAAATGGTAAGAAAACCTCAACGATTACTTTACTTAAAATTATGGAAATACCCGCTTATTTAGAACTTCAAAAACAAAGATTTTATTGTAAATCATGTGACAGTCATTTTACTGCTAAATCTAATATTGTCGATGCTCATTGTTTTATTTCTAATAAAACAAAACTTGCAGTTTTAGATAAAGCACAAGAATACCGCTCTCAAAAATCTATCGCTAAGTCATGCTTAGTATCATCAATGACTGTGTCTAGAGTGATTAATCAAGCGGCAAGCGACGTAGGTCAGTCTTCTTTTGATGCTCTACCTGAACACTTAATGATGGACGAATTTAAAAGTGTTAAAAACGTAATCGGAAAAATGAGTTTTATTTATGCAGATGCTGTATCGCACCGCATCGTAGATGTGGTAGCGGATCGTAAGTTAAAATCGCTAAAAGATCATTTTTATCGCTATTCTTTAAAACTCAGACAAAAAGTTAAAACAGTAACGATTGATATGTATGAACCATATATGTCACTAATCAAACAATTATTTCCTAACGCGAAGATTATTATTGATCGTTTTCATATTGTTCAATCTTTGAATCGAGCGTTAAATATGTCTAGAGTTCATGTAATGAATTGTTATAGAACCTCTAATAGACCCCTTTATAATAAATATAAAAGTTATTGGAAACTATTTCTTAAACCTTTTGAAACGCTAGAAGCATTTAATTATCATAA
>NZ_JAVSMH010000013.1:0-38473 GCF_033283605.1 Staphylococcus sp. NWU MKU2 | reverse complement strand
AACACAGAAGTTAAGCTCCTTAGCGCCGATGGTAGTTGGATTTACGTTCCGCTAGAGTAGGACGTTGCCAGGCAAATCGTATGGATGCGATCAGCCGATATCGAGACCGAAAGGTCTCTTTTTTTATGCACAAAAACAAAACCGAAGGTTTAATAAGATATCAACAAATCAAAGTGTAATAGCTTTACGAAGAGAAAGCGTTTGAAGCCGATGAATTGAGAAAATTGAGAAGCGAGTTTAGTTGAGCTAAAAGAGCAAGCAATTTTAGAAAATGAGGAAGGATGCGAGCGCTTGTCTCGAAGTAAAGTAAGTTTCTTAGCGCCGATGGTAGCAGATTTACGTTCCGCTAGAGTAGGACGTTGCCAGGCAAATTATTGAGACCGGAAGGTCTCTTTTTTTATGCCTAAAATTAAAACCGAAGGTTTAATAAGATATCAACAAATCAAAGTGTAATAGCTTTACGAAGAGAAAGTGTTTGAAGCCGATGAATTGAGAAAATTGAGAAGCGAGTTTAGTTGAGCTAAAAGAGCAAGCAATTTTAGAAAATGAAGAAGGATGCGAGCACTTGTCTCGAAGTAAAGTAAGTTTCTTAGCGCCGATGGTAGCAGATTTACGTTCCGCTAGAGTAGGACGTTGCCAGGCAAATTATTGAGACCGGAAGGTCTCTTTTTTTTATGCACAAAAACAAAACCGAAGGTTTAATGAAATCAACAAATCAAAGTGTAATAGCTTTATGAAGAGGAAGTGTAAAACTAAAGTATTGAGTTACTTTACTTAGTTAAATCGCTTGTCTACACTGTAATTAAAGGAGTGCTAAGAATGATAATTAGAGCTTTAGAAGAAACAGACTTACAATTTGTACATCATTTAAATAACGAATATACGATTATGTCTTACTGGTTTGAAGAACCGTATGAATCATTGAGTGAGTTAAAAACGTTATATCAAAAGCATATTTTAGATGAATCAGAGAGAAGATTCATTATTGAAGATGATCACACGTCTATCGGTGTTGTAGAACTAGTGGAAATTAACTTTGTACATAGAAATTGTGAAATTCAAATTATTATAGATTCACAATTTGGAAATAAAGGCTATGCTAAAAAAGCATTTAAAATGGCAATTGATTACGCCTTTTTAGTCTTGAACCTGAATAAAGTTTATTTATATGTGGATGTGAATAATGAAAAAGCAGTGCACATATATAAAAAAGCAGGTTTCATTATAGAAGGTGAATTAAAAGAACATTTTTATACTCAAGGAAAGTATAAAGATTGTTATGTCATGGGACTATTGAAAACAAAGTGGATTGAGCAACGCGATGGCAATGATGACTTATCGCAAGTACACTAAATAATTAGAAAGTGTGTATAATATGGAACTTCCAATTTTTCATAAATTATCTCAATTAGTAAATGAAAATGCTATTTCTTTACATGTACCTGGTCACAAAAATGGAACAATCGGTAATGTAAAAAATTTGGACTTTAAGATGGATATGACTGAAATCACGGGACTTGATGATTTGCACCACCCAGAAGATATCATATTAAAAAGTATGCAACATATTCATAAGCACCCGGATTATGACGCATATTTTTTAATTAATGGAACAACCTCTGGAATTTTATCAGTGATACAGTCATTTTCAAAATTAAAAGGAAATTTTTTGATTAGTCGTAATGTGCACAAATCAGTCTTTCATGGATTGGATATTGTACAGCAACCTGCTGATATAATAGCAATGACTAAGAGTAATGATAGTAGTCAATATTTAGGTCCGGACACACAAAGTATGACATTCAATAATCAGAAGTTAGCTATTGTAACCTATCCAAACTATTATGGTGAATGCTTTGATATCAAAGCATTTGTAGATAGAGCACATCGTGAAGTTATACCAGTATTAGTTGATGAGGCACATGGTGCACATTTTAATTTAAAAAACTTTCCAAAGTCTGCACTTGAAAGTGGCGCGGATTATGTTGTGCAGTCTTATCACAAGACATTGCCCGCACTCACGATGGGATCTATATTGTTTATTCATAAAGATGCACCATTGAAAGATGAAATAGTGCGATATCTAGGATACTTTCAGACTTCTAGTCCTTCATATTTAGTGATGGCCAGTCTTGAGCTAGCACATCAATTTTATGTTGATTACGATAGTACGCTATTTTTTGAGAAAAGAAAGCAACTTATTGATACGCTAAATATGATTGGATTAACTACTATTTGTGTAAGTGATCCTTTAAAATTATTAATTCAGTATCAAGGGTATTCTGGATTTGAAATACAAACATGCTTTGAACAAATGGGTATATACATTGAATTAGCTGACGACAAGCAAGTTTTAGTTGTATTGCCGTTATGGCATGAGGACGATAAGTATCCATTTGAAACACTATTAAACAAGATCACAAAAATCAACCTACCATGTCCATTGTCATCTAAACAATCAACATCAATACATATACCGTTAGATGAAGGTACATACTTCCCACAAGATAGTGGTAACGTAACATGGGTTGATATTGATCAATCGATAGGTAAGATATTAGCAATCCACATCATACCATATCCGCCGGGTATCCCTGTTTATTTAAAAGGGGAAAGAATAACCCAAAATATGATAAAATTAATGCGAGAATATCTTCAAAAAGGTGATAGAGTTGAAGGTATAAAACAAGAAAAAATATTAGTTAAGGATGAATAAAATGTCGGCGTTTATAACATTCGAGGGTCCTGAAGGTTCAGGTAAGACAACTGTATTGCAACGTGTGTCTGAAAAATTAGCTCAGGATTATCAGTTGATTGCTACTAGAGAACCTGGAGGAGTACCAACTGGTGAAGAAATACGTAAGGTAGTATTAGAAGGTGCAAATATGGACATACGTACAGAAGCAATGTTGTTTGCTGCTTCTAGAAGAGAACACCTAGTAGAAAAAGTTGTGCCCGCGTTAAATGATAATAAAATTGTCTTATGTGATAGATATATTGATAGTTCTCTTGCATATCAAGGTTATGCAAGGGGTATAGGTATTGAAGAAGTGAAGCAATTAAATGATTTTGCAATAAATGGTCTTTATCCAAATTTAACCATTTATTTAGATATTACGGCAGAAGTCGGTAGAGATAGAATACTTAAAAATCAACGAGATCAAAATCGGCTTGATAAAGAAGATATTGCATTTCACGAGAAGGTGATTGAAGGATATCGACAAATCATTCAAGAAACACCTCAGCGTTTTGCAGTGGTAGATGCGACACGTAATATTGATGATGTAGTCAATGAAACTTATGAGATAATCTTAAATTTTTTAAAATAATTATGATATAATAACAAGAAGAGGTGTTTTAAGATGAAAATGATTATAGCGATCGTTCAAGATCAGGATAGTCAAGAACTTTCAGACCAACTCGTAAAAAATAACTTTAGAGCTACTAAATTAGCAACTACTGGTGGATTTTTAAGAGCAGGTAACACTACTTTCTTATGTGGTGTAGATGATGACCGTGTAGATGATATTTTATCAGTCATTGATCATACTTGCGGTAATAGAGATCAACTTGTTTCACCAATGACACCAATGGGTGGTAGTGCAGATTCTTACATACCATATCCTGTTGAAGTGGAAGTAGGAGGCGCTACAGTATTTGTAATGCCAGTCGAATCATTCCATAGATTTTAACATTTAAAAGTAATGAATAATGAAATTAAGACACCTTAGATGAATAAACAATATTCGAGGTTGGGACATTATGGCTTATGCTCTGGAACACTGATAGACGGTGTTTGAAGGCAGATTTAGCAAACTTATTTGCAACATGTTAAGTTGTAGAGAAGCTCGATTCGACAAAATTTGAAATATAATTTTGCTAATCGGTAAGTTTGCATAAATTCTAAATGCTTTGGTCCTAACCTCTTTTATATTATAAAGTTGAATAAGGAGTAAGCAAGCATGGATGAACAACAAAAATTAGCGAATGCGTATCATTCAAATAAACTATCGCATGCCTACCTTTTTGAAGGTGATGATGCACAATCAATGAAGCATGTAGCGATGGAATTTGCAAAACTTATTCTATGTAATGGTAATCAGCAATGTGAAATGAAAGTTGAAACCTTCAACCAACCAGACTTCATGTATGTATCTTCTGAAGAAAATTCAATTAAGAAAGAGCAAATTGAGCAGTTGGTACATCGTATGAATCAACTTCCTATTGAAGGAACACATAAAGTTTATATCATAGAAGATTTTGAAAAGCTTACTGTTCAAGGGGAAAATAGTATATTAAAGTTTTTAGAAGAACCACCTGAGAATACGATAGCCATTTTGCTATCAACGAAGCCAGAACAAATCTTAGATACAATTCATTCACGTTGTCAGCATGTTTATTTTAAATCAAGTGATAAACAAGACTTTATAGATAGATTAGTTGATGAAGATATTAATAGAGCTGTAGCTGAAATGCTAAGCACCTATACTACGCAACTAGAAACTGCAATAGATTTAAATGAAGAACATGATTTAGTTACACTTAGGAAAGTGATTTTACATTGGTGTGACTTATTATTAACGAATAGACCTATGGCATTAATTGGAATAATAGATTTATTAAAAAATGCGAAAAATCGTAAGTTACAATTACTAACGCTAGCAGCCGTTAACGCGTTTTTTGAGGATATTATGCATGCCAAAATAGGAATTGAACGAGATTTTACATACACAGATTTAAAAGGTAATATAGAAAAATATGCGAATCAGTTATCGCTAAACCAAGTTATAACAATGTACGACCAAATTACAGAAGCGCACAAAAAATTAATACAAAATGTTAATCCGACGCTTGTATTTGAACAAATAGTAATTAAAGGTGTGAGTTAGAATGCCAAATATCGTAGGTGTACAATTTCAGAAAGCAGGGAAATTGGAATATTATGCGCCTAATGATTTAGACGTAAATGTAGATGATTGGGTTGTTGTCGAATCTAAACGAGGCATTGAAATTGGAAGTGTAAAGTTTCCACCTAAAGATGTTGAAGATGGTGATGTTACATTACCTTTAAAAGAAATTATACGCGTTGCTACAGAGCAAGATATCGAAACGTATTATCAAAATGATAAAGATGCCACTAATGCATTACAATTATGTAAAGACTTAGTTAAAGAACAGCAACTGGATATGCGATTAGTTAATTGTGAATATACATTAGATAAATCAAAAGTGATTTTTAATTTTATAGCAGATGATCGTATTGATTTTCGTAAACTCGTAAAACATTTAGCACAAAATTTAAAGACACGTATCGAATTAAGACAAATCGGTGTTCGAGATGAAGCTAAATTACTAGGTGGTATCGGTCCATGTGGTCGTTCACTATGTTGTGCCACATTTTTAGCGGATTTTGAACCGGTTTCAATTAAAATGGCTAAAGATCAAAATCTGTCTTTAAATCCTACTAAAATTTCTGGTGCTTGTGGTCGATTGATGTGTTGTTTAAAATATGAAAATGATTTTTATGAAGAGGCAAGAGCACAGTTACCTGATTTAGGGGATAAAATTGTGACACCTGAAGGCAAAGGACAAGTCATTGGGTTAAATATTCTAGATATTTCAATGCAAGTTAAAATCGATGGTTTAGAACAGCCGTTAGAATATAAAATGGAAGAATTAGAAGCTTTTAATTAAGGAGGCACGTTACTTTTGAATCGCAATGACTTATTTGAAAAAATTGTAAAACTTGAAAGTAATGTTAATCAATTAAATCAGGAAATGAGTGAACTGAAAGCATTATCTATCCAACTTATTGAAGAAAATGTTGCCTTACAAGTTGAAAATGATAATTTAAAATCATTGATGGCTAAGAGTGAACAAGACGTTGAAGCTGTCAAAGTTACAAATCGTATTGAAAAAGACAACAAGCCAATGAGTAAGGAAAGAGATAATAAAAGTTCAATTAAACATGTTAAGAAACCATTGCCAAGTAAGGATAACTTAGCAGTATTATATAGCGAAGGATTCCATATTTGTAATGGAGAATTATTTGGTAAACACCGCTATGGTGAGGATTGTTTACTATGTATGAATGTATTAAATAGTTAGACCATTGGTCAGTTGATATTGCCAGTGGATTGACAGTACGTCGAAAATGTAAAGTGAAATTGATTAAAGCGTACGCTAATGATTAGGGATGGATTTCAACACTTTGAAATATAACGATGTGTTGTAAAGACATCTCTTTTTTAGGAGAAATAAGATTATGTTAAAAGCTAATGAGCGTATTGATGACTTATTTAAAGAAAGTTTGAAAATTATACAAAATGACGATGTCTTTTCATTTTCAACAGATGCTTTATTGTTAGGGCATTTTACCGAAGTGAGGAAGAATGACAAAATATTAGACCTTTGCGCGGGAAATGGTGTGATTGCACTCTTGTTATCAGCTAAAGGATCGCAAACAATTGAGAGTATCGAGATACAAGAACAATTGGCTGATATGGCTCGTCGTACCTTCGAATATAACGATTTGACGAATCGATTATTAATGCATCACATGGATTTAAAAGATGTGTACCAAAACTTTAAACCATCTCAATATACGTTAGTCACGTGTAATCCTCCTTATTTTAAAAGCAATCAACGTCATCAACATCAAAAAGAGGCACATAAGATTGCGAGACATGAGATTATGTGTACATTAGAGGATTGTATGTTGGCAGCGCGTCATCTATTAAAGCAAGGTGGTCGACTTATGATGGTTCATCGAGCTGAAAGGTTAATGGATGTCTTAACTGAGATGCGCAAAGCCAGTATTGAACCGAAACGAGTGGTTTTTATTTATAGTAAAATTGATAAATCGGCTGTTACGATTGTAGTAGAGGGACGCAAAAACGGTAACCAGGGATTAACCATTGCACCACCATTTTACATCTATAATAATCAGGGTGACTACACTGATGAAATGAAAGAGGTGTATTATGGCTAAACATTATGTTTATATAGTTAAATGCAAAGATAATTCATTATATACGGGTTATACTACCAATGTAGAGGCACGTATTGCGACGCATAATGCAGGAAAAGGGGCTAAATATACTAAAACAAGACGTCCGGTAGTGTTAGTTTATCAAGAAATGTTTAGTTCAAAATCAGAAGCAATGCGAAGAGAGTATGAAATTAAAACATATAGCAGACAACAAAAATTAAAAATGATTGAGGAGCGTTAAATATGGCGACATTATATTTAGTGGGAACGCCTATAGGAAATCTAGGTGATATTACATTTCGTGCAATTGAAACTTTAAAAAATGCTGATTTCATAGCTTGTGAAGATACACGAGTGACCAAAAAGCTTTGCAATCATTATGATATTCAAACACCGCTCAAATCATATCATGAACATAATAAGTCTCAGCAAACTGAGTATTTAATTGAGTTGTTAAATGAAGGTTACAATATCGCTTTAGTGTCAGATGCAGGTTTACCTTTAATAAGCGACCCGGGTTATGAGTTGGTCGTTGCAGCCCACAGTTATGACATTCATGTAGAAACCGTGCCTGGTCCTAATGCAGGTTTAACTGCACTAATGGCAAGTGGCCTACCATCCTATACGTATACATTTTTAGGCTTTTTACCTAGAAAAGAAAAAGATAAAGTAGCAGTATTACAGGAACGAATGTTTCAAGATAGCACATTAATTATTTATGAGTCACCATTCCGTGTTGTTGAAACGTTAAAAGCCATTGCCAAAGTTGATGATACTAGACGTGTTGCAGTCGGTCGTGAATTAACTAAAAAGTTTGAACAAATTGTGATGCAAGAAGTTGGGCACCTAATAAATGCATTTCAAAACGATGAAATTATGCAAAAAGGTGAATTTGTAATCTTGATTGAGGGCGCTAAGCCTCATGAAACTGAACAATGGTTTCAATCACTTACCATTTCAGAGCATGTCGAACACTATATATCAGAACAAAATATTAAACCTAAAAAGGCGATTAAGTTAGTCGCAGAAGATCGTCGTATGAAGACTGGAGAAGTTTATGACATATATCATGATGTCAATCAATGATGTGGCAATGAAACGTTGATTAATTAAATATTTTTCTGGGAAAATGGGCAATGAAAATCTTATGAAATCTCCCATAAATTAATGAATTTATGGTAATGTTAATAGGATACGACATTAGAAAATTGATATGAGTTATAATAAGAAATAACTTAATATAAAAGGATATCGTGATGCGTTTAAGTATCAAAATCCATAATGAACAAAATAACACGTATATATTATTATTTTGTAAACGATGAGGAGGACTATTGATGGCGAAAGAAACATTTTATATTACAACCCCAATTTATTATCCGAGTGGTAATTTGCATATCGGCCATGCGTATTCAACAGTAGCTGGTGATGTGATTTCACGTTATAAACGTATGCAAGGCTATGATGTTCGTTACTTAACTGGTACAGATGAACATGGCCAAAAAATTCAAGAAAAAGCTCAAAAAGCAGGTAAAACTGAATTAGAATATTTAGATGAAATGATCAGTGGTATTAAAAGTCTTTGGAGTAAGTTAGAAATCTCTAATGATGACTTTATTCGTACTACAGAAGATCGTCATAAACTAGTAGTTGAGAAAGTTTTTGAGCGTCTTTTAAAACAAGGTGATATTTACCTTGGTGAGTATGAAGGATGGTATTCAGTACCAGATGAAACATATTACACTGAATCGCAATTAGTAGATCCAATATATGAAAATGGCAAAATCGTTGGCGGAAAAAGCCCAGATTCAGGTCATGAGGTTGAGTTAGTTAAAGAGGAAAGCTATTTCTTTAATATTAATAAATACACAGATAGATTATTAGAATTTTATGATGCTAATCCAGATTTCATTCAACCGCCTTCAAGAAAAAATGAAATGATTAACAACTTTATTAAACCTGGTTTAGAAGATTTAGCTGTTTCACGTACATCATTTGACTGGGGCGTTAGAGTGCCATCCAATCCTAAACACGTTGTATACGTATGGATTGATGCATTAGTAAACTATATTTCTGCATTAGGATACTTATCAGATGATGATGAATTATTCAAGAAATATTGGCCAGCAGATGTGCATTTAATGGCTAAGGAAATTGTACGTTTCCACTCAATTATTTGGCCAATTTTATTAATGGCGTTAGACTTACCGCTTCCTAAAAAAGTATTTGCACATGGTTGGATTCTGATGAAAGATGGTAAAATGAGTAAATCTAAAGGTAATGTGGTAGATCCTAACGTATTAATTGACCGCTATGGTCTTGATGCAACACGCTATTATTTAATGCGCGAACTACCATTTGGCTCTGATGGAGTATTCACTCCTGAAGCTTTTGTAGAGCGTACTAACTATGATTTAGCAAATGACTTAGGTAACTTAGTAAATCGTACAATCTCTATGATTAATAAGTATTTCCAAGGTGAACTGCCTGCATATGAAGGTCCTAAACATGAACTGGATGAAGATATGGAAGCATTAGCACATGAAACTGTGAAACATTTCAATGAAAGTATGGAAAGTTTCCAATTCTCTGTAGCTTTATCTACTGTATGGAAGTTTATTAGTCGTACGAATAAATATATCGATGAGACTACACCATGGGTATTAGCTAAGGATGATAGTCAAAAAGATATGCTTGGTAATGTCATGGCACATTTAGTTGAAAATATTCGATATGCTGCAGTGTTACTACGTCCATTCTTAACACATGCGCCTAAAGAAATTTTCAAACAACTGAATATTAATGAACCTGAATTATTTGAACTAGAAAGTCTTGAACAATATGGTGCATTAAAACAACCGATTATGGTAACTGAGAAGCCAACACCAATCTTCCCTCGTTTAGACACTGAAGCGGAAATTGCATATATTAAAGAATCAATGCAACCTCCAAAGTCTGAAGAATCTAAAGATGAAGTGGAAGAGCCAAGTAAAGCGCAAATTGATATTAAAGATTTTGATAAAGTTGAAATTAAAGCAGCAACAATTACTGATGCTGAAAACGTTCCAAAGTCTGATAAATTGTTAAAAATTCAAATTGACTTAGGTTCAGAGCAACGTCAAATTGTTTCTGGAATCGCTAAGTTTTATCGTCCAGAAGATATTATCGGTAAAAAAGTTGCAGTGGTCACTAACTTAAAACCTGCTAAATTAATGGGTCAAAAGTCAGAAGGTATGATTTTATCAGCTGAAAAAGATGGTGTCTTAACATTAGTTAGTTTACCAAGTGCAATTCCAAATGGTGCAGTTATTAAATAGTAATAAATTGTAAAATTAGGAGAGATAAAATGTTAATCGATACACATGTCCATTTAAATGATGAACAATATGCGGAAGATTTAACTGAAGTCATTTCTCGTGCGAGAGAAGCAGGCGTTGATCGCATGTTTGTCGTTGGTTTTGATACACCGACAATTGAACGTGCTATGGAACTGATTGATCAATATGATTTTATTTATGGAATTATAGGTTGGCATCCTGTTGATGCGATTGATTTTACAGATGAACGTTTACAATGGATTGAAGAGTTATCAAAGCATCCTAAAGTTATTGGTATTGGAGAAATGGGCTTAGATTATCATTGGGATAAATCTCCAGCTGAAGTTCAAAAAGACGTATTTAGAAAGCAAATTGCTCTCGCTAAAAGAGTGGGCCTGCCTATCATTATTCATAATCGCGAAGCTACGCAAGATTGTGTAGATATCTTAATGGAAGAACATGCTGAAGAAATAGGCGGAATTATGCATAGTTTCAGTGGTTCTCCTGAAATTGCAGATGTAGTTATTAATAAACTGAACTTCCATATCTCTTTAGGTGGTCCAGTTACATTTAAGAATGCTAAGCAACCTAAAGAAGTCGCAAAACATGTACCTATGGATAGATTGTTAGTTGAAACAGATGCGCCTTATCTTTCACCTCATCCATATAGAGGTAAACGTAATGAACCAGAACGCGTGACTTTAGTTGCTGAACAAATTGCAGAATTACGTGGTATGTCATATGAAGATGTATGTCGTCAAACGATGGAAAATGCTGAACGTTTATTTAAATTAAAATAATAATATATGTCTGAGAAAGATGTTAAACCGTGTCTGTCATGGTATGATTTTATAAACATGACACACGACATCTTTCTCATTTTTTATGTGATAAGTAGTTATAATATATGTGAAATGAATTTGAAAGGTAAGGATTTTTTATTATGAAAATCAATGAATTTATCGTAGTAGAAGGTAGAGATGACACAGAACGAGTAAAGTCGGCTGTTGAATGTGATACGATTGAAACAAATGGGAGTGCTATCAATAAAGAGACTTTAGCAGTCATCCAAAATGCACAAGAAACAAGAGGTGTTATCGTATTAACTGATCCTGACTTTCCCGGTGATAAAATACGTCACACGATTACAGAACACGTTTCAGGTGTTAAACATGCATACTTAGATAGAGAAAAAGCTAAAAATAAGCGTGGTAAAATCGGCGTTGAACATGCGCATCCAAAAGATATTAGAGACGCATTAATGCACGTCAGTTCTCCTTTTGAAGAAGCGGAAGAATCAATCGACAAAAGTGTTCTTATAGACTTAGGATTAATAATTGGTAAAGACGCACGTCGTAAAAGAGAAATACTAGGTCGTAAATTACACATCGGACATTCAAATGGCAAGCAACTGCTTAAGAAACTCAATGCATTTGGTTATACTGAATCGGATGTGCGCGAAGCGTTATCTATGGAAAAGGAGAGTGAATAAAAGGTGGAGAGAAAAGATATTGCGACACCTTCAAGAACTAAGGCATTGTTAGATCAGTTTGGATTTAACTTTAAAAAAAGTTTAGGACAAAATTTCTTAGTAGATGTGAATATCATTCATAAAATTATAGATGCAAGTGAAATTGACGACAACACAGGTATTATTGAAGTTGGTCCCGGTATGGGTTCTTTAACAGAGCAATTAGCCAAAAGAGCTAAAAAGGTGATGTCATTTGAAATTGATCAACGACTTATACCTGTACTAAAAGAAACACTAGCGCCATATGACAACGTTACGATAATTAACGAAGATATATTGAAAGCAGACATTGGTAAGGCGGTTAAAACGTATTTGAATGATTGTGACAAAATTATGGTCGTAGCTAATTTACCATATTATATTACAACACCAATTTTACTGAATTTAATGCAACAAGATATTCCGATTGATGGTTATGTTGTTATGATGCAAAAAGAGGTTGGTGAACGTTTAAATGCACAAGTAGGAACAAAGGCTTATGGTTCATTATCTATTGTTACACAGTACTATACAGAGACAAGTAAAGTGTTAACGGTTCCTAAATCAGTTTTCATGCCACCACCTAATGTAGATTCTATTGTTGTTAAATTAATGCAAAGAGAGACGCCACTCGTTAGCGTGGATGACGAAGAAACTTTCTTTAAATTAGCTAAAGCAGCTTTTGCGCAAAGACGTAAAACAATTAACAACAATTATCAGAATTTCTTTAAAGATGGAAAAAAGCATAAAGAAAGTATATTAAAATGGCTTGAACAAACAGGTATCGATCCTAAAAGACGCGGGGAAACGCTATCAATACAAGATTTTGCACGATTGTATGAAGAAAAGAAAAATTTCCCAGAATTAGAAAATTAAATTGTTGACAAAGCGCTACTACATTGATAAAATTTAAATTTTATTTGACATAACCTTGCAAAATATGGTATTATGTAACTTGTAGCGAGGTGGAGCAATATGCCAAAATCAATTTTGGACATCAAAAATTCTATTGATTGTCATTTAGGAAATCGTATTGTACTAAAAGCCAACGGTGGTCGTAAAAAAACAATCGAACGTTGTGGTGTGTTAAAAGAAACGTATCCTTCTGTATTCGTTGTTGAATTAGACCAAGATAAGCATAATTTTGAAAGAGTTTCGTATACATATACGGATGTTCTTACAGAGAACGTACAAGTTTCATTTGAAGAAGATAATCATCAAGAAGTAGTTGCACACTAATTTAGACATAAATATAGAGTGGTTTAGTGTACTACAACTCTATAAATTAAAATGTATTGGGTGTTGGGCTTATTAAGTTCAACACTCTTTTTTTGTAGAAGATTAAGATATGCGTCAAACGTGAGACAGTGAATGCTTCTATCTCACTTCCAATCATTTTACTTAAAAATAATATAATTTCATTAGAAAACGTATATTAGTAGATTAAATTGATTGTTTTATTAAGATTTTACATAAATTTGTCATGTATCTATCAAATATTTTAAGTCTTTGTGTTAAAATCATCTTATTACTATAGATGAAGAGAGGGCGGAAAAATGATATATGAAACGGCACCAGCCAAGATAAATTTGACGCTCGATACACTTTTCAAAAGAGATGATGGATATCATGAAATTGCAATGATTATGACGACAGTTGATCTGAACGATCGATTATCTTTCCAAAAAAGAAAAGATAAAAAAATCGTTGTTGATATTGAACATAATTATGTTCCAAATGATCATAAAAATTTGGCTTACCGTGCAGCACAATTGATGATGGAAACCTATGATTTAAATGAAGGTGTCACCATTACTATAGATAAAGATATCCCCGTTTCTGCCGGTTTAGCAGGAGGATCAGCTGATGCAGCTGCTACGATGCGTGGTATTAATCGTTTGTTTAATTTGGATAAATCTTTGCATGAACTAAGTGATTTGGGAATACAAATTGGAACAGACATTCCGTTTTGCATCTATAACAGAACTGCTGTATGCAAAGGTAGAGGTGAAAAGATACGCTTTTTAAAAAAGCCACCTTCAGCTTGGGTAGTTTTAGCTAAACCAAATTTAGGTATATCATCCGCGGATGTATTCAAGGCGTTAGATTTAGATGATGCGCATCATGTAGATACTGAAATGTGCGAGAAGGCGATTGTTGAAGGTGATTATAAACAGTTATGTGAAAGCTTATCGAATCGTTTAGAACCAGTATCAATGTCAATGCATCCTGAAATTGAAAAAATAAAAAATAATATGTTGCAATGTGGTGCAGATGGCGCATTAATGAGTGGTAGTGGTCCAACCGTATATGGGCTTGCTCAAAAAGAAAGCCAAGCGAAAAAGATATATAATGCTGTTAATGGCTGCTGTAATGAAGTGTATTTAGTAAGATTATTATGATAGAAGGGTTGAACAACAAATGAGGTATAAAAGAAGTGAACGTATCGTCTTTATGACACAGTATTTAATGAATCATCCAAATCAGTTAATACCTTTAACTTTTTTTGTGAAAAAATTTAAACAAGCGAAGTCTTCAATTAGTGAAGATGTTCAAATTATTAAGAATACTTTCCAAAAAGAAAAGCTAGGTACAGTTATTACGACTGCAGGTGCGAGTGGTGGTGTAACTTACAAACCAATGATGAGTAAAGAAGAAGCTTCGGAAATTGTTGAAGAAGTTATTGAACTACTTCAAGAAAAAGAACGATTATTACCTGGTGGATATCTTTTCTTATCAGATTTAGTAGGTAACCCTTCTTTACTTAATAAAGTTGGTAAATTAATTGCTAGCATTTATATGGAAGAAGATCTTGATGCGGTTGTGACAATCGCTACAAAAGGGATATCACTTGCCAATGCGGTAGCTAACGTATTAAATTTACCTGTAGTAGTAATTAGAAAAGACAATAAAGTTACTGAGGGATCTACTGTATCGATTAACTACGTGTCTGGCTCTTCTCGTAAGATCGAAACGATGGTGCTTTCTAAACGTACATTAGCTGAAAATTCTAATGTGCTTGTCGTGGATGATTTTATGAGAGCAGGAGGTTCAATCAACGGTGTCATGAATCTTATGAATGAGTTTAAGGCACAAGTTAAAGGGGTATCTGTACTTGTAGAATCAAAAGAAGTTAAACAAAGATTGATTGAGGATTATACTTCTTTAGTTAAATTATCTGATGTTGATGAATACAATCAGGAATTTAAAGTAGAACCTGGCAATAGTTTGTCTAAATTTTCTTAAAAGGAGTTTATTACATCATGAAAACAATTAACACTAACAAAGCACCAGAAGCTTTAGGACCATACTCACACGCTATGGTTGTGAATAATTTAGTATTCACATCTGGACAAATCCCATTAGATACTGAAGGGAATATTGTCAGTGATGATGTGAAAGAGCAAACAAAACAAGTGCTAGACAATTTGTCTGTCGTACTTGAAGAAGCTGGTTCGGATTTAAACTCAGTTGTGAAAGCAACCATTTTTATCTCCGACATGAATGAATTTCAACAAATAAATGAAGTCTATGGTAGTTATTTCAGTGAACATCAACCAGCACGTAGTTGTGTTGAAGTTGCACGATTACCTAAAGACGTTAAAGTTGAAATTGAAGTTGTAGGTAAAGTAAAAGGAATATAATTTCCTTAATTAAAGAATTGTCAAGCTTCTAACAAACAAAGATATATATACTAGGGGGGGCTCACTACATGAAAGTGACAGATGTTAGACTTAGAAAAATACAAACAGATGGCAGAATGAAAGCACTTGTTTCAATTACATTAGACGAAGCTTTTGTTATTCACGATTTACGTGTAATTGAAGGGAACTCAGGTCTTTTCGTTGCTATGCCAAGTAAACGTACACCAGATGGTGAATTCCGTGATATCGCGCATCCAATCAACTCTGATATGAGACAAGAAATTCAAGATGCCGTTATGAAAGTATATGACGAAACAGATGAAGTTATTCCAGATAAAAATGCTTCATCAGAAGATTCAGACGAAGCTTAAATAAATCATACATTATGGCAGGTTCAGCATTTAAATTTGTTGAACCTGCTTTTTAAATATCAAGTGTGGTATAAAGCATTCTACTAGTGAATACATATTTTGAAAATTTAAATAGACTAAATTATAAAACCTTCTAAATCTTGAAACTCGAACTTGAGTTAAATTATAATAAATTAGAAGTGTAAAATTTATTGGAGGGTTACCACTCATGCAAAGAAATGCGGTAATATTAGCAGCTGGAAAAGGTACTAGAATGAAATCAAATAAATATAAAGTGCTACATAAAGTTGCTGGAAAATCAATGGTAGAACATGTGTTAACAAATGTTAAGAATGCTGGTGTTAACCAAATCGTGACAATTGTAGGTCATGGCGCTGAAGATGTTAAAGAAACATTGGGGAACCAATCGTTATATAGCTATCAAGAAGAACAATTAGGAACAGCACATGCTGTAAAGATGGCTAACGAACATTTGAAAGAAGTGGAAGGTACAACTTTAGTTGTTTGTGGAGACACACCACTCATTACAGCTCATACGTTACAAAAGTTAATTGAGCATCATGAAAGTACTCATGCGCAAGCGACAGTATTATCAGCAACTGCTCAGATTCCGTTTGGTTATGGGCGAATCGTTCGCAATGAACAACGTAGACTACAACGTATTGTTGAAGAAAAAGACGCGTCAGAAGCACAAAAAGCATTAACGGAAATTAGTTCTGGAATTTTTGCGTTCGATAATCGAGTTCTTTTCTCTAAATTAGAAGAAGTTAAAAATGATAATGCTCAAGGTGAATACTACTTGCCAGATGTGATCAGCTTAATCTTAGCTGATAATGGCGTCGCTGAAGTTTATCACACAGACGATTTTAATGAGATTATGGGTGTAAATGATCGTGTCATGTTAAGTAATGCGGAAAAGGCGTTGCAACAACGTATTAACATTGAGCATATGAGAAATGGTGTAACTATTATCGACCCTACAACTACATTTATTGGACCAGATGTCAAAATAGGTATGGATACAATTATTGAACCTGGTGTACGTATTAATGGTGAAACAGTAATAGGAGAAGAAGCTGTCATCGGTCAATACTCTGAAATCAACAATAGTCATATTGGCTCACAAGTTGACATTAAACAATCGGTTATTAATGATTCAATCGTTGGTGATAAAACAAAAGTTGGACCATTCGCGCAACTAAGACCTGGTTCAAACTTAGGTTCAGATGTAAAAGTGGGTAACTTTGTAGAAGTGAAGAAAGCAGATCTTAAAGATGGGGCTAAAGTATCTCACTTAAGTTATATTGGAGATGCTGAAATCGGTGAACGTACAAACATTGGTTGTGGTTCAATCACAGTAAATTATGATGGTGTTAATAAATTTAAAACGGTTGTAGGTAAAGATGCATTTATTGGATGTAATACTAACTTAGTGGCACCTGTAACTGTTGGTGACGGTGTGTTAATCGCTGCAGGTTCAACAATTACCGACAACGTCCCTAATGAAAGTTTAGCCCTTGCGCGAGCCCGTCAAATCACAAAAGAAGGATATCTCAAAAAATAATTTTTTGATACAATTTGGTATCTCTTTTCCACAATTTTTTGTTGAACATAGTAAAAGCGATTAATTTTTTATATAATGAAAGTGTCTAAGTTAAAAATTGGAGGACTATAAATGTTAAATAATGAATACAAGAATTCATCTTTAAAGATTTTCTCTTTAAAAGGAAATGAGCCATTAGCACAAGAGGTAGCTGATCGAGTAGGGATTGAATTAGGGAAATGTTCTGTTAAACGCTTTAGCGATGGAGAAATTCAAATCAATATTGAAGAAAGTATTCGTGGATGTGATGTTTTCATTATCCAACCAACTTCAAATCCGGTTAATTTACACTTGATGGAGTTATTGATTATGATTGATGCTTGTAAGCGTGCATCAGCAGCTAATATCAATATTGTGGTTCCATATTATGGCTATGCACGTCAAGATAGAAAAGCACGTAGCCGTGAACCTATTACAGCTAAGTTAGTAGCTAATTTAATTGAAACAGCTGGCGCTAATCGCATGATTGCATTAGATTTACATGCACCACAAATTCAAGGATTCTTTGATATTCCAATTGACCATTTAATGGGTGTACCAATCATTGGTCAACATTTTGAGAATGACCCTAACATTGACCCAGAAGAATGTGTCGTAGTATCACCGGACCACGGTGGCGTTACACGCGCACGTAAACTTGCTGACATTTTAAAAACTCCGATTGCAATTATTGATAAACGACGTCCTAAACCAAACGTAGCAGAAGTAATGAATATTGTTGGTGAAATTGAAGGACGCACTGCGATTATTATTGATGACATTATCGATACAGCAGGAACAATCACTTTAGCTGCGCAAGCTTTAAAAGATAAAGGTGCTAAAGATGTGTATGCTTGTTGTACACACCCAGTTTTATCAGGCCCTGCTAAGGAGCGTATCGAGAATTCAGCAATTAAAGAATTAATCGTTACAAATTCAATCTTATTAGATGACACACGTAAACCGTCAAACACTAAAGAATTATCAGTAGCTGGATTACTTGCTCAAGCAATTATTCGAGTATATGAACGTGAATCAGTAAGTGTATTATTTGACTAAAGTTTACAATTGCGTTTGACTTATACATTTCAACCGTGTATAATACATTCGTTCGTGGTTTTACGAACTAATAAACACTTGCAAGCAACTTATAAAGTTGATGGGTAAGTGAAGGGAAGTCCAGAACTTTATATTCTCACGATAATAAGTATCTAGACTTGAAAATGAAAGGTGGAAATACGAATGGCTTCATTAAAGTCAATCATCCGTCAAGGTAAACAAACACGTTCTGACCTTAAAAAATTACGTAATACAGGTAAAGTACCTGCAGTAGTTTATGGTTATGGTACTAAAAATACTTCAGTTAAAGTTGATGAAGTTGAATTCATCAAAGTTATCCGTGAAGTAGGACGTAACGGTGTTATCGATTTAGGCGTTGGTTCTAAATCAATCAAAGTTATGGTGTCAGATTATCAATTTGACCCACTTAAAAACCAAATTACACACATCGACTTCTTAGCAATCAACATGACTGAAGAACGTACTGTTGATGTACCAGTTCACTTAGTAGGTGAAGCTGCTGGTGCTAAAGAAGGTGGCGTAGTTGAACAACCATTATTCGACTTACAAGTTACAGCAACTCCAGAAAATATCCCTGAATCAATTGAAGTTGATATTACTGAATTAGAAGTTAATGACAGCTACTCAGTTTCAGATATTAAAGTTTCTGGCGATTTCACAATTGAAAACGACCCAGAAGAATCTGTTGTAACAGTAGTTCCTCCAACTGATGAACCTACTGAAGAAGAAGTTGAAGCTATGGAAGGTGAAGCAGCAACTGAAGAACCTGAAGTAGTTGGTGAAGAAAAAGAAGAAGATAGCGAAGAAGAAAATAAAGACGAAGAATAATTCGTTGATTGTTATCTTTATGGGAGTGGAACATGAATTCTTAATGAATTCTGTTCTACTCCCTTTTTGTGTTATTATAGGGAATGTTATAAAATAATGAATAATTGATATATGCACAATTCTATTCAGTTAGTCGTTATAAATGAATCACAATGGAGGTAACATCGTATGAAATGTATTGTGGGTCTTGGGAATATAGGCAAGCGATTTGAGTTAACAAGACACAATATCGGTTTTGAAGTCATTGATTACATTTTGAAGAAACATAATTTCTCATTAGATAAACAAAAATTTAAAGGTGCTTATACTATTGAACGTTTAAATGGTGACAAGGTTCTATTTATTGAACCAATGACTATGATGAATCTTTCTGGTGAAGCAGTAGGGCCATTAATGGATTACTATAATGTTGAAGTGGAAGATTTAATCGTCTTGTATGATGATTTAGATTTATCTCAAGGTCAAATCCGCTTGCGTCAAAAGGGTAGCGCTGGAGGACATAATGGTATGAAGTCTATCATTAAACATTTAGGTACAGATCAATTTAAACGAATTCGTATTGGCGTAGGGAGACCAACGAATGGTATGTCAGTACCTGATTATGTATTACAGAAATTTTCAAAAGAAGAGATGATTACTATGGATAAAGTGATTGAACATTCAGCACATGCTGTGGAAGCTTTTATTGAAAGTTCACGCTTCGACCATGTAATGAATCAATATAATGGAGAAGTCAATTGAGACCTATCATTTCAGATTATATTCAAAATGATAAACGTTTCCAGGAACTCGATGATGTATTCGGTCATCAAAACATTCTTGTTACTGGTCTCTCTCCCTCTGCGAAAGCTACGATTATCGCTGAAAAGTATCTAAAAGATCAAAAACAAATGTTGTTAATCACTAACAACTTATATCAAGCAGATAAATTAGAAACTGATATTTTACAATATATCGATCATTCTGAAGTTTATAAATATCCTGTACAAGATATTATGACTGAAGAATTTTCAACGCAAAGCCCTCAACTTATGAGTGAACGTGTAAGAACACTGACTGCATTAGCTCATAATAAGAAAGGGTTATTTATCGTTCCTTTGAACGGATTGAAAAAGTGGCTCACACCATTTGAACTTTGGAAAGATCATCAAATTACCCTTAGAGTAGGCGAGGATATAGATGTCGATGAATTCTTAAATAAATTAGTGAATATGGGATATCGTCGTGAAAGTGTTGTATCACATATCGGCGAGTTCTCATTGCGTGGAGGCATTATCGATATTTACCCTCTCATAGGTCAACCTGTTCGAATAGAATTGTTTGATACAGAAGTTGATTCAATTCGTGACTTCGATGTTGAGACGCAACGTTCAAATGACAATATTGAAGAAGTTTCAATCACAACAGCAAGTGATTACGTTATTACAGATGATGTCATTCAACATTTACAATCAGAATTGAAGACCGCATATGAAACAACACGACCAAAAATTGACAAGTCTGTTCGTAATGATTTGAAAGAGACATATGAAAGTTTCAAGTTATTTGAAACAACGTTTTTTGATCATCAATTATTACGTCGTTTGGTGGCATTTATGTACGAGCAACCTTCAACGCTTATTGACTATTTTGCGAAAGACGCCATCATTGTAGCTGACGAATATAATCGTATTAAAGAAACTGAAAAGACGCTAACAACTGAAGTGGACGATTTCATTCAGAACTTAATAGAAAGTGGAAACGGATTTATCGGTCAATCATTTATGCAATATGATGGTTTTGAGTCGTTATTGAAAGATTATCCAGTGACGTACTTCACTTTGTTTACGTCCACTATGCCTGTTCAGTTACAACATATTATTAAGTTTTCTTGTAAACCAGTACAACAGTTTTATGGGCAATACGATATTATGCGTTCTGAATTCCAACGCTATGTACACAACGACTATCATATCGTGGTGTTAGTAGAAACTGAAACGAAAGTTGAACGAATTCAATCGATGTTGAATGAGATGCATATACCAACTGTTACTAATGTTCACAATGACATTAAATCTGGCCAAGTCGTTGTTACAGAGGGCAGTCTTTCAGAAGGTTTCGAATTACCTTATATGCAACTTGTTGTTATAACTGAGAGAGAATTGTTCAAAACAAAACAAAAGAAGCAGCGTAAACGTACTAAAACTTTATCTAATGCTGAAAAAATCAAGTCATATCAAGACCTTAATGTTGGTGACTACGTCGTACATGTACATCATGGGGTAGGGCGTTATCTTGGTGTTGAAACTTTAGAAGTTGGAGATGTTCACCGAGATTATATTAAATTGCAATATAAAGGCACAGACCAACTCTTTGTACCAGTCGATCAAATGGATCAAGTTCAAAAATATGTTGCTTCAGAAGATAAGTCGCCTAAATTAAATAAACTTGGTGGCTCAGAATGGAAGAAAACAAAAGCTAAAGTTCAACAAAATGTCGAAGATATTGCTGATGAATTAATCGCATTATATAAAGAACGTGAAATGTCGGTAGGTTATCAATATGGTGAAGATACCGCTGAGCAAAGTGCATTTGAAATGGACTTCCCATATGAATTAACGCCTGACCAAGCGAAATCGATAGACGAAATTAAAGGTGATATGGAACGCGAGCGACCAATGGATCGTCTATTATGTGGTGACGTAGGTTATGGTAAAACAGAAGTTGCTGTTAGAGCAGCTTTTAAAGCAGTAATGGAAGGGAAACAAGTTGCATTTCTTGTACCTACAACGATTTTAGCGCAACAACATTATGAAACGTTAATTGAACGAATGCAGGATTTTCCGGTACAAATTGAATTGATTAGTCGATTCCGTTCAACTAAAGAAGTCAAAGAAACTAAAGAAGGTCTTAAATCAGGATACGTTGATATTGTTGTTGGAACACATAAATTGTTAGGCAAAGATATTCATTATAAAGATTTAGGATTATTAATTGTCGATGAAGAACAACGTTTTGGTGTACGTCATAAAGAACGTATTAAGACAATGAAGACGAATGTAGACGTACTGACGTTAACGGCAACGCCTATTCCTAGAACATTACACATGAGTATGCTAGGTGTACGGGATTTATCAGTCATTGAGACACCTCCAGAAAATCGCTTTCCTGTACAAACTTATGTGTTAGAACAAAATAGTAATTTTATTAAAGAAGCTTTAGAACGAGAATTATCACGTGATGGACAGGTATTCTATTTATACAACAGAGTTCAATCCATTTATGAAAAACGTGAACAATTACAGATGTTAATGCCGGATGCTAATATTGCCGTTGCACATGGTCAGATGACAGAACGTGATCTTGAAGAAACAATGCTAAGCTTTATTAATGGCGAATTTGATATTTTAGTGACTACAACGATTATTGAGACAGGTGTAGATGTACCTAATGCGAATACTCTAATCATTGAAGAAGCAGATCGCTTTGGATTAAGTCAATTGTATCAATTGCGCGGTCGTGTAGGACGCTCAAGTCGAATTGGCTATGCATACTTCTTACATTCTGCGAATAAAGTGCTAACTGAAACTGCAGAAGAAAGATTACAAGCTATTAAAGAATTTACTGAATTGGGTTCAGGATTCAAAATTGCCATGCGAGATTTAAATATTCGTGGTGCCGGAAACTTACTAGGTAAACAACAACACGGCTTTATTGATTCGGTTGGCTTTGACCTGTATTCACAAATGTTAGAAGAAGCGGTTAATGAAAAACGTGGTATTAAAGAAGAAGAACCAGATGCACCAGAAGTAGAAATGGAACTTAACTTAGATGCCTATTTACCTGCAGAATACATTCAAAATGAGCAAGCAAAAATTGAAATTTATAAAAAACTACGTAAAGTCGAAACAGAAGAACAATTATTTGATATTAAAGATGAATTGATAGATCGATTCAATGATTATCCAGTTGAAGTTGAACGTTTACTTGAAATGGTTGAAATTAAAATACATGCGCTACATGCAGGGGTAACTTTAATTAAAGATAAAGGTAAGCAAATTGAAGTGTCATTATCAGCGAAAGCAACAGAACAAATGAACGGCGAAGAACTGTTTAAACAAACACAACCTTTAGGACGTGCAATGAAACTAGGTGTTAAAGAAAATCGCATGCATGTAACACTTACCAAGTCTAAGCAATGGTTAGATAACTTGAAATTCCTTGTGAGATGTCTTGAAGGAAGTATGGTTATTGAAGATGAAAACTAAAAGCATATCAGAATCTAAATCTACACAATCGTTATCATCTAAGAGTTCAAACGAGTTCAAATACATTGAACCCTCTAACCACACAGCGTTCAATGGCGTTGTGATTCTAACCCTTGCACTCATCATAGTTAAAATTTTAAGTGCAATTTACAGAGTGCCTTACCAAAATGTTCTCGGAGATACTGGGTTGTATGCTTATCAACAAATATATCCAATTGTGGCGCTAGGTATGATTTTATCTATGAATGCTATTCCAAGTGCGGTAACGCAAACGCTGGGTATTAATGGACAACCGTCTTCGTTTTCAAAAGTGCTAATACGATTTCAAACGTTAGGCATAGTAATATTTTTAATGCTCTTATTATTAGCGCATCCAGTGGCTATATTGATGGGAGATTCAAGACTTGCACCTATGATACGAATGGCAAGTTTGAGTTATTTATTTATTGGTATATTAGGTGTGTGTCGTGGTTATTATCAAAGTCAAAGACGTATGAATATACCCGCTATTTCCCAGGTTATTGAACAAATCATTCGTGTTGGTCTCATCATTGTAGCCATTGGTTTATTTATGATTAAAGATTGGTCAATATATCAAGCAGGAACGATTGCTATTTTAGCTTCTGCACTTGGTTTTTTAGGTTCAAGTCTCTTTTTAATAGTTATGAAACCCTTCTCTTTTAAGATGCAGAATTTATCAGCAAATATACCTTGGAAAGACTTGCTTATGGCTACACTTGTATTTGCATTGAGCCAATTATTGGTCATATTATGGCAATTTATAGATAGCTTTACAATTGTTCACACACTACAATCACACGGCCTACATTTTAAAGAAGCAATCATGCAAAAAGGAATTTATGATCGTGGGACTTCATTTATACAAATGGGTTTAATTGTTACGACAATTTTTAGTTTTGTATTAATCCCACTTTTAACTGAAGCAATCGAACAACGAAATCAAATTAAAATGAATCGTTACGCTAATGCATCGCTTAAAATCACTATATTAATTAGCTCAGCAGCTGGTATAGGATTAATTAATTTATTACCTATGATGAATGCAGTCTTCTTTAAGACTAATAGTTTAGGCTTTACACTTGGATTCTATATGTTAACGGTTATCTGTGTATCGCTTATAATGATGGATATTGCATTATTACAAGTACTCAATTGCATTCGTCCGATATTGATTGGTGTAACTATTGGCTTAGTAGTGAAAGCGATACTCAACGTCCTATTGATTCATCATTATGGTATTGCTGGCGCTAGTATTAGCACTGTTTTGTCCCTTATTTGTTTTGTAATTATACTGCATAAAGAAGTGCTTAAGCAGTATCATTTTAGTCAAATGAAACCATTCATTTTAAAAATGTTTACTGCGCTTGTCATCATGACGATAATCATTCAAATTATTATGCAGGTATTACCTCAAGTGGGACGTATAGGTGGACTTATAGAGTTAGTTGTTGTGGCAATCATAGGCATTGCCGTATTATTAATATTAGTTATATATATGAACATCTTAGGTTATAGAGAATTAAAACATTTGCCATTTGGCGAAAAGCTTTATCATATAAAGAAAGGACGACATTAATGACACATACAATTACAATTGTTGGTTTAGGAAACTACGGTTTAGATGAGTTGCCACTTGGTATATATCGTTTTTTAATACAACAACCGCTTGTTTATACTAGGACACTAGACCATCCTGTAATTAATCAATTACAAGATGAACTTAAATTCGAAAGTTTTGATACTATTTATGAAAAGAATGAAGATTTCGATTCTGTGTATAAACAAATTGTTGATGTATTAATAGAAAAAGCGCAATCACAAGATGTTGTCTATGCCGTACCTGGACATCCACGTGTAGCTGAAACGACGACGGCCAAGTTGTTAGACTACAATAACCATCATCAAGACGTGAATGTTAAAATGCTAGGTGGTAAAAGTTTTATTGATGATATCTTCGCAGCGATTAACCAAGATCCTAACGATGGTTTCACTTTGTTAGATGGTACAGCATTAACCGAACAGTTATTAAATGTGCGTACACATACACTTATTACTCAGGTATATAGTGCTATGGTTGCAGCAGATATTAAAATTACTTTGATGGAACAATATCCAGATGATTTTCCAGTCAAAATAGTGACTGGCGCACATAGCACTGGCGCCTCTGTACTAGAGGTACCTCTATTTGAACTTGATCATCACGAAGACGCATTTAATAATTTAACGAGTGTCTACGTTCCTAAAGTGACAAATGATGAAGCATTATATCGAAACTTTGATTATGCAGTAGAGATTATAGATCGCTTAGTCGATGATGAAACTGGTTGCCCATGGGATCGTGTTCAAACTCATGACTCCCTCAAACGCTATCTATTAGAAGAAAGCTTTGAATTATTCGAAGCAATTGATAATGAAGATGATTGGCACATGATAGAAGAATTAGGAGATATTTTACTTCAAGTTCTCTTACATGCAAGTATTGGCAAAAAAGAGGGCTATATGGACATTCAAGAAATCATTGAAAGCTTAAGTGCTAAGATGATTCGCCGTCATCCACATATTTTTGGTGATGAAAAAGCGGCATCGATAGAAGAATTAAATGACATTTGGCAGACAGCTAAAAGTAAAGAAGGTAAAGCACCACGGGTTAAATTTGAGAAAGTATTTGCAGACCACTTCATGGCATTGTATGATAAAACCAAAAATAAGGATTTTGATGAAGAAACCCTTAGAAACTTTTTGCAACAAGGGGAGAAAGATTCATGAGATTAGATAAATATTTAAAAGTATCGCGACTTGTTAAACGTCGTACTTTAGCGAAAGAGATAAGTGATCAAGGACGTATTACCGTTAATGGAAATGTAGCTAAAGCTGGAACAGATGTTAAGGTAGAAGATGAATTAGTTATTCGTTTCGGACAAAAGCTTGTTACAGTTAAAGTAACTGGTTTAAGTGAACATGCTTCTAAAGAAAACGCTAAAGGTATGTACAATTTAATTAAAGAAGAACGTATTAATCAGAACCAATTTGAAGAAGAATAGACTGAAGGAGGTGACAAGCAATGAGTAAAAAGGTAGAAGAAATAGGGAATCAGTATACCTCCGAAAAGAATCGAAAGAAGCAACGACAACAAAAGAAAATGCGCGTTGTTAGACGAAGAGTAACTGTATTCGGTGGGATATTATTAGCAATCATAATTATTCTATCCATCATGCTTGTCGTCCAAAAACAAAGCAATGATAAAGCAGCAGTTGAGCGTAAACATAAAGAGGAACAGTTTCAGAAAAAGCAAGACGAGGAAATCGCATTAAAAGAAGAACTTAGTAATTTAAATAATAAAGACTACATAGAGAAAGTAGCAAGAGATGATTATTACCTGAGCAATAAAGGTGAAGTTATTTTTAAATTGCCTAATAGTGATGATGATTCTAAGTCTAAATCCTCTAATGACAACTGATAACATTAAGGATAATCGTTTTTCTTAAATAAGAATGAATTATCTGGTTTTATAGCATTGTGAAAATATTAAAACAGGAATATAATAAGGTTAAAATCGAATCAAAATCGGGAGGATTTATTTAGAATATGTCAATCGAAGTAGGAAACAAGCTAAAAGGTAAAGTTACTGGTATCAAAAAATTTGGTGCATTCGTAGAGTTACCTGAAGGGAAAAGTGGCTTAGTTCATATCAGTGAAGTGGCTGATAACTATGTTGAGAATGTTGAAGATCACCTATCAGTTGGAGACGAAGTTGAAGTTAAAGTCTTATCTATTGCAGATGACGGTAAAATTAGCCTTTCAATAAAAAAAGCAAAAGATCGTCCTCGTAGACCACAACATAAATCAAATCACAATAGACCACCACAACAAAAAGGTGAAGATTTTGAAAAGAAATTAAGCAATTTCTTAAAAGATAGTGAAGATAAATTAACATCTATTAAACGACAAACTGAATCAAGACGTGGCGGTAAAGGTTCAAGACGCTAATTTATAATAAATTATTTATATAACAATTGATAATAGCAAAAGTAACATTCACCGTAAGATAAACAATTGGCGTCTTATCGAATTGCTCTTTAATTTATGTAAGATATGTTATTTTTGCGGGGTGGAACTTAAAATTCAACAATGAATTTTAGTTCCACTCTTTTTTTGATGACTACATTGTAATATTGCAATAAGGTATATTCATGTTATTAAGGAGGTCTTTGTGTTGAAAGTTAATACGTCACTATGGAGCAATACTGATCATGTTGTGATTGCTGTTTCGACAGGTATAGATAGTATGTCACTCTTACACAATTTACTTTCACAATCATCTCGTACTTACAAACAATTGACCTGTCTACATGTTAATCATGGCTTACGAGAAGCATCACATGAGGAAGAAGCGTTTATAGAAGCATTTTGTAAACAATATGAGATACCTTGCTATGTAAAGCATTTGAATTTAACGGATGTAGTAGCGCAAGGGAAGAGTATACAAGCTGATGCTCGACAATTGCGTTATGAGTGGTTTGACGAAATGATGAAAAGGTTAGATGCGGATGTATTACTTACAGCACATCATTTAGATGACCAGCTAGAAACAATCTTCTATAGATTATTTACGGGACGTTCTACACGAAGTACTCTAGGGATAGATGTTCAATCAATTCGTAATCATTACACAATATGTCGGCCATTACTTGAAGTTTCAAAAGAAGACATACGCGACTATCAGCACAAATATCAAGTTCCTTATTATGAAGATAGCTCAAACAGTGACAATAAATATGTTAGGAATGACATTCGCAATCGACTATTACCAGCGATTAATCAAAATGCAGATCTTGATAGCACGCATCTACTAAAATTAAAACGTTGGCATGATATTCAATTACAAGAGAGTCGAAAAAAAGCCCAATCCTTTATAGAGAATGATTGTCTAATTAATAAAAATGGAACTCAAATACAATTTTCACGAAATATATTTAATCAACTTGATGATATAACTAAAATGATATTGTTAGATCAGCTCTTCGAACAACTTCAGTTGAATAAGGCATTTTCAGAGAAACAATATCATGAATGGTTTGATCAGATTAGTAATGAAATCGCACAATTTGAGATATCCCTCACTGAAAAATGGATAATTCAAATAGCATATGATAAATTTATTATATTGGCGAAAAATGAGCCGTCATTATTAGATAATCAAATCGTGAATGATGCAGATACATATCGTTTCGGACAATATCTTGTTGTTATACATCCGACGATTCCTAAACAACAATTACCATTATTGATACGAACTCGCCACAATGGAGATAAAGTCGAACTAAATGGACAAAAAGGTCATAAAAAAGTGAGTCGTTTGTTTATAGATCACAAAATTCCAAATGATGTGCGCATGCAAATGCCATTAATTGAAGATCAATACCATCAAATTATTGCTGTAGGTAATTTATATATTGCTAAAGCATATAATCAACATATAGAAATCAAAAAAATTGGAGATGAATAACGAATGAAAGACGATTTAAAAGAAATATTGTTAACTGAAGAAGATATACAAAATATTTGTAAAGATTTAGGAGAACAATTAACTAAAGATTATAAAGATAAACCACTTGTATGCGTGGGTATTCTAAAAGGTTCTGTTATGTTTATGGCAGACCTAATTAAACGCATCGACACACATTTAGCAATTGATTTTATGGATGTTTCAAGCTATCATGGCGGAACTGAATCAACTGGTGAAGTTCAAATCTTAAAAGATTTAGGTTCATCTATTGAAAATAAAGACGTCCTAATCATTGAAGATATTTTAGAAACAGGTACAACATTGAAATCAATTACTGAATTATTGCAATCACGTAAAGTTAATTCACTTGAAATTGTTACATTACTGGATAAACCAAATCGTCGTAAAGCTGATATTGAAGCTAAATATGTTGGTAAGAAAATTCCTGACGAATTTGTTGTAGGTTATGGATTAGATTACGCTGAACATTATCGAAATTTACCGTATATCGGCACATTAAAACCAGAAATTTATAACAAATAAGTGAAATTCATTTAGATGTTAATTTAATTAAATCGTGTTTAAGATATAATAACTATACTTAATAAATGAATTAGTGTAGACTCATTTTATATGCTTAAACACATTTTAAAAACTTATCGTTTTTTAGAGAATTTAAGTTTTAAAAAGTTTGATAACACAAGGATTTTGAAAAGTATTACAAAAGTTGAAATGCTAGCCTTTAAGAGAAGTGTTGTGTTACAATTTTTGTTAGCTTTATTATAGAAATAGGAGGAAATGACGCATGCAAAAAGCTTTTCGCAATGTGCTTGTTATCGCAATTATTGGCGTTATTATATTCGGCGTATTTTCTTACATAAATGGGAATGGCAATACACCGAAACAACTTTCCTATTCACAGTTTGTAGAGAAATTGGATAAAGGTGATTTAAAGACCTTAGAAATCCAACCTGAGCAAAATGTGTACTTGGTAAGTGGTAAAACAAAAAATGATGAAGATTACTCTTCAACGATTTTATACAATAACGAAAAAGACTTACAAAAAATTACAAATGAAGCAAAAAGCCAAAAAGGACTAGATTTTAAAGTTAAAGAGGAAGAGAAACAAAGTGTCTTCGTAAGTATGTTGACAACATTAATTCCTGTATTAATTATTGCTTTCCTATTCATTTTCTTCCTTAGCCAAGCACAAGGCGGCGGCGGTGGCGGTCGTATGATGAACTTTGGTAAATCCAAAGCTAAAATGTACGATAACCAAAAACGTCGTGTACGATTCTCAGATGTCGCTGGTGCAGATGAAGAAAAACAAGAATTAATTGAAATAGTAGATTTCTTAAAAGATAATAAGAAATTCAAACAAATGGGTTCAAGAATACCTAAAGGTGTATTACTTGTAGGCCCTCCTGGTACAGGTAAAACATTATTAGCACGTGCCGTAGCTGGTGAAGCGGGTGCACCTTTCTTCTCAATCAGTGGTTCAGACTTTGTTGAGATGTTCGTTGGTGTCGGTGCAAGCCGTGTGCGTGACTTATTCGAAAATGCGAAAAAGAATGCACCATGTATTATCTTTATCGATGAAATTGATGCAGTAGGACGTCAACGTGGCGCAGGTGTTGGTGGCGGTCACGATGAACGTGAACAAACGCTTAACCAATTACTAGTTGAAATGGATGGTTTCGGTGAAAACGAAGGTATTATCATGATTGCTGCAACTAACCGTCCTGATATCTTAGACCCAGCGTTACTACGCCCTGGTCGTTTCGATAGACAAATTCAAGTTGGCCGTCCAGATGTTAAAGGTCGTGAGGCTATTCTTCACGTACACTCTAAAAACAAACCACTTGATGAAACTGTCGACTTAAAAGCTATTTCACAAAGAACACCTGGTTTCTCAGGGGCAGATTTAGAGAATTTATTAAATGAAGCATCTTTAATTGCTGCACGTGAAGGTAAAAACAAAATTGACATGCGTGATATCGAAGAAGCTACAGACCGTGTTATTGCTGGTCCAGCTAAAAAATCACGTGTTATTTCAGATAAAGAACGTAATATTGTGGCTCACCATGAAGCGGGTCATACAGTTATCGGTATGGTACTTGATGAAGCAGAAGTTGTTCATAAAGTAACAATTGTTCCTCGTGGACAAGCTGGTGGTTACGCAATGATGTTACCTAAACAAGATCGTTTCTTAATGACAGAACCTGAATTATTAGATAAAATTTGTGGTTTATTAGGTGGTCGTGTATCCGAAGATATCAATTTCCATGAAGTATCAACTGGTGCATCAAATGACTTCGAAAGAGCAACTCAAATTGCACGTTCTATGGTTACTGAGTATGGTATGAGTAAAAAACTTGGACCATTACAATTCTCATCTAGCGGCGGTGGACAAGTATTCTTAGGTAAGGATATGCAAGGTGAACCTAACTATTCTGGTCAAATCGCTTATGAAATTGATAAAGAAGTTCAACGTATTATTAAAGAACAATATGAACGTTGTAAACAAATCTTATTAGACCATGAAAAAGAACTTAAACTTATCGCTAAAACATTGTTAACAGAAGAAACATTAGTAGCTGAACAAATCCGTTCATTATTCTATGATGGTGTATTACCTGAAGTAGATTATGATGCTGCTCGTGTTGTTAAAGATGAAGATTCTGACTATAGCGAAGGTAAATATGGTAAATCTTACGATGATATCCGCGAAGAACAACTAGAAGAAGGTAAAGAAGACATGCGAGAAGATCGTAAAGAAGATAATGATATGAATCGCGAACGTAGACATCGTCAAAGAGATGATAGAGATAATCATGCAGGACATGATCAATTACGTGACGGTTCAAAAGGAGACAATGATCATCATCGTGGACATTCAAATAATGAAGAAGACACAGGTCATGAACAATCTCCAAATATTGATAAACCATATAATCCAAACGATCCAAACAACCCTAGCAATAGATAAGTTTAAACTGGATTATTATCTCCTTTGAGTAAGGCAATGCCCTTTAATCAAAGGAGATTTTTTAATATGTAGTGATCGTGAAAAAGACAATATTAGAGTTGAAAGCAAGTTACTTCATATTCTTATTAAACAAGTGTAGAATAAGTATCCTTAAAGGAAAAATATAGAAATAATTGAAAGATTAAAGCGTAAATAATATCAATATAAAAATAAATGTACTAAAGGAGTTTATAAGGATGACACATGATTATATCGTAAAATCATTAGCTTACGACGGAGAAATACGTGCGTACGCTGCGCTAACAACTGAATCAGTGCAAGAAGCACAAACACGTCATTACACTTGGCCAACAGCATCAGCTGCTATGGGCAGAACAATGACAGCAACTTTATTAATGGGTTCGATGCTTAAAGGTGAACAAAAATTAACAGTAACAGTTGATGGTAAAGGCCCTATTGGAAGAATCATTGCAGATGCAGATGCTGAAGGTAATGTACGTGCCTATGTGGATAAACCACAAACGCATTTTCCATTAAATGAACAAGGTAAATTAGATGTTAGAAGAGCAGTTGGTACAGACGGGTCCATCCAAGTAGTGAAAGATATTGGTATGAAAGATTATTTCTCAGGTGCAAGTCCGATTGTATCAGGTGAACTAGGAGAAGACTTCACATACTATTTTGCGACAAGTGAACAAACACCTTCATCAGTTGGTTTGGGTGTGTTAGTAAATCCTGACAATTCTATTAAAGCTGCTGGAGGATTTATTATTCAAGTAATGCCTGGCGCTAAAGATGAAACTGTAACAAAATTAGAAAATGCTATAAATAATATGCAACCCGTTTCTAAATTAATTGAACAAGGATTAACGCCAGAAGGTATTTTAAAAGAAATACTTGGTGAAGATAACGTTCAAATCTTAGAAACTATGCAAGCTCAGTTTGAATGTAACTGTAGTCATGAGAAGTTTCTAAATGCAATTAAAGGTTTAGGAGAAGCTGAAATCCAAGATATGATTAAAGAAGATCATGGCGCGGAAGCTATTTGTCACTTCTGTGGTAATAAATATAATTATTCAGAAGCTGAACTTGAAGACCTATTAGCTTCAATGAATGCATAATAAAAAATATACTAAAGGCGATAAACCATCATGTGTTTATTGCCTTTTTTATAGGGAAACTAAAATAATGTAAAAGTAAAATGTAACTTGAATCCTAAAATGAGAGAATTAACTTTGTCTTTTTAGAAAATTCTGATAGAATATAGTTATATCCGATAAAAAAACTAAGTTTTAAATATGAAAGTTAAAGGAGCGTTTTTTCAATGGCACAAAAACCAGTAGATAACATTACTCAAATTATTGGCAATACACCGGTAGTAAAATTAAGAAACTTTGTAGATGAAGATGCAGCAGATGTTTATGTAAAACTAGAATACCAAAATCCAGGTGGTTCAGTAAAAGACCGTATCGCATTAGCTATGATCGAAAAAGCTGAAAAAGAAGGAAAAATTAAACCAGGTGATACGATTGTAGAACCAACAAGTGGTAACACAGGTATCGGTTTAGCTTTCGTATGTGCAGCTAAAGGTTATAAAGCAGTATTTACAATGCCTGAAACAATGAGTTCTGAACGTCGTAACTTATTAAAAGCTTATGGTGCAGAATTAGTTTTAACACCAGGTTCAGAAGCTATGAAAGGCGCTATTAAAAAAGCAAAAGAATTAAAAGAAGAGCATGGTTACTTCGAACCACAACAATTCGAAAACCCAGCAAACCCTGAAATTCATGCGTTAACTACAGGCCCAGAATTAGTAGAACAATTTGAAGGTAAACAAATCGATGCTTTCTTAGCGGGTGTAGGTACAGGTGGTACTTTATCTGGTGTAGGTAAAGTCTTAAAAGAAAAATATCCTAATGTTGAAATCGTTGCTATAGAGCCTGAAGCATCACCAGTATTAAGTGGTGGTGAGCCAGGACCACATAAATTGCAAGGTTTAGGTGCAGGGTTCGTACCGGATACTTTAGATACAAATATTTATGATAGTATCATCAAAGTAGACAATGATACAGCTATGGAAACATCACGTCGCGTTGCTAAAGAAGAAGGTATCCTAGCAGGTATTTCTTCTGGTGCTGCAATTCATGCTGCAATTCAAAAAGCTAAAGAATTAGGTAAAGGTAAAACAGTTGTAACAGTATTGCCAAGTAATGGTGAACGTTACTTATCAACACCTTTATATTCATTCGATGATTAATTTTTAAACAATATTTATACGCTAGTGAAGCTTAATTTTGCTTCGCTAGCGTTTTCTTTTTGAAGAGATGAATACCTTGTTTTAAATTATTAAATACTTTGCATGTTTTTTGGCGATTATAAACACTGAAATGTTTAGAAAATGAGTGTATCATTAATATGTGACTATTAAGCAAAAGTAGATATTTTTCTACATATCATTTTCTAAAAGAACGAAGGGTGACGTGACAAGAATGACTAAAACAAAAATTATGGGAATATTGAATGTGACACCAGATTCATTCTCTGACGGTGGTAAGTATAATTCAGTGGATAAAGCGGTCAAACGTGCTAAAGAGATGATAGAAGAAGGTGTGGATATCATTGATGTCGGCGGTATTTCTACACGACCAGGATTCACAGAAATTTCAACGGAAGAAGAGATTGAGCGTGTAGTTCCTGTAGTGAAAGAACTTGCAAAATTAAATATTCAACTTTCAATAGATACATATCGTAGTGAAGTAGCGGAAGCGTGCTTAAAATTAGGTGCAACGATGATCAATGATCAATGGGCAGGGTTATATGATCCTAAAATACTTGATGTTGTGGCTGCTTACGATGCTGAAGTTGTATTAATGCATAATGGTGACGGACAACGCGAACAACCAGTTGTTGAAGAAATGCTATTATCACTTATTACTCAAGCGAACAAAGCAGAAATGGCCGGAATTCCAAAACATAAAATATGGCTAGATCCTGGGATTGGCTTTGCCAAAACACGTGATGAAGAAAATGAAGTAATGGCACGTTTAGATGAACTTGTAGCAACTGAGTATCCTGTTTTATTAGCAACGAGTCGAAAACGTTTTATTAAAGAAATGATTGGTACAGAAACTAAAGCGTTAGAACGTGATGAGGCGACAGCTGCTACAACAGCTTATGGTATAATGAAAGGCGTCAAAGCTGTGCGTGTACATAATGTGCAATTAAACGCTAGATTAGGTCAAAGTATGGATTTCTTAAAGGAGAATGAAGATGAACGACACAATCTTTCTTAATGGTATGAGATTTTACGCATACCACGGTGCTTTATCTGCTGAAAATGAGATAGGTCAAATCTTTGTAGTAGATGTTACGTTGAAAGTGAATTTAGAAGAAGCGGGACAATCTGATAATGTGATAGATACTGTGCATTACGGAGAAGTGTTTGAAGATGTTAAAGAAATCGTTGAAGGTCCACCATGTAATTTAATCGAACATCTAGCTGAACGTATTGCAAAACGTATAAATTCACACTATAATCGTGTAATGGAAACGAAAGTCAGAATCACTAAAGAAAACCCACCTATTCCTGGTCACTATGATGGCGTAGGTATAGAGATAGTGAGGGAGAATCGTTAAATGGTACAAGCTTATTTAGGTTTAGGAAGCAATATTGGTGATAGGGAACAGCAATTACAAGATGCTATAAAAATAATTGATAGTATTGAAGGGATTTCTGTGACTAAGATCTCTCCAATATATGAAACTGCACCAGTGGGGTATACTGAGCAACCCAATTTTTTAAATTTGTGTTTAGAAATTGAAACAGAATTGGAGCCCAAAGAACTTCTTAAATATTGCTTAGAAACCGAACAACGATTACATCGAGTTAGAGACATTCGTTGGGGTCCAAGGACATTAGATGTCGATATTTTATTATATGGAGATAAGGTTATAGAAGAAGATGACCTTGAAGTTCCCCACCCACGAATGGGTGAACGTGCTTTTGTATTAATTCCATTAAATGATATTGCATCAACACAAATAGAACCTCGTTCAAATACTCGTATCTCTGATTTAGTCATACCAGATGACACAGTGAAGAAATATAAAGGTTAAGAATTATTAATTATGCATTTAATTAATATTATTGAAATGCGAAAATAGTGAAGATCATACTTTGAAAGTGATACAGGTAATGTCAATTTTGTAAAACAATACAATTAAGTAACACTATATTAGTAATATGATATCCTATAAGCAATTTAGAAATAATCCATGGAACGATTTTCATTAAAATGAAATTTAAAGGAGAGAAAGTTATGTCAGAAGAAATGAATGACCAAATGCAGGTCCGTCGTCAAAAACTACAAGAATTAATTGATTTAGGAATCGACCCATTTGGAAAACGTTTTGAGCGCTCAGCTACTGCTAGTGAACTAAAATCACAATGGGATGAATTCTCAAAAGAAGAATTACATGATAAAGAAGATGAAAGTCATGTGTCGATTGCCGGCCGTTTGATGACTAAACGTGGTAAAGGTAAAGCTGGTTTCGCACATGTTCAAGATTTGACTGGTCAGATTCAAATTTACGTGCGTAAGGACCAAATTGGCGAAGAAGATTTCGACAATTTATGGAAAGGTGCAGACCTAGGCGATATTGTTGGTATTGAAGGTGTAATGTTCAAAACAAATACTGGCGAGCTATCAGTAAAAGCTAAGACATTCACTTTATTATCTAAAGCGCTTAGACCTTTACCTGATAAGTTCCATGGTTTACAAGATATTGAACAACGTTATCGTCAACGTTATTTAGACTTGATTACAAATCAAGATAGTACTCAAACATTTATTAACCGCAGTAAAATTATTCAAGAAATGCGTAATTACTTAAATAAACAAGGTTTCTTAGAAGTTGAAACACCAATGATGCATCAAATTGCAGGTGGTGCAGCAGCACGACCATTTGTTACGCACCATAATGCACTAGACGCTACACTTTATATGCGTATAGCAATTGAATTACATTTAAAACGTTTAATTGTTGGTGGCCTTGAAAAAGTCTATGAAATTGGACGAGTATTCCGTAACGAAGGTGTATCAACACGACATAATCCAGAATTTACAATGATTGAATTATATGAAGCATACGCTGATTATCACGATATCATGGATTTAACTGAATCTATGGTAAGACATATCGCTCAAGAAGTATTTGGTTCTGCAAAAGTTCAATACAATGAAGAGGAAATTGACCTAGAGTCTGCCTGGACGCGCCTTCATATTGTAGATGCAGTGAAAGAAGCTACAGGTGTAGACTTCTATCAAATTAAATCTGATGAAGAAGCAATCGCAGCAGCTAAAGAACATGGTATTGAAATTACTGATAATATGAAATATGGTCATATCTTAAATGAATTCTTTGAACAAAAAGTTGAAGAAACGTTAATTCAACCAACATTTATTTATGGACATCCAATTGAAATCTCGCCTTTAGCGAAGAAAAATCCAGAAGATCCTAGATTTACAGACCGTTTCGAGTTGTTTATCGTAGGTAGAGAACATGCGAATGCATTTACTGAATTAAATGATCCAATTGATCAACGTGAACGTTTTGAAGCGCAACTTGTTGAAAAAGCACAAGGTAATGATGAAGCGCATGAAATGGATGAAGATTATATTGAAGCTTTAGAATATGGTATGCCTCCAACAGGTGGTTTAGGTATCGGTATCGATCGCTTAGTTATGTTGTTAACTGACTCTCCATCTATTAGAGACGTATTATTATTCCCTTACATGAGACAAAAATAGATTAAATTAAATATTAGAGATTGAGATAAAGTTTAGGGTTTATTCAAATGTTAACCTAATATATCTCAATCTCTTTTTAATTTTGAGACAGTTATTGTTAATAAAAGAGGCAAAAAGAATAATTAGTTTTCGATTTATATAAAATTAAGAGATTAAATATAATGGTGTGATAAAGGGTTATTATCAAAGGGGGAGTTACAAAAGTAAAAAAGAGTAGAGAAGTTATTATAAAACAATATAAAAAAAGTGTAGTCAATATGCTTGTGATGTGCTAACATAGTAAAAGTGTTCAAAAGAAGCGGAACCGACAAATAATAAACTTGTTAAATAAAAAAAGTTTTAAAAATTAGTTGACTTTGCTTTTTGAATGTTGTAAGATATAAAAGTCGTCAAAAACGAAAGTTAATTTTGTAAAATACTTGTAAAGATAACTTTAACAAAGTGTAAAATTAACTATTGAAAATTAAAATAATCGACATTATAATTAATTGAGTAAGTTATTGTCTGGTGACAATGGCAAGGAGGTCACACCTGTTCCCATGCCGAACACAGAAGTTAAGCTCCTTAGCGCCGATGG
>NZ_JAVSMH010000012.1:0-43355 GCF_033283605.1 Staphylococcus sp. NWU MKU2 | reverse complement strand
CTTATTCAAAAAATTAAAATTGAACGGTTTAGTTAAGTAATGCTTATTTTATTTGTAAATGCTTGACTAATCGTAGGGAAGGGAGTTGGACAGAAATAATATTTTCTCAAAATTTATTTCGTTGTCCTACCCCGTCAAAGATGACTAGGTTTGAAAAAAGCTTGATTCAAGCGCATTTTCAAATCAGTCAGCTACTGACAAAATGTTAAAGTAGGCTGAGACATTTTATTTTGTCCCAGCCTCTTTTATTAGTTTTCAGGAATCATTAAAATTAAGAATTATATAATATCTAATACTAAATTCGATTGTTACTATAATGCCTCATGAAATACTTTAATAGTGTACATCCAACATAAATTAAACTATAATAAATTATGAGTTTATATGGACGGGGATTTTATAATAGGAGGTAACATTTTGAGTTTAGTGAAAAAAAAGAATGACGATATTCGCATCATTCCACTTGGTGGTGTCGGCGAAATCGCAAAAAATATGTATATCGTTGAAGTAGACGATGAAATGTTTATGTTAGATGCGGGGTTAATGTTCCCAGAAGATGAAATGTTAGGTGTAGATATTGTAATTCCTGACATTCAATATGTCATTGAAAATAAAGAAAAACTAAAAGGTATCTTTCTAAGCCATGGTCATGAACATGCTATTGGTGCAGTTAGCTACATTTTAGAACAAATTGATGCACCAGTATATGGCTCTAAATTAACGTTAGCACTTGTTAAAGAGAATATGAAGTCGCGTAATGTTAAAAAGAAAGTACGTTATTATACTGTAAATCATGATTCAGTAATGAGATTTAAAAATGTTAATATCACTTTCTTCAACACTACACACAGCATTCCTGATAGTTTAGGAATTTGCATTCATACTTCATACGGTTCAATCGTTTATACAGGTGAATTTAAATTTGATCAAAGTTTACAAGGACACTACACGCCAGATATCAAACGTATGGCTGAAATAGGAGAAGAAGGTGTCTTCGCATTAATCAGTGACTCAACAGAAGCTGAGAAACCAGGATATAATACACCTGAGAATGTTATTGAATCGCACATTTACGATGCTTTTGCGAAAGTAAAAGGACGCTTAATTGTGTCATGCTATGCTTCAAACTTTATTAGAATTCAACAAGTTTTGAATACTGCAAGCAAATTAAATCGTAAAGTTTCATTTTTAGGTCGTTCACTTGAAAGTTCGTTTAATATTGCACGTAAAATGGGATATTTTGACATTCCTAAAGACTTGTTAATCCCTATTAACGAAGTTGGAAATTATCCTAAAAATGAAGTCGTAATTATTGCCACTGGTATGGAAGGCGAACCTATCGAAGCATTGAGCCAAATGGCCCAACAAAAACACAAAATAATGAATATTGAAGAAGGCGATTCAGTATATTTAGCAATCACAGCATCAGCTAATATGGAAGTTATCATTGCTGATACACTAAATGAATTAGTGCGCGCAGGTGCATATATTATTCCTAACAATAAAAAGATTCATGCATCTAGTCATGGTTGCATGGAAGAATTAAAAATGATGATTAATATTATGAAACCTGAATACTTTATCCCTGTTCAAGGTGAATTTAAAATGCAAATTGCGCATGCTAAATTGGCTAACGAATCTGGTGTGGCGCCGGAGAAAATTTTCTTAGTCGAAAAGGGAGACGTTATTCATTACGACGGTAAAGATATGGTATTAAACGAGAAAGTTAATTCTGGCAATATTCTTATCGATGGTATTGGTGTAGGAGATGTCGGTAATATCGTATTGAGAGATCGTCATTTACTTGCAGAAGATGGTATTTTTATTGCAGTTGTTACATTGGATCCGAAAAATAGACGAATTGCTGCTGGTCCTGAAATTCAATCACGTGGTTTTGTATATGTCCGTGAAAGTGAAGAACTAATGAAGGAAGCAGAAGATAAGGTTCGTGAAATTGTTGAAGCAGGTCTTCAAGAGAAACGTATTGAGTGGTCTGACATCAAACAGAATATGCGAGATCAAATCAGTAAATTACTATTTGAAAGTACAAAACGTCGTCCAATGATTATTCCAGTTATTTCAGAAATTTAAGATATATACAATCAAAAAGAGGTCGGGACAACATCACAGTTGTGTAATAATTTAAAAGGTTATGAAAACTCATTACTTAAATTATTCACTTTAGTTTATGACGATAAGTCTAAATGTGGTTGGTATTGTTCCAACCTCTTTCATACTTTTAAAAATACTATTAATACATATCGGAATACTATAAATATTTGTATTAGAAGAAATACTAAGTGAGAAATAAAGAAGGTGTACTATTTTGCCACAAACTAAGAAAAAAACAACAACTCGTAAAAAGGGTGCAACAGCTCGTAAATCGACTAAGAAAAAGCAACAGAAAAAAGATAGCTCAATTCGCTATATCGTTGCAATCATTATAGTCATTTTGTCGGTTTTGGGAATGTTCCAATTAGGAATTGTTGGTCGAATGATTGATAGCTTTTTCAATTATTTGTTTGGAATGAGTCGCTATTTAACATACATATTACTAAGTTTGATTACAGTCTATATTGCAATGCAAAAGAAATTTCCTAAAACAAGACGGACTTTTGGGTTAATATCATTACAATTTGTCTTATTAATTACAACACAAATTATTTACCATTTTCAAAAAGGTGCAGTATCTGAAAGAGAACCTGTTTTATACTATGTGTATAAGGCTTATGAACATAGTCATTTCCCGAATTTTGGTGGGGGATTAATAGGATTTTATTTACTTAAAATATTTATTCCACTCATTTCAATTGCTGGTGTCATCATCCTTACATTAATTTTATTAAGTTCTAGTATTATTTTATTGCTTAAACTTAGACATAGAGATGTTGTTAAAGCATCAATTGATAAAATGAGAAACTCAAGTCAAAGTGCATCATCTAATTTCAAAGTAAAAAGAGAACAAAACAAACTTAAAAAAGAAGAACGTCAACGTGAAAAAGAAGAAGAGCGTGAACGCTTACGACAACATCAATTAGAACAAGAACAACTTGAGTCAGAACAAATCAAAGATGTTAGTGATTTCCCTGAAGTTAATACTGAACCAGAAGATATTCCTATATATGGACATAGTGAATCGCAAGAAAGTAAACAAACAACTACTAATAAACGTAAGAAAAGACGTTTTGGTTTAAATAGTGAAAATATTGATAAAGAGAATAGTAGTAACGAGGAAACAAATCTAGAGGATAAAAATTTACCAGAGTCGAATTCAAATGATAATCATCAAATGAATGGAACAATTTCCGAAGCTGGTGAAGAGTCGAATGTGGCATATCACATTCCTCCATTATCATTACTTAATCAGCCAGCTAAGCAACAATCTACATCTAAGTCTGAAGTTCAACGTAAAGGCCAGATACTCGAATCAACAATGAAAAATTTTGGTGTAAATGCAAAGGTTAAGCAAATTAAAATTGGTCCAGCTGTTACACAATATGAAATCCAACCAGCCCAAGGGGTTAAGGTTAGTAAAATTGTTAATTTGCATAATGATATTGCACTCGCTTTGGCAGCGAAAGATGTGCGAATTGAAGCACCAATTCCAGGTCGATCAGCTGTTGGTATAGAGGTACCAAATGATAAGATTTCTTTAGTTACGCTTAAAGAAGTTCTTGAATCTAAATTCCCAGCGAGTAATAAGCTGGAAGTTGGACTTGGTAGAGATATTTCTGGTGAACCAATGACAATTCAATTAAATGAAATGCCCCACCTATTAGTTGCAGGATCAACTGGTAGTGGTAAGTCAGTATGTATCAATGGCATTATTACTAGTATTCTTTTAAATGCAAAACCTCATGAAGTTAAACTTATGTTAATTGATCCTAAAATGGTGGAATTAAATGTTTATAATGGAGTACCACATTTATTAATACCGGTAGTTACAAATCCACACAAAGCTTCTCAAGCATTAGAGAAAGTAGTTGCTGAAATGGAACGACGATATGATTTATTCCAGCATTCATCTACACGTAATATTGAAGGGTATAATAAATATATACGCCGTCAGAATGAAGAACTTGATGAAAAACAAGCAGAATTACCTTATATAGTAGTCATTGTAGATGAGTTAGCTGATTTAATGATGGTTGCAGGTAAAGAAGTAGAGAACGCAATTCAACGAATCACTCAAATGGCTAGAGCAGCAGGCATTCATTTAATTGTTGCTACTCAAAGACCATCTGTAGATGTAATCACTGGTATAATCAAAAATAATATACCATCACGTATTGCGTTCGCAGTAAGTTCTCAAACTGACTCCAGAACAATTATAGGCTCTGGGGGAGCTGAAAAATTACTTGGTAAAGGTGATATGCTATATGTAGGAAATGGTGAATCAGCTCAAACGCGTGTACAAGGTGCTTTCTTAAGTGATCAAGAAGTACAAGATGTAGTTAACTATGTTGTTGAACAACAAAAAGCAAATTATGTGAAAGAAATGGAACCAGATGCGCCAGTAGATAAATCAGAAATGAAGAGTGAAGATGCTTTATATGAAGATGCATATATATTTGTAATTGAACAACAGAAAGCTAGTACTTCACTATTGCAACGACAATTTAGGATTGGCTATAATCGTGCTTCTAGATTAATGGACGATTTGGAACGTAACCAAGTTATCGGACCACAAAAGGGCAGTAAACCTAGACAAGTATTAGTAAATTTAGATGATGAAGAGGTGTAAATGATGACAGAGTTAAACTCAGCTTTTAAAGTGAAAGAATATATTCTTAAGCAGATTAAAGAACAATCTTTAAAACCTGGTGATAAACTACCTAGCAATTTATCGATTGCTAGAGAATTAAATGTAAAAACTGATGATGTCTATGAAGCGATTGGTGAACTCATAACTGAACAAGTCTTGACTGATAACTTTGAAGAAGGACCAAGCGTAAAAACATTGCACCCCTTCTTCTATCCATTGAATAAATTATTTAGCATCAACGATATGATTAAAGAAGCTGGCTACCACTCAGGCACGGAATATTTAAGTTTAGAGCAACAACCTGCCTCCATACTGGATGCACAAATGTTAGGTATCAATGATAAACAACCTATTACAATCATTGAACGACTGCGTACTGCCAACCACCAACCAGTAATTTATTGTTTAGATAAAATAGCAGAAGATTATCTAACATGTGCAGATTATCAAGTGAGCGATGGTTCTATGTTAAATGCAATAGAGACTAATACGGGACATAAAGTCGCTTCAGCTGAAACAGAGGTTGAAGCCATTAGTTATGAACCGCATATTTCTGATATTCTAAACGCATCTCCACATGAAGGTTTAATGCTATTAAAGGTTGTACATTATGACGAAATGGGTAAACCTATTTTATACTCATTAAATTATGTGAAAAGCAGTCTAGTTAAATTTAAACTGACGCGTACAAAAATATAGAAACAATATTGAGGAGTGTGGATGAATGTTAGAACAACAAACCAATAATGAGCATCAAATACATATTGATGTGTTACCTACAGATAAATTTAAGACAACTATGATTACCTTTAAATTTATGGCACCTTTAGAATATGAAACTATTACAGCACGATCATTGTTAAGCAAGTTGTTAATACGTGCTACAAAAAAATGGTCCACGGATAAAGCATTTAGTAAACATCTATCTGAACTATATGGTGCATACATACATAGTTTTGTCTCAAAATTTAAAGATAAACACGTTATCACTATCTCATTAGAAATAGTTAACGAACGCTATTTAAAAGATTCAACACCCTTATTTGAAAAAGGGTTAAATGTACTATATGAAGTGATAATGAATCCACTTATAGAGAATAATGCCTTTAACACAACGTTTGTAAATCAAGAAAAATCATTATTATCAAAGAAAATTGAAGCTGTAATTGATAATAAAGCACAATATTCTTTCTTGAATTTATTAAAATATATGTTTAAAGATGAACCTTATCGTCATTTAGCGACAGGTCAGATTGAAAAAATTAGTACAATCACACCTGAAAATTTGTATAATACATATCAAAACATGATTAGTAATGACCTATGTTCCGTTTATGTAGTAGGTAACGTAAATAAACAAGAAGTTAAACAATTAATTCAATCTAAATTTACGATTAATCCATTTAAAATAGCGAAAACTAATCAACTTAATTTAAAAGATTCAAGTTCAGAAACACAATATATAGTTGAAGAAGATGAAGTCGATCAAGCTAAATTAAATATGGGTTATCGTTTTCCAACACGATTCGGGGCAAATGATTATTATGCATTGGTTGTATTAAACACGATGTTCGGTGGCGATCCATCATCTATATTATTTAATGAAGTCCGTGAAAAGCAAAGTCTAGCATATTCAATACACTCTCAATTAGATGGTAAAAACGGTTATCTTTTTGTATTAAGCGGTGTTTCAGCAGATAAATATGAACTAGCTAAAGATACAATTTTAGAGGAGTTTGATAAGTTTAAACGCGGTGAATTTGATATAGATAAATTAGAACTTGCTAAAAAAATTATCATTTCTCATAGGCACGAAATAACCGATCGACCTAAAAGTATCATCGAGGTCATGCAAAATCAACTACTTTTAGATTATAAACAAACAGACGAAAACTACATAGATCACATTCAAAGAGTAACAAAGGATGATGTGATATCAATGGCTAATAAAGCAGAACTAGATATGATATATGTACTTACAAAGGGGGATCATTCTTAATGAGGGAAACATACTATGAACTGATTGATGAACGTGTTTTTGAACATGAATTAACTAATGGTTTACGTTTATTTGTTATCCCCAAAAAAGGATTCCAAAAGACGTTTGTAACGTATACTACTCAATTTGGCTCTCTTGATAATACTTTCAAACCTCATAATCAAAATGATTTTGTGACCGTACCAGATGGTGTCGCTCACTTTTTAGAACATAAGTTATTTGAGAAAGATGATACTGAAGATTTATTCACTGCATTTGCCAATGATAATGCACAAGTAAACGCATTTACTAGTTTTGATCGCACTAGCTATCTGTTCAGTGCAACAGATAATGTTGAAAGGAATATTTTAAGATTATTAGAAATGGTTGAAACGCCTTTCTTTTCTAAGGAAACGGTAGATAAAGAAAAAGGTATTATTGCTGAAGAAATAAAGATGTATCAGGAGCAACCTGGTTATAAAATTATGTTTAATACTTTACGTGCTATGTATCAAAATCACCCTATTAAAGTTGATATAGCAGGAAGCGTTGAAAGCATTTATAACATTACTAAAGATGATTTATATTTATGTTATGAAACATTTTATCATCCATCAAATATGGTGTTATTTGTCGTTGGAGATGTCAATCCTGAAAACATACGTGACATAGTTGAAACTCATGAAAATAAAAGGGATAAAACGAATCAGTCTAGCATTGAACGAGCAACTGTTGATGAACCAACAAATGTAATAACACCATTTGTTTCAGAAGAAATGAAATTACAATCTCCTAGATTAATGTTAGGTTTTAAAAATGAACCAACTGAAGCGTCACCACATGAATACGTACAACATGATTTAGAAATGACACTATTTTTCGAATTAATATTTGGTGAAGAAACTGAATTTTATCAGACCTTATTAAATGAAGATTTAATAGACGAATCTTTTGGATATCAATTTGTACTCGAACCTACATATTGTTTTTCAATTATCACCAGTGCAACGCAATATCCAGATAAGTTAAAAGAAGTGTTGTTAAGTGAACTAAACAAGTATTGTGGCAATCTTGATGATCAAGAAGCATTTGAATTGTTGAAAAAACAATTTATTGGAGAATTTATTTCAAGTTTAAATTCTCCTGAATATATTGCAAATCAATATTCTAAATTATATTTTGAGGGCGTCAGTGTATTCGATATGTTAGATATTATAGATAATATAACATTAGATAGTATTAACGAAACTGCATCTAAATTTTTAAATATCAATAATATGGTTGATAGTCGATTGGAGCCTAAAGCTTAATGAGAGCGTTAGTACTTGGTGGGTCAGGCACTATAGGAACAGCAATTGTAGAGCGTTTATTAGAAGAAGGTAATGAAGTAATTATTCAATATTTTCAATCAGATTTAAAAGCATTACAAGATAAGTACAAAGGCGAAGCAGTCGAATTTATACAAGTTGATTTGACGCAAAATATTGATTTGGAAACTACGTTTGCTCACATCAAACATTTAGATTGTTTGATATACAGTAGTGGTACAGCTTTGTATGGCTTATTGCAAGATATGTCAGATAAAGATATTGATCTTAGTTATAACATTCATGTTAAGCAGTTAATTAGATGTTGTCGTTATTTTATAGACTTAATACGTCAAAGTGAGTTTGGTCGAATTATTGTTATTTCATCCATTTGGGGTGAAACAGGTGCGAGTATGGAAACAATTTACTCGGCAATGAAAAGTGCACAAATCGGTTTCGTCAAAGCGCTAAGTCAAGAATTAGCGATGACTAATGTCACTGTTAATGCTATCACGCCTGGTTTTGTAAGTGGAAATATGTCACAAGTTTTTAATTCAGATGAATTGAAAGCTATATTAGCAGAATTGCCTCAGCAAAGAATGATTAATTCTTGTGAAATTGCGCATACGTGTGCTTATCTATGGAATCCTTTGGCGAAAAGTATTACTGGAACTGTTCAAAAAGTAAACGGTGCTTGGTATATTTAAGTTATGACAATTAGGGATGTGATAGCATTTAACGTCACTACTCTATTAGCTATAGTAAATTTCCCTTACACAGTAAAAAAAGATTTTTGAACCAAGTTCTAAATGCTATAATATGATTACTAATTTTAATATTCCGATGGTAGGTTACCATTTAAAACAAGGGGCGGATATTGATGACAGTAGCCGAAAAGAAAGAATGGTATCTTGAATATGAAATCACAGTTAACCGAGCAGGTTTACTGGGTGATATTTCGAGTTTACTTGGTATGTTAGGTATAAGTATCGTTACGATTAACGGGGTTGATCAAGGTCGACGGGGTTTATTAATTAAAACGGACAGTCTTGAGAAAGTTAATCGCTTTGAACATATAATCAATGAGCTTAGTGAGATAGAAATTACTAAATTAAGAGTACCTGAATTACGTGATAGATTGGCTGTTAGACATGGACGTTATATTGAACAAGACGCCGATGATAAAAAAACTTTTCGTTTTGAACGTGAAGATTTAGGTTTATTGGTAGATTTTTTGGCTGAACTTTTTAAAGAGGAAGGTCATAAATTAATTGGTATCAGAGGTATGCCGCGTGTCGGAAAAACGGAATCAATCGTAGCAGGAAGTGTATGTGCGCATAAGCGATGGCTATTTATTAGTTCTACATTGATTAAGCAAACTGTACGAAGCTCTCTTATTAAAGGAGAATATGATTCTAACCATGTTTATATTATTGATGGCGCTGTCACTGCTAGAGAATCAAACCCTAAGCATCAAGAATTAGTGCGTGAAGTAATGACCTTACCATCAATCAAAGTGGTTGAACATCCAGATTTATTTGTGGAATCGGGTAATTATAGCATGGATGATTTTGATTATATTATTGAATTAAGAGAAAATGAAAATCAAGAAATTGAATATGATCAAATGAAACAACAAACAGTTAAAAGTAAAAACACGCTAGACTTTGGAGAAGACATGTTTGGCGGAGGATTTGGATTTTTTGAATAGTGGTTGTGGAGGCTTTTAGAAGTGAAGACAATTGGTGAAACATTAAAAGGTAGACGTGAAAGGCTAGGAATGACGTTAGCAGAATTAGAAGAGCGCACTCAAATTAAACGTGATACGTTGAAATTAATCGAACAAAATCAGTTTGATAAATTAGCTAAAGTTGATTACGCAGAGGGGTTTATTCGACGTTATGCGAGTGTGGTAAATATTGATTCACAACAACTGATTCAAGCGCATCAAGAGGAAATACCAGATAGTCAACATCAATTGAATGAACTTCTATATAGATATCATAATGATGACGCGCCTACATATCGTACTAAGAATAAAGAACCTTTACAATTAATGATAATTATTGGTTGCATTATTGTAATAACTTTTATCTTATGGGTCTTAGCTGTGTTACTATTATAAAATGAGAGATAAATTTAGAAATGAGGCTTTAACATGAATATTCCAAATCAAATTACGGTTTTCAGAGTAATATTAATTCCGGTTTTCATATTATTTGCTCTAGTAAACTTTGGATTTGGCAATGTATCTATTTTAGGTGGATTTGAAATCCGTATTGAACAACTTATTGCTGCTATCATTTTCATTGTAGCTTCTTTAAGTGATTTCCTAGATGGGTACTTAGCTAGAAAATGGCAACTTGTAACTAATATGGGTAAATTCTTAGATCCACTAGCTGACAAATTATTAGTTTCCAGTGCATTAATTGTTATGGTTCAATTAGGACTTACAAATTCAGTAGTAGCAATCATTATAATTGCACGTGAATTTGCTGTTACAGGATTACGTCTATTACAGATTGAACAAGGGTTTGTTAGTGCTGCTGGTCAATTAGGTAAAATTAAAACTGCTGTAACTATGGTTGCAATTATTTGGATTTTATTAGGTGATTTATTAGCAACATGGATAGGCATCCAAATTGGACAAGTATTACTTTATATAGGTGTTTTATTCACGATTTTATCTGGTATTGAATACTTTTATAAAGGTAGAGATGTTTTCAAACATTAAATTAGTGAAATATAACCAAGAATGATAGCGATAGATAGATAATTCTATTCCTATTTATTCTTGGTTTTTTAGTTCAATTTTTAGAATAAATGTCATACTTTGCATTATAATGATAGATGTTGTGCAAGAATTATCGTTAGGGGGATAAATGGACATGAATATTTCAATAATAGCTGTTGGATCTGAGTTATTATTAGGACAAATTGCTAACACGAATGGACAATATTTATCAAGATTATTTAATAGTATTGGTAAAAGTGTTGTCGAACATACTGTGATTGGCGATAATCCTCAAAGATTAGAGTATGTTATCAAAGAGGGGTTAAAACGTTTTGATACACTTGTATTTACTGGGGGATTAGGACCTACAAAAGATGACTTAACAAAGCATACTGTTGCGAAGGTGCTTGGTAAAAAACTTGTGACAGATACGAATGCATTAGAATATATCGAGAATTATTTTAAAGAACAAGGACAAGAAATGACGCCAAATAATAAGCAACAAGCTTTGGTTATTGAAGGTGCAAAAGTATTACAAAACAATTATGGGATGGCACCTGGTATGTTGGTGGAATATGAAGATAAGAAAGTCATTTTATTACCTGCCCCACCAAGTGAAATGCAACCAATGGCAAAGAATGAGTTATTACCTTATTTAATGGATGAAGATAGAGTTATACACTCAGAACAATTAAGATTCGCTGGAATTGGAGAATCTAAAGTTGAAACAGAGTTAATGGATTTAATTGATAGTCAAGATAATCCAACTATTGCTCCATTAGCTGGTACGCATGAAGTTTATATTAGATTAACTGCTAATGCCAATACAGAAAAAGAATGCAAAAAGTTAATTGAACCTACTAAAGAGAAGATTCTTGCAAGAATAGGTGACTATTATTACGGTTCGGATGATATCGTTATTGAACAGGCATTGATGAATATTATAAATAAAAGTTTCAGTATATATGATGGCGTGACAAATGGTGCACTATATACACGTTTGAAAAACCAAGATTTAAATCATTTATTGAAAGGACAACTACCTGATTCATCAGTCTTTGTTTCTGATTTTGATGATATTCTAGATAAATTAAAATATGTATCTCAATATGTAAAAGATTTATATAAAACTGATTGGGGTATAGCGTTATTACACGATCAAGAACAAGTTTATCTTGGATACTATGATGACAGTGTGTTTAAATATGAGACATTTAAAATGCCTCTAAAACGTAATATTTTAAAAAGCAGAAGTCAAAATTATGCCATGATAAAGTTAATAAATTGGTTTATATAGTTATTATTTTTGAAAATTAGAGTATATTTTTAGTACGTTTGTTCGATTTTATCTTGGCTTGTATTGTTAAAAGCGAACAAATATTCGCAAAATGCTTGTAATTAGTTTCAATTGAATGTATAGTATTAATTAAGATATTAATACGATGATTAACTCGTTAATAGGAGGTTTCGCTTTGGATAATGATCGTCAAAAAGCTTTAGATACAGTTATAAAAAATATGGAAAAATCATTCGGTAAAGGTGCCGTTATGAAACTAGGCGATAATAAAGGACGCCGTGTTTCAAGTGTTTCAAGTGGTTCAGTTACATTAGATAACGCACTAGGTGTAGGTGGATATCCTAAAGGTAGAATTATAGAGATTTATGGACCAGAAAGTTCTGGTAAAACAACAGTAGCTTTACATGCTATTGCAGAGGTACAAAAGAACGGTGGCGTTGCTGCATTTATCGATGCTGAACACGCTCTTGATCCGGTATATGCAGAAGCATTAGGTGTAGATATTGATAATTTATATCTATCGCAACCAGACCATGGTGAACAAGGTTTAGAGATTGCTGAAGCTTTCGTTCGAAGTGGTGCCGTTGATATTGTAGTAGTTGACTCTGTTGCCGCATTAACACCTAAAGCAGAAATTGAAGGTGAAATGGGCGATACGCATGTAGGACTTCAAGCTCGCTTAATGTCACAGGCGTTACGTAAATTATCTGGTGCAATTTCAAAATCAAATACAACAGCCATTTTCATTAACCAAATTCGTGAAAAAGTTGGTGTAATGTTTGGTAACCCAGAAACTACACCTGGTGGACGTGCATTAAAATTCTATAGTTCTGTTCGTTTAGAAGTTCGTCGTGCTGAGCAGTTAAAACAAGGGCAAGAAATTGTTGGTAACAGAACTAAAATTAAAGTTGTCAAAAACAAAGTTGCACCACCTTTTAGAGTCGCTGAAGTAGATATTATGTATGGTCAAGGTATCTCTAAAGAAGGTGAATTGATTGATCTTGGTGTTGAAAATGACATCGTAGATAAATCAGGTGCATGGTACTCATATAATGGTGATCGAATGGGTCAAGGTAAAGAAAATGTAAAAACATACCTTAAAGAAAATCCTCAAGTTAAAGAAGAAATCGATCGTAAGTTACGAGAAAAACTCGGTATTTTCGATGGAGATGTTGATGAAAAAGAAGAAGATGCACCTCAAACATTATTCGATGAAGAATAGTATTTACAATTTTAAGTATTGAAGTGTATATTTCGCAAACTATATAGCGATAAAGTTATAGTAAAATACATTAGTTCATTAAAATTCACTTTTAGTATATGAAATAAGCCTGCTACATTTGATAAGCTACCCCAGTATTAAGCATTGAATAAATGAAATACTAGGAGTCAGTTTTTATCACCTATCATTGTAGTAGGCTTTTTGTTTTTATATAAGAGCCTGGGACATAAATAATATGATGATGCTATTTTGCAAATTCGCAGTAGCTGACTGAACTGAAAATGCGCTTAAATCAAGCTTTTTTCAGTTCTAGTCATCCTTGCGGGCGGGGCCCCAACAAAGAGAATTTCACTAAGAAATTCTACAAGCAAAGCAAGTTGGGAGTGGGACGACGAATTTAAAAAGAATTCTGTCCCACTCCCAATGTATGTAAATTCGAAATACAGTGCAATTTCATATCTTGACACTAACAAGTTAATAAACGTACAATTAATATGTATAATTATTATACATTTATAAAAATCATGAAGAGATTTTGATATACAAAGCAAATACCTAGAAAAAGGAGGTGTTTATGTGAATTTATTAAACCTCCTACTCATTTTGCTGGGGATTATTCTAGGGGTTGTTGTGGGGTATTTTGTAGCCCGAAATTTATTGCATCAAAAGCAATTACAAGCTAGACAAACTGCTGATGATATTATCAAGCAAGGTCAAAAAGAAGCAGATAATATCAAAAAGGAAAAATTATTAGAGGCAAAAGAAGAAAACCAAATCATAAGAGAACAAACTGAATCAGAACTACGTGAAAGACGTGGTGAGCTTCAAAGACAAGAAGCCCGACTTCTTCAAAAAGAGGAAAATTTAGATCGAAAATCTGATCTTCTCGATAAAAAAGATGAGATTTTAGAACAAAAAGAATCTAAACTTGAAGAAAGACAACAACAAGTAGATGCAAAAGAGAGTAGTGTTCAGACATTAATAATGAAGCATGAACAAGAATTAGAACGCATCTCCGGTCTCACTCAAGAAGAAGCTGTAAATGAACAACTTCAAAGGGTTGAAGAAGAACTGTCACAAGATATTGCAGTACTTGTTAAAGAAAAAGAGAAAGAAGCTAAAGAAAAAGTTGATAAAAAAGCAAAAGAATTATTAGCTACTACCGTTCAAAGATTAGCTGCTGACCATACAACTGAATCAACAGTTTCAGTAGTTAATTTACCAAATGATGAGATGAAAGGTCGTATCATTGGTAGAGAAGGTAGAAATATTAGAACTTTAGAAACATTAACAGGTATTGATTTAATCATTGATGATACACCAGAAGCGGTTATTTTATCTGGTTTTGATCCAATTAGACGTGAAATCGCGCGTACAGCATTAGTTAATTTAGTCTCAGATGGACGCATCCATCCAGGCAGAATTGAAGAAATGGTAGATAAAGCTAGAAAAGAAGTAGATGACATTATTAGAGATGCTGGTGAACAAGCAACATTCGAAATCAATGTTCATAATATGCACCCAGACTTAGTTAAAGTCTTAGGTCGTCTAAATTATAGAACTAGTTATGGTCAAAACGTCTTGAAACATTCTATTGAAGTGGCGCATTTATCTGGAATGCTTGCTGCTGAACTAGGAGAAGATGTTAGCTTGGCCAAACGTGCTGGATTACTTCACGATGTTGGTAAAGCGATAGATCATGAGGTTGAAGGTAGCCACGTAGAAATAGGTGTTGAATTAGCTAAAAAATATGCAGAAAATGAAACTGTAATTAATGCTATTCACTCTCATCATGGTGATGTTGAACCTACTTCTATTATTTCAATTCTAGTAGCAGCTGCTGACGCATTATCTGCGGCTAGACCAGGTGCTCGTAAAGAAACGCTTGAAAACTATATACGTAGATTAGAACGCTTAGAAACACTATCTGAAGGTTATGATGGTGTAGAAAAAGCATTCGCTATTCAAGCAGGTCGAGAAATTAGAGTTATTGTTTCCCCTGATGAAATAGATGACTTGAAGTCATACAGACTGGCTAGAGACATTAAAACGCAAATAGAAGATGAATTACAATATCCTGGTCACATCAAAGTGACAGTTGTAAGAGAGACAAGAGCAGTAGAGTATGCGAAATAGTTTTTAACAGATCCAAATTTTGGGTCTGTTTTTCTTTTCAGTTAAAATTCAATTATTAATTGAAAATAATAAAGTAGGTGAAATGTTGTCATTAAAAAAGAGTGAGATTGAATTCATTACGAATTCATAGTCTCACTCCAAATGGATGATTAGAACCAAAGTACAAACTAATTGAGGACATACTCAAAGTTCAATCATTTAATATAAATTTTCATTTTAAACTTAAACTATTTGATGTTTATGCTTATCCTTAATTGATAGTCTTAAAAATTATTTAAGTTGTAAATCTGTTTTTCTTAATTCAGAAATAATTTCTGCTGTATCATAGCAATTAGTAGCAATATTTGAATATCTTTCAGCTAAACGATAAGCGTTGATGTATAATTCAAGACTTTCTTTAGCAATATCTTCTGCATCTTCAGATTTAGATGGATTAGATTTTACCACTAATTCTGCAAACTTTTCTGGATCAATATTAATTGACATGTAAATTTTACAACTCCTATTACTTTTGATAAACCTATCTTAACATATGTTGTATACATGCTAAAGCAAATAGATATCAAATTTAAAAAGAGTATGAATATCCTCTTTTATTATAGACCTATATGAATTAAACTATTTTTATGAGAGGATGAACATTCAATGAGGATATTATTTATTGGAGATATCGTAGGTAAAGTTGGAAGAAATGCAATTGCTGAATATTTACCTAAAATAAAACAATCATATAGACCTACTGTAAGTATCGTTAATGCTGAAAATGCAGCGCACGGTAAGGGTCTAACTGAAAAGTTATATAAACAATTATTAAGAGATGGCGTAGATTTCATGACGATGGGTAATCATACATACGGTCAACGTGAAATTTATGACTTTATTGATGATGCAAACAGAATGATAAGACCCGCTAATTTTCCAAGTGAAGCGCCTGGAGTAGGCATGAGATTTATTCAAATTAATGATATTAAATTAGCAATTATTAATTTGCAAGGCCGTTCATTTATGCAAGATATCGACGACCCTTTTAAAAAAGCTGATCAACTTATTGAAGAAGCTAAAAAAGAGACTAATTTTATATTTGTTGATTTTCATGCAGAAACGACATCAGAAAAAAATGCAATGGGATGGTATTTAGATGGTAGAGTAAGTGCGGTAGTTGGTACGCATACGCACATTCAGACTTCAGATGAACGTGTACTACCGAATGGCACAGGGTATATTACTGATGTTGGTATGACAGGATATTACGATGGTATATTAGGTATTAATCGTGATGAAGTAATAGAGAGATTTATTACAAGCTTACCACAACGTCATGTTGTGCCAGATGATGGAAGAAGTGTTCTATCTGGTGTTATTATAGATTTAGATAAAGATGGAAAAACAAAACAAATTGAAAGAATTTTAATTAATGACGATCATCCATTTAATAAATAATTCAAAAGAAACTTATAGATGAACGAATATAGTCCATTAGTATGAATTTAAATAATTGCCACTGTTGTCATAGTAAGACGGTGGTTATTTTTGTTATGATTTATTATGAATTAATTCCACAGGAGGCATATGATATGAAATCACAAATATCATGGAAAGTGGGCGGACAACAAGGTGAAGGTATCGAATCGACTGGAGAAATCTTTGCCACAGCAATGAACCGTAAAGGTTATTATTTATATGGATATAGACATTTCTCAAGTCGTATAAAAGGTGGACATACTAATAACAAAATTAGAGTGTCTACTGCGCCTGTACATGCAATCAGTGATGATTTAGACATTCTAGTGGCTTTTGATCAAGAAACGATTGAATTGAATCATCATGAAATGCGTGAAGATAGCATTATTATTGCTGATGCAAAAGCTAAACCGACAAAACCTGAACAATGTCGTGCTCAACTTATTGAATTACCTTTTACTAGCACAGCTAAAGAATTAGGTACTGCATTAATGAAAAATATGGTTGCTGTAGGAGCAACAAGTGCAATCATGGATTTAGATACTGCAACATTTGAAACCCTTATAACTAATATGTTTACTAAAAAAGGTGAAAAGGTTGTAGAAATGAACATTGAAGCTCTAAATCAAGGTTATACATTGATGAAAGAACAATTAAATGATTTACAAGGAGACTTCAAACTACAAACGACTGAAGAGACTCCACACTTATATATGATTGGTAATGATGCTATTGGATTAGGTGCGATTTCAGCTGGTTCTCGTTTCATGGCTGCTTATCCAATTACACCGGCATCTGAAATTATGGAATATATGATTGCAAACGTCCCAAAAGTAGGCGGCACGGTAGTACAAACTGAAGATGAAATTGCTGCAGCCAATATGGCAATTGGTGCTAATTATGCAGGTGTCAGAGCATTCACTGCTAGTGCTGGCCCAGGTTTATCACTTATGATAGAAGCCATAGGCCTTTCAGGTATGACTGAAACACCTTTAGTCATTATTAATACTCAACGTGGTGGACCATCTACAGGTTTACCAACCAAGCAAGAACAATCAGATTTAATGCAAATGATTTATGGTACGCATGGAGATATACCTAAAATAGTAGTTGCTCCTACAGATGCTGAAGATGCATTTTATTTAACTATTGAGGCTTTTAATTTAGCAGAAGAATATCAGTGCCCAGTAATTATATTGAGTGACCTACAATTATCATTAGGTAAACAAACAGTTGAACGCTTAGATTATAATAAAATTCAAATACGCCGTGGCGAGTTATTACAATCTGATATTGAACGAGAAGAAGATGACAAACAATACTTTAGAAGATATGCATTAACAGGAAATGGTGTATCACCTAGACCTATTCCAGGTGTTAAAGGTGGCATACACCATGTAACTGGCGTTGAACATAATGAAGAAGGTAAACCGAGTGAAGCGGCTGAAAATAGACGTCAACAAATGGAAAAACGAATGCTTAAAACAACAAATTTACTAATTGAAAAACCTGTTGAGTTAGATGAACAACACGAAGAAGCAGATATTCTATTTATAGGGTTCATATCTAGTAAAGGTGCTATTCAAGAAGGTGCTGAAAGATTAAACGCTCAAGGTATAAAAGTAAATACAATGCAGATTCGACAACTACATCCTATGCCGAAAGATGTCATTCAAGCAGCTATCGATAAAGTATCTAGAGTTATTGTTGTTGAACATAATTATCAAGGTCAACTTTCAAATATCCTTAAAATGAATACAACTATTCAAGATAAATTAATAAATCAAACTAAGTATGATGGAACACCTTTCTTACCTCATGAAATTGAATCTAAAGGACAAAAAGTAGTAAGCGAAAGTAAGGAGTTGGTATAATTGGCTACATTTAAAGATTTTCGAAATAATGTGAAGCCAAATTGGTGCCCCGGTTGTGGTGATTTCTCAGTTCAAGCAGCTATTCAAAAGGCGGCAGCTAATGTAGGGTTAGAGCCAGAGGAAGTAGCAGTTATTACTGGTATAGGTTGTTCAGGACGACTATCTGGTTATATTAATTCATACGGTGTACATGGCATACATGGGCGTGCTTTACCATTAGCGCAAGGTGTTAAAATGGCGAACAAGGATTTAACAGTTATTGCTTCTGGTGGTGATGGTGATGGATACGCTATTGGTATGGGTCATACCATACACGCATTAAGACGTAATATGAACATGACGTATATTGTTATGGACAATCAAATTTATGGCTTAACTAAAGGTCAAACGTCGCCTTCATCTGCGGTTGGTTTTGTTACTAAATCTACCCCTAAAGGTAATATCGAGAAGAATGTTGCACCACTCGAATTAGCTTTATCATCAGGCGCTACTTTTGTAGCACAAGGCTTTTCTAGTGATATTAAAGCATTAACTAAACTAATTGAAGATGCGATTAACCATGATGGTTTTTCTTTTGTAAATGTCTTTTCACCATGTGTAACATACAACAAAGTAAACACATATGATTGGTTTAAAGAACATTTAACTAGTTTAGAAGATATCGAAGGCTATGATACTTCAGATAAACAATTAGCAATGAAGACTGTTCTAGATCATGAATCACTAGTTAAAGGTATTGTATATCAAGATACTGAAACACCATCATATGAGTCTCAAATTGAAGAATTAAATGAAAGTGCATTATCTAAACGCGATATTCATATAACAGAAGAAGATTTTAATAACTTAACTGCTCAATTTGTATAGAAATTGTAGGAGCTCACTTTAAAACGCTTTAAGTTTTGAAGTGAGTTTTTTTTATAACTTAAGAGTTTTTTTATTGAAAATAATAACACCATTGCTTAATGATGTATAGAAAATATTAAAATATTTTAGTTTAAGTAATCATTGTTAAAAATCATTTAAATACTTTTTAGAACCTATAAAATGGGAAAGAATAATAATAACACTATACTTAAGAGAGGTTTTTACAATGGATAAATATCATTCAATGAAAGAATTACAAAATGAGACAATTGAGAATGAGGATTGGGAGATAATTACTGAAGATAGAGATAGTAACGTAACGATTTTAGCAATACATGGTGGTGGAATTGAACCAGCTACTTCTGAAATTGCTAGGGTCATCGCTAATGAAGGGCAATTTAATTATTTCGCCTTTAACGGTATTCGTACAAAAGGAAACAATGAATTGCATGTGACATCTATAAACTATGATAATGATATCGCAATGAACTTAGTGAAATCTAGTGAACGTGCTGTAACAATTCATGGATGTCTTGGTGAAGAAAACGTTGCTTATATCGGTGGTAAAGATAATCAATTAAAAGAGCGTATTGCTAATGAATTAAATCAAATAGGTGTAGAAGTTAAAGAAGCACCGAGTCACATGTCTGGTGTTCAAGATGATAATATAGTTAATTGCACGAAAAATGAAGTTGGGGTACAAATAGAATTAACATCTAGTTTAAGAAAGTCTTTATTTAAAAATAATAAGTTTAATCGTAAAAGTAGAATGGATGAATCAAATTGGGATGATAAAATGTATGATTTTGGCCAAGCAATTAACTCGGCAATTAATTAAGGCAAGTTAAATAAGGGCGTGGTAAAATTAAGGTAATAATATTGAATGAGGTGATTGTTAATGCAAGACACATTAATGAGTATTCAAATCGTTCCGAAAACGCCAAACAATGAAGACGTTATACCTTATGTAGATGAGGCAATAAAAATTATTGATGATTCTGGATTGCATTTTAGAGTTGGCCCGCTTGAGACCACAGTTCAAGGTGATATGAGTGAGTGCTTAATTTTAATCCAAAAATTGCATGAACGTGTGGTTGAATTAGAATGTCCGAGTATTATAAGTCAAGTTAAGTTCTACCATGTACCAGCTGGCATCACAATTGAAACATTGACAGGAAAATATGATAACGAGTAAGTAAAGTTTAAATGAGATAAGCCTGAGACATAAATCTGTGTCTTAGGCTATATTTTTTATAATGGCAGTAGTTGACTGTTCTAAAAAATACTTATAACAAGCTTATATAATGCTAGTTAATCTTGCTTTGCTGGGATTACATCTAAATAAATATTGTAAAAATATTATTTCTATCCCACCCCATTCCACTTTTTAAATGACAAATTTATTAACTATTTCAACTCTTTTTGCACTTTATTATTAATTTTAATATAATGAACTAATGATATAAGGGCATATAGAAAGGAATTTTTTAAAGTGAACGAAGAACAAAGAAAAGCTGGTACGATAAATATCCTTGATGAACGCGATAGAAAAGTAGAAAAAGATTATAGTAAATATTTCGAAAAAATTTATCAACCACCTAGTTTAAAAGAAGCACGTAAACGTGGAAAACAAGATATAAATTATAATCGTGACTTTCATATAGAAGACAAGTTTGAAGGGATGGGCAAAGGCCGCACATTCTTAATAAAAACATATGGCTGCCAAATGAATGCACATGATACTGAGGTAATGGCAGGAATATTACAAGCCTTAGGATATACTGCTACAGAAGATATCAACGAAGCGGACGTTATTTTGATAAATACATGTGCGATTCGTGAAAACGCTGAAAATAAAGTGTTTAGTGAAATTGGTAACTTAAAACATTTAAAAAAGAATAGACCAGAAGCATTAATTGGTGTATGTGGATGTATGTCACAAGAAGAGTCAGTAGTAAATAAAATACTTAAATCATACCAAAATGTGGATATGATTTTTGGAACTCATAATATTCACAAATTACCTGAAATTTTAGAAGAAGCATACCTATCTAAAGCAATGGTTGTCGAAGTTTGGTCTAAAGAAGGCGACATTATTGAAAACCTTCCTAAAGTACGTGAAGGTAGTACAAAAGCATGGGTTAATATTATGTATGGCTGTGATAAATTCTGTACATATTGCATTGTACCTTTTACTAGAGGTAAAGAACGTAGTCGTAGACCAGAAGATATTATTGAAGAAGTTCGCGGTTTAGCGAGAGATGGTTATAAAGAAATAACTTTGCTTGGTCAAAATGTAAATTCATATGGTAAAGATATTAAGGATTTAGAGTATGGATTAGGAGATTTATTAGAAGACATTTCCAAAATTGATATTCCAAGAGTACGTTTTACTACTAGTCACCCATGGGACTTTACAGATAGAATGATTGAAGTAATAGCTAAAGGTGGCAATATTGTACCTCATATCCATCTACCCGTGCAATCAGGAAATAATGCTGTATTGAAAATTATGGGACGTAAATATACAAGAGAAAGTTATTTAGATCTAGTTAATAGAATAAAAAAATCAATACCTAATGTAGCTTTAACTACTGATATCATTGTTGGATATCCAAACGAAACTGAAGAGCAATTTGAAGAGACACTATCACTATATGACGAAGTTCAATTTGAGCACGCTTATACGTATTTATACTCTCAAAGGGATGGTACACCTGCCGCAAAAATGAAAGATAATGTACCTGAAGACGTTAAAAAAGAACGATTACAACGTTTAAATAAAAAAGTAGGACATTATTCAGAAAAAGCCATGAATCAATATGAAGGCAAAACTGTAACTGTTCTATGTGAAGGTTCAAGTAAAAAAGATGATACAGTTTTAGCAGGTTATACTGAAAAGAACAAGTTAGTTAACTTTAAAGGACCACGTGAAGCAATCGGTAAGTTAGTAAATGTTGAAATTGATGAAACAAAGCAATATTCATTAAATGGTACATTCAAAGAATTTAACGATGCACCATTGGTGACAAATTAAATGTATAGTAAAGATGATATTTTAAAACAAGCCGATCAACTCACGAGTAAAATTCAAGATTTAGATTTAATAAAATCTTATCAAAATATAGAGAAACAAATTCATGAAAATCATAATATTGAAAGTAAAATGAACCGCTTAAAAAAACAACAGAAGCAATCTGTTAATTTTCAAAATTATGGGAAACAACATGCTTATCAACAATCAGAAAATGAAATTGAAGCGCTTGAACATGAAATTAATGAATTACCAATAGTGGAAGAATTTCGTTCTGCTCATTATGAAGCAAATGATTTATTACAACTAATGATAAGCACAATGGAAGATCGTTTGAATGAACATAATGAAGATGAACATAAGGATTAATGGAAGAAAGGGATAAGCACTATGAACAATAGAAAATTGACACTTACTGCACTGTTAATTACCACTAATGTTGTATTAAGCAGTATTATTATCATACCCTTAGGTCCTGTCAAAGCAGCACCTGTTCAACATTTCATCAATGTGTTATGTGCAGTATTTGTAGGACCATGGTACGGTTTAGCCCAAGCATTAATTTCATCAATCATAAGAAATTTATTTGGTACTGGTAGTTTTTTTGCATTTCCTGGAAGTATGATTGGCGTGCTATTGGCTAGTGTATTCTATATGTATAGAAGACATATCTTTATGGCTGCTGTTGGTGAAGTAATTGGTACAGGCATTATAGGAAGTCTTTTATGTATACCAATGGCCTGGGTTTTAGGTATGCAAGATTTCTTCGTCAAACCTTTAATGATAGCGTTTATTATTTCAAGTTTTATCGGAGCTGCTATTAGTTATTTCTTACTTATAATGTTGAAAAAAAGAGGTTTACTAGATAGATTTAAAAAATAATAGTTTGGAAATAAGAGATTGTTTTAGTTGATTTGAGGTTATCATTCCAAAAAGTAAAGTTCAGTCGTTTATGAAACGGATGTGGTCTTTATTTTGTTGTGATAATCTTTTTTATTTGTAAATTAAGATGAATCATTTTTAACTAAACTCTAAAAAGTAAATAAAATCAATAAAATGAACTCACGAGCGTTGTAACATTTCATATGTTAAAATATATGAGTTAAAAGCATGTAATAAATCGGAAAAAATTAGTAAGGTTGTGAAAATATGTCTAACACGACACCGATGATGCAACAATATTTAAAAATTAAATCGCAATATCAAGATTGCTTATTATTCTTCAGATTAGGCGATTTTTATGAAATGTTTTTTGAAGATGCTAAAGAAGCGTCAAGGGTATTAGAAATTACATTAACTAAAAGAGATGCTAAAAAAGAGAATCCAATACCTATGTGTGGCGTTCCGTATCATTCCGCTAATAGCTATATTGAAACATTGATAAATAATGGTTATAAAGTAGCAATTTGTGAACAAATGGAAGATCCTAAACAAACTAAAGGTATGGTAAAACGTGAAGTAGTTAGAGTTGTAACACCTGGAACAGTCATGGAACAAGGTGGTATGGATGAAAACCAAAATAACTACATTTTAAGTTTCATTAAACAAGATAGTAACTACGCCCTTAGTTATTGTGATATTTCTACAGGAGAGTTAAAGGCCACTCAAATTGAAGATGAAGATACATTGATTAATGAAATTGTAACTATTAATCCTAATGAAATCGTTGTTAACCAGGAAATTGATGATAATCTTAAAAAACAAATCTATTTAACTACAGAAACTATAACAATTAGAGAATCTATTTCCGATGCAAGCTATGAAGTGAATCAATTAACTAATAATCATATGTATCTAGCAACACAACTATTACTCGATTATGTTTATCATACTCAAAAACGAGATTTGTCTCACTTAGAAACTGCAATAACGTATGCTGCAGTGGATTTTATGAAGATGGACTACTATGCTAAAAGAAATTTAGAATTAACTGAAAGTATTAGATTAAAATCTAAAAAAGGAACACTTTTATGGTTAATGGATGAAACTAAAACGCCGATGGGAGCACGTCGCCTTAAGCAATGGATAGACAGACCATTAATCAATAAAGAAAGAATTGAAGAAAGACTAAGTGTAGTAGAATCATTCATGAATCACTTTATTGAGAGAGACACATTACGAGGATATTTAAATCAAGTATATGATATAGAAAGACTTGTTGGCCGTGTCAGTTATGGCAATGTCAATGCGCGTGATTTAATTCAACTTAAACATTCAATTTCAGAGATACCTAATATTAAATCTTTACTTGAAAGTATGAATGACGTAGCATCAAATCAATTTAGTTCCCTTGAACCGTTAGAAGACTTATTACAAGTGTTAGAAGATAGTTTAATCGAAGAACCGCCTATTTCCATTAAAGATGGTGGTCTATTTAAACAAGGCTTTAGTAAACAATTAGATGAATACTTAGAAGCTTCTAAAAATGGAAAAGATTGGTTAGCACAACTACAAGCTAAAGAAAGAGAGCGTACAGGTATTAAATCTCTTAAAATTAGTTTTAACAAAGTGTTTGGTTATTTTATAGAAATTACACGAGCAAATTTACAAGGATTTGAACCTAGTAAATTTGGCTATCACCGTAAACAAACATTGTCCAATGCCGAACGCTTCATTACAGATGAATTGAAAGAAAAAGAAGATGTTATTTTAGGTGCAGAAGATAAAGCGGTAGATCTTGAATATCAACTATTTGTTCGCCTAAGAGAACACATTAAAACATATACTGAAAGACTTCAAAAACAGGCTAAAATCATCTCTGAACTTGACTGCCTACAAAGTTTTGCTGAAATTGCACAAAAATACAACTATGTTAAACCTGAATTTAGTGATAATAAAACGCTAAGTTTAGAGAACTCTCGCCATCCTGTTGTTGAACGTGTGATGGACTACAACGACTATGTACCTAATGACTGTAAATTAGATAAAGATAACTTTATATATCTAATAACTGGTCCTAACATGTCTGGTAAGTCAACTTACATGAGACAAGTAGCAATCATAAGCATCATGGCTCAAATGGGGGCTTATGTTCCTTGTGATAAAGCAGAATTACCAATATTTGATCAAATATTCACTCGTATAGGTGCTGCAGATGATTTAGTATCAGGAAAAAGTACATTTATGGTAGAGATGTTAGAAGCACAAAAAGCTTTAACTTACGCAACAGAAGATAGTTTAATAATCTTCGATGAAATTGGTAGAGGAACTTCAACATATGATGGGTTAGCGCTAGCTCAAGCAATGATTGAATATGTTGCTCAAACATCTCATGCGAAAACTTTATTCTCAACACACTATCATGAACTTACGACTTTAGATCAAGAACTACCAAGTCTTAAAAATGTTCATGTGGCTGCAGATGAATATCAAGGTGAATTAATCTTCTTACATAAAGTAAAAGATGGTGCTGTAGATGATAGTTATGGTATTCAAGTAGCGAAACTAGCTAACTTGCCAGATGAAGTTATTAATCGTGCACAAGTTATATTAGATGCTTTTGAACAAAGTCAAAAAGCATCTGATAATGAAGAGTATTCTAACGTTACTGTTCTTAAAGATTCAGCCTCAGTGGAAGGGTTTGAAGATGATGACGCACAAAATGCAAATAACAATGATAAAAAGTCTCAAACAACAAAGTATGAAAATGAGAATGAATTTGAGCAAGCGTCTTTCGATTTATTTGATTCAGAAACAATGACTAGTGAAATTGAGGAACAGATTAAAAATCTTAATATATCAAACATGACGCCTATTGAAGCATTACTAAAACTAAGTGAATTACAAAACCAATTGAGATAGAGGTGTTTGAAAATGGGCAAAATTAAAGAACTACAAACCTCTTTAGCTAATAAAATAGCAGCAGGCGAAGTAGTAGAGCGTCCAAGCTCAGTTGTGAAAGAATTGCTAGAAAATGCAATCGATGCTAAATCGACAGAAATTAATATTGAGGTAGAACAATCAGGTATATCCTCAATTAGAGTAGTAGATAACGGTACTGGAATAGAACAAGATGATTTAGATTTAGTGTTTCATAGACATGCCACTAGTAAATTAGATGCCGATGACGATTTATTTCATATCAGAACGTTAGGATTTCGTGGGGAGGCATTAGCGAGCATATCTTCAGTTGCTAAAGTTACACTTAAAACTTGCACTGATAATGAGAATGGACATGAAATCTATGCAGAAAAGGGAGAGATTTTAAGTCGTAAACCTGCTAAAGCTAAAAAAGGTACAGATATTACTGTTTCATCACTTTTCTACAATACACCAGCTCGCTTAAAATATATTAAAAGCTTATACACAGAGTTAGGTAAAATTACAGATATTGTGAATCGGATGGCAATGAGTCATCCTGATATACGAATTTCTTTAATATCTGATGGAAAAACGTTATTAAAAACGAATGGTTCAGGTAAAACAAATGAAGTTATGTCAGAGATTTATGGTATAAAAGTAGCAAAAGATTTAGTGCATATTCAAGGTGATACAAGTGATTATCACCTTGAAGGCTTTGTGGCCAAGCCAGAACACTCAAGAAGTAACAAACATTATATATCAATTTTTATCAATGGAAGATATATTAAAAATTTTGTACTAAATAAAGCTATTATTGAAGGTTATCATACATTACTGACAATAGGACGCTACCCGATATGTTATTTAAACATAGAAATGGATCCTATATTAGTAGATGTGAACGTCCATCCAACTAAATTAGAAGTCAGATTATCAAAGGAAGAGCAATTATATCAATTAATAGTTGAGAAAATCCGTTATGCATTCAAGGATAGAATTTTAATTCCACAAAACGATTTGGATAGAACGCCTAAAAAAAATAAAGTCTTAAATCAATTTGAACAACAAAAATTAGACTTTGAAAGAAGGCAGCGTAACACTAATCAAGACAATTCTAATTCTCATTATTATGATATGAGTGAATCTGAAGTACAAAATTCAAATTTAGATAATAATGAGTTAATTAATGAAAGTACGGAAAGTTTCGTACATAATAATAAACGTTCAGATGACAAAGATTACTTCCAAATTCAAAAAGAAATTTTGAATGACTTAGACAATGGTGATGTTTCATCATTAAATGACGAATCTACAAACGATTCAGAAGAAGTTGTAACTGAACAAAACAATAGTGATGAAGCGTCATCAAAAGCTTATCAAACATTATACAGTCAGCAAGATAATAATGATATTAAAGGTAAAGTAAGTAACACACCATCTCGACGCGTTCCGTATATGGAAGTCGTTGGACAAGTGCATGGCACTTATATCATTGCTCAAAATGAGAATGGCATGTTTATGATAGATCAGCATGCTGCACAAGAACGTATCAAATATGAATATTTTAGAGAAAAAATTGGCGAAGTGACTAATGAAGTTCAAGATTTATTAATACCACTAACATTCCACTTTTCAAAAGATGAACAAATGATTATTGATCAATATCAAGATGAATTAGACAAAGTGGGTGTTCATTTAGAGCACTTTGGCGGTCATGATTATATCGTTAATAGTTACCCAGTTTGGTTCCCAAAAGCTGAAGCTGAAGAAATTATTCAAGATATGGTTGAGTTAGTATTAAACGATAAAAAAGTAAATGTTAAAAAAATGCGTGAAGATGCTGCCATCATGATGAGTTGCAAAAAATCAATAAAGGCAAATCATTATTTAAAAAATAATGAAATGGCGGATTTGATTGATCAGTTACGTGAAGCAGAAGATCCATTCACTTGTCCTCATGGCAGACCTATAATCATCAATTTCTCAAATTATGAACTTGAAAAACTATTTAAACGTGTAATGTAGAGAGGAAAATGCCGCATGAAGGAATATGTTTTACCAGCGATACGCAACATGAAAGATTTAGAGAAATTAATAAAAACAGATTATAAGATATGCGTATTATTAGATATGCATATCGGCCATTTGAAAAGTGTTATGGCATTACTTAAAGCGAATCAAATTGAAACTTATATTCATATTGATTTAATTAAAGGGATGGCTGTCGATGAATTTGCTTGTGAGTATATAATTCAAACTTATAATCCTAAAGGGATCGTTTCTACCAAATCTAAAGTAATTCAGAAGGCTAAATCGTTAAATAAGTTAACGATTTTTAGGGTGTTTATTATAGATAGCCAAGCATTAAGTAGAAGCATCAACTTAATTAAGAAGGTTGAACCAGATTTCGTTGAAGTATTACCTGGGATTGCACATAAAGTAGTTAAAATTATTGATGAAGAAACCCCTTCAAAAGTTATAGCAGGTGGTTTAATTAATGAAGAAAGTGAAATTGTTCAAGCACTTGATAGCGGGGCAAGTTACGTTACAACAAGCAATCGTTTATTATGGTAGATAGTATCGTTAACAATTTTGCTTTAATTTAAAATCTTAAAAAGCAATCATAACTATTTTTTAAACAATTTAAATGTGACAAATTTTTAACGAAAGTATTGACAACGCTTACAAACTTTCTGTATGATTTAAACAAGTTAATATTAGATTAAGAGACGAAGAGATTTCTGCAATGCCTTTATTAGCGCTTTTGTAGGAATCTTTTTGTCTTATAGGAGGATTCGTCATGAATGAATATTTAGCAGAATTTATTGGTACTGCTATTCTTATCCTTTTCGGTGGTGGCGTTTGTGCTAACGTCAATTTAAAGCGAAGTGCTGGACAGGATTCTGATTGGATAGTAATTGCAGCAGGTTGGGGATTAGCCGTGTCAATGGGCGCATACGCAGTTGGTAAGTTTTCAGGTGCACATTTAAATCCAGCGGTTTCAATTGCTTTAGCGATGGATGGAAGTTTTAGTTGGGCTAAAGTACCTGGCTATATTATCTGTCAAATGCTTGGAGGTATCTTTGGTGGTGTATTAGTTTGGTTAATGTATTTACCACATTGGAAGGCAACTGAAGATCAGGGTGCAAAGTTAGGTGTATTCTCTACAGCACCTGCAATTAAGAATTATTTTGCAAACTTTTTAAGTGAGATTATTGGGACAGCAATCCTATGTTTAGGTATCTTATTTATCGGTGTAAATAAAATTGCAGATGGAATGAATCCACTTATTGTTGGTGGCTTAATCGTGGCTATTGGCTTGAGCTTAGGTGGTCCGACTGGATATGCAATTAATCCAGCACGTGATTTAGGACCAAGAATCGCTCATGCTATATTACCAATTGCAGGTAAAGGTGGTTCTAATTGGGGATACGCGATAGTACCTGTATTAGGACCTATAGCTGGAGGTATGCTTGGAGCAGTAATTTATAAAGTGTTTTATAAAGGTCAATTTGATTTAATTTGTGCAGTAGGTATTTTACTAGTAATAGCAACATTAGTATTAGGTTTAGTATTAAACAAATCTAATAAATCAAATGATATTGAGTCTATTTATTAATTAATTTAATAAATATCTTAAATTAGTGGTTAATTTTTTTGGAAAAGTGCTATACATATAGTACACTTCCTTATTATTCAAAATTAAAAAATAAGTGTTTTTATTCACATAGCAGAAAGGGAGAAAATTTATGGAAAAATACATCATGTCGATTGACCAAGGAACAACAAGTTCAAGAGCTATTCTATTTGATAAAGAAGGCGATATTAAAGGTGTTGCACAAAGAGAATTTAAGCAATACTTCCCTAAATCAGGTTGGGTAGAGCACGATGCAAATGAAATTTGGACTTCGGTATTAGCAGTTATGACTGAAGTATTAAATGAAAATGAAATTAACGCTGACCAAATTGAGGGTATAGGGATTACCAACCAACGTGAAACTACAGTTATTTGGGATAAAAATACTGGACGTCCAATATACCATGCAATTGTTTGGCAATCCCGTCAAACACAATCAATTTGTCATGAATTAAAGGAACAAGGTCATGAAGAAACATTCCGCAATAAAACTGGATTATTGTTAGATCCTTACTTCGCTGGTACAAAAGTTAAATGGATTCTTGATAATGTTGATGGAGCTAGAGAAAAAGCTGAAAATGGTGATTTATTATTCGGTACAATTGATACTTGGCTCGTTTGGAAGTTATCTGGTGGAGAAGCACATATTACAGATTATTCAAATGCTAGTCGTACTTTAATGTATAATATTTACGATTTAAAATGGGATGATGAGCTACTTGATTTATTAAATGTACCTAAACAATTATTGCCGGAAGTTAAAGAATCTAGTGAAATTTACGCTCATACTAAAGATTATCATTTCTTCGGTCAAGAGGTACCGATTTCAGGTATCGCTGGTGACCAACAAGCAGCACTATTTGGACAAGCTTGTTTCGAACGTGGAGATGTTAAAAATACTTATGGTACAGGCGGCTTTATGTTAATGAATACTGGTGAAGAACCAGTTAAATCTGAAAGTGGATTGTTAACTACTATTGCATACGGCTTAGACGGTAAAGTCAATTATGCACTTGAGGGTTCTATCTTTGTTTCAGGTTCAGCAATTCAATGGTTACGTGATGGACTAAGAATTATAAATTCTGCACCTCAATCAGAGAATTATGCTACACGTGTTGATTCTACAGATAATGTTTACTTCGTACCAGCATTTGTAGGATTAGGTACACCTTATTGGGATTCAGAGGCTAGAGGTGCTATATTTGGTTTAAGTCGCGGTACTGAAAAAGAACACTTTATTCGTGCGACTTTAGAATCTTTATGCTACCAAACTCGTGATGTTATGGAAGCTATGTCTAAAGACTCTAAGATTGAAGTGAACAATTTACGTGTTGACGGTGGTGCAGTTAAAAATAACTTTATCATGCAATTCCAAGCTGATATTGTAAATACTGCTGTAGAACGCCCTGAAATACAAGAAACGACAGCATTAGGTGCAGCTTATTTAGCAGGATTAGCTGTTGGTTTCTGGGATAGTAAAGATGAAATAGCAAATAGATGGCAATTAGAAACAGAATTTACACCACAGATGTCTGAAGAAGACAGAACTAAGTTATATAAAGGTTGGAAAAAAGCAGTTGAAGCTACTCAGGTCTTTAAATTGGAAGATTAATCTCTAAACATGGCTTAGTTTATTGAAGTGTGATATGATTAAATTAAGTTAATACATCAGTCGAGATTTGAGAGACCTGTTGCATACAGTTTGATTCTATATGGATAGGTCTTTCTTTTTTCGCTTAAATAAAATATCGGAGGGGTATATTTATGGCTTTATCAACATTAAACAGAGAAGTAATTAAGAAAAATTTACAAAATGAAGAATACGATGTCGTTATTATCGGTGGCGGTATTACAGGTGCAGGTATTGCGTTAGATGCGTCTCAACGAGGAATGAAAGTAGCTTTAGTAGAAATGCAAGATTTTGCTCAAGGTACAAGTTCTCGTTCTACTAAACTTGTTCACGGTGGTTTAAGATATTTAAAACAAGCTCAAATCAAAGTTGTAGCTGAAACGGGTAAAGAACGTGCGATTGTTTATGAAAATGGCCCTCATGTAACTACTCCTGAATGGATGTTATTACCAATGCACAAAGGCGGAACGTTTGGTAAATTCACAACTAATTTAGGTTTAACTGCTTATGATCGTTTAGCAGGCGTAAAAAAATATGAACGCAAGAAAATGTTAAGCAAAAAACAAACATTAAACAAAGAGCCATTGGTTAAAAAAGATGGCCTTAAAGGTGGCGGTTATTACGTTGAATACCGTACTGATGATGCACGTTTAACAATTGAAGTTATGAAACGTGCTGAAGAAAATGCTGCAGAGATTTTAAATCACACGAAATCTACAGATTTCATTTACGACTCTAAATCAAAAGTAAGAGGTATCGAAGTGCAAGATCTACTTACTGGTGAAATGTATGAAATTAACGCTAAAAAAGTTATTAATGCAGCAGGTCCTTGGGTAGATGAAGTTCGTAAAAAAGATTATACACGTAACAATAAACAATTACGTTTAACTAAAGGTGTCCATGTAGTCATTGATCAATCTAAGTTTCCATTAAGACAAGCTGTTTATTTTGACACTGAAAAAGATGGTCGAATGATCTTTGCAATTCCACGTGAAGGTAAAGCATACGTTGGAACTACAGATACTTTCTATGATAATGACAAAACAAAACCTTTAACAACACAGGAAGATAGAGATTATCTAATTGATGCGATTAACTATATGTTCCCAGATGTTAATGTTAAAGATGAAGATATCGAATCAACTTGGGCAGGAGTTAGACCTTTAATTTTAGAAGATGGAAAAGACCCTTCTGAAATTTCACGTAAAGATGAAATTTGGGAAGGTAAATCAGGCTTATTAACAATCGCAGGTGGTAAATTAACAGGTTATCGTCATATGGCGCTTGAAATCGTAGATTTATTAGCTAAGCGCTTGAAACAAGAATATAAATTGACTTTTGCTGAATGTAAAACAAAACATACACCAATTTCTGGTGGTGATGTAGGTGGTAGCGCTAACTTTGAAAGTTTTGTGAAACGCAAAGTTGAAGAAGGTAAAGCGATTGGACTTCAAGCCGATGTTGCCAAACGTTTAGCTTCTAAATATGGTTCTAACGTAGATAAACTATTTAACATCGCACAAATTGCACAAGACAAAGATTTAAATTTACCTTTAGAATTGTACGTTGAATTAGTATATAGTGTACAAAATGAAATGGTGTTTAAACCAACTGATTTCTTAATTCGTAGATCTGGTAAACTTTATTTCAATATCAATGAAGTTAAACAATATAAAGATGCAGTCGTTGAAGAACTTGCTAAATTACTAAACTATACACAAAGTCAACAAAACGAATTTACTAAAGAAATTAATATTGCAATTGAAGAAGCAACTCGTGGAAATGAACAACTTGCAGTACTAAAATAAAATTAGTATTTATGTTTTGAAATTTAACATTTTTGATTAAATTCAAATATGATACTGTTAACTAACTAGTAAATTAATTTTAAACTTCAAATTCGTAGTTAATATCTGAACTGAGAGAGCTTTAATATGAAGCTCATCTCGGTTCATTTTTTATAAAATAAAGTAATTTTATGTTACAAAGCTTTAGTTGTTAAAATGAGACTAACAATTTGATAACATTAAGAATGAAAGGTATATTAAAAAGAATATAAGCTTTAAGGATTAAGTTATAATTTCACAAGGAGGCATATGCGTGAGTCAACAATCATTCAAAATTACCGTTGAAGACGGCACTATGATTGAAGTAAAAGTAGATAAGGCTAAGATTGCAACATTTGGTGTCGTCCATATCTTTCACGGGATGGCCGAGCATATGGATCGATATGAAGCACTTGTGCAAGCTTTAACACATCAGGGATATGATGTTATTCGACATAATCATCGAGGGCATGGTATTGATATTTATGAAAATGAAAGAGGTCATTACGATGATATGAATATCATTGCACAAGATGCATATGAAATAGCTCAAACACTTCACGGTTCAGATCACAATATTCCATATATCGTTTTAGGACATTCAATGGGCTCAATTATTGCGCGTTTATTTGTAGAGAAATATCCAGACATTGCGCAAGGTTTAATTCTCACTGGTACTGGTCAATATCCAAAATATAAAGGGATTCCAGCCATCATCGTTTTAAAATTAATAACTTTAATTTTTGGGAAGCGCAGTCGCCTAGAATGGGTAAATCAATTTGTTTATAAATCGTTTAATAAAAAGATAGACCAACCTGAAACAAGTAGTGATTGGCTATCATCTAAACGCGATGAAATTAATAAATTTGTTAAGGATGATTACACTGGTTTCTTAGTTTCAAACCAACTAATTTACCAAACCGTTAAGAATATGATACTTACAGCAAATAATAATCAACTTAAAAAAATGAATGAACTATTACCAATACTTCTTATTTCTGGTAAGGATGATCCATTTGGAGATTATGGGAAAGGTATACGTAAATTAGGAAAGAAATTCAAACGTGCTGGAATAAACCATATAACAGTCCAACTATATGCTAATAGAAGACATGAAATTTTATTTGAAGATGAAAAAGAAATGATTTGGAGTCATATGTTTGAATGGATCCAAAAACAAGTGTTAAAGAAAAAATAAAGTGAGGGATAACTATTGAGTGACGTCAATAAACCGTTTTTAGTAGTTATAGTAGGTCCAACTGCATCAGGTAAAACAGAGTTAAGTATTGAACTTGCTAAACAAATTAACGGTGAAATCATTAGTGGGGATTCCATGCAAGTTTATAAACAAATGGACATTGGTACTGCTAAAGTTACAAATGAAGAGATGGATGGAATTCCTCATTATATGATTGATATTTTAAATCCAGATGACTCATTTTCTGTGTACGATTTCAAATTACGTGCTCAAGCACTAATAGAAGATATTACTTCAAGAGGAAAGATACCGATCATAGCAGGAGGAACAGGGTTATATATACAATCGTTAATATATGATTATCCTTTTGATGATGAGACAGTTTCAAAAGAAGTTGAACAGAAAACACAGTTACAATTACAAAAATTAGAACCATTAACTAATCAAGAAGTGCATGATTATTTAGCTACATTTGATCCACAATCTGCGAAAGACATACATCCAAATAATAGAAAAAGAGTGCTTAGAGCGATTGAATATTACTTAAACACAAAAAAACTTATAAGTTCTCGCAAGAAAGTACAACAATTTACAGAAAATTATGATACATTATTAATAGGGATTGAAATGTCGCGCAAAACATTATATTCAAGAATAAATAAACGTGTAGATATTATGTTGAGCCACGGATTATTTAATGAAGTGAAGAATCTAGTAGAACAGGGTTATGAATCTACTCAAAGTATGCAAGCAATTGGTTATAAAGAGCTGGTACCTGTTGTGAATGGTGAGTTATCAATAGACCAAGCAGTTGAAACGTTAAAACAACATTCTAGACAATATGCTAAGCGACAATTGACATGGTTCAAGAATAAATTGACTGTTCAATGGTTTAATAGAGAGACAATGTCACTTCAAATGATGTTAGATGAGATTACAACCCAAATAAATAAAAGGAGTTCTAAACATGATTGCAAACCACAACATCCAAGATCAAGCACTAGAGAACTTTAAATCACAACAAACAGAAGTTACAGTTTTCTTTTTAAACGGCTTTCAAATGAAAGGTGTTATTGAAGACTTTGACAAATATGTTGTAAGTTTAGTTTCTCAAGGTAAACAACATTTGATATACAAACATGCGATCAGCACATTTACTGTAGAGACTGAAGTTTCAGATTCTGAAGAATCAGTAAATAGTGAAGAATAAGTTGTAATTAAAGTGCAACGTTGCAAGTTCTTAAGAGCGTAGACAACGGTCTTAATGAAAGTGTAACTTGTAATAAACTCATCAAATTTTAGCACTTTTGACAAATAGAGGAATGTTTGTAATATAAAAAGCTTCATTATAGAGTTGCTATTTCACTCTATAATGAAGCTTTTTATTGTATTAAAACAATATCTATAATAATTTTTCAATATCTTTTTCGATTTGTGCTGGTTTCTTTTGAGGTGAGAAACGACTTACAACGTTACCATCACGATCAACTAAGAATTTAGTGAAATTCCATTTGATTTTTTCACTTAACATTCCTTTAGCTGCATCAGTTAAGTAGCGGAATAAAGGATGTTGATTTTCACCTTTGACATCTATTTTTTCATGGATAGGGAAAGTCACACCGTAATTAATTTTACAATTTTGATTAGCTTCTGCACCTGAACCAGGTTCTTGACCACCAAATTGATTACATGGAAAACCTAATATCACAAAACCTTGGTCTTTGTATTTTTCATACAATGCTTGTAAGCCTTCAAACTGTGGCGTGAAACCACATTCACTTGCAGTATTAACGATTAGCATTACTTTGCCTTTGTATTCTTCTAATTTATAATCTTCACCATTGGACTTTTGTACAACAAAATCATATATATTTTCCATAGTATCACCCTTTCGATATAGGTTTAATGTAACATAATTTTAGTGGATAGTCTTTGCATAGACACTATGATAGAATATTTGAGAAACATATAAGAAGGAGATGTATAACATGACTCAGCAAACTACTCATGAAACAAAGAAAAAATTAGAAACTGCTGTATTAGTCGGTGTACATGCTCAAAATGAAAACGAATTTAATTTTGATTCAACGATGGAAGAATTAAAAGCCCTATCTTTGACTTGTCAACTAGATGTTAAAGGACAAGTTACTCAAAATAGAGAACAAGTCGATCATAAATATTACGTTGGTAAAGGTAAGATTGATGAACTTAAAGCTTTTATTGAATTCCATGATATAGACGTCGTAGTAACGAATGATGAGTTAACTACCGCTCAATCAAAAACATTAAATGATAATTTGGGCATTAAAATTATCGATAGAACACAATTGATTTTAGAAATATTTGCCTTAAGAGCTAGCAGTCGCGAAGGTAAATTACAAGTAGAATTAGCGCAATTAGATTATTTATTGCCAAGACTTCAAGGACATGGTAAGAGTTTATCAAGACTAGGTGGTGGCATAGGTACACGTGGTCCTGGTGAAACTAAGTTAGAAATGGACAGACGTAACATTCGAACACGTATGAATGAAATTAAACATCAATTAAAAACTGTAGTGGAACACAGGGAACGTTATCGTAACAAACGTGAACAAAATCAAGTCTTTCAGATTGCACTCGTAGGTTATACAAATGCGGGCAAATCGTCATGGTTCAATGTATTATCTGGCGAAGAAACCTTTGAAAAAGATTTACTCTTTGCAACATTAGATCCTAAAACACGTCAAATTCAAATAAATGAAGGATTTAATTTAATTATTTCAGATACTGTAGGTTTCATTCAAAAGTTACCAACGACGTTGATTGCCGCCTTTAAATCAACTTTAGAAGAAGCAAAAGGTGCAGATTTATTATTACATGTTGTTGACGCAAGTCATCCAGAATACCGTTCTCAATATGATACAGTAAATCAATTGATTAATGACTTAGATATGAATCAAATACCACAAGCGGTTATATTTAATAAGAAGGATCAATGTAGTGTTAGTGATGATAAACCATTATCTGCATCTCCATCTATCTTTGTCTCTAGCCGTAATGAAGAAGATAAATCTAAAGTTAAGGCATTTTTAATAGATCAAGTTAAATCAACACTAAGTTTCTATGAAGAGATTGTCCCAAGTACAAACGCAGATAGACTTTATTTCTTAAAGCAGCATACACTCATTGAAGAAATGAATTTTGATGCTGAAAATGAAACTTACGTCATTACTGGATATAAAAAATGATAAAAGGAAGTATATGAAAATGTCAGATATTACATCAATGGTTAAAGACGTAGAGAAGACGTTGGCACCATATTTTAAAGAAATAGAAGAAATTGCATATAGCAATCAGGAAAAAGTTCTGAATGCTTTTCATTACGTTAAAGCTACCGAGAGTGATTTAGTTGGAAGTACAGGGTATGGATATGATGATTTTGGTCGGGACCATTTGGAAGAAATCTATGCACATACATTTAAAGCTGAAGATGCTATTGTGCGCCCGCAAATCATTTCTGGTACACATGCGATTACTCTAGCACTTCAAAGTACACTTAAATACGGAGATGAACTATTATATATTACTGGAAGTCCATATGATACGTTGCTTGAAGTAATAGGGGTAAATGGAAATGGCATTGAAAGCTTGAAAGAACACGGTGTCGAATTTAAAGAAGTCCCTTTAAAAGATGGACAAATAGATATAAATACTACAATTGAAACCATTACAAACAAAACAAAAGTAGTGGCAATTCAACGTTCCAAAGGATACGACCAAAGACCTTCAATCACTGTTGACGAAATTGAATCAGCTATTCATGCAATTAAAAAACAATATCCGAACGTCATTGTTTTTGTAGATAACTGTTATGGAGAATTTGTCGAGGAACGTGAACCTATTGAAGTTGGTGCAGATCTGATAGCAGGTTCACTAATCAAGAACCCAGGCGGTGGTCTAGCTAAGATTGGTGGTTATATAGCCGGACGTAAAGATTTAATCGAACGTTGTGGTTATCGATTAACAGCTCCTGGTATCGGTAAAGAGGCCGGCGCTTCTTTATATTCATTACAAGAAATGTATCAAGGATTCTTCTTAGCACCACATGTAGTTAGTCAAAGTTTGAAAGGTGCATTATTTACAAGCTTACTCCTTGAAAAGATGAATATGAAAACAGTTCCTAAATATAATGTTAAACGTACTGATTTAATACAAACTGTCCAATTTGATACTAAAGAACAAATGATAGCATTTTGCCAAAGTATTCAACATGCTTCACCAATTAATGCTCATTTTAGTCCAGAACCAAGCTATATGCCTGGTTATGAAGATGATGTCATTATGGCAGCCGGTACTTTTGTTCAAGGGTCTTCAATTGAATTGTCTGCAGATGGACCTATTAGACCACCGTATGAAGCTTATGTACAAGGCGGATTAACATATGAACATGTTAAATTAGCTGTTACACGTGCAGTTAGTTATTTAAAAGAACAAAACTTGATATAGAAAAATGTATCCCTACTTGAGTTGAGTAGGGGTTTTTTGGAAAAATTTATAATTCAATATAAATCACCTGGTATAAAAGGCTTTGTAATTAATATTAAATATAGCTTTTAAAATTACATGTAAGAAAACCTAACATATTTTTGTAATACGCTTTAAACTATGCTAAATTAGTATCAAGTTCAAAAGTAGAGGTGAGGTTATTAATGTCTAACGATAAAATCAGACGTAATATGGCCGTGTTCTCTATGAGTGTTGTTTGTAAATTAACAGAACTCACTGCAAGACAAATCCGCTACTATGAAACACATGAACTTGTCATGCCCGAGCGTACAGAAGGAAATAAGCGATTATTCTCGTTAAATGATTTAGAACGTCTCCTCGAAATTAAATCTTTGATTGAGAAGGGATTTAACCTTAAAGGAATTAAACAAATCATAACTAATAATCAAGGGCATTTAACATCAGATGAACAAGAGATTAGAAAAAGAATGATTGTAGACGCAACGCAGAAACCACCTGGTGAAGCTTTGCCAATAAATCGTGGGGATTTATCACGGTTTATTAAATAAATTTTTGGAGGATTTCTACCATGCCTAAACGTACATTTAGTAAAGATGACATTCGTAAATTTGCAAAAGAAGAAAACGTAAGATATTTAAGATTACAATTCACAGATATCTTAGGTACAATCAAGAACGTTGAAGTACCAGTTAGCCAATTAGAAAAAGTATTAGACAACGAAATGATGTTTGATGGTTCATCAATCGAAGGTTTCGTACGTATCGAAGAATCTGACATGTATTTATGCCCAGATTTAGATACTTGGGTTATCTTCCCATGGACTGCCGGTCAAGGTAAAGTAGCTCGTTTAATTTGTGATGTTTATACTACTGACGGTGGACCATTTGCTGGTGACCCACGTAATAACTTAAAACGTGTGTTAAAAGAAATGGAAGATATGGGCTATACAGATTTCAACTTAGGGCCTGAACCAGAGTTCTTCTTATTCAAATTAGATGAAAAAGGTGAACCAACATTAGAACTAAATGATAATGGTGGTTACTTCGATTTAGCACCTACAGACTTAGGTGAAAATTGCCGTCGTGACATCGTGTTAGAACTTGAAGATATGGGATTCGATATCGAAGCAAGTCACCACGAAGTTGCGCCAGGACAACATGAAATTGACTTTAAATATGCAGATGCGATTACTGCTTGTGATAACATCCAAACATTTAAATTAGTTGTTAAAACAATTGCACGTAAGCATAACTTACATGCAACATTCATGCCAAAACCATTATTCGGTGTTAACGGAAGCGGTATGCACTTCAACGTATCATTATTCAAAGGCAAAGAAAATGCATTCTTCGATCCAAATGGTGAAATGCAATTAACAGAAGATGCTTATCACTTTACTGCAGGTATCTTAAATAATGCGCGTGGATTCACAGCTGTATGTAACCCATTAGTAAACTCTTATAAACGTTTAGTTCCTGGTTACGAAGCACCTTGTTATATCGCTTGGAGTGGTAAAAACCGTTCACCATTAGTACGTGTGCCATCTTCAAGAGGATTATCAACTCGTATTGAAGTACGTTCAGTAGACCCAGCTGCTAACCCTTACATGGCATTAGCAACTATCCTACAAGCTGGTTTAGATGGTATTGAGAACAAAACTAAAGTCCCAGAACCAGTTAACCAAAATATTTATGAAATGAACCGTGAAGAACGTGAAGCTGTAGGTATCCAAGACTTACCTTCAACACTTTACACTGCTTTAAAAGCTATGCGTGAAAATGACACAGTTAAAAAAGCGTTAGGTAATCACATTTACAATCAATTTATTAACTCTAAATCAATTGAATGGGATTATTACAGAACTCAAGTTTCTGAATGGGAACGCGATCAATACATGAAACAATATTAATTCGCTAAGCAAATTGGGGAAAGACTTAGTGGTATAAGGAGTTAAGGCATCTTGCCTTAGCTTCTTTTTTGTGTTTGAAAAGCTAAATTTACTTGACCATTTTTGTGAAGAAATTCAAATTGGTCAACTAGATTATGGCAAGATATGGCTGTAGTTCAAAAAGAAGTGGAAACAACGACGAGCAATGTATTACATAGAGGGAGACATCCTAATGAGTATGTATCTGAGTTTAAAAAGCAAACAAATTCCACTACTTATAATGCTAGTAGATTGTTAGTTACTGAATCTGCACGTGTTCAGGCTGAATCACAGAAGCTAACTTATCTTAAAGAATTAGGTGAAGATGGCGAGTACAAGTATGTAGCAAAAATTGACAAGAAAACATCTAAAATATGTCACACATTAAATGGTAAGGTATTTAAAGTTAAAGATATGATACCTGGAGTTAATGCTCCACCAATGCATCCATGGTGTAGAAGTACTACAGTACCGCATGTGGGAAACTGGCGGGATAAATTCTTTAATGAACGTAAAGGTAAGTATCAAATACAGGATAATGTATTAGAAAAAGAAAAAATACAAGAAAAAGCAAAAAAAGAAATGCTTGATATGGTACGTAGTGGTAAAATAAAATTAGATATAAACCCAGAAAATAAAATAGACATTTGTTAGGTCATAAATCATACGAAGAATACAAACTGAAGAATTTAAAAAATGGAAAAGCAACTCCTAGTTTTACATTACTAACAAGCGATGAACTTAATTCTTTGATAATTCAAAAAAGCGGTAGTGGGAGACTGATAACTGATTCAAAAGGAATATGGAAAAATAAAGAAATAATTGACTTCGGAAAAATTATTGGCAAAGATTATATTGAGGGCAAATTTAAAACTACAAAAGTAGGTACAGTACATTATTCAAAAACTTGTACTCATATTATTCCAAACGGAAAAGAGGAGAAGTGATGAAATTATGGTCTTACATAGGTGAAAATGTATTGATAGAGTTGACAAATGGACAACAATTCATTGGTAAAGTTACAAACTATGATGATGAAGTAGACAACGAAAGTGGAGAAGATTCTATACATTTAGATGATGGAAAATTGTTATATGATTTTGATGAAAGTGAAATTAAATATATAAAGATTATAGATAAAGCATCTATTCGATAATAAAAGGCCAAGATGCTATTTTTATACACTTTTTTAACCTTCTACAGAAGGTTATTTTTTATGTCCAAAACGTGCTGATGACGTTATAAAAGCAAGTATGGAATGAAAAGTCGACAGACTATAAACGGAGGTATATCTCGTGGAAAACAACCAAAGTAATATTACTAAAGAAACAAAAAGCAATGAGAATTTAGAAACACCTAATGAACAAGCCCAACATAATGAGAAAACATTTTCCCAAGAAGAAGTATCTCAAATGATTAAAGACCGTCTAGCTAGAGAAAGAAGAAAATCTGATGAGCGTATTAAAGACGCTATTCAAGAAGCTGAAAAACTGGCCAAGATGAATAAAGACCAAAAAAGTCAATATGAGATAGAAAAACTTTTTAAAGAAAATGAAGCATTAAAAGCTGAAAAGGCATTATCTCAAATGAGAAATGAAACGCGTTCAATGCTTAGTGAATCGGGTGTAGAAAATTTTGATGATCAAATTGTAGACATAATAGAAAAACCCTAATTTAATTGCTGAACTAAAATGTGCCTCAATATCTTGCGATAAAATTTGAATTTACACTTGTGTGTTATATTATAAAATTAATATAATATAATTAAATAAAAAGTTGGTCTCAAAGTCTGAGAACTATTGACTCGAGTAAGACGCATGAAATAGTTAATAATTTATAAGTGGATGGGTTTTATGAGTAGAGAATTGAGAAGAAAGTTAACTTTTTATATTAATGTAGTTACTTTATTGTTAGCAATGGTTAATTATTTTAAGAAATAAAAGGAGCGTTTAACATTATGAAAATCAACAGGGATCAAATATCTCTATATTTAACGATAGGGATTTTTATATTAGCATTACTTGCTTTAATATCTAGCTTTATAAATTAAGAATAGAACCATAAATATTAATTTAAAATAAACATACTAAGATTAGCTGTGAAGAAATCTATGACGATAGATTTTTTCACAGCTATTTTTTATAGTTGTAGAGAG
>NZ_JAVSMH010000011.1:0-44010 GCF_033283605.1 Staphylococcus sp. NWU MKU2 | reverse complement strand
CTTATTTACGTTCTTAAGTATGAGTATATTTACAGGCTTACTTATAATCTTACTTACGATTTAATTTATTTTTATAAATGCAGTTCTATTTTAAGAACTATCATTCATAGTTTAAGTATACAATGATTAGTTCATTATTTCAAACGATAATAATATAGTCTTATTTAGAATTATATATACATATAAATATACAAATAGAATATATTCAGTCATATACTATCGTAACTTAATAATTTGTATATATCCATAAACTAATATATTATAGTAATTAAATAGTAATATGTTTTTACATGTGGGGAAGGAGAGTTATTTTATGATTGAAAAATTAAACAGAAAATTATTAGAAGAAGGATTTGATACTCAATTTGATAATGATGGTGTATATATTCCAAAATACAATATTGATATAATTTATGAAAATACATCATTTATCATTCAGCCTTCTAGTTCAGATCCAGTTGTACTAAATTCGTTAGATGAAACGATTATATATATAAAAGACCTATCCTACAGTTCGGATTTCAGCGAAGAAATGGATAAAAATAACTTTCTATATCAAAAGGAATCTCCTAGATTTTTTTCAATAGGTAATAATAGAATAAATATTGTTGATGGTCGTTTTTTCCTCAAAGACGAAAATGGCGAAACTAATATATATGTAAATATTCCTTCTGTCATCAATGCTATACAATCAAAAATTTTTAGGTGAAAAATAAAAAGAGAGGAAGTATAACCTCTCTTTTTATATTAAAACCTATATTTTAAAAGCTCTGTAAAACAATAACTTAAAGCCAGATATAATACTATTGAACCTATTAAAAAGTAAATAAATTTTTGAGTTTTATTTTTCTTGTTATATATAATGCTATGTAGTGTATACCACATAGCAATTATTCCAACTATAAACACAAATATAGTTAATCCTATCATTATATCATCTCCTAATGGTTTTGAAGGTGCTTCAAATATTCCTCTAAACTAGCCCCTTGAACATATGCCTCACAAGATAATATACTTTCTACAACATCACTTTCAATTTTATATTTTTTAGATACTTTATCGATCGCTATTTCATGCTTCGTTTTACTGTATGTTACTTCTTCAACTATATTCAAATTTCTAGACACTACTCTTACGAGTTTGTCATCTTTCGAGGGGATTAATGTATCTGTATTGTTTTTTAAATGTGTAGCTATATTCGCAACTTTTGTATAACTAACGTTAAATTGTTTAGCAATTTGTGTTAAAGACTTTCGATTAGACTTTGGCAAATTATTGTTTATCTCCAAATATTTTCTTATATTAAGACTAGCAATAATTTTACTCAATTTTGATAATGTTACATAGGAAACATCAGTATTAAATCCATCTTTCTCTCTCCATCTGAGGAATGTATTAGCTATATTTATTGTACTAGATAAGTGGTTAAAAATTTTGTAATTAGGCTTAAAATATTCAATCGGTAGTCCATTCTCTATATCTCTTTTTATTAATTTCTGCTCTTCTGCTTTATACATCGGTTTATCTTTATTCATACTTCCTATGTTATTCACTTTTATTATTGAAGCAACATGTTGAGCTGTTACTCCAAATTCATTTGCTATATCTTGTAGCACAATTTCTCTATTTAAATATTTTTTGTATAATCCATTTTCTAATGCTTTTACTATTTGAAAGGACTTATTAAACTTTTGCTTTTTCTCAGTCATTATTTACACCTACTCTAATCTATTGCTCATATACATTATATCATTTATTTATATGTTTTTAAATTATAATCATATTAAAAATACCTCTTGCGTCGATGGATATCTCCCTGCTAATAAACAAAATCTAGGAGGATATTTTTATCTTTCTATTCTAAATCCTGTTTTACTACAGTATAGGCTATACAATTTTTTCGTAATCCACCACGTTAATATCCCTATCCCTTGAATAAGAAACACTCCTAAAATACACACTGTAGTATTTAACGTATGTGTTGCCAGAGCAATAAGCATAGATAGAAAAACGGTGTACGCTGCAAAAAACGACAGAACAAGCAATAGTATCATGGCTACTAACCCTAGCACTGTATACATTGCTATTTCAAATTTTCTTCTTCTGTTCATACTACTATCCTTTCAACTATTACATACTACATATTTTTAAATAGATTTTAAAACCCAAGCTCCTACAAATAGTAATAGAGTAATTAAGTTAAGAAACAAAAGTTTTTTATCAATTATCATCAAATCACTCATTTCTAATTTTTTTTGAATGAAAAATTACGGCAAGATAATACTAATATTCTTAAAGGTTAGGGGCTTATGCCCCTTTACCTTATAAGAAGTGCTTTTGTATAAATTCAATCAAAGCATTTATACCGTTTACTATTCCAGTTAGAAAGCCAATTACCGATGAAAACCAAATACCTACTTTGATGATGTCTTTACTTATCGGTTTGTTCTTTTCTTGTCGGCTATAAGCTACTCTATCTTGCCGTTTCATTTGGCACCCCCTTTTCTTTTGTTAATTACATATTATCATTTTTATCTATGTTTATCAAGTGTTTTATTTATTATTTTTAAAAGTTTTGATTTTTTTCTTTTACATTAACCCTTCATTTCAACATATTTATCAGTTAAGCTTTGTGTCCCGCTAACAATCCTTTTCTAGATTTTAACGTTCCACTCTCTAATAAACTCGTTGCCCTCATTACTACATCTTTTCCATATTTAACCCTAATTCTATCTAGTGAATGGTCTATTATTTCATTTTTTTGTTCACGCTCTGATTTAAATAACTCTAGTTGTTGTATATTGTTATTACGAAAATTAGTAAAGTTTACCCCTATAGTTCTGTAGAGTTCTGTTTTATCTGCTTTCTCACTCAGATATCTCCACAAAACATCTATAATATCAGTTGTACTTTTAAATCCGTTTTTTTTTGTAAATTGTTTTCTCATTCCTCCTCCTTTGGCATAGCCTACATGTATAGAAATTGTTGTAGGGTATAGATTTTGCTGTCTAGCTCTATAAAAAACGTCCTCAACCTGCTCATTAATAACTGCTTTCATTTCATTAAAACAATAATCCCTCAACAAAATTTGACTTTTTCCTAGTCCTTTTTGTTTGGTTTTATATTTATCTCTTATTACACTTTCATCAATACCATTAGCATGTAGATGTAAGTCCACACCAATAATTCCAAAATCCCGTTTTAAGTATACATAAGGATAATGAGCTAAATCTCTTATAGACAGTATCCCTTTTTTATTCAACTTCTTAGCGGTTTTTGTATTTATCCCCCAAAAGTCCGTTAAATTATCAATTTTCCATAGCTTACTAGGCACATCTTGATATCTCCATTCTGCTATTCCGTTTACTGTATGCTTTGCTTCTATATCCATAGATACTTTAGCAAGAAGCGGATTACTACCCAAACCAACTGTGCTTTTTATTCCTGTTACTTGGTAAATTTCTTTCTGTATTTTTTCAGCCATTTTATATGGACTAGATACAAACAAATGATAGCTATTTGTTATATCCATGAAAAACTCGTCTATACTGTATTGATGAAAATCTTCGGGGGCAACGTATTTCAGTGCTATGTTAGATATTTTAGTAGATATATTCATGTACGTTCTCATTTTAGGATTAGTAATATAAATATCAGACCGTTGAGGTATTTCATATAGTCTTGAGCCTGTTTTAATACCCATAGCTTTCAAAGGTGGCGTCGCTGCTAGAACAACCGATCCCTGCCTTTTCGTATTGCCTACCACCGCTAACTTGGTTTTCATCGGATTTAATCCATTTAATAAACAAGAAATACTAGCATAAAAGCTTTTTAAATCGACACATAGAATATCTCTATGTTGGCATTGATAATAATCATACATCTAATACACCTCGCTTCATCTATCACTTATTATAGAACATACGTTCGCATAATTAAAGTTATATTAGCTTTTTTCGTGAAATAAAAAAAGAACTCACAATCCTGTAAGTTCTCCTCTTTGAAATCATTTTCTTTAAATTTTAAAAGGCTCTTGCGTATTTATAATATTTTGCACCGCTTCCGAAAATACTTCCTTTTTATCTAATATTAAGCGACCTATTTCAAATATAGCTCCAAACTCGAAATAAATTTCTTCTTTTTCATTTGTTTGTTTATTTATTAGATATTTACCATCAAACTCATATATATCATACAAATAACTAATATCTATAACTTCATCAATAACGATATACCCCTCTGATTTATTTAAACCTGCACTGATTGAGTGATTGCCATTATAAATATTGATTATGCCTAAAGGATATATATATTCTCCTTTATGATTTAAATTGTCATAATTAAACTTATTTTCTTTCCTCATACCTATTTCTAGGAAACTTTTATCAACCATTCCCTCTCCAATATTTCTTATAGCATCAGATAATCTATTTGCATTCCATATGTGTGTAATGATTGGATCTCTCGCATTTGATACTACTAAATTAGTATTTGTGAACAAAGTAGCTTTTGAAAATTTATTCGCTAAAAATATCTGATCGATTGGTTTCAAATATGCGTCAACAGTATTAAACCACTTATTCCGCTTTGTATTTATATTATCTCTACCATTCTTCAATATTGTTATAGTTAGTTTGCTTTGTATTAAGTCAGTAAATATTTTGATGTAACTAAATATTGGGTGTTGTTGTTCATAGGTTATACGTGGATTTTCCTTTAATATATATATTGCTTGTTCTAATACGGTATTTAATTGTGCATTAGTTCGATTGCTTTTTCGTTTATCTTTAGCCTCTAACTTCATCAATGTTTTGTTATTCTGAATATCACTATTCATGTTTTTAGACCTCCAAATTAAAAAGTATCCACTATTGATTTATTTACTAATAAAAAACATACCAATATATATTCACCACTTCAGCTTCACATTAGAAATAATCAATCCTATAATTTGTTTTACCTAATTTATCTATGACGTCTAACTGCTTATCTGTCACATTTTGTCCTTGCTTAATTAACACTGTTTTTGTTTCTGGTACAATCATCACTAAATTAGCTCTATTCAGTGCCTCGTCCCAAAACCCCTCTATATCTCTATCTATATCACCAAACAAACATTCAATAATTCTATGGTCTTCTCCTCTTACACCACTATCAAACATACCTGAAATAAAGCGTCCATCTGCCATTATATAAATGGCTTCGTCAATATTATCCGTAAGTTCAACGCCTTCTTCTTCTAGCAATTTCAATACATTTATATTATCCATATCGTTTATCTCCCTTGATTAAAATAAACTCTTGAAAAAATCAACAATAGCATTAAGTATTTGCATGATAAAATCGCCTATCTTTTGTAGAAGATTTCTGTTTTCTTCAGTGTTTAAACTACCTGCTTTTTCTTTTGCTTTATTTATCAAGTCGCCGTGATTCTTCTCTAATTGACCTTTATATTTGTCTAGTTGCTTTATAAACGCTTTAGGATCATTATTTAGAACATTTGATTGTGATACATTGATAATAATATTGTAAATCGTGTTTCTTTGATTATCGCTTATCACACTGTCTAATCCCTTTACTTTTAAAACATCATCTACAATACTTCTCACTTTATCTTCAGACACATTGCCGTTATCTTTCTTTTCTTGAGCTACTTGTGACTTCATTTCTGCAACAGCGTTATTCATAACTGCATCAGAATATCCTTCTTCACTTTTATTTTCTTCGCTTATAGTTGATAAATCAGACATCTCTTGATTGGCATTTTTCGCATCACTTTCGCTCAAATCAGTGCCCTCTTTAGCATAAGCTTTAACAATACCTGTCAAAGCACCATCGCCTGTCGTTGGTTCAACTGTTGATGCAACACGTATTTTTGCGTTCTGTATGCCTGCACTAATCGCTGCATTAGTATACTGTTCTTTCGTTATTTTCGTAATATAATCTGGCGTCACTATTTCGACGTCAACACCCTTGCCAAAGCTTTTAGGCTCTATTAGAGAACTTGAGTAGATATGGTCGTATTGCACGCCTGTAAAGTCTTTAACGTCGCCTAACGTAACTTCAATTGTCTTATCACTATCATCTGCCCCAAGTTTCTGTTTAACCTCATCTTTTTGATTGCTATTTAAATCTCCACCATATGTGAGTACATCTTCTTTTAGTTCTGGTTTATTATCACTGTTAGTATCTTGATTTTGTTCTGCTGAAGCGGTTGTTCCTGTAAGTGTTGTTGCTAGTACAGTTGCTGAAATCATTCCTAGTATTTTCTTCATTGTTCGTCACTCCTCATTGTTAGTCATACTAAATATTCAATTCATCTTTCAACGCTCTTTGAAGTGTCTGGCTAAAATTAATTTTCTTTTCTTTACCCAATTCAACTAAATACTGCGGTAGTGTAACCATTTTATTAACTGTCTTGTTCTCTTCTTTAGCCCTTACAACGTTAGTATTTACAAATATCAATTGCAATTGCTCATCATCATTTAAGTTTTGTGATAGCTCTTTAAATTCTGAAGGCTTTGGAATAACATCTCCGTCATCTTCCATTACAATCAAATGACCGCCTAACGCATCTGAAGCCATCTCTACCGCTTCTTCTATACCTTCTCCAAACGTTAAAGCACCCGGTAAATCTGGAAATGATACATTATAATAATTTCCTTCTTTTTCTAAAATCGCATAATAATAGTATTTCATTATTAGCCAACCTCCTATATATACAATAACATATGTTATAACATATGTTAAATGATAACCAAATAAAAAACGACACGTTCAAGTTTTTCTTAAACGTGTCTTTACGATGCTATAGATTTTTTACTATATATCTGTATAATCTTTTATCTTAAATTCTTTTTCTTTATAGTCATAAACTAAATCATATCTAGAATTAATTACTCTACCTTTTTTATCCTTTTTACTTAATACAAGCTGTATCTCTGTATCGTTTCGCTCGTAAGAAGTGACTTTAGGATCTGTGAATTCAGATTTTTTCTTGGATTCGACTTGGTCTTTTATATTTTTCGCAACGCTAGAGTTTTTATCTTCAAAGTAATACTGTAACGCACTGAAATCTGATACTTCATAGCCTGTATTTAGCTTTTTAGTATAAGCCTTCATAAATTTCTCAGCGTCTTTTTCAATATCTTTATTTATCTTTCGTTGCTTTTCTATATCGCTTTCTTTAAACGTTAGTTCAATTGTCTGAGCTTTATCTTCTTTGTTGGCTTTTACTTCTGATTCTTTTGTTTCCAAACTTTGATTATTGGCTCTACCGACTGCTGAGATAGCTATTGGTGCATCTGCTGGATATTTACCATAAATTTTATTTTTCTCATAGTCGACTTCTTCTCCATCGATAAGTATTTTGTAATCTTTATCTAATTCCTCATTATTCTTCAGTTTTACTTTAAACCATGCTTGAGGTATATCTTCTTTTGCCTCTAATTTTTTATTTTTGTCTGCTTGATCTGTATTGACGTGCAAGTGACCGTCTACCGAACCATCTAAAGGTTTTTCTTTGAATGATTTTATTACCTCTACATTATAGTTACCTACAAAAAATTGTCCTAACTCAGTTTCATTATTAGCATTGCTTACTACTTTTCGTTGACTACCGTTATTCTTAAACTCATAAGAAGCGGTATTATTGCCTTCTTTAAGATAAACATTGTAGAAGTTAGGTTCGAAAGCCAAGTCATTTAGAAATAAGAATCTATTGCCATTTTGAGTGACATCTACGATAGTATGACCGTTTTTATCAGTGATTTTTCCAATTATCGAATCATGAGCCGCTTCATCATTCAGCGTTTTTTTCATTTTCTTTATTTCTGAGTTGTATCTTTCTCTATTTTCAGGTTGATTTACATACTCTATAAAGTGTTTTGCATCAATTGTGTTAATACTTTTTTGACCCGATTTAATAATTTCTGTAAGCTTTTTATAATCTTTGTGTTTAACGGCGTTATCAAATTCATTAATTTGTCCGCTCGCCCCCTTACTTGCAATAAAGAAATAAATGGCTAGAGCTATTAAAATGATAATTAGTGCGACTATACCTCTTACAATCCATTTTCGCTTTTTCTTCTTATGTTGTTCTAATAACTCCTTTTCCTCATCAGTTAAACGTATATATGAATCTTGATTCTCGTTTGCCATCATCATCACCTAACTTTTTCTATTTCTTATTTTCTTGAGCAAGTATCTTCCAAAGAAATCAGACTGCATGAGGTGTATTGTTTTCTCATATGTCTCTAAAACTATATCTTTGAATGCTATTTCTAATTTCAAATCTTTTATTTCTATCGCATATCTAATCGAGTTTTGCCAATCTGGAATAGCACTTATACTCGTTTGCTTATAAAACCTTGTATCATCTTTTAAAGTGAATCCTAGATTTAGATAAAATCTTTTTAGTTTTTTATAACCTATTGTTTCCTTAACGTTCTTATAGCTGTTCTGATTTTCTATATAAACGCTTGAGATGTCACCATACAAATAAACGTTTTCTGTATCATTTAGTTTAGCAATACCACCTAAAGCTTCAGCAAACATCGCTGCGCCATAGCTTTGCCCTCGATATTGTCTATCTATCTCAAAGTCTATGATTTTCCACTTACTATTACCTTCATATTTAATACCTAGATGACCGATATTTGTGTAATAATCATCGCTATTATCATGTAACGTTGTAAATAAATAAAAATCATCGTTCATATCAATTGCTGATAGATGAACATTAATCCATTTATCTTTGTATTGGGAAATTATATTTTCTAGGTTTTGCATTGGGAAGTCCTCCATCATCACTTTTATTTATACATAATATCTAGAATACTGTTGATTAGGGAAAATATTAAAGATATTAATAGTGCGTACATTGCTATCGTGTGTGCCTTTTCATGGTAATTAACAATCTTTATTGGCGCTTTCTGATCAACTAAAGTCGTCTGTTCAAGTAATACTTTTAACTTTTTCTTTTGTTTACTTCTAGCGTATCTAATATAAATAATTGTTATAATGCCTAACAAACTCACTAGCAACATCATGTATGAAAAATTATCGTTAGATAACAAACCGTTAATAAATGTTATTGCTAAAACTAATGCAATGACTAACGCAAATAGATTATCTATACCATTTAAATTATTCGTTTCTTTTTCAATTTCTTTTCGTTGTTTCTCGTTTATATTATCTAACTCAATTTCATTGATATTAACTTCAAATGGTTTTACCAATCTTTCACCCCCTATTTCTCTACTTATATAGCATACGCTTATAATCCCATTGCTAAAGCGATAATAAGATAATTAATGTTGTTAAAACTAATATATTAAGCGCTATACCCATATACATATATAACGACCACGTTGTTTTAAATGCTATCGGTTTAATCCTTTTAATATCGTCTACCTTAAAATTTAAAGTAATACTGTAGTATTGGGTCTTTAAAGTGGCGATACCTGTATCAGTAATTGATACATATTTTTTAAGTATTTTACCTATTTCTCGATTCATTTTTTCAAACCAGTATACCGTACCAATATCACCTAATATCATTAGCACAATCATTGTATATCCTAATATCTTAACCTCATAGCTATAGTTGGAATAGTATAAGTTCGTCGTATCCACATGAAAAACTGTAACGCATGTCACAGTGAACCAAACTATTAATAACAAATAGCTAAGTAGTATCGTCTTCTTTTGACTTTTCATATACCTATTACTCAATGTTCTATCTATGAGATTTAAATCAACTTGCTTTAGCTCTAATTCATTAACCGCTCCTACCAAACTCAAATACTCACCCCTTTAAGTACTACTGCTCATTCGTACAGAAAGTTTATAAAAATTTTTAATCGCTTTTTTATAACTGCTGTTACGGTTCACTCTTCGTTCCTTCTCTAATTTATCAAAGCACTCTGCTAGTATTTTTCCTGTTTTAAGCGTAAAGTTCATGTAATTTCTTTCGCCTCGTTTAGCTTGATATATGCCACTTTCACTCAATCCAGTTAAACGTGAGATCTCAGTCCCTTTTACTTCTTCACTGAATATTAGTATGAATACTTTATCCTCCATATCCATTAGCACCATCTACCTCTTTATGTTTCTTTATCGGATTCAATTGCTTTAACAATATCAATTTTTACAATATCGTAATTCACTTTTTTTAATTCGCCCTCTTCCATGAATTGCTTTAACACTTGCCCGTAAACATTATTCCTACTTAACGATCGTATCACTTCTTCTATGGCTGTATTACTCGCATGATTTAAAAAAACGTGTTGTTTAGCTATCTTTTCAACTGGTTCATCTTCAAACGATAATGTCGCTTCAATCGTCTCTTTAATACATTTAGCTTCTTCACTCATATTTGAATTACCAACCAATGTTGCTTACCTCCTTATCTTGGGAAACACTTATTATTGCACCATGGATGATACGCTTTAAACTTATCATTTTTTTCTATGTAGTTCAAGTATTTTTTATAATATAGATATTCTCTATTCATCAAGATACATTGTGCTACAATTAAACAAGTCTAATGAAAGGAATGGAATATGAATATCTCCTCTTATAAAATTTCAATATCTATTTTCATACTGTACTTTATAACAAGTAGTATCTTTTATTTTATTCTTCACAACTGGTCAGCCTTACAATTAATAATTAGTATTTTTATGCACCTCATTATTCTATTTTTCAAATTAGAGTATGACGAAAACAAAAAACGAGAGGAAAACCGTCTTGTTTCACGAAATTTCTTGCTTTCCTATCAAGCCGAATTAAATCTAGTTATACGAGATTTTTCTAAACATCGACTGTCATACATCGATAAAGATTTAGAGGCTCTATTTAATGTTAATAACAGTTATGAGGAAATAATAAATAATAAAGATGAAGTTCAAGAGGTTTTCCGTATTGCTAGAAACAATAGTAAAAATTTATCAAAGCGCTTAGAAGTCCATGAAAACCTTTCTAGAATCATTATTAAAATGTTAAGACATAATGAGCTTGTTTTTACTGATGAAGCATATAGTCTAATTGAAACACTTAATTACTTCTATGTTTGGCATTATGAAGAATACTACTCAAATTTACGAGAAGGTTACTCAAATCTTTTCTTAATTTATGCTGTAAACATCGATGTTCCAGCGAACAAATAAAATGTTATTAATAATTGGTCTGATTTGTGCGGATATGTGAAAGGTACCTTGAACAAAGTAAATTTAGATCTTTCAGTCTCTCATAATTTAGTAGAGCTTTTGAATTTGTTAAATAAAGAGAAAAAGACGCTCGAAAGGTAATCGAGCGTCTTTTAACTTGACCAATGATATTTATCATTATCGTAAAACTCCTTTTTATCTACGATACTTCCATCTTCAAACCATACTGTAGATGTCCATTTTGCGCCGCCGTTAGTCATTTTTTCAACGTCAACAAACCAATAAATACTATATTCCTTGTTTATATTAATGACTTTTTCTTCATGTCTTTTGATTCCCCCACGATTTAGCTTTCTACTCCAACCTATCAATAATCTAGGGTCGTTCTCCGAACCATGAAAACCAACGGGGATTAAATGTGTTTTATCTGAAGCGGAATATTTATTGTAAATCATAGGCTTAAAATTTTTGCGTTTAATATCATTTCTTTTGTAATACCTAAATCCCGATTTAGGCTCAAACCTTGCTGCAATCTGATGCTTTGTTGATGAATGGTGATAATAAGCTATATGCGATGCACTTTTATCCATTTTTTCAAAAGCGGTATCTGGATTCATTTCACTGTTCAAAGTAATGATTTTAACGCCTAGTTCACCCCTATTTACTGCATCTAGCTCTGTAGGCTTTTTATCTTGTTTTGTTATCTTGCTTACCTTAACCTGCTTCTTTCTGTCTGTTCGTTGCTTTACTGGCTGTTCCTCCTCGTTATCATACTTATAAGGTTCTAGCCACTTATGAATCGCTTTTATAATTCCCATTGTCTTAATACACCTCTTATCTACTTAAAAAGCCCGAATAATCGGGCTTTATTTTCTTCCTAAAAAGAAATCCATATCCATTTGTTTTTTCTTTGTTTGAGTACTTTGGTTAGTTTTGTTGTTACTTTGTGTCTCTTTAATCGTATTTCCTGCTTCAGCCGCTTCTCGACGTTTTCTTGCACGTTCTCTCAACTTTTGCATACTTGCGGCTGATGTTGACACTTTTGTCTTACCTTTAATTGACTTTTCTGTTGTTTGGCTAGGTTCGGGTCTCATACGATTAGCATTTGTTGATATTGTCGTGCTATTTGGTACTTTGCCACTTTCATATAATTCATCATCTTCTTCACCGTTAGCTCTCGCAACTTCAGCCTCAAAGTCTGGAAATACAGGCTTATCAAATTTATCTTTTAGGTAGTTAAAAATATCTGTAATTTCTTCATCAGATATATAGGCACCTTGAGCCCTTTCAAGTTTATCTGCACGTTTCACGAGCATATCACCTTGTGGACGTAATCGTTCAGCGCCTGTTTGATCTAAAATGATGCCACTTTCTATACTTCCTGATACACGCATTGATACTCGCATCGGCACATTAGCTTTGATTTGCCCTGTAAGAATATTAGCACGAGGCGTTTGTGTACCAATAATCATATGAATACCTACTGCACGAGCTTTCTGTGTAATACGTTTTACAGGTTCTTCTACATCTTTGAACATTTGTACCAAATCAGCGTATTCATCGATAACTATAACCCAATATGGAATGACCTCTTTTTCATTTTTTTCTGCCCACTTGTTATAGTCTTTAATATTTCTAACTTTTGCTGATTTAAGCATCTTTTGTCTTTTACTCATTTCTAGTGTCGCATATTCCATAAATACTCTTGCTTTTGCCATATCTTGAATTGGATTTGCAATCATGTATGGTAGTTCTTCGTAAAATTGGAAATCAACTTCTTTAGGATCAATAATTCCAATTCTTAAATATTTAGGTGAATGGTGCACCATCATTGTTATCAACATTTGTTGAATATTTACTGATTTACCTGAGCCTGTTTCACCAGCTAATAGTAAGTGAGGTGCTTTAGCTAATGGCAATGAAATAATTTTACTCTCTGGTGTTATTCCTAAAATCATATCTGTTGGATTACTAAATTCTACTTGTTCTATCATCGTTTTTACATCAATTGGAATCGTGTAATCATATTTAACGTGATCATCTTCACCTTCTTTAAGAGGTAAAGTAATACGTAAATACCCTGATCCCCCTTGAACAATAATCCCTTCAACTTCTAAAACATCGGATAAACCATCTTCTATGATTTTTGATTGTTTGTCTGAAGAGCTGCTTTTACTAAAAGCTACTTTATATTTGTACATAATTGATGTATTACCGACGTGTGTTTTTTGATGAGTAACTCTTTTCTCTGTAGATGTTAAAAAATCAGTAATTCTTTGTTGCATCTTATCTGCAAAATCATTAGCTTCTGCTGTTTTTTCTTTAATAGAACCACTACGATCTGTAAATAAGTCTAGCGGGAATACAGGTTCAAAATTTAAGCCTTGCTCGAGTTTATCCTCTCTTTTCTGTTGAGTGACTTTTGCTTCTTTTCTTGCTTTTTTGATACTTCTTGCTTCTTTTAGCTTAGCTTCTTTAGAACCTCTATAACGGTACCACTTTCCGTCAGTCGTTGTTTCCATATCACCAAATGTTACACCTCCTGATTGCTTTCTTAGTCTTATTGGCATGTTTCTAATTTTTCTTTTTAATATGTTATCCACTTCTTCATTACTTGGCTGCATGATTTTGACTTCATATTCTTTAGATGGAACTGCCTCTCCTTGCTGTTTCCTTGTGTGAATATGAACCCTCATCAATCTTATACGACGTCTTGCTGCTTGCTCTACTTTACGTATTGCTTTTTCATTTTCATCGTACATCGTTTCTCTGCTTGCTCCTAAAGCAAAACGCATTTTCAACTTCAGCCATTTAGCCTCCATATCATTCAAAAATGGCGCTTGTTCTCTATGGTGATGTCTTAAAACGATAGTAGCTATGTAAAGCACTACAATAATTCCTAGTGCCCATAATAAGATTGATATATTGTCTAATGATTTATGCTCAATAACCCATTGATGAAGCGAATCACCTAATCCGTTTGCGGGTGGTATCTGTTTCGTCGTTATCGCACCTAACGCTTTATTGTAAATATCTATAATGCCTTGTAGTGCTTGGCTATTCGCTATCTTCTTTAACCCTAACGATAAAAAGTACAATATAAAATTAAATAGGATTACCCATAACGCAATTAAAACGACAAGGTACTTTCCTATCTTCATTAATACACGAGACGCCATCGCATACGGGTAATGATTTGTATCTTTATTTGCCATAAGAATGCTCCTTATCTCTTGATAGTATCCTCTATTTTTTTGTCATATGAAGCCTTAGTCATAATCTTAGAAACAGGCTCAATACCATAGTCTTCTTGGTAAATACCATTTCTATTTTTTACATAGCTTACTACATTAGCTTTAAATTTGATTTCCTCTCCTTGAAGTGATTGGAACATATCATAGTATTTGTTACGTTGATATATCCAAATATGATCTAATTCAATACCATCTACGCTCACGGGTTTTAGCAATACACATACATTTAACTTGCCATTATCATTAGCATGTAGAGGACTTCTATAACACACCTCCTCCACAACGGCTGTTACGCTTACTTTTCTGTTACGAAGCGGCTGTAGTTCGTCCCTAGTATTTGAAGCCATAGTTATCACCTTTCTCCCTCTTTTTTACTCAGTATAATTTTATCATTTTTATATATGTTTTTCAATTATAATTTTAAATATAAAAATACCTCCTTGCTGACAATCAGCAAAGGAGGTAAATTCTCTATATTCTATGCTTCTTCAAATTGCTCTTTATCAACCTCAACGTCAAGTTCATAAGCTTCATTTTGTAGCAAGATTCTATCTACATTTTCTTGTGCGTACATTGATGTACTACCGCTTTCTTTCGCCTCTTCTAGATGTTTTTCAGCTAATGTATCAAAATCAGTTTTCAAGCTTACATATAATGTATATGGAATCTCATCTACTGACGTATCGTGAGGAATACCTTCATCTGCTGCACTTTCTCTAATTTGTTCATTCAACTTATTTGTCTCGTTTTCTTTGAGATATTCAATGAACTCACTTTCTTGATATGCTAATTCTAATGCATCTGATAATGTCTTCATGTCAGGCTTACGTTCTCTGATCTCGCTTAATTCCTCTTTTATTTCAACTTCAGCATCGAAATTACCTTCGAGGTGTTCTAGCATTAATTTTGCTAAATCTTCTTCTTTATCTAAATATTCTTCTAATTCAACACTATTATGAATATCCTCTCTAGATAATAGCTCAGCCCATACTTCAGAGCTTTTTTTGTTTGTCAGTGTGAGTTCATGGCTCACATCTTCTGGTTCGATATCTTGAGGCATGTCATTTTGTTCAAATGCATCAATTACCATTTGTTCATAAACGTAAGCATCTAGCGTCCCTAGTAAGTTCCCAAAGTTGGTTGATTGAATAATATCCTCAATTTTTTCTGCCAGCTTTTGTTGCTGTTGTTCACTAATAGCCATAGAGCATCTTCCTTTCATAAATTAACTTAATCTTTATACTTTTAATCATACTATACATTCACGTACCCGTTCCATGATTTAACGGGCGTATAGCTCTATTCATCTAATCTCTTATAAGTGTATTTGCGTTTAGGTTTTGTTGCCGCTTCTTTTCTATCCATATTACGACAAACTCTTGCTCTAAACGTTCTGTTATCAACCCCGTTTTCTTTCATTAATCGTTTTTCTTCTTCAGTTATTTTAATGTGTTGATTTACAGGTTTTTTCATGGCTTCTTCTCGTGACCACCCCCTAGATACTCGCTCATAGAACCGTCGTTTCGATATGCCATTCTTTTCAAGATAATGTGCTTCAATACGGGAAATGATATGATACTTTCTCTTATTTTTTCGCTTTTGATTCTTACTGTTACTCAAGATTACTACACCTCTTTTTTTCAGTTACCATCATTTTATCCATTTTTTAAACGTTTTTCAATTATTTTATAATATTTAATTAAATAATTGACTTTAAATATACCCTTATTTATACTTATACTTGTAATCATAAATAAATATATAAGTAACTTCACAAGTAATTACATAATTAAGCTCATAAGTAACAATATAAGTAAGTTCATAAATAACCTTTTATTTGTTAGTTTATTTACATATATAAATAAAGGTATAATTAATGAAAGAGGGTGCTAGTATGGAAAACGCAAAACAACCTGTATTCTTAACTGTTCAAATGTTAAAAGGCGGCGTTGGTAAGTCAGTTATCGCATATAACTTTATGATGTGGCTGGCAATCGAAAAGAATAAAAAAGTTTTAGGAATTGATTTAGATGAAAATTGTAACTTTTCTCAAGTATTAGACGTTTACGACCAAGAAGGAACAGTAGCAAATATTCTAACTGGTGAAGGCGACGTTAAAATTCATCATATTACTGATAATGTAGATTTAATCGGTGGATTCAATAGACTACACGACGTTCAAGAAGATAACGCTAGAAGTGAGAAAAAGACAATGATGTTATACATGTGGCTAGAAGATAATTACGATCGCTTAAATCTCGGTCAATATGACTTTATTATTATGGACACACATAATGACTTTGGAACCGCCACAAAAAACGCTGTTGCTGTTAGTCACTTGATGATTAGTCCGATTGAACCCGTTGATTTCAGCGCTACTGCAACAGTTAAACAACGCTTAGAAGAATTTAAAAACGATGTTATCGACTTTAGAACAAGAGAATCTTATATTACGACAGACTTAAAATTTGTAGGTAATAAAATTAGACATACTAAAAATGGTAAAGAATTTGAAGAACGCATCGCTAACGACGAGGAATTTATCGCTAAATTTAGATTCAAAGAACCATTTAATACATCAATTCAAAAAAAGACACCAATCTCTCTTTTACTTAAAAAGCCTAGAAATCAAGATGAAAAAGACTTCAAACAATCTTTTGACGAAAACATGGAGTATATATATCAAGAAGCGAAAAAATATCAATAAAAGGAGGGCTTATCATGGCATTTGATGCAAATAACAAAGATCATAACGCAAAAGTACAAGAAAGCTTAAAGTCTACTAATAAAAAAGGTTTAGAATCACAAGAATTCGTATCATCTAATAAAAACATAGCTGCTGACGGTACGCTACACATACCTAAAAAAGATCCAATAGAAAAGAAAAGGAACTATACATTTAGACTTACGCCATCTGTAAGAAAAAATATTGAAAACATGGCTAAAGAGAACAACTATGAATCATCTAGTGAATTGTTAAATACATTGTTTAAACAATAACTATTCAATATAAAAAACACATCGCCAATTGTTGTGGCGATGTGTTTTTTACTTATCTTGAGCCTTACGCTCTAACCTATCTGCTAAATCATACATACCCTTTATTATCTTATCGATACTTATACGATTAGACGTTTGCTTATCATTTTTACCTAATATGCTTCCTAGTGTGACGTTGGTAATATCTAAAAGCTCACTAACTTCTTTAATAGTACTTTTATTTTCATAAGCCATGATTAAGTAAACACATTTATTTAACAATGGCTTGTCTAAATATCTTAATCGACCATGTACTAAACAACGTTTGTCTGTTGCGTCTGCTAATAATCGTATTACTTCTATAATTTGATAATCAGCCATTTCTTCTAACTTTCGTGATTTAATTTCATCAGCCGTCTCATACATTGCTTGTTGACCACCCTTCTATAATTAAACTTTATGTATATAAAAGAGGATAGGTTTTCCCTCACCTACCCTCATGATGTTACATTCGACCTTTACGTCAAATAGACAAATCGCATACTAGGAACGATTCACTAAAAGAAGATTAAGCATTTAAGAAAGGTGACTTGTAACAACAGTATAAAATAAAAGCGATTTTGAGCAGCATAAAAAACGTGCTCTTGTTTGTGCTTCCCAACACAAAGGGGTGAAAGGATACCCCAATACTGATTATAGCACCCTCATATATATGTCACAATCAAATATCTTCAGCTTCGTTCTAAAGTCTTATTGCGCTTCTCGGTAAGCTTTCATTTTCGTAATATTATATTTATCATCTTTATAATCTGAAATGATGTACCATATCGCCTCTGTTTCCTTACCATCTGGATATACTTTCGTCTGTTTAACAATATCGCCTATTTGGCTTTTATCTTTACCGATATAGCTATCTCTTGAATAGCTACTTTCGGGACTTGCTCCAGCACCTCGTTTATCACCTTTAATGTTTACGACATTACCTTCTTCAATTGATGGATAAAGTACTTGTAAATGTTTCATGTTGCTCATGTATTCTTTCCAAGTTGTCCAGTTGAAAAATTTATCATAAAACTTTTTAGACGATTGATCCGTATCATATATACCTATTTGTTTCTTCAACTGGTCATTGGCTTCTTCAACTTTCTTATTTTCCTGTTTCATCTTATTATTTTGCTCAATTCTTTTATCTACTTTACTTTGCATATCTTGAACATTTGTATGTTGATGATAGGCAAATATACCAGCAATAGCTACTAGTACGGCTAAAACACTTGTTACCACATTACGTCTCAGTCTAGAAGCTTCTTCATACTTATCTGTTTGTTGATTACTGTTTGGCATATAGTGTCCCTCCTTCTAGTTTTTCGTTGCTATTAATGTTGATAGATATAAGCTCATATCCTGTCTCTACTGTTTTGCCTTTGTATTTCACTTCTACATTGGCATTTAATTGCACCGAATCGTCATTCGATTTTTGTGCTGTTACATTAGAAAGTTCATAACTATAATCTTTATATCTTTCTTTGTATTCTTTTTTAGTAGAATCTTCTTTTAATCCTTTAACGCCTGTTGGAACGAAAAGTCCATAAAATACACGCCCTGCCATCCCCTCTTGGAAAATATCGTCATCGTTATATTCACCGTCTAAAAATTCATCGATTTTAGTTTCTACTAATTTTTGATATTTTGATACTTCTTCGGGTTTAAGCGATTGCTCTTTCTCTTTTTTTTGAGTAATTGGATTGTCCTCTAGTTTATGTTTTAAATTCTCTGTTTTTTGTTTTTGATTTATACCGTACCAGCTAAAACCAATGATAAAAATTGCTAGACACGCCATCAATATATATTGAGCCTTAGGATTCATAAAATGTCCTCCTCTTTATTTACCTTTTTTATATTCTTTTTTAGGTTCTCCTACACCTTCAAAGAAAATTAAATCGTTCCCCGCATCTTTAGGTACACCATCTATAACTGAATAAAGTACTGTTCTTGATGGTGCTGGATCTGGGTCAACATTCATCTGTGCAATAATGAATTTTCCATCGTCCATTACTCCAGCAACAACGCCTGTATGACCGATACCCGGTATAGCTGCTAATGCATAAGGAGGTGATGAAGAAAAGCCGTAACCGACTGTTGGATTATGTGTCGTCTTAGCGCCACGTCTTTCATAGATTTGATACACGCTATCTCCATTTGTGACACCGTCAAAAGCTGGTTGGTCTTTTTTATACAACTGGTTCATCATCGCCCAAGTAAACTCTGTACATTGTCCATCATTACCTGATGCAACGAATGGTGAGCCTTTTAAGTATTTAGGTTGGAATTTAGGTAATTCTATATGTTTCTTATATTTTTCTGGAATTTCATCATACGTCCAATTTCCCGCAATCTTCTTACCAGACTTACCATTTGCTTTAGTAGATGCTCCTAGTTTTCCTGATGTTGTTCCGCCACCGCTATCATCGCTCTCTTTATCCTGATCTCCACATGCACTTTTAGGCACTGAATCATTCGATGTATCTGCTGATGAAGCACCTGTTTCTTCTTCATCTTTATCTTTTTTGTCGTCATCTTTATCATCTGAAGACGACGATTCAATATCTTCAGCCCCTAAATCTTTCATCACTTTCTCGTTGTTTGGAACCCAATTTGCATTTAAGTTATCGGGGTCATTGGCTGCGCCAACAGGAGCATATTTTGGACCAATTTTTTTAGGTGTATCTAAACCTTTTTTAATATAGCCTTCATAAAGGTTCTTAGCACCCGCATGAAGTCCTTCCTCTATAGTATCGTACGTCGATTCACCGATAGATTTATTACCCATTACTGACAAAGGGTTATTTTGTTTCATCGCATTTGCACCAGTCCCCCAACCTGATTCATTAACGATGATTGCTATCATAAGCAAGGGAGGTACTTTTTCTTCTTCGGCTATATCAAGTATTTTCATTGATTTACCTTCTAATTTTCCTCCCTTTGCATTCTTCTCGAATGTCGATTTATATTTTTTCATATTGATATTTTGGTCTTTAGGAGAAACATCATCTTTTCCTGTTTTACTATCTTCATCTCCACCTACAGTACACCCGTGCTGTGCATCAATAACAGGGAGATTACTAGCCTTCGCCTCACGATGTGTGCTAGTTGTTTCATATGTCGTAAAGCATGTACTTGCTATAAGCACCGATCCACACATCACTTTTAAGCACCTCATTAGCGAATGCTTTTGAGTTGTATTGGTCAAATGAACCACCTCATATGTTTTGTTTTACTAGTTATATATTATCATGATATTATATGTTTATAAAGTGAAATTACATTTTATTTTAAAGGAGTGGAGCGTATGGTAGAATTTGATGACGCTAAATCATTTAGCACCTCTAAATATAATGATTTTGTTAATAAGGTAGATGAACATGCTAATCATCTTAAACGTTGTGCTGAGATTATCCTTCAACTTGATACAGATGATAATTTAAGTCTCAATGACAAATCTATGCTAAAAGAAGAATTAGGCACAAAACTCGAAATAATTAAAACAGATAATCAAAACATCACGGATATGTTATTCACTGATTATCAAGTATATGATGCAACTGAACCAAGACTACATCAAAATTTAAGCGGATTCCAAATGCTTAAAGAAAAAGTTGCTAGCAAGGATAAGGATTATCGTTTATCTAAAGAAGAAGCGGCAAATGATAGCTCATTTTATTACAGAGATTAAACATAACAAAAGGACTATACGCATAGCGTACAGTCCTTTTTAATATTTAGGAATGATATCACCTGTATAGTCTTCAAAATGGTTTGAAGCGGCTATAGGATCTAACATCTCATAATTTTTGATAGGATTATGTCTAAACGCTTTTATTTCTTCTAGCGTCCCCTCTATTGTAATATCTGCTATATCTATCCTCATGTGATTCTTCTTAGCATTGTATCTTACTTGTACCTCTTTGTAGGTCATTGTGCCATAGCCATCTTCTACATAATCGCATGCTAGTATTTCATCAAATGTACCGAATAGCACCCAAAGAATATCAAATAGATCATATGCACCATAACCGACTTGTGTTTTTTTATTATGAAGTTCTTCATAACTATATCCAGCGTGATCTAAAGAATATGTGCTTAGTAACTCCAATATAAATTGGTCTGTTGTAATACCGCCGATGTGATACATATCATTATTTGCTGCTGGTCTCACATTGTTAGTTGCTGGTTGCACATTTGAGCGTTTTTTGTTCTTAGTTGTTTTTCTTTTTTTGGCAATATTGTTTTTGTTTACTTTAATTGATATATATATGATACATGTAATAATCACGTACATGCCTAAAGCCATAACAAAAGGGTTTGTAGACATTTTTCTCACCTACCTTAAGAACACTTAGAATTTTTATCTTTCTACAAAATAAATTCTCCTCTTATGATATTGCTTGTTAAATCACCTGTGCGTCGGATTTGATATTGTACTGGATTATTTCTAATTAAGGCACTTCTTAATTCATCGTTGAGTTGTTGTCTTACCTTACCTTCATACTGTCCTAGATCTGCTTGAGACATCGTGCCTAGAATCGTGTAATCAAATTGTTGTTCAAAATCTTGGTATAAAATACCATCTGTATTAAAGATATCTGCTTTAAGTACATCATCTTTAACTTCACCTGATCCAATCGTATCAAAGAGATAAGCTAATCGAACGCCTCTATCTGATAGTTGCTCTAGTGTGGGTTTTAGCACCTTTAACGTTTCGACTGAAATTTTATCTACACCGTGAATCATTACAATGTCATTCGGTGCTGCGGTATAAGTACAATAATCAAATGCGTTAACGAATTGCGCTTCTCTTACATCTGGATTATTAATATTTGATACATCATAGTACCACTGAAGCTTAGTATTATCTTTATGGCTTGGTAATGTTGTTACCGTATTAAATAGCTGACTATGTGTGTTTAATGCACTTTGTACAGTTTGGTATAAGTGCTTCGCATTGTTGATTTCTTCATCAGTTGAGGTTGGATTATCTCTCACTGCTTTTTGATAGTTATTGAGGGTTAATATAAAGCTCCCCATTGTTTTAACGGTTTCTGGTTCACTAATACCAATCAATCTTGAACGTAATGGATAATCACGATTCCACACTTTAGAATCTCTATAAAACTTCTCTAGTAGCATAATCAAATCTTCTCTTTCGGTGCGTAAACGACGACCGCCTAATAGATATACGATTTGATAGAGTTTTTTGATATTGTTGTCGAATATATTTGTGATATATGCTTTATCATCTTTACGACGTGTATCACCAAACATCTGTATAGGATTTAAGCCACCCTTAGCTAAATCAATATATTGTAGCTTTTTATTTAAGCTTGGCGGACACGAGAAGTACGTTCTATCAATATCACCATAATAGCGGTGTCCGTTTAGTACAATGTGAAATGTGCGGTTACCGTACATCATAGCGTTATTTGCGATGAGCTGCCCCCACAACGACGATGAAGACATTCTAGGGTCAAAGCCCCTTAATCGACTTTCTTTGTGACTAGCGACTACCACACGACGCTTAAATGTATTATTTAACGCCATAAACGCCTGTCCTTTTGTATATGAATCGCTGAGCTCTCCGACAGGTAAACCATCTTTATCATTCAATCCACGTCTCAATACATGGTCAAACCCTCCATATAACGTACTCATCATTGTGTAATTTGATGATTTACCTTCTTTCGCAAGTAGTAACTCTCTAAACATTTGCTCTTGCACGCCTGCAACACTCATTAACTTCACACCACTGATGCGCTTACTATAGCTATTATTCAATCGGCGTATTTGCTCTTCGATATTATCTGGATTATCTCCTACAATAAGAACATGCAAGTGTAAATCTAATGCGATGTTTTCTTCACCGTGCAACTCTTCAGCAATCGCTATATCTTGTAGTCGAGCTTTACGACGTTTTTCGTCTGTCGCTGAATCAACGTTACCTGTTTCATTCGTTTTATAAGATTTTTGCGTTTCTGGCACGATATTTTTAAAGTAATGTGATTGTTCCTTTTTGCTAAATGGCGTTGTCTCTACGAATAAATATCCTCTTACGCCTTCAACATTAATTGGTGGTATTAATTTATATGCCCACCCTAGCTGTTGATTTCTATTCATTCCGTACGTATTAATAACTTTAAATACTGTTCCGTATCGGTTACCTGATTTCATGATTGAAGCGGTTGATACATAGCCTGAACTCGGCGCATATTCCGTACCTAAATCTCGAATTCGCTTAACTTCTTTTTTCTTTGTTCGCTTACTTTGTTTCTTATTTTTAGTCTTACTTTTATCTTTCGCTTTATTAATATCTGATTCCTTTTTCTTCGCTTCTTTTAGTTTTTCTTTAGATTTTGATTTATGCTTTTTTAGTTTTGGCATTTGAATCATCATCTTCACCCTTTCAAAAATAGAGGACGTTATTTGTCCTCTATTTAAATCCTTTTATGTCAGATAACACTTTATCTGTATCTTTTTTGTTGAGAAACTGCACGTTGTAATACAAGCCTTCTTCTACGGAATTATATAAGTTCTCGATACCTTCTTCTAAAGTTTGTTCATCTGGCGCAATCATTAGAAGATACTGCACAAATGTTGTTGCTTGCCCTTCAATACGTTTATCTGTGTATTCTCGTTGCAAATTGATAAGTTCTTTAATTGCGGGATCTTCATTTGTTTCTTCTAATGCTCTCATATTTTCTAATTGTAGCTCTGTACTCTGCTTTTGAGAGCTTGTAATGATTGTTTCAGTAACATCTCTGTTTCTTGATGTATGATAGTTTGCGGCAATGCCTTCTTGCATAAGTATTTCGGTTGGGAAAGCCGTTTTTGATGTTCGTCCATCTAATAATGCAAGTCGTGCAACGTTACCGCTAGAATATCGAATCAATCCATCTTTTCGGGTACGTTTGAACCCTGTTTTTTTAGAACGAGGCTTTTTACCTTTTCTTACTTGTCGACTTGTGATTAAGTGGTTGATTAAATTAACGCTTATTTCGAGCAATGAACCAAACGCTGGAAATAGGAAAGCGTATAACCCAATCAATATTAATAACGAAATAACCATTAATATTAGCGGTATGCCAATATAAATCGCTCGTCTTAAATCAATCAGCAAGAAAAAACCTGTCCCTATAATTAATACTGCTGCCATAAGTGCTGAGAGAATGAGCCTTTTGGGAATGATAGTGTAAGGAATGTTGAATTTATCTACTTTATCTATACGCAATTCAACTTCCGTCTTACGTTGTCTAAAATTTGCCTTAAAACCGTATATTTTTCTTGGTTTTCCAGCATCATTATTATCAGCCAAAGGTTATCCCCCTTTCTTAAAAATCGCTTTATTTTTTATCATCTTTTTTAGAGTTATCTTTTTTAGCTTCTTTCAAGTCATTTTCGAGTTGTTTAATCTTATCATCTGAAGCTTTTTGTTCCTCTTCATGTTTTTTATCGTTTTTATCAACTGCTTTTTGTACTTCAGTTTGAACTTGATCTTTTGATACGGCATTTTCATCTACCTTACCACTGCTGCCACTAAATAAGATTGATGCAATAACAATCGCAATCGCAATGATTGCTGCGGCGATAATATTACCTAAACCTTTTATTTTTTCAACTAATGTTGGTTTCATGTTTTCGCCTTTATTTTTTTCAATAATACGCTGTAGTTTTTCGACGTTTCCATCAGCCATGATTTTTTGTAGTTCTCGATAATTATCAGACACATTAGTGAAATCTAAACTACGATTTTCTAAAGACTGTTGTAAGCCTTCATTTTTCTTACGTTCAGCTAGCAACTCTCTTTCTAAATCTTTTTGTTGTTCATAAGCTTTTTCGTTTTCTTTATTAATATGTTCAAGCTCATTTTTTAATGTTTCGATTTGATGTTTAAATTCTGGATATTCTAATGTTCTTTCACTTACTTTTTTATCGATAAGTGCTTTATTGTTTTCATCAGTTTCAATTTCTTTATAGGTAATATCTTGGAATTGCTTAATTAAATAGTTGATATCGTCTTCGTTTTTCTTATTCATCTCTTCAATCGCTTGTTTCATCTCTAGTGATACATCATTAGCGACTTTTTCAATTTCTTCTTGATGTGATTGAAGTATTTTAGGTACTAATGTATTGAAGTTTGTTACATACCAATTTTGCGCATCTTGCTCGAGTGTTTTATAGTTGTCGTTATACTCATTGTCAGCACTTTTCTTAATATCATCGATATAGTTTTGTGCTTTTTCATCGATTAAGTGCAAATTACGTTGATCAAATTCTTGTGCTGCTGTTTGCGCTGCTCTTTCAACATATGCTTTTTTATTTGTTTCATGTTGATGTTTATTTTTTTCAACTTCTTCATGCTTTGTTTCTGGTAGTGAATCAATAATCTCTTGATACTGTGTTTTTAGCGTTCTATAGCCTTCATTGAACGGTGAATATTCTGATGTAAAATCGCTTTTTCTCAGCAACTCATCATTTTCAATGCTGAGACGTCTTACTAGCTTATTATTGATTTTCATTAAACGTTCACGGCGTAAATTATTTAATGATTTTTCTACCGATTCTGTACGCTTAACAAATTTATCTTCCGTAATACGTTTAAGGGCTAAAAATTTATCATAAGACTTAGAATCGCTTAAATTACCTAACGTGTCATCTGGTATATGATTTATTCTAGGTAATGTAATTGGATTGATTTTTTCTGATAGTTCATGAATTAAATCCTGTTTCGCAAAATCCATTGGCGTTTCTGGTGCTTTAGGTTCTAAATCAAAACTATATTGTCTATTTTGTTCAGCAATTTCAGCGTTTTCTTCATTCGTATTTTGCGGAACTTCTTTAATCGGTGTTGGGTTTTGTACTTGTTCGTCTTGTGATGTTTCAGGGCTAGGTAGTTTAATCTCTTCCTGTTGTTCTGTTTCTTTAGTACTTTCTGCTTTTTGTTCTTGAGTATCCTCTTCGTCACCACTTGTATAAGCACCTTGTGTTTCTTGTTTATTATTATTTGTTGCGGTCTCTTGCACTTTATTTTCTTCTTGTGATTCTTTCGCCTCATTTTGCTTTCCAGCAACTTTGGTTAATTGTTTCGTTTGTTCCATGACGTCCTCAAGCGTTGATTCCACATCATCAAACTCAATTTTTTGTAATACATAATCAATACCGTAATAGTCCAACATTTCTTGACTAAATACACGAGCAACGTTAGATTCTGTATCAACAACACGGATTCCAAACTCTAATGTTGCTTTATCGTTTTCTGATATCGCACTCAACGATTCCTTTGTAATCACTGCTACGGGTTTATCTTTATATGGTTCTTCATCATCATCAATATCAATATTGATATCTTCGATATGATGATAATTTTCTTTAGGGCTATCCGTTTGATATTGTTTTTCAAACGTTCTCCAAGCTTTGTCTTCTCGTTTGAACGTCTCTACATATTCATCAAGATACGTAAATACAATAACAAAAGGTATTTCAATATCACTTGCATTTTTTATACTGTCTAACATTAAGTCATCTTTCTTTGCCATGCGTATCTCCCCTTTTTATAAACGATCTTTAATTCTTCTATACAAGTTTTCGAATTTAATAAGTGTTTCTAATCGAGCTTGTCTGATATCTCTGTAACCACTTCTAAAGTTATAAACTTGACGCTGATTGATATCTGCTTCTTGTGCAATATAGGTACCCTTTAATTTTTTGTTATTCAATATCTTTAAAGCGTGAGCGATAAGCTCATCTCTATCAATATTTACGTAATTGTCGCTCATTAAATACGTCTCAGTCCTTTCTAAACCGTACACATAAAGTGTACAGATTGTTCTTAAAAAAAGAGGATAAATGGTATATCCTCTTCTACTGTTTGGGAAATTAATAGTTTAAGAAGTTCAACATGATAAAGCTTAGTTCGCTTTCCATACCGTTACCAACCTCTTTACCCCAGCCAAATACAATAGCTAGTGCGCCAGTAGCAATAGCAACAACAACTAAAGCTGCGCCACCCCACATTAACCCTTGTAGCCACTTAGCATCTCCAAAGGCTTTAAGACTGTTGACGATTGGTTTTGCTACAAAAATGATACCAGCAAGCACGACAATCGCTGCTATGACAGCTTTTACCTCTGGTCCTAGAGATTGGATTCTCTCGATAATTGGGTCTAACATGCTTAATCATTCCTTTCTTTCTTATTCGTCTATCTGACATGCTTATTACATGTATTACTATAACATACTCTTACCAAAAATGACACTTTGTGTGTACAAAAAATAGCATTTTTTATAAAAACTTTACATTTCACAGTGTAATAAGACGTTTATTAAATTCATTTTACCAATATTCATACCTTTGTTCTATGTTATCTAATAAAATTAGAAAATGTTTAGTGCTTTTGTTCGAATTTTAGAGTGAAGCTTGGCTAATATTTTGGCTTTCCCAGTATTGCTCAGCTACAGGTATTTTCGTAAATTCAACCGTGTTGTTATGGTTGTTTTTTACGACCTCTTCTATTTCATCAATATCAACTTTAAAGAATTCTTTTCTATGATTGACTTTGTTTAATTCTCTATCTCTAAAGTGTCTATGTAGTGTGCTCTCTAAGGTTGGTGCGTCATCGCTAAATATCATTGCATGTACATCGAATTCAAACGGTACAGAGGCATCTCCTAATTCTTTAACTCTATCGTAAGGTTCTAATCTACGAGTTAAACCGATTTTGTAAATACCTTCGCCAAATGATCCGATATTTGAAATGACATAAACATAGCCCGCACGGGTATTAAGTTTTCTATTTTCGACGTCTTTTTTATCTGCTTCAAGTTGCTTAACTTTCTCTTCTAGCTCTTTGATTTTATCAGCGTATAACTCTTTTTCGATATCGTTTTGAGATTTTTCTAGACGTTTGAATAAATTTTTAATCTCATTGCTAAACTGTGTTTCTTCTTTAGCGATTTTCTTCTCTTGTTGTTCTAGTTCTCGTCTAACCTTTTCTTCTTCTTTCATTTGCTCTTTTATTTCTCGTTGTAACGCTTTTTCTTGTTCAATTTTAATTGCTCGCTCATTAATTAGATTTAATTTTTCTAACTTGATTTGTAAATATTGTCGTGTGATTTCAACGTTATCTACTTTATATATTTTATTTAGCGCTTCGTACGAGCGAACTATTTTTTTATGATAATTATCATAATTTCTAGATGTTAGGCTGCTAAATAAATAGTCACATTCAGTATTAAACGAACGTAAAATCTGTTTGATTTGGCTATTGATATGTGATTTTTTCTCGCTATAGCCATAGTAATAAACGGCTTCATCATTATTTACCATGTCTTTCTCATCAAGAGATAACATACTTAATTGATCGTTGAGTTCTTTGGACGTGATATTTTCTTCAAAGTGATTCACAAAGATATCTTTTAAATCTGAATCGATAATCTTGTCTTCGATATTGGCTTCTAATTCTTTGATTTTCTTTTCTTTAAAGCTTATTTCACCGCTAAGACGTTCATTTTCTACGACTAAATTTTTACGTTCGGCGTCAAGCTCCTCAATACTATTCACAAGTGCCTTTTTTGATTCATCAAGAGCGGCTAATTCTTGTGCTTTGTAGTCTTGAAGTTTTGTTTTTTCTTCGTTGATAGTATTTTGTAATTCTTGTTCCTGTAACTTTAATTGCTTCTTGATTGAATACACATCATTAAGTTCTTTTTGTAACTTGCCATTTAAGCCTTCGTTTTCATTTTTGTATTCGTTCTCAATCTTATCTTTCTCTTTTGATAAGGCTTCTTTTTCGGAATCTAGCTCACTAATTTGTTGCTTCCAGCGCTTAACTTCATCACTCATTTCTTTTTCGAGCTCTTGTCGTTTGTTATCCACTGATTTAGCGAGATTTAACAGACTAATAAACGCATCACCGTCGCTTTTCGTCGTAAAGTCAATACTAGCGGTATAGTGTTTATCTTGATTACCATAAACTAGATGAATGTAGTACTTCAGCACTCTGCCCTCTGTACTTAAATCAGAGATATTATCTAAAGGAATTAGATATTTAAAATCATTCGTCGTACTTATTATTGACATATGTTCAGGTGTTAAAAATAGTGATGAATATATTTTTCTCCGTTTACCTTTCTCATCATAGATAAACGTGACGCTTTTCGAGTAAACGATATTGTTTACTCCAAATACGCTTTTATAGGTTTCTAAATCTTTTGCGATAGACATGTGACGCCTCCAAATAAGTTAAAGTTTTTATTTACACTAAGCATACGATCATCTTTTTATTATACGCATTGCACGTCTTAATTGCCTTATAAATTTTAGTATGCACTTTTTAAAGTTAGGAATGACTAGTAAGGCATACCCATTTCATCTTGATAGCCTAATGAGTTATTGCTGAATGGAGCGTCTTGATGCTTAACTGTTGTACAGTCAACGTGCTTTCGCTTTAAGGTTTTAGATACTTCTTTAATTTTCGCAAACCAACGGGCATTGAACTCTTCTGCTGTCTCTAAACCATTACTATTTTGTTCCTCAATTGTCTTGATTTCATGCGCTTTAAATTCATTTACTGTAGTTGTATAGATATAGCCACCCATCGCCGAAACAGTACTGTTTTTATCATGAATAACGACTTTAACTCGTTTCAACATCGGTAGTAATTGATCATCGATATCTTCAAGAGAATAGTTTGTATCATAGTTTTGATTATAGTGATTTTTAGCAGTAGCTAATTTTTTCAAAACAATACCTAAGTCGCTAGAAGAAAAATTCATGAGGTAGTTCTTAAGTGTTGGATTAAAATTAAATGGTTTTAATTTCATTTCTTTTCTAGTTATTTCAAAGTCATTGTTTGTGTTGTCTGTTTGTTCTGCATATTGATTATCAAATGACATACTATACATAGAATACATAGAATTATATGTATTACTATAATCAGTATTACTAAAACCAGTATTACTAGACTGCATATTTAAACCATAGCCGACTGCATTTTTCACCCATTGACGTTTATAAACGCAACCACGCATCGATTTTTCAGGTGGTACAAGCGCATATTTTTTTGTTTTATTATCTTCTTGGCTTGCCTCTGAAATGTCATCTATAGTCACTTGTTCACTAGATAATGGTGTATACAAATACAAGCGATTCGATTCATTGATACCTTGTTTTCGTTGTTTAAGTAGACCCAATGCCTCTAATTCTTTTTTAGCATCAATAATTTTCTTTTCACATACGTTTAACATCTCAGCTAACGCTTGATTAGCGTATACACAGAATACACGCCCACGTTCATCAATATATTGAGACGGTGATTTTGTATTTGTGTTTGCCAAAGAAAGCGTAAAACGTTCTTTTTGTAACGTATAAACTAATTTCGTAAGTAACGACACGTTTTTATAATTAGGGTTTGTATCAAAGAATTTAGGCATGTGATAGTAAGTCAGTTTTTTACCCTCTGCATACGTATGAGCATCATCAGCTAGTGTTGGTGTATTCACATAAATATATTTGCCTTTATGTGTTGTCGTAATAAGATCATACTCCGTTAAGATACGTTTATATTTTTTTACTGATGAATTAGACAGATTGAGGTCGTCCTGTAAATCTTTGATTGTATAAACAATAAAAGGCTGACCGTTTGTGTCGATGTAAGCTTGTTTATGTTGAGATTTTAAGACGCGGACTTGTTTATTCGCCATATACGTATACATGGCTTTTGCTTGATATGGTAAATCTTGATAATTGTTATCTTCAAAAAGGAATTTATAACTTTTAAGGAATGGTAAATACTTTTTATCATTTTGATTACAGATGCGTGTTTGTAGATTTTTTGTCATTTTCATTACCCCTCTATGTTTTATATTGAGAGGTTTATCACGAGAGCTTAAAAAGTTTGTAAGAGTATAATAAATAAACTACGGTAGTTGAATTGTAAGAGAATACCCTTTATAATAAGGATATAAATAAGCTTATAAATAAACTTATAAATAAGTCCTTATTTATAAATAGTGATAAACCAATAAATAAGGTTACAAGTAAACTTATAAATAAACTTATAAATAAGTCCTTACTTATGGATAGTGATAAACCGATAAATAAGTTTATAAGTAAATTCTTATTTAGGTTTTTATTTATAGGCTGCACAACTAAAAAGACTATATACTCTAAAATATTTTTGTTTGTTTTATTCTGCTCATTCGTAATAAAACACTCTTGAACACAGTTGTTGGAGCAACTGTGTTTTTTATTTGATTATATTATAGCATAGGTAACTAGATGAACCAATGTATAAATTGAATAATTTCGTATTGTTACATTAATACAAAAAAATGATAATATTGAATTGTAATGAAAATACTAAAGTTGGTGAATATATGACAAGCGATATATATATATATAAGTGTTTTTTTCAGGAAGAACAATATATAAATTTAGATATGAGGCTAAAATACGTTTTAGCGCTTCTGTATTCTTTAAGTGATGAAGATAATTACTTTCCCTATAAACAAATAGAACTAGCAAAAATACTAAATATATCAAAGCAAACGATGTATAAATGGATCACTAAACTAAAAAATGATTCGTATTTAGAAGTTGAAAAAGAAATTGGAAAAACGGTTATAAAAGTGAATCGACCAGATAATAAAGATGCTATACCCCTTTCTAAGGAGTTGGTTAGCGGAAAATATGAAGGTATATCATATGGAGCTAAAATTTTTTACAGCTATTATAGTTGGCTACAAGAGGAACAAAATAAAGATTACTTGAAAATCAGAGGTATAGATATTATAAAACCAATGGGACGTAAAATAAAATCACTACAGAAGTACTATAAAGAGTTAGAAGATGTTGGTCTACTAGAAAAAGGTAAAGAAGGAAGTTTCAATACATTTAACTTTAAAAAGATATAAACACAATGGATATCCTATTAATAACAAATTAATAGGATTATTTTTGTTGAAAAACAAAAATAAACGTATAAGTAACAATGTAAGTACGCATATAAATAAACGTATAAGTAACAATGTAAGTACGCATATAAATAAACGTATAAGTAATAATATAAATAATAATGTAATAGAAGATATTATTTAGCATTGGAGAATTGAAATATGAATCAAGCGCTTATTAATTATCAAAAAACACTAAATTTATTAAAAAAGAATACGCAATTTCAAAGTGATATTTTTAAAGCCACTAACTACTTGAATAGTCCTGAATATAAGAAATTATTGAATAATAATATTTTCAAAAATACGTCGGCAGAATTAGCAGAAAAACTAAGAAAAGCGATTAGAGTTAGCAATAATATAAGTGAGATTAGTCAATTTAACGCAAGAATGCTAGAATCTTTCAGACGTGATCTAGGATATAACCATGATTTTATGAAAAAAGTTAATGATTTAAAAAAAATTAAAATTCCAAATATTGATGTTGTAACCGAGATTATAAGTGATAATGGAATTATAAAAATGGGAGATCCGAAAGTAACGTCAGAGACAAGTATCATACAAGATAGTTACGTGGAACATTCCCCAGCAGAACGTGAAAATAATGATATTGATAGAAATGAAAACATAAAAAACAAAGTTGAGTATTTAACAACGAAACTGTTCGAACCTCTATGGAGTGCGATAATCAAAGTTAATGAAAAAACGCTACCTACAACGTTTAATCACTCATATTTTCTATATTTGAATAGCAATGATTGGTATACATTTTTTATGATGATATCTACAATACAGTTAATTATCTATGCAGCAACTTATGAATACGAGGAAAAAGAAGAAAAACTTAAATAGACAGTAATAACTAAAATAGCCCCTACATAACCTTAATTGGTTGTAGGGGCTATTTGTATATGCTAATCGCATTTCATTCGTTGTTGGTTGATAAGCATTCTTCATTTCATAGGTCAAAGTGAATATTTAATTATCCTTTGATTTCTGAAAATTTAATGCTAAAATAAATTTAAATCAAATTGAACGAAAAAGAACATCTAGCATTAATAATTGCGCTAACAATTATTAACCGCTATACCGATCCAACCATCGGCAAGCACTTTACTCGATGAACCAACCATCGGCAAAGACTCTCTTTAAGATGTCCTCTTTCTTATTAATTTGATACCCTTATGTTACTAAATCAACCATAGTTTGGCAATATAAATGTATCACTTTAAACTAGAACTGAAGGATATCCGTCATGACAGTATCGTCACGAAAGAGTGTGAGCCGTATCATTTTTCATCGGCTCACGCTCTTTTTTGTTCTCCAAAGAAGGAGAGATATTATGGCTTATCAACTTATCAATTTACAAGACTATGCAACATTTGAATCTATACAAGAAATGGATAATACAGTTAGACAGTATAATGCAAAAATCAATAAACCACTCTATGAAACGCTTAATCTACTAAAACGTTACAGTTGTAAAGTCATTGGTGTTTCACACATTAAGATTAAAACAATCGCAAAACAATTAGATAAATCGGTTCGAACAATTAAAAGACATTTAAAAACATTGAAGGATCGAGGGTATATTTCTGTTATTAATCTTATGAGATCAAAATCTGGGGGAAAAGGCGCTAATGCTTACGTCATAAACCCAGTTGTGGTACAACAAAAAATTATTAGTGACACCTCGAAAATGTCACCTCGTAACGGTCATAAAAAACACAGTAAACGTCAGTCACAACAAGCAACGGCATTTGTGAAAACAAAAAAAGAAACGGTATTTTCTTTAAAACTATTAAATTCTTTTTTAAGTAACAGAAAACGCAAAAAACAAACTAAATTAAAGCGTATTGAAAATATTAAATATTTTAGATCGTGTCCTGAAGGTTTACCACTTGAACTCTATCAAAAGTACAAACCTTTCTTTAGTGATTCTCAAATTAAGGGTCTTTACAATGCCATTACTTCTCAGATACAAAAATACGCTAATATTACGAATGAAGATTATTCAAATATCATTGATAATTGTTTCGATACGTTAATTAGAAAATTAAGAAACAATCATAGAGGTGAAGGTGAGCAAGCACAAAACATTTTTGCGTATGTAACGGGTGCAGCTAAAATACAAGCCTATCGTCAATATCATGTGAATATGTGGAATAATGATCAAAGTATTGATAATAAACATAGTATGCTAAAACAGGTAAGCCTAAAAATGTGGGGAGAACTGGATTAATGTAATATATCGATTAGATATGTAAAAGAACAACGTTAAACAAAAATAAGCTATCCTAAAAATTAACCCCTTATAGAGAAAACTACAAGGGGTAAGAGAGAATCTATTATGAACCTTTTTTGTGTTTGTATTCTTGATTGTCTTTGATTGCTGGATCATTTGGTTTGTCGAATAAAACTTTTTTAATTTTATTATCAACGGTAGTAACTAAGAATGGGTCTGTACCTTCTTCTAAGCCTTCGTCCTCATCATAAACGCTTAATCCAGCAACCTTTTTACCAGAAATTTCTTTTGGATTTACAGGATTAGAAAATGTGTTGTATTCTCCGTTATTAGTCTGAAATGCTTTAGGAAAGTTGAATTTTCTATCAGTACTGATACGTAATTTTCCACTACCAACAGATCGTAAGTCAACTTTTTGAGATTTAGGAGCTTCATACTTTCTGCTTTCTAGGTCATTTTTATTTTTCTCTAGCTCTTTTAGGGATTCTTCAGGACTTTTATTGTGTAACTCTTTTTGAATAACTGCGTAATCGTTACCGCCATGAGAATCTCTCGATGGACTATATTCATCATAACCTTTTTTTATGAGGTCTTTTGCATTTTTGATATCAGCGTTAGTATTTCCTATCATTTCGGCTGTTTTCATTTTAAAATACCATTTGTCTTGCTCTTTGATATCTTTAATCAGGGATTTTTCGTCTTTTTTTAATAATTCGCCTAGATTTTGCTGTGGAATAGTTTTTGCTTGATATATTTTCATTTTACCGTTTTTAGTGATAATGAACTCATCAACTACAGATTCACTTTCTAAGGTCTCAGTTTTTTTATCATGCATTAGAAACCAAACATGTTCTTTATCTTCTTGCATCATTTCGCCGACTTTCATTTCATCGTCTTTTGTGGTTTTCTTTTGTTTAGGATTGCTGTTATTAGAACACGATGCCAGTGTTACAACGAGCACCAATGAAGCAAGTAATAAGATATATTTCTTCATAAGTATCCACCTTTCATTTGTGTTTCGTTTACTTTTATTTTTTTGATTTACTGTTGTCTTTGTCGTTTTTTGGGAACATACGTTTACCTAGATCTTTAAAGTATTTGATAGCACTACCTTCTTGAGATTCTTTTAAGAAATCAAAGTCCTTACTATCGTCAAAAAACTTTCTGTTATCATTATTCTTGCTTTTAAATTTATCAGATATGAATTTTGCTAAGCTACCTTCTTGTGCTTGTCCTAAATGACCATACTTTTCTTTTCGTTTCGCTTTTCTTTCAGCTTTTTTTGCCGCTTTTTCTTCGGGCGTATCCTTCTCAAATGTAATCTTCATTGTGATCACCTCAATTAGATTTTAGTAAAAGAAAAGGGCATCTCTATGGATACCCTTTTAAGTTGTGTCAAAGAACTTCTTAATTATTTATCTTTATTATCTACGTCTATATTATCATATTTGCTATAGATAGAAGATGCACCTTGTCGGAACGCAAAGTCGAGTTGTTCTTTTTGTCTCATGCTATCCTTATCTAAGTCTTCTAAGTGCTTACCATTAATACTATCGTTAAATTGGTCAAGTTGGTTATAGTCAATGTCGCCGTCGTCATTAATAAATTTAGTACCTTGTAAGTGTTGTTTAGCGCTATCTTGACTTAACGCTGCATATTGACCGTTGTTTGTATAGTATAGCTTTTCTTGGAAGTCCGCTTCGTTATTTGCACTATTTAATGAGCTTAATTCTCTATCACTAAATGGCGGTTGTTGTGATGCAAAGTCGTTAGCTGATTCATGTGACGTATGGCTAACGTTACCAGTCGTTGGATAACTATCACTAGTGAATGAGTTGTTGTTATCATCGAAGCTTGGCGTATCGGTATGTGATTCTGTAGAAGTATTTTTAATATCTTTTCTAGCTTGAGCTTCTCCAGCTTTTTTAGCTTCTTCTTGATTTTGACGACTGATGTTTTTAGCAAAGTCATTAGCTGAGCCCGATTTCATCGCTGAAGGTAACACTCTTGCTGTATCTTTGTATTGGTTGTTACGTTGATGGTTTTCAGGATCAACTGGTTTATTATTTGCACCTTTATTCGTAATTGAAGCAGGACTACCCACCATAGGTTGTCTAGCTCCTACAAAGTAGTTATGACCACCGTAAGGGTTGTTTGTATTCGATGGATTAGGATTTTGTGCACCTAATAACGTACTTCGAGCTGTACCCGTACGTCCAGTATTAGATGCACCACTTTGTCTAGCTGCAAAGGCATTTGCTGATTCATCATTTCCTTGAGTATCTGATGCATTTGACGTTTTATTCGTGAGGTAGTTTACACCGTGACTTGCCCACTCTGAAGGTGTTGTAGCAGCGTTCCAAGTAGCACCCATTGTATTTTTATTAAAATTAGACGCTGTATTACTTGCTGCTGCACCGCCAACGTCTCTAGCAGTACGGTTAGCTAAACGAATAGCATGTCTAAATTGTTGACGAGAACGCATGATTGATTGTGCACGTCTTGCTAAGTTTAAACCGATATCCGTTGGTAAGCTGATGATTGTTGTAATAATATTAGTGCCTGTAACTGTTTTAGAAATAACTAAGTAGAATCCAGCAAATAAGAATACTATAGATTTACCTAAGTCAATGACACCATCTACATTTAGAATGCCGAATGCTTTAACTACCCCGTTAACCCCTTGAGCTAGTAAGTTGATTGCTGATACTAGTAATGATGGTAAAGCATAGGCGATAAAACCTGTCATAGGTGATGTTAATCCTAGTAATAAACAAACAAGCATGTGTGCTGGGTTACCTGTACTTAAGCCTAATAGCCAATGTTTAACAGTTAAGATGGCTGCTTTAAAGAAGTTAGTGAATAATAAAGCGTGAATACAACCTAAAATAACAATTGATTGGAATATCGCTTGTGTAACCATTGCCATGTAAGAACCCGATTTACCAAGTAAACCTTCACCCGGTAACGTGTATTCTCTCCACTCTGTTTTTACAGTACTCATATTTTTAGCTTGCCCTTGAATGCCTGTAGGCGGAATGTTGTAAGCATAAAAATTAGCTGCATGATCTTCGAATGACGTTTGAAGCATAAGTGCTACAGATTGTGTGGAGAATGATTTTTCTCCATCAACGCCCGCATTAGCCTGTGGTTTAAACTTTTTATCTGTCGGTTTAGCTTCGCCTTCATTAGAACTTGATACAGGTTTAGCCGTCCAGATATAATCTTTGTAGTTTTGTTGATCTACCTTTTTACCTAAACTGTTGATATTTTGAAAGGCAGAATATCTACTTGCTGGCTCGTCTCCCGATGCTGGTGTTTGACGAATATCAGACATGTATGTGTTCACGTTAAACTTGCCGTTTTGCATGTAACCAAAGATTAAATCAAGGCTCATTTTCATTGAGCTTTCATCGTTGATATTATCCATACGATTATAAGATTCATAGTTAATGTTGCTGATGAGATTACGTGCATTACTTGGTGCATAATCACCATCGATATGTTGTGTGTCAGAACCTGCATTAGGCGCTTTGTTTTCTTGTTGTAAGGCGTTAGGTGATAAGTTTTGTGAAGCAGCCCACTTTCTATCATTTAAGATATATTGTTGCGCTGGTGATGGATTAAACTTCTTGTTGTTTTGTATATTATCTAATTGACTTGCGAATCCACTAACAAGCGTAATAATTATGACTGGAATTGGGAAAAATGTTAAAAAACGGATAATTAAACGTTTCGTATGATCACTGAATTGCCCGAAATGAAAAGCATCAGATGATAATGTACGCATCATTCGATAAACGAATAACCCAACAATAGCGTAAAAGCCTGTTAGAACTAAGAAATTAAAGAATGCAGGAGATAATCCAACGCCTTGTACAAATCCATAAACTGCTTTAACAAATGGATTTGAAGCTTTGTCTTTTAATTGTTCAGGGTCGTTGTATCCTAAAATAGAGAATACATCGAATTTAGCTAAGAAGCTGACAATCCAGCCAAGTAAACCATTAAAGAATCCGTGAATTAATATAGCACCTAAACAGAATAGACCCGCAAAGTAACGCATAATCGTATTAAACGCACCGTCTGCTTTAGCGGCTAGAGTATTACCAGACACCGTTTCGACATAGCCGTAATGAGAAAAAGTTGAGAAAAAAGAAGCGAGTTGTCGTCCAGCTTGCGTATTTGCTCTTTTATCACCGTTTTGAGCCCCTAAATCAGTGCCAATTGAATACATCTCATTGAAAGGGATATCAACCTCAACTCCCCCGTCGCCCATGAATGATCCAATAGCATTTTTGACCATTTTTTGGACGCCGCCAGTGTCTCCATCTTCTTTTTCTTTTTTGCTATCTTTTCCTTCGCCAGATTCCATCAATATGCGAGAGTAAAGTGTCCATAAGCTACTGTCGGCTTGAAAAGCGTCGCCAGAACGCCATTTACCACCTTCTTGTTTAACAATAGCCTGTTTTTGAAGTTTAGCTAATTCATTGTCCTCTTCTTTAGTGGTTTCTCCATTGTTAGCTTTTTTTATCAACTCTTCGGTGCTATTGACGCTTTCTGTATTATCGTTATCTTGGTTATCATTGTTATCCTTATTATCTTTTTCATCAGCATACGCCGTGTGATGTATCAGCGGTGAAGTGCTATGCAGTGATAGAATTCCTAGTGATATAGATGTAATCAATGCGATTAAGATAAATAATGTGAAAAAACGTTTTTTATGCTGCACTAAAAATCATTCCTTTCAAAGTATTTTTTGGTTTATGTGTTAGGAAGCAGGTTCTACGATGATATCGCCTAATCCAACTTGATAATCAGGATTTTCAAACGAACACTTACCGTTAGTATGAACAAAGAAGCGTCGCTTATCGGGATTATCGAGGATAGCGTCTAAGATGCTTGGGAAAATTTCATTATCAATATAGCGCTTGATAGCACGTGCGCCCCCAAAGTTTGAATCATCAATGTTAGCAAGTTCAAAGCATACATACATTGTTAGCTCACTAGCTACGATATTATATCCGCCATGCGTCCATTTCATCGGTTCTCTAACCTTTACGTTATAACCTTCAGGACGGCTGTTGAGCTGTTTGATTAGTTTCATGATACTTCTATGACAAATCTCAATCAAGGTTGTTTCGTGAAGCGCATAGAACGGTACGATATTTGAAAAACGACCAACAAACTCAGGTGAGAAAGCATCTCTTAACGCATCGTGTATATCAATTTCTAAGTCCCTATATTCTTGTTTCAATGCTGCTGAATACTCATTCATGTTTTCTTGAGTGATAGTTGTACGTAAACGGCTGTATTGGTTCACGTCTTTAAATAAATCAGCCGCAACGTTACTTGTAGCAATCACAATTGTATTTTTTAGTGAAACTTCATGAGTAATCATGTAACCGTCAGCACCGATCTCGTTATGTCTAACGATACCTTCATCTAAGATGGCTAATAAATCTTGCATCACGTTTTTATGTGCTTTTTCCATCTCATCAAGTAGTACGATAACTGTTGAATCATGACTAACTGTTTTACCTAATTCACTACGGAATATAGGAGATGTATTAGCTAGTGCATAATCAGCCATGTTGAAGGTTTTATATTTATTGGGGTTATCATATAAACCTTCAGCAAGTGCTTTTGTCATTTCGGTTTTACCTACACCACTAGAACCGATAAATAACATTGTTGCTTTAGGTCTGTTGCTAAAATTGTCTAGTTGGAAGGCTAATTTTTTAATTGCCTGTCCGACTGTATATAATGCCATTGGTTGACCCATCACTCGATTTAAAATGGTTTGATAAACATGATCAAAGTTAGCTTGAAAATTTAATGTGATGTTGTATTGTTCATCAAAAATCCGATTAATAATAGATTCATCAATATCAACATTTTCAACTCGATGAATAGCAATTGCACTTTCTAATATATCGATAGATTTTGCTGGTTCAGCAAATTGAGGTCTATATAGCCTGTTAGCTTCGATGATTTTATCGAGTAACGAATCGTCTATTCTTACATCTGATTCATTATAGAAATAGGTAGATAACCAACTATCCTGTAGTATTTGTTTTGTTACGTCTTTATTGACTTCATTAATAGCTAAGTTTTTAAAACGTCTAGCTAAAGGTGCATCATTAGCAATATAAGAATCATACTCAATACGTGTTGTTGCTGCGATGACTTTAACATATGAACGAGCGAGTGATGTTTTGAGTAAATCACCCCCTAGTTTAGAGCCCTTGCCAAAGATTGAAACGACCATGTGTACCTCATCAATAAACAATACAACCTCAGTATTAGGATCGTTCTCTTTAAGAATATCTTGATATTCTTTTAGTTTTGGCATTAGAGATTCCATTCGCTTTTGAAGTAAAGTGTTACCGTCAGAACTCATAGCACCAAGTGCTAAAGATAGTAAAACCACATTTTTATTTTTTTGTTTTTGCAATTTTAACCATGTTTCGACAATCGCTGTTTTACCAGCACCCGCTAGCCCAATTAAAAGGGCTATAGGTGTAAGTGGTCGGGACATTAAAATATCAAGCTGATGTAATTCTTTATCTCTACCGATAACATCATGTTTAGGTTCGTATAACTGAGTAAGTGAGTAACCTAACTCTTTATTCATTTCTTCAAAAAATATATCAGCCTTGCGATTGGGATTTTCGATATGTCTATTTGAATTAGTCATTTTGTATCGCTCCTAGTATATTGTAGCTTTCTCTTGCATATCGCCAAAGTCTTCTTTACCAAAGTTAGAGTTTTTCAATTTATCTATTTCTTTGTTTAAAGATTCAATTTCTTTCTCTTCGTCTGCAATAGATTCTTCTGTTTTTTCTAGGTTAGATTCATTTTTGGATTTATTATCTCCAACATCTTTTTCTTTGTCTTTTTTCTTCGATTTTTTATCTTTCTTTTCGTCTTTAACTCGTGATTCATACTCTTTCTTGCTTGTTTTTAGATCTTTTAAATTTGATTCGTGCTTTTCTTTTTCCTTCTCTTTTGAAGCGATAGCTGAATCAGTACTCGTCTGAGCAATTACTTTTGAATAATCAATATCGCCAGATGGAGTTAAGAAACTACCTTTATATACTTTTGTATTATCAGAGTAAGGATTAATGATGAATTTAATGAAGTCTCGTTCTTTATTAGCCTTTTTAGCATTATCATCGTTGCCAAATGCTGAATTTGAAGAACCGTCATCATTCATAGAAGAAATTGCACTTTCTATTCCATCTTCTTCATCGATACCAGTTGACGAGCTAGATGATTGAGAGATTGATTTTGTAGTTAAGCTCAATGTGTTTTCAATACCAATATGATATGGCTGATCTTTAAGCTTACCTTTAATGAATAAGTAACCATCACCTTCTACGCCTAGTATACCGTAAGCCATTTTAGCTTTAGGTTTAGTACCTTTTGGATTCATATAAAGTTTGTAAGCACTACCTCTATTGGATAATTTATCTTGGGAACTTTCCGGATAGCCAAGTTTTACTATCGTTACATCTCTGTTTTTATCAGTCCAAACTTCGCTAAATTTAACCTTTGCGTCAGCTTTAGTAAAAGATTTAGTGCTACCAAATTCTTCAGTGTTATTTTTTTTGAAATTACCGTAAGCTTGAAAGCCAAATCCACAAAGAATAGAGCTGAAAGCGAATAGTACAATAGCAAATATAGCTATAAAGGTTGTACGCATATCACGTTTTGTTCTAGGGTCTTTATCTCCCCCTATTCCCCCTTCTATATCGTATTTAGTTTTGTTGGATTTAAAAGCTTTTCGCTTACGTTTCATTTCTTTCTTTTCTTGCTTGGTAAGTTTCTTCTTTGATGCCTTATTATTTTGCTGCTGGGATTTTTGTTTTTTCTTAATCGCTTTTATTTTTTCTTTGTCGTTACTACGCTTATGTTTAAACATGTAAAGCCACCTTTCATTAGTGATTTAGCTAATGAATGAATCTATTATTGAAAGATAATAGATTCATTTGTTACTTATAAGCTTATTTGAGTTATTACTTGAGATGTTACTTATAAGCTTATTTGAGTTATTACTTGAGATGTTACTTATAAGCTTATTTGAGTTATTACTTGAGATGTTACACTTATAAGCTTATTTGAGGTATTACTTGAGATGTTACTTATAAATATTATTTTCGTTATTACTTACGTTGCTATTTATATGATTACTTGCATCTTTACTTACGCCTTTACCAATAATAATATTATTGCCGTTATCATTTATTTGTATCTTATCGGCAGTGAGTAAAACTTGATTGTTTTTTACAGTCATTCCTGATAAGTTGCCTAAAATGTTGTTTCTATCTATATCTTTATTACCAATAACAAACTCAAGGGGAATATCTCTTACATTAGAAAGCTCTACTTTCAAACTAAAAGTTTTACCTACATTTGATAAGCTGCTATCTACATTAGTTAAGTCTTCTGTTATTAGTATTAATGCTCTGGCAGTAGTTGGGTTTTGCGGGTAAACTGTTAATAATTTTAAGCGATAAGAAGAAATAAATTTATTAGAATTAAAAGTTTTGAACAAATTCATTTTCATTAATCTATAATCTGCTTTTGTAAAACTCGTTCTTTGTTCGAATCCTTCAATTTTATGATTTCTGATTTCTATATCTTTAACAGTTACCTGTAGACAATTAATACCGTATACTAGAGCATCATCAGGATTGATATTGTTTATATAAACCTCGTTACCAATTATATCTACGATATTTACACTATTAGCAATATCTTTGTGTAATATAGCCGTTATTATCTTGTTCTTATTTGCATCTTCTTCTGTTTCATCATTATAAAGGGTTCGATCTTTAACTATTCTAAGTTCTAATTTTATATGAGAATCTACTACAACTTTTTCTACAGCAAGAATTTTACCATTCAAAAAAGATTCTATATCAAAACTTTCGAATAATTCTACGTTATTTATTTTTATTGAATCTTCTAAATTTTGAAGATTATTCGGGATTTCCGACATATAACACAACTCCATTTCTATGAATTGTAAATAATATTCTATACTGTAATTGTACAATATAATGCGCTTTCAAACAAGGATAAGTAGTAAACATATTATATTAGGAAAATACAATGATAGAAAAAAATAATTATACATATAAGTAATAGTAACGAAATATCTAAAATAGAAATCGTAATAATATATTTAGAAGATTTCAAACTATAGTTTGAAATAATGAACTAATCATTGTATACTTAAACTATAAATAATAGTTCTGAAAATAGAACTTCAATTATAAAAATAAATTAAATCGTAAGTAAGATTATAAGTAAGCCTGTAAATATACTCATACTTAAGAACGTAAATAAG
>NZ_JAVSMH010000010.1:0-80712 GCF_033283605.1 Staphylococcus sp. NWU MKU2 | reverse complement strand
ACTCTCCATAAAAATTTATGATGTTTGATTAGCTCATAATACTAAATAGTGTTTGTAACATTTAAGTTACTGTTTTTGGAATTAACGTTGACATATTGTCATTCAGTTTTCAATGTTCATTAATAATGGAGCGGGTGATGGGAATCGAACCCACAACATCAGCTTGGAAGGCTGAGGTTTTGCCATTAAACTACACCCGCATATTAAATTAAAAGTTTATTTGGTGCGGCCGAGAGGACTTGAACCTCCACGGGATTTCTCCCACTAGGCCCTCAACCTAGCGCGTCTGCCATTCCGCCACGACCGCTGGCAAAACGCAATAATTACTATTAACTATCGAGAACATAAATTATTGTAAATGTTTTGTAATGAAATGTCAATAACTTTTTAACATATTTTTAAAGACTTTTTACAAACAATTAATGTTTAACTCTTTTATTAAAGCAACGATATATACTATACATGTTTTTATAATTAATGTCAACATTTAATAAACAAAAATATTCAGATCTACAATTATTGTAAAAGTAGATCTGAATTTCAATTTTAGTTACTTAGTACCTAAGTTAAATGTTCGATTAGTGACAACTTTCCATTGCATATTCCACACCTCATCTTCCGAACATCTACTTTCCTTATCCTTAAATATTTGTAACCACATGATTGACATTTATATAAATAATTAGCACGCGCTTCATATGATTGAATAGGTTTACAAAATCTCGGAGCACCGACTTGCTTACTCAACATTTTAAAGTCTGGATCTTTATGTTTATAACCTTTTCCACCTAAATGCAGATGATAGTGACATAACTCATGTTTAATTATATCGATTAATGCATTTTTACCATAATACTGATATTGTTTAGGATTAATTTCAATGTTATGCGAATCTAAAATATAACGTCCACCTGTAGTACGTAGCTTATTATTAAACAAAGCATTATGACGAAAAGGTTCATTAAAATATCGGTTCGAAATGCTTTCAACCATATTTTGAAGTTCATTATTATTCATGTGGATCAATCATTGTTAGAGAAACTTTTCCTTTATTTTTATCGATATCAAGAATCCAAACTTCTACTATATCTCCAACACTAACTACATCCATAGGATTTTTGACGAATTTTTTTGATAATTTAGATATGTGCACTAATCCGTCTTGTTTCACACCTATATCTACAAATGCTCCGAAATCAACAACATTTCTTACTGTGCCACTTAATTTCATACCTTCTTTTAAATCTTCAATAGATAGTACATCAGATTTAAGGATAGGCGTTTCAAACTCATCACGCGGATCTCGATTAGGTGCCATTAGAGATTTAATAATATCCTCTAAAGTTGGTACTCCAACATTTAATTGTTCAGCTATTTGATTTGTGTTTATGTTGGATAATTCAGTTTTTAACTTGTCAGTTCCTAAATCATTGATATCAAAATTTAAAACAGTCAATAATTCATATGTCACATCATAACTCTCAGGGTGAATTGACGTATTATCAAGTGGTTCAGAGCCATCTACAATACGCAAAAATCCTATACTTTGTTCAAATGTTTTAGCACCTAATCGTTTCACTTTACTTATTTCTTTATTGTGCTTGATTGCTCCATTTTCTTCACGGTAATCAATAATGTTTTGTGCTATTGCGCTAGATAGACCAGAAACATACTGTAATAGAGATTTTGATGCTGTATTTACATCTACACCAACTTGGTTTACGGCTGTTTCAACAACAAATGTTAATGCACTTTCAAGTTCTTTCTGATTTACGTCATGTTGATATTGACCCACACCAATAGATTTAGGATCTATTTTAACTAATTCACTTAATGGGTCTTGAACTCGTCTTCCTATTGAAACAGCACTTCGTTCTTCAACTTGAAAATTAGGAAACTCTGATCTAGCAATTTCAGAAGCAGAGTACACTGAGGCCCCCGCTTCATTGACAATAATAAATTTAATATCTAAATTATATTTTTTGATAACATCAGCAACAAATTGTTCAGTTTCACGACTTGCTGTACCATTACCAATAGCAATAAGCTCTATATTATTTTCTTTAATCATTCGGACAATTTCTTTTTCAGATGCTTCTACTTTAGATTTAGGTGGATGTGGATAAATTACACTTTTATCAATAAAAGTCCCATAAGGATTAATGACTGCTAGTTTACATCCTGTTCTAAATGCTGGGTCAACCCCTAATATTTGCTTGCCTTTCATAGGCGGTTGCAACAATAAGTGTTTTAAATTTTCACTAAAGACCTCAATAGCATGTTGTTCGGCTTTCTCAGTTAAATCAGCGCGTATTTCTCTTTCAATTGAAGGCATTATCAACCTTTTTAAACTGTCCTCAATTGCTAATTTAATATAATCTCCATGTGGATTATTACTTTTAACCTCATTTTTTTCAATAGCACTTGCTACTTGTTGAGTATCAAATTCTACCTTGACTGAAAGTACTTTTTCTTTTTCACCACGATTCATAGCTAGCACTCTATGATTAGCAACGTTCTTAATAGGTTCCACATAGTCATAGTACATTGCAAATGTTTCTTTTTCATCATCCGCTTTTTTCTTCTTAGCCGTTACAATATTTCCTTGCCTATAAATATCTTTCAATATACGACTACGATACTTAGGATTATCTGAAACGTGTTCAGCAATGATATCTAACGCTCCTTGAATTGCCTCGTCAACAGTAGCTACTTCATCACTAATATACGCCTCAGCTTTTTTACTCAATTCACCCTGTTGACCATCACTAATCCATTGGGCTAAACTTTCAAGTCCTTTTCGCTTAGCTTCAGTTGCTCTTGTTTTCTTTTTTTGTTTAAAAGGTCTATAAAGATCCTCGACACGTTGCAATTTGGTTTGTTTAAGAATAGCTTCTTTTAGTTCATTTGTTAATAATCCCTGTTGTTCAATATTATGTATAACTTCATCTTTTCTTTTCTGTAAATTTGCAACATATTGATATTCGTCAGAAATTTGTTTGATTTGAACTTCATCCAAACCACCCGTTGCTTCTTTACGATATCTTGCTATAAAAGGAACAGTATTATTTTCTTCTAGCAATTCTAATACGGATTTTACTTGTTTTTCAGAAAATTGATATTTAGACACTATTTCATTCATTAACATTTTATCCATTTATATAACCACACCTTTCAAAAATTCTTATTTCTCTAAGTATATAATATTTAATTTTAAGCATTTCTTTTTTAATTCAAAAGTAAAAAAGGAGTCGGATAGAATTCATAGTGAATTCATTGTCCCACCCCCACAAAGATGACTAGAACTGAAAAACTACTAGTTGAACTTCTTATCAATACGTGCAACAATTGCGACTGTCCACTATAGTTTTATATTATTAATGTTCTAGACTCTAAATGTAATATTTTATTGTTTAGCAGCTTGTTGCAATTTCTTAATTGCAGTTCTTTGTAAGCGTGATACATGCATTTGACTTAATCCAATACGTTCCCCAGTTTCTTTCTGGCTTAATCCTTCTATGAACGTGCATTGAATAATTTCTCTTTCTCTATCTGAGAGAATAGGCAAAATACGTTCAAGAATCATACGTTTTTCAGTTAAGTCATAATTGTCATCTTTTTGTCCCATGATATCTAGTAGAGTTACTGTTGAACCATCTTTATCTGCCTCAATTGAATGATCAACACTAAGCGCATTATAGCTTTGTCCCATTTCCATAGCTTCTAACACTTCTTCTTCTGAAACTTCTAAACGGTCAGCAATTTCTGCAATTGATGGAGATCTTTCCAACTCATTTGTTAGTTCATCGCTTACTTTTTTGATACGTGGGCCTATTTCTTTTATTCTTCTAGGAACATGAACACTCCAAGTTTTATCCCTTAAATATCTCTTAATCTCACCAATAACGGTCGGTACTAAGAATGCTTCAAATTTGCGATCAAAAGACAAATCAAATCTGTTAATAGCACCTATTAAACCAACCATACCAACTTGAACTAAATCTTCATGATGTGATTGTCCTTTAGAATACTTATAAGCTAAAGATTCAATTAATTTTCGATAATGATTAACTAATCTATCTTGAGCTTCTGTATTAGCGTTATCTTGATGTTCTTTAATCCATTGGTTAATTTGCTCAGGTGATACATCATTAACTGATTTCGACTCTTTCGTCATTATTTGGCACCTGCTCTTTTTTTATATACTTAATCATGCTGATTGTTACACCAGATTCTTTAAAGACTTTCACTTCATCCATCAAGGATTCAATTAAGAAAAGACCAAGTCCGCCTTCACGTACGAAATCGATATTTTCATTCTCATCGTATGGTCCTAGCTGTGATTTAGTCGTTTCATAATCAAAACTTTCACCTTGATCTGAGATAACTATTTTTATTTTATCATCAAATAACTCAAAACATAAATTAATCATACCATTTGTTTCATCATTTTTATAAGCATGCTTAACTGCGTTAGTAACGGCTTCACTTACTGCAATTTTAGAATCTTCTATATCGTCATAAGATGCGCCTGCTCTTGAGAATACACCTGATAGAGTTAAACGAATTAAACTCACATACTCAGCAGAGGCAGGCAATTTCATCTCGATATAATCATTTTTAATAGGCAAGTTACTCTACCTCCGTTCCTTCATTGACATGCATTAAGTCCTTAAGGCCAGTAATATCAAATAATCTTCCGATTCTATCTGATACACCTAAAATATATAATTCTTTATCATTTTGATTCAAAGCTTTTAATGTTCCTACAAATAAACCTAATCCTGTAGAATCCATATAGCTAACGTTTGTCACATTTACGTGAATATCATGAGTACCTTCTTGACGCATTGGCATCAAAACTTCTTCTAATTCAGGTACTGTATAAACATCTAATTCCCCAGCCACAATGACTTCATAATATTCATCATGTGTTACCGTCTCAATGTTAAGGTTCATAGTTCTTACACTCCTAGTTTAGTCTTTTGTTACTAATAATATGTATACTTTAGTAAGTATACCCATAGTTAGATTTATATAATCTAAAAATTTAATATTTAATTTACACGTTTTATAATCATAATAGTCATATCGTCACGTTTGTTAGGGTTTTGTATTTTTAATATAGCTTCATATAATATTTGTACTATATCTTGTGGGTGCATATGCTTATACTTACGTATGAGGTTCAACAATGTGTTTTTAGCTATGAATTCGCCATCTGTGTATCTTGCTTCTGTAACACCATCAGTAAATATGATAACTAAATCATCTAAATGAATGGGAATTTCTTGTTGACTATAACGAGTGTGCTGACTTACACCTAAGACTCTTCCTCTAACTTCAATTTCTTCAAATGTTTCAGTTTCCGCTCTATATATATATCCAGGTTCATGACCTGCAGAACTACAATATAGTAGATGGTTCATTTCTTCATATAAACCGTAAAACATGGTCACAAACATGTTTTGATTTACGTTTTTCTCCACAACACGATTAAGACGTTTCAATCCATCACTTGGTAATTGGGAATGCCCATAGGAGTCCATTCCGAATTTAATCATACTCATAGCTAATGCAGCTGGAATTCCCTTACCTATAACATCAGCAATAGCGAAACTCATCGTTCCATCCCTATGATCAATTAAATTAAAATAGTCGCCACTCACTTTTTGAGCAGCAACAGAAATCACACCAATCTGTATACTATCAAATTGAGGGATATCTGTTTTTAACATTGTCTGTTGAAGCCTAGAAGCTAAATCAATTTCTTTATCGTGGAATTGCATTTTATCAACTAACTTTTGGTAGTCTCGATAACTATATCCAAACCCCTTTACAACCTCTTGTAACACATCTAATGTATCAAAAATTGGTTCTTTATCTAAATTTAAGGAGGTTACATATGATTTGTGTATATTCACAATATCTTCAGGTAGAATATCTTTTTTAATTACTTCATCTGTAAAATCATTACACTTTTTTAGAAATTGTTGTTTATTTTGCGTAACTAAACTTTCATCAATAAGTTGCTTATAATGCTGCTTAAATTCTTCCACAAATCTGCCTCCTTGCTTCAATATATCTATCACTTAGAACTTATTTATATGCATTTGATATTTATTAATAAAATTCATTATTGTTAAAACCATAATATTAAATAATATGCTTTATATTTAAAAAAGACTTTAGGTATTACCTAAAGTCAACAACTAAAGACTATCAATTAATCTAGTACTTACCTTCAAATAAGACTAATATGTATTAAGTACATAGAAATTAAATTACGAAAATTCGAATAACTGAATTTAAAATATTGTCTTTAATAGTTAAAATGAAATACTTTTGAATTATACATGAATTAAGTTATGTGTTTTGCGTTTTAACTTCATCATGCAATCCTAGACTAATGTCTAGCGCTTCATCCACTTCTTGCATTTTCTCATCAGATAGATATGTTAATTTTTCTTTTAGTCGTTTTTTATCTAATGTTCTAATTTGCTCGAGTAGAATAACTGAATCTTTATCAAGTCTGTATTTCTTTTTCTCGATTTCAACATGTGTGGGTATTTTCGCTTTATTAATCCTTCCCGTAATCGCAGCAACGATTACGGTAGGACTATATTTGTTACCAGTATCGTTTTGAATGATAACTACAGGTCTGACTCCCCCTTGTTCTGAGCCCTGTACTGGTGACAAATCAGCTAAATATACATCGCCTCTTCTAATCATTCACTTTTATAATTAGAAATAATGTACGTTTCGTTGCAATCACAAGCTTCGCATTCTAGAGGAAAAGCTTCTGTCGCTAGGGAGAGATTTAATTCGGCCATTTGTGCATAGCCTTCTTTTAAAGATTGTTCAAGACTGTGACTTCTATTTTGATTGAAAGTAAGCATAATATGAACCTCCAGTTGATACCAAATAAGACATTATAAACTTTAATTAATTTTATAATAACAAATTTTATTTCAAGTGACTATACTATTTTAATAATTCATTAGTTACATGCATCTCGTCATCAACTTGATAGATTCTAGGTAAACGTCTACCTAAATTACATAAAACTTCATAGCTAATCGTGTCTTGTTTTTGAGCTAAAGTTTCAGCTGATTGAGGTGAATCATAAGCATTATCTAGAAGTGTCACAGTGTCTCTCTCTTTTACATCATCTGGCACTTTAATTATCATTTGATCCATACATACTCGACCTATGACTTCACATTGATGGCCTTTGACATTAACAAATGCCCCTTGCATTGAGCGTAAGTAACCATCTGCATATCCAATTGGCAAAATTGCGATTTTTATATCTTCAGTTGCTGTATATGTACTGCCATAACTTACCGATTCGCCAACTTTTAAATATTTAGTTTGGACAACTTGTGTTAATAATTGCGCACTTGGTTGTAATTCAGTTTCAACTTTTTCTTTTACATACGCTGACGGATAATAACCATAAAGTGAAATACCAAGTCTAACTGCGTTACATAATTCAAAGTTTCTCAATAAAGAACCAGCTGAATTTTGAGAATGTATGAATTTAGGTTTCTCAGCTTGAGTTACTAAGGTTTCAAATTGTTCATATTGATTATCCATTGAGTCGCCAGGTTCATCAGCATTAGCAAAGTGCGTATATACACCTTCGAATACCAAATGAGGATGACTTTGAATTAAGTCAATGACTTCTTTATATTCTTCCAGTGATTTAATTCCAAGTCTGCCCATACCTGTGTCGAGTTTCACATGTAGCCATAAATTCTTTTCATTATCATCACGAATTAATTCTATTGCATGTTGTAGCCATTGTAATGATGGTACAGTCAAAGCAACTCTGTGTTGAATAGCTTTATTTATATCTTCAAGAGGAATGACGCCTAAGATAAGTATTTGAGCATTGATTCCATGCATACGTAGTTCAATAGCTTCATCAAGAGTTGCTACTGCAAAAAAGTCAGCACCGTTATTCATTAAATGTTGTGCGATTTTAACGCTACCTAGCCCATAACTATTAGCTTTTACTACCGGTATAACTGTTTTATCGCTATGCAACGTTCTAACAGTATTATAGTTATTTAAAATCGCTGATAAATCTACGTTTAAATAAGTTGATCTATAGAATTTATCTGACATACATAATCCTCCTCTTAATTAGTAAAAAATCTTGTTTATTATTAATTTAACTCGTTCAAAATACGAGGTAGAAATTATTTTTATTATAATACTGTTAATCTCTCTTTTCTAACAAAACCTGACTCATCGCATAATGTTCTGTATGAGTTATTGAAACATGTACGATAAAACCATTGTAATCTATACATGGTTTACCTTTTATATCGTTGTAACAATTAATGTCTTTGAATGCCACTGTTTTTCCTAAGCCTGTACCTAATGCTTTACTGAAAGCTTCTTTGGTTGCGAAACGACCAGATAAAAATTCAAGCTTTCTCTTTTCACTTTTAAATGAATGAAATTGTTGTTCCTCTTCTTGTGTTAAAATTCTCTTTACTAACTTGTCTTTTTGTTTCTCAAAAGCTTTTTTAATTCTATCAATTTCTATTAAATCAATACCTATTCCATGTATCATGCTAATCCCTCACTCACTGGGTATATTTGAATGATCTATTTTCGTATTCATTTCACTAGTATCATTTTGCTGAATTTTTTCTTATTTTGTATCATTTGTTTAAGATTAATTGCGTCTGTCTTTGCAATCAAGTCTATTTGAGAAACACCACCTGCAGTCGACAAATGCAATGATGCTAACTCATATTTTCTCATTAAAAAACCTTCTTCAATATCGATATTCTGAATTCTATAAAATGGAATAATTTTAGTATTGATAAAAATAATGCCTCTTCGTATATAAATTTCATCATTTGAATAACTATATCGAAAGTTTTTATATTTTAAAAATGGTGTTATAACTATAAAAACAACACAACATAAAATGATTAGTGCTATCAAAAGACTTACAAGTAATGCGCGACTCATTTCCTCAATGTATAAATCACATAAAATGCTTGCTATTATCACTATAATTGTAAAAATAATGCTAGTAATCATTGAAGCAATCCTCATCACTTTAAGGCCGTTTTTATTCATGTAATTATAATTAGACATCGTACTCACCTCTTAAATACGCATCAACGTAGCGTTGCGATGTATCTTCTTTTATAAACTTTAATTCCATAAACTCAAATATTGATCCCTTTGCAATAAGGAAATATAAATTTGCTAAATGACTTCTTTCGAGAAAAGGATGTTGGCTTGTTTCCATACCTATAATTTTATCCGTTTTGAAGTAATATGTTTGAAAACCAAAAGTGCTCACACGTTTCAAAGTAATTTCACCATTCTCTATCACTAAGCCAGCATTTTTAACGTAGATATATGCATGAGACATCATCACAATAATTATCATCAAAGCGATAAAAAAGCTCCATGCACTCCAAAAATAAGTTCCAATACTAGCTAAAATTAAAACGATAATACTTGGTATAAAAAAGTGACGATGAAATCCATTCCACGGCATAATGTTTTCGACCTTATTAAACTTCATTTCTGGTACAAGCTTTCCAATAATTTCATACGCTTCTTTTTGTCTTATAAATGGTAATATCATAATTTTACCATTGTCACTTGCATCATCTTTAGACTCTATATCCATATCACTCGTGATTATAAAGTGTATAGAGGTATATCCAAATATTTTTCTTAAGAAAGATTGTTTCTCTAATACTGCTTGTAGTCGATCAGTTGGAACTGTTAGATTTTTCACATTAAAAAGACCATAACTAATTTTAAGATGATTCCCCTGTTGTACAACTTTGTAGTTATAATAACGAATAATCGTAATTATAGTTCCTAAGACATAACTAATGATTAAAATTGATACAACAACAAACAACACAATAATAAGTACAGAATTTACCCAATGCCATAGATTAGACGTCCATTTATCCCAAGGGATAATATCTTGAAATGCACCTACTATTGGCGAAACGGCAGCAAAGGCCACACCTATTGCCCCACTCGTCATAGCCATTAGAATTAGTGAAGTTAAGGACATATTGAACACATGTTCTGAATTACTTTCTGTTACACTTGGCGACGCATTGTATTGCTCAGTTTTTAGTTCATTTTCATCCGCTTCATCATTGATTGAATATTCTTGAGTATCATTATTTAATTCTTTTTGTCTCATACGTATGGTTTGTTCAATGAACTCACTCTGTTTCTTCGTTATTGTTGCCAATTCAATACCATCACTTGGCGTTTTAATTTGTAAACTAACACCACCCACGATTTGGTTAATCAAACCTTGTGTTGTATCTAATGACTGAATTCTACTTAGATTTAGTTCTTTTCTTTTTTTATTTAACCAACCAGATGTAACAATAAATTGATCGTTTTCAATCCAATATCTTGTAACTTTAATTTCTAAAAATTGATGTATAAACGTCAAAATAAAGATAAATAAAAAGATTGATGGGCCAATATAATGACGAATTTCTGTAAAATCAAAATTCCATATATTAAAACCAACTAATATGATAAATGTAAAAATATTTTGTTTAATTACGTCTATTATCCCTGTTATGTATGAAATTGGATGCAATTTTTGAGGATTAAACATCTGAATTAGCACCTCGCAATGCTATAAAAATATCTTCTGATAATTGATTCATTTCTTCTTCTGAGACAATTGGTAATTTTAGTTCATGTCCCGCTGTTACAAAAATTAAAATATTTAAATTTAGTAGCTTTAAAATAGGATTACTTTTAATTTCTAAAAATTGTAGCCGTTCAATTTTAGTTATTTGGTGTTTTTTAAAAATAAAAGTCTTTTTAACTTCAACATTTCTATCATTAACCCTATAAAAACGATATTTATAATTAATAATGGGCTGTAATAGTAAACGAATAACCGAAATGAAGACTAAGAAGATAAGTATGTAGACAATAAAGTGGTACCAATTAAAATATCGCCACATTGAGAATAGTGCAGCAATGATAATCAGTTCTATTAAAAATAAGATACCACTATTAAGCCAGTGGTATTTCAGTGCATTTTTAGGACTCTTATGAAATGAACTTTCTACCTTCATAATATACTCCTTTGCAATTTTATTTTATTATATCATATTTAGTGTAAGGCTTACTGACCTTGCTGAATATGCGAAATTGTTAAATTACTTCTACGATTTAATCAAATTTAAAACCACCTCAAAAGCATGAGATGGTTTGATTATAAAATTCAATATTGAATTATTTTATTTTTGTAAATCTGCGAATGTTCGACCTTTCATCGTAGATCTACCTTTGTCTTGTCTTTCACGACGGTCAGGTTTTTTACCTTTTTTCTTATTAAAGTTACCTTTTGAACGTTTGTTTTTATTATCGAACTTGTTATTACGTTTTCCACCACGACGTGATCCATTACCTTTACCTTGGCGATTTTTACGTGCTAATGGTTTTTCAAATGTTAATTGTACTTCCACTTCATCATTTGCTTCTACTAATTCTTGTAGTAATGATGCAACTAATTCAGTACTGTCATATTCTTCTAATAACTCGCTTGAGATACGTTTCAAACGTGCTTCACTTTCTCGTGACATCCAATTTTTCACTTTATCTTTAATATCATCTTCACGCGCTTTTAATACTTCTTTGCGGTGAGGTGGTCTTAAAGCGTTCATACGTCTTCCATTTGCATCTTCAATTTGACGGATGTAATCCATTTCAATTGGATTTACAAATGTAACAGCGATGCCTTCTTTACCAGCTCTTCCTGTACGTCCGATTCTATGTGTATAGCTTTCAGTATCTTGAGGAATGTCAAAGTTATATACATGACTTACACCTGAAATATCTAGTCCACGTGCCGCAACGTCTGTAGCAACTAATATATCGATTTGATCATTTTTAAATTTCTTCAATACTTCTAAACGTTTAGCTTGTGTGATATCACCATGTAAGCCTTCTGCTTTGTATCCTTTAGATAATAAAGCACTTGTTAATTCATCCACACGACGTTTTGTTCTACCGAAGACAATGGCTAATTCAGGTTGGTGTACATCTAAGAAATTAGTAAATGTATCGAACTTTTCAAGCTCTTTCACAATTGTATAATATTCATCAATTTGAGGGTCTGACATTTCGTTGTTCATTGTCTTAACGATTTGAGGAGATTTCATGAATTGTTGTACTAAAGTTTGAATTGCTTTAGGCATTGTTGCTGAGAATAACATTGTTTGTCTTTGCTCAGCTGGAATTTTGTCCATAATGAATCTCATATCATCGATGAATCCCATGTTCATCATTTCATCCGCTTCATCCAAAATCAATGTATGAATACCATTTGTTTTTAATGTACGTCTATTTAAGTGGTCAATGACACGTCCTGGTGTACCTACAACGATTTGTGGTCCTCTTTTTAAAGCTTTAATTTGTCGATCGATTGGCATACCACCAAATACCGTTACAACTTGTACGTTTTGACCACGGCTAAATTCTCTTAATTGTTCAGCTACTTGCATAGCCAATTCTCTTGTAGGTGCTAATATTAAAGCTTGCACACCTGATTGACCTACAACTTTTTCTATTAAAGGAATCCCGAACGCTCCCGTTTTACCTGTACCAGTTTGAGCTTGTCCAAGGATGTCTTTTCCTTCTAATGTATAAGGGATACTATCTTTTTGGATAGGTGTGGGTTCCTTAAAGCCCATTGCTTCAAGGGTCTCAACTGTTTTATCCGAAATCCCTAGTTCTTTAAAATTTTGCAATATAATTCTCCTTTTAACTTTCTTATTTATCAATATACGTTTGTGTATATAAGGTTCTCTTATTACGTCAACTTCTATATAGTACCACCTAAAATTACATATCGCAATAAAGCAATTTTATAGATGAACTCGTTTTCAAATCTATTTTCATATAATAGCGTTTACATTTTTCACTTGTTATTTAAATTTTTAAAGTAAAAAAACAAGCCACTAAAGGATTTAGATTCCTAATTAGTGACTTGCTTAGCATGATAGTAATTTTGAAAATAATTAAATCAATTTATTTACAACTTCTTCAAGTTTATTTCCTCTTGAACCTTTTACAAGAACTTTGTCGTTAGCAACTAAGTTGTTTATTAAATATTGAGTTAATTGTTGTTTATCAATAAAATATTCAACGTGGTCAACAAATTGACCTCCAATATCACTAATATACTTTGCATCTTTGCCATATGTTAATAAAGTATGGATGTTTTTACCTTCTAAATATGCGCCTACCTCTTCGTGCATTGAACGACTATTTTCACCTAATTCAAGTGAGTCAGCAAGTACAATAATTTTTCTACCTTCCATTTGACTCAAAGTATCAATTGCGGCTTTCATACTTGTAGGACTGGCATTATAAGCATCATTTATGATAGTAATATCATCATCAGTAATATGGCGTTCCATTCGCATACCAGTGAGTTGAACATGATTAATGTTATGTTGAATAGTCTCATATTTAAGTCCTAGTTCATGACCAATAGCAATTGCGATAGCTGCATTTTTCATATTATGGATTCCGAGAATAGGTAATTTATAATGTTCATTACCGTTAATAGAGAAAGCAATGCCATCATTTTCACTATGTTCTACTTCGCATACTAAAGCATTATCTTGTTTCAAACCTACACTTAAACATTTAGCGTGTTTGATTTTTTTAACATGTGGTTCAAGCAATGGTTCATCACCATCATAGATGAATGTTCCTTCTTTTTTAAGTCCAATTGTTATTTCAGATTTAGCTTTAGCAATACCTTCACGAGAACCTAAATCTTGCATATGTGACTCACCAATATTTGTAATAACAGCAATATCTGGTTCAGCTATATTAGAAAGTAATTCTATTTCATGGAATCCAGACATACCCATTTCTAATATTGAAATCTCTGTATCTAAATCAAGCTCTAAAATAGTTAACGGTAAGCCTATTTCATTATTGTAATTACCTTGCGTTTTTTTTACTTTAAATTCAGTGTGTAATACACTCTCAATCATATCTTTTGTAGTTGTTTTACCGTTTGAACCAGTAACACCTATTACTTTAGGGTTCACATGTTTAAGATATGCTTTAGCTAATTGTTGTAACGCAATTAATGTATCGTCTACCCATATAATAGGTCCCTCCACGTTATCATCAATGTCATGGCCCTTTTCATAGAAAGAAGCCCCAGCGCCATCTTTTAACGCCTGTGAAACAAAGCGATGACCATCTACGTTCTCACCTTTAAATGGTATAAATAACATATTAGTTTTGATTGCACGTGAATCGATCGTCACACCTTTGATGGTTTGTTGTAAATATTGTGAATCAATATCACAAGGTATCCATTCCTGAATTTGCTGTAAAGAAACTTCTATCATTTATGAATCCCTCTCTTAGTCAATTGTGTATTTGTTTTTCTTTTTATCCTCGTGACGTTCTTTAGCTAGGTCAATTAATTTTGTGATTAGGTCAGAATAAGATAAGCCCATATTCTCCCATAAACTTGGATACATACTAAATGCTGTAAATCCAGGCATTGCATTTGTTTCATTAATAAAAATTTGATTGTCTTCAGTAACAAAGAAATCCGCACGTACTAATCCCGAACAATCTGTAGCTTTAAATGCTTCCAATGCCATGTTTCTTAATGTCATTTGTACTTCTTCATCTAATTCTGCAGGAATTTGTAAACTGATTTTACCGTCTTTATATTTTGATTTGTAATCATAGAATGCAACATCTTTGATAACTTCTCCTGGCCATGTTGTTTCAGGATAGTCATTGCCTAATACAGCTACTTCAACTTCGCGAGCATTAATACCTTGCTCAATAACGAGTTTACGGTCAAATTGGAAAGCTTCCTTTATACCTGATTTTAGTTCATCCTCATTATTACATTTACTAATACCTACACTTGAGCCAAGATTTGCAGGTTTTACGAATACTGGATATGTAAGTTTATCTTTAACGAGTTTAATAATATTACCCTCATATTTTTCATATTCACTTCTTAAGAAACTAATGTAAGGTAATTGAGGCAAACCTCTATGTTCAAATAATTGTTTCATGACAAGTTTATCCATTGAACTTGATGCAGCTAGTACACCGTTTCCAACATATGGTAAATCAAGAACTTCAAATAACCCTTGAATTGTGCCATCTTCACCATTAGGGCCATGAAGTAATGGGAATATTGCATCATAAGGTTTACCATCGCTACTTTCTTTAAGCAAAATAGTGATTTCGCCCGCTTCTATATCTGTCATATTTAGGGATTCAATTTCTTTAATTTCCTCAGTGATATTTTCTTTTTTCTTCCATAAGCCATCATTCGTAATATAAATGATATCCACTAAATATCTTTCTTTATCAATTGCATTAAGAACATTTTGCGCAGTCAATTTAGAAACATCATGTTCAGCACTTTTACCACCATATACGATACAAATGTTTTCTTTTACCATAAGTAGTTCCTCCATTAAGAAAGATCATAACTCAATCATTTATGAGAAGTATTAAACTATTACATTATTTAAACTTCCTACAAATGTCTATATCTCTTTCAATTCATTTTTACTTTTTCTTTTTAGTTAACTATCAATATTTTATAAATTTTATTTAGTTTAAACTATGCTTTCTAAAAAACAATATTATCACAGTCTAAAGTGATTTTGCATTTATCAACTTAAATCTAATTATGTTTAAATAATTTTTTTGGTTTATATTAGACTAATTTACCAATTATAATTCAAACACAATTTTAGATAGAATTTTTAGTTTTCTATATTCAGCCTGTTATTTTCTAGCAAATTAATATAAAGTCATGTAAAATTTATATATAATATTAATCGTTCGATTATAAGAATTTAAGGAGTTTTCTCATGAAATATTCATCCCGTCAACAGCCTTCAAAACATTGGCTACGTAAGATAGACTGGATACTTGTAGCATTATTAACCATACTTGCCATTATAAGTGTTACTACGATTAGTTCAGCTATGGGTGGAGGACAATATAGTGCAAACTTTAGTATTCGCCAAATCATATATTACATATTAGGTGCTATTATCGCATTAGTTATTATGCTTATTTCACCTAAAAAGATTAGAAATAATACATATATTCTTTATTTTATCTTTTGTGTACTACTTATCGGTTTACTCATATTACCTGAAACATCTATCACACCAATCATTAATGGTGCTAAAAGTTGGTATTCATTTGGACCAGTAAGTATTCAACCCTCAGAATTTATGAAGGTCATCTTAATTCTAGCATTAGCAAAGAGCGTTTCTAACCATAATCGTTTTACTTTTAATAAATCTTTTCAAACTGATTTAGTCTTGTTCTTTAAAATCATAGGAATTTCAATAGTTCCAATGGCTTTAATTTTATTACAAAATGACTTAGGTACAACGCTTGTGATTTGTGCTATTATTATCGGCATAATGTTAGTTAGCGGTATTACATGGAGAATTTTAGCACCATTATTTATAGCCGCTTTTGTTTTTGGAGGAACTATTATATTAGCTATCATTTATAAACCAACGTTAATTGAGAGCCTTCTAGGTGTGAAAATGTATCAAATGGGACGAATTAATTCTTGGTTGGATCCATATTCATATAGTGCTGGAGACGGTTATCACTTAACAGAATCTTTAAAAGCGATTGGGTCTGGTCAATTATTCGGTAAAGGATTTAATCATGGTGAGGTTTACATTCCTGAAAATCATACAGATTTTATATTCTCAGTAGTTGGAGAAGAAATGGGATTTATAGGCGCTGTAGTTTTACTACTCATCTTTTTAGCATTGATTTTTCATTTAATTCGACTTGCTACAAAAGTTGAATCTCCATTCAGCAAAATATTTATCATAGGCTATGTATCACTACTTGTTTTCCATATATTACAAAATATAGGTATGACAATCCAATTACTACCTATTACTGGTATACCACTACCTTTTATTAGTTACGGCGGTAGTTCACTATGGAGTTTAATGGTTGGTATAGGTGTCGTCTTATCTATACATTTCCATCAAAGACAAACAATGCCTAATAAAGAAGCGTAATCACTTTTATAAGTGATTACGCTTCTCCCTTTATCAATTGCTAGCAGACTATTTAAGTTCTTGGCGCACAGGTGTTGTAGCTGGCAATGTATTAATAATGTCTAAACGAGATTTAGTTTTTTTAATATTCACACCTAATGACGATAATAATTTAACAACATTTTGCAATTTATCCGAATTACTCATGGCTTTCACCTCGTTTTATGACTTCAAAGTTATACTACCCCAATTATCGATGTTTTACTACATTAATTCAGCATAAAATTGATATTTAATAAAATTATTTTAATTTATCAACCTAATACCTTATAACCATCATCATAAATTTCTTTTTCAATACTATTTAAATTCGTAGGTGTTTCATAAGAAATTTTAACTAATTGGTCATTTAGTTCTACAATTACTTCATCTACACCTATCATCTTCTCAAGTCTATGTTGGAGTGAATTAGCTTGCTCTTCAGTATTTAATTCACTAATTCTAATTTCACTAAAGTTCATTTAATTAACCCCTAATCTTTCATTAATTTTTGAAACGTCACTAACAATTCTTCCATCGCTTCTTCTTGAGCGCCGTTATTCACTTTATCCATGATACAGCTTTTCATATGATGATCTAGCAACTTAGTGGCCACACTATTTAAAGCTGATCTTGTAGCTCTAATTTGAGTTAGCACGTCATCACAGTATACATCTTCTTCAATCATGCGATTAATCGCTCTAACTTGCCCTTCAATACGATTGAGTCTTGATTTTAAATTCATTTTAATTTGCTCGGAATGATGTGCATTTTCATGATTATTCAAGGTCGTCACCCTTTCTAATAGTACTATCATATCGTATAATTTACCTTCATATTCGTCAAACACTGTAACTTATTTTCATGAAAAAGGGTCATGCTATTTAGTTAATGCCATGATACAATTAAGTTTAAGAAAGTACTAGACTTATCTTATTCTTGCAAGAATTAAAAAAATAAACAGGAGGCGTACTATGGTAGAAATATACTCAATGTCTTTCACGCATTCCTCATTGATTATTAATATCATTTTAATTGCTGCCTTTATATTAAACTTAATTTTTGCGTTTGTTATTATCTTTATGGAGCGCCGTAGTGCTGGTTCAATATGGGCTTGGCTACTTGTTTTAGTATTTTTACCAATTATAGGGTTTATTTTATATTTACTATTAGGACGCCAAATTCAACGCAATCGTATTTTTAAATTGAAAAAGGAAGACCGTAAAGGCCTTGCTATGATTGTCGATGAACAAATTGAAGCATTAGAAAGCGACGATTTCTCAAAAGGTAATCATCAAATTGTTAAGTTTAAAGAAATGGTACGCATGTTACTTTTTAACAATGCTGCATTCCTTACTACTGATAATCAAATCAAGATTTATACTGATGGCCATGCAAAATTTGATGCATTATTAAGTGATATTAAAAATGCAAAAGATTATATACATATTCAATACTATATTTTCAAAAGTGATGAATTAGGTCATCGAATTCTCTCAGCACTTGAGGATAAACTTGATGAGGGCTTAGAAGTTAAAATGTTATACGATGATATGGGATCAAGAACTCTAAGAAAAAAAGATTTAAAACACTTTCGTCAAAAAGGTGGACATGTTGAATCTTTCTTTCCTTCTAAACTCCCACTTATAAACCTACGTATGAATAACCGAAACCATAGAAAAATAATTATTATTGACGGTAAAATTGGTTATGTTGGTGGTTTTAATGTAGGCGACGAATATTTAGGTAAAGATAAAAAATTTGGATATTGGCGAGACACTCATTTGCGATTAGAAGGAGATTCTGTAAACGCACTTGAACTGAGATTTATATTAGATTGGAACTCACAATCAAACCGTGATTCAATCGAATATGAAGATCGCTATTTTCCTGATGTAGACTCTGGTGGAACAATAGGTGTACAAATTGCCTCAAGTGGTCCTGATGAAGATTGGGAGCAAATCAAATATGGTTATTTGAAAATGATTTCTTCAGCTAAACAATCTATTTATATTCAATCACCCTATTTTATTCCTGATCAAGCCTTCATTGATGCAATTAAAATAGCAGCTTTAGGTGGTGTAGAGGTCAATATCATGATTCCTAATAAACCTGATCATCCTTTTGTTTATTGGGCTACCCTAAAAAACGCAGCTTCTCTATTATCAGCTGGCGTGAAAATCTATCATTATGATAATGGTTTCTTACACTCCAAAACATTAATTATTGATGATGAAATTGCTTCAGTAGGTACTGCCAACATGGATAATCGTAGTTTTACATTGAACTTTGAAGTAAACGCATTTATCTATGATGAAGCAATTGCAGCTCAACTAAAAGAAGCATTTATTCAAGATATGAAAGTATCTTACCGACTCACTGAAGACTTATATAATAAACGAAGCCTGTGGATTAAATTTAAAGAAGGTATATCTCAATTACTTTCTCCTATTCTATAGATAATTTAGATATAGTAGCTAAAAAAATCACATTGAAAATATTATATACTTAAAATAATACTTAAGTCCCGAACTCATCTGAACAATAAGGAGATTAAAATGGATGTAACACGACAAATAGAATTAGCGCATCGTTATATGAAAGATTTTCATAAAAGTGATTATTCTGGTCATGATGTTGCACATGTAGAACGTGTAACGTCACTAGCTCAAACAATCTCTAAATGCGAGCAACAAGGAGAATATTTAATTATCACATTATCTGCATTACTTCATGATGTCATTGATGATAAGTTAACAAATAAAGCCAATGCTTTAGATCGTTTAAAAACATTTTTAAAGAACATTCGCGTATCTTCTGATCAACAACAAAAGATTATTTACATCATTCAACATTTAAGTTATAGAAATGGACAAAATAATCATGTAGACCTTCCAATTGAAGGACAAATTGTTAGGGATGCAGATCGACTAGATGCGATTGGTGCTATTGGTATTGCTAGAGCATTTCAATTTTCAGGCCATTTTAATGAGCCAATGTGGACAGAATCACCACATAGTGACATACCTAATATTGAAACGATTACTAATTTAGAACCTTCCGCTATACGTCACTTTTATGATAAATTATTAAAATTAAAAGATTTAATGCATACTGAAACTGGTCGAAAATTAGCTAGAGAAAGACATACGTTTATGGAGCAGTTTTTAAATCAATTTTATAAAGAATGGCATATATAAAAAAAGGTCGATACCCTACGTAGGGATATCGACCTTTTTACTTACTAGTTTCAATTAAACTAATTTATTTTTTCTTTTTATTATTCTTAGAAACGACTTGAGTGTTTTTACCTTTTTTATTTGAGTTACTATTATTTTCCTCAAATTTTTCAATCATTGGCGCAACTTCTCTTTGAGCAACTTTTTCATAGTACATATTGGCGAAGTATGTTTGAACAATCAAGAATGCCGCACTGACTGACCAATATAAACCTAAAGCTGAAGCCGAACTTAATGAAATCCAAATAATCATGATTGGTGATACAATCATCATCATATATGTCATTTGACGTTGTTCTTGAGGCATTTGCTTACTTGATACCCAAGCTTGGATAAAGTAAAGCACACCGGCAATGATAGTAATCCAAATATCAGGATGTATTAAATTAAACCATAAGAAGTGAGGATGTTCTGCAATACCGCCACCAATACGGTAACGTAATACAAAGTATAATCCCATGACAACCGGCATTTGAATTAATACAGGTAAACATCCTAATGCACTCTTCATTGGATTAATATCGTATTTCTTATAAACTTCCATCATTTCTTGGTTTGCTGCCATTTTCTCTTCTTGAGTACGTGCACGTTTAACTTTCTCTTGCACGCCATCAACTTCTGGTTTGGCAACTTTCATTTTTTCACGCATCAAATGACTATTTTTATAGTTTGATAGCATGAATGGTAACAAGATAATACGTATTACTAAAACTAATACGATAATTGCAATACCGTAGTCATCGTTAAATACTGAATGGCCTAACCAATGTAATACTTTAGACATTGGTTCTACGAATGTATTATAGAAAAATCCATCTCTATTACTAGATTTAGAATAGTCACATCCGGCTAAAAAGACCATTACCCCTAATAACAAAGGTAGTAACGCTTTCTTCTTCATTTTTACACCTCTATTGATATATTCACATAGGGATTATTTTATCATAGTAACCGTGTACTAGAAAACAAAAAAAGAAAAATTTTATTATTTATTTGAAATAACTTTTCATTTTAGTAACAGTCTTGTCAATATTATGACTACGTGCAATCGCTGAAATAACTGAAACACCATCTGCATCATTTTGAGCAATAGGTTCAATATTGTCTTCTGTTATGCCTCCAATTGCTACCATTGGTAACGAAGGATTGATGTTCTTTAATGTAGCAATCATTGATGGACCTACTGGTGCGTTAGCATCATTTTTAGAGATTGTTGCAAACATAGGTCCAACTCCAATATAATCAACATGTTCTAAATCCGAATGATAATATTCTTTCTCATTTCCAATGCTAAGCCCAATGATTTTATCTTTAAATCGTTCAGCAAAAGACTTCACATTTTCATCATCTTGCCCTACATGAATACCGTCTGCATTTATTTTTTCAGCTAAATCAACGTCGTCATTTACAATAAATGGTACTTGATAGTCATGACATAGTTTTAATAAATCAATTGCTAAATCTTCTTTCGCAACACCATCTAATGATGTTGGCCCCTTTTCACGGAATTGAAAAAGGGTAATTCCAGCTTCTAAAGCTTGCTTTAGTATTTCTCTAATATCTTTTCCTTCTGGAACATCTTGCGTACCGCAAATAAAATAAACGTTTAATAATGATGAATTAAACATATTATTCAACCTCTTGTCTTTTGACTTGGTGTTGGTAAGTATTAAAGTCAATGTTATACATTTGATCTAACAGTTTGGGTAAAAATGTACCTGGTCCATTCACTTGTTGATCCTTTTCAGCAATTTCAGCAGCAATATTATAAATGCTCACTGCTTCTTCTAACACTTGTAGTGTTGGATTTTCTTCTCTAAATAAGAAACTCGCTACAATACCACCGAGTAAACATCCAGCACCAGTAATTTTAGCTAATAAAGGTGACCCATTAGATAACTTGACAACTTTGCCACCTTGGACAACAACATCATCTTTACCTGTTAACACGATGGCTGTATTCAATTCCTCATGGGCTCTCTTAGCTATTTCAACAACATCTAAGTCAGTTTCACCATCTGTACCTTTCATCGTTGTAGTCGAATCTACTAACGTTAAAATTTCTGAGGCATTTCCTTTAATTACTGATACTTTCACTTCTGATAAGAATTTTTGGCAAAATGCTTTACGATATGAAGATGCACCAACTGCCACTGGATCAAATACAATCGGTGTTCCTTGTTGATTCGCAATTTTACCAATTTCCAATATGTCTTGTTCATTTGCTTTAGTCATCGTGCCAATATTAATAAGTAATGCACCAGCGACTTTATAAAATTCCTTCGCTTCTTCAGGTGCTTCACTCATTGCTGGGCTCGCGCCGATACTGAGTAAACCATTGGCTGTAAAATTCTTCACGACATCATTTGTATAACATACAACTAATGGGTTCTCTTGTCTCAAACGTTCTAAGTTATTCATCATCTAAACCTACTTTCTTCATATAAGCAAAATGGTTCACTGGCCCTCTACCTTGACCAATCTCTGAAGTATATTGAATACTTAATGAAATAAATTTCTTAGCTTTTTTTACCGCTTCATAAATTGATTTACCTTTTGCAAGTTCTGCAGTAATTACAGCTGAAAATGTACATCCGGTGCCGTGAGTATGTTTTGTATCAAAGCGTTGATCTTCAAAAGTATATACATCATCCTTAGTAAACAAGAAATCTTTGGCATTGTTTAAATCAGCAGAATGCCCACCTTTTATAACGACGCCTTTACTACCTATCTCGTTAATAAATATGTTACCAGCTTTTCGTATATTTTCTTCAGTGTCTATTTTGATACCAGTAATTTCCTCTGCTTCAGGAATATTAGGCGTAACGACATCTGCTAAAGGTAGTAATGTATTCTGTAAATGTTTCTTAGTATCATCATCCATAAGTGAATCACCACTTTTAGCAAGCATAACTGGATCAATAACGTATGGAATATCTGAATGTTGTTTCAAATAATGTTGGATTAACTCCATTGTTTCATGAGTTGCAATCATGCCTGTCTTAATAGCATGTGGTAATTCATCATTAAAGACACTGTCTAATTGTTCTTGTACCCAACTTGTCTCAAGATTATGGATGTGTTGAACGCCTTTAGTGTTTTGCGCAACAATACTTGTTATTGCTGCCATACCGTAGACGCCACAGGCATGAAATGATTTTAAATCGGCCATCACACCAGCGCCACCTGATGGATCAGTTCCTGCAATTGTTAAAGCAATTTTGGGTTTATGCATTTTTGTCGCCTCCGAAGTTCCACTGTTCATTAATATAAGCCATATTAAAGAAATTACGTTCATGTATAGTACTTTGTAAGAAACTTTCTTTAATATCTTTTTTCTCTTGTTCTGTACAATTTGCTGTTAATTCATCTAATAAATTGTCAAATACTTCGATTAATGGTCGCATTTCTGTGCTATAGAAATCAAACCATTTCGCTGTTACTGAATCTCTATTTAGATTTTGATCATCTAATGCCATTTTAGCTACTACTTCATATACATAAGGACAAGGTGCCATTGCAGCTATAGTATACGCAGCATTTTCATGTGCATATGCGTGATAATACATATGTTTAATATAATGATCTCCACTAGGTGGCCATACTTTTTCTTTAACAATTTCTTCATAAGGTTCGTTGATATAATCTGCTAGGATTTCATGTGCCTCAACCTCACCATCAAGCATAAATCCAATTTGTTCAACTAAAAATTTAACATCCTTCATTGATGGCGCTTTTGGGATAAGAAGTGCATATAAATTTGTAAATTCTTTCAAATATGATGCATCTGCTCTTAAATATTGACGTACTGCTTGAGCATCTAAATCCCCTTTTAATAGGTCTTGTATAAAACCATCATTATAAATTTCTTCAATAATAGGTTGCGCAGCCTCTTTAATCTCAGTTGAAAATGTCATATTAATCCTCCTTAAAATTAAAAAATGCTACATTTCAACGTAGAAATGTAGCTATCATTCAATAAAGAGAACGTAACATTTACATAACTACTTTCCTACGTTGGTGCTAACCAAATCAGGTTATAAGGGTCTGAATTAATCATCTCAGCCATTTACTATGGCTCCCCTAGTAGCATTAATTTATTAATTTAACAATATCAAAATGACTGCGTTTTATCAAACAAAACAAAAAAGAGTGGAACAAAATTCACTGTTCCACTCTTACTTTAAAATGATTAAATTACTATATTATGCAGTTACCCATTGTGAAGCGCCTGCAGTGTTATATAATTTAACTGCTGCAGCATCTTGTACGTCTTCAGGAGCTTGTGCTGGTGAAACACCTTTATATTCATCAGGAGCTACTGAATCCCAAGTAGATTGTAGGAATTGATATTTACCTGCTGCACCTGAACTTGGGTTGATAGCAGTAATGTCGCCACCAGATTCACGTTGTGCAATTTGTTGTAAATGACTGTTAACATTTACAGAAGAACCACTTGAAGTATTGTTATTTGAAGAACTTGAGTTAGAAGTTGTAGCTTCAGTTTGTGGTTGTTGTGTTTGTTCAGTTTGAGGTGCTTGTTGAGTTTGAGTTGGTTGAGCTTGACTAGATTGTTGTTGTGAACCAACTTGTTCAGCTGAAGTTTGATTAGAAACAGTTGAAGCTTGTGCACTTACATCTTGTTGTTGAGAAGCTTGACCTGATTGTGCATAGTTCCAACTCCAATTAGTACCATCTGATTCAAAATGGTAAGTGAAACCTTCATAATCAAAAGTTACATTGTAAGCACCCTCTTGGATAGGGCTATCATTTAATGATTGATCATTTGATTGAGCTAATTGAGCTAATTCTGCTTTATTTACTTGAGCTTCGCTCGCATCTGCGTGTCCAGCGTTGCCAGCAACTACTCCTAAACCTACTGCTAATGATGAAGCAATAATTGTCTTTTTCATAATATATATCCTCCTAAGAATGTTTGTGTCTTAATTAATTTTACAAGTAACACTTTAACATCCATAAAATCATAGTAGGTTACAGTGAAATAAAAAAAGACAGGACTTTTTTACATAGAAATTACATTAGTAAAACCATAATTATTTCAATTGCAAACTATCATGACAGTTTTGAATAGGTATATAAACATCTTATCTTTGTAATATTTATGAAATCTTTCAGATAATTAAATGGATAATTTAATAGCCTCCCTTATAAATTCTTTATATAAGAGAGGCCATGAGTATAATTAAAAGAAGTTTTTATAGTAAATAGGGATGGAGCTATTAGAACATTAGTTAACATCAATCACTTCAAGGTGATCAAAGGAATAAGCGTCTTCATCATATGAGGTGTTAGGAAGAATATTATCGTTTTTAGATTTAGGGGACATAAATTTAATTGTTTCAACATATAATTCAGTCACAAAGTGCGTTTGGCCATCTTTATCGTATTTACGAGATCTCATTTGTCCTGTAATACCAACTAAAGTGCCTTGGTCTGTATATGATTCTATATTTGTTGCTGTTTTACCAAATGCCTTACAAAAAATATAATCACAAGCTATTTCATTATTTTCATCTTTATAATTACGTTCAGTTGCAACACAGAACGTAGCTATCTTCACCTCCTCGTTTTCAAATATTTGTGCCTTTTTGGTCAATCGACCTACTATCACAATTTTATTTAGCATGTGTCACCTCCTTCTATAACTATATTATTCATTTATAATTTAGGCGTCAAAATTCTATTTTTAATATTTTTATTCCTCTTAATACACAAAGTTTGATATATTTAAAGAAAATAATTGTAAAACTCATATTAGATTATTAATAATTTCATTTTTTGCATAATTTTAAATTTTTTGGGGATGTGATGAAGTGAAGACATTTAAAGCTGTACGTTTTCAAATCGTAAACGAGAATGGTGGAATAACTGAATTCGAGTTAGAAGATGGTGTAATCATTAATAAAGAAAATAGTGGCACAGGTTGGCTCTTAGAGGTTGTCATTTCAAATGCACATTATGAGACAATGAAAAAATATTATGATGATCAAACTTTATTGGACATTAGAGTCGTGATAACGCGTCCTTCAAATGATCCCGCTTTATTTGATGCCACAATTAAAAGCATTTCTGAATTCGAAACAACAATGTCAATAGTATTTGACTGTCATATTTATACTTTACGTCAAGTATATGCAGAGAGTTTATTAGAACAGTTAATTGATGAAGGTCTTTCTGGTGAAGAGTTAAAATTAACATTCAATCGAATGATGCAATCAAAACCAAAACTTAAAGAAGAAAAATTTGAGAGAGAATAAAAAATTGCCTCCTAACACTTTATTAAGTTAGGAGGCAATTTTTTTATTATTTAGGCATCTTGAATTGCGAAAGTTAGTTCACAACTGCAAGCTAATTGTCCATCAACAGTTGCTTTAGCTGTACCTTTTCCAATCGGACCTTTAATTTTAGTAATTTCTACTTCTAACATTAAAGTATCACCAGGAGTTACTTGCTTTTTAAATCTACATTTATCAATACCTGCAAATAAAGCAATTTTACCTTTATTCTCTTCACTGTTAAGCATAGCAACAGCCCCTGTTTGAGCTAATGCTTCAGTAATTAGTACGCCAGGCATTACAGCATAATCTGGAAAGTGTCCTTGGAAAAATGGCTCATTACCAGATACTTGTTTTAAGCCCACACATCTTTTGCCTTCTTCATATTCAACTACACGGTCAATTAGTAAAAACGGTTGTCTATGTGGAATGATTTGTTTAATTTGATTATAATCGAAAATTGTTTCCATAATGTAAGTCCTCCAGAAGTTTATACGATAATTATCTTATTAATCATTTACTCTTTCAATGTTGGCGCCCAATGATTTTAATTTCTCATGGAAATTAACGTAACCACGGTCTAAATGTTTCAATTCAGTAACCTGGGTTGTACCTTCAGCTACTAAACCAGCTAATATTAATGCCGCAGCTGCACGTAAATCCGTTGCTTTAACTTGAGCACCTTGTAATTGACTCTTACCTTGTATTTTAGCGCTTCTGCCTTCTACAGTAATATTTGCATTCATACGTCTGAATTCGGCAACGTGCATAAATCTATTTTCGAAGACTGTTTCAGTTATCACTTTATGACCTTCAGCTGTTAATAATAACGCCATCATTTGTGATTGCATATCTGTTGGGAATCCAGGGTGTGGCAATGTTTTAACGTCAACTGGTTTAAGTTCATCCTCAGCAGTGACTCTTACACCATCTTCTTGGAAATCTAAATTAACACCCATTTCTTCTAGTTTATAAATTAAACTAGTCATGTGTTCCTTCACAGCGTCTCTAACAAATACATCGCCACGTGTAATTGCAGCAGCTATGATAAGGGTACCTGCTTCAATTCTATCTGGAATAATTGAATGTTCAACACCTCTTAATTTTTCGACACCATGAATTGTAATAGTATCAGTACCAGCTCCGGTAACTTTACCACCCATTTCATTGATATAGTTTGCTAAATCAACAATTTCAGGTTCTTTAGCAACATTTTCAATTACTGTTTTACCCTTTGCAAGTGAAGCAGCCATAATAATGTTTTGAGTTGCACCTACACTAGGGAAATCCAAATGAATATCTGTACCTTTTAAACCATCTTTTGTACTTGCATAAATATTTCCATTTTCAAGGTGAATTTCAGCACCTAGAGCTTCAAAACCTTTAATATGTTGCTCTATTGGTCGTGCACCAATTGCACAACCACCTGGTAATGCGACAATGGCATGTCCTAATCGAGCTAGTAAAGGACCCATAACCAATATGCTCGCACGCATCTTACTAACATATTCATAAGGTGCCTCTTCTTTTAATGTTGTAGATGCATCAACTAATACAGCACCTTCTTCTTTGTTATACTCCACATTAGCGTTTAATGTTGATAACACATTATTTATTGTTACAACATCACTTAGATCTGGAACGTTAACAAGTTTACTTTGACCTTCTGATGCTAACAGTGATGCAGTTAGTACTGGTAAAACTGCATTTTTAGCTCCTTCAACTTTAACTTCTCCAGTTAGGCGATTGCCACCTTTTATAACTATTTTATCCATAATAATCCTCCACTTTAAACTCCTATTACTATCATCATTTCCCGATTTTCAATCAATTATTTATTTATTATATCCATTTTTAAAAAGAATTTACAATAACCTCATTATTGAAATAAAAATTTCACTTGTGTTGAGAATTGTAATAAATCAATTAAAAAATTACTAACAGCTGTACCCAATAATACCGCTAAAAACATTAGACAAACTTGTACTTGAGTAGCATAGCCTTTTTTAAAAAATTGATCTAATTTAAGAGAGTTTAATGCCCAATAAGCTATACAAATACACAGAACATGTAAAATTAAGTGTACTATTGCAAATTGTCCAATATAATCCATGACATTCTCTCCTTTTAGATTTCTGTACTATATTGTACATTAAATAAGCACAGAATGATACTAATCGTGACTATGATACAACATAAAAAAGGTTTGAAAACTAAAGTTAGTTTCCAAACCTTTTTTATTATTTTAATTCTGCTACGCGTAAGCGGTTTTCAGCTCTTGCCAACGCTCTTTTAGCTCTGTTTATATCACTGTTATCCTGATCTTCTAAATGAGATTGTGCTCTTTGACGAGCTAATTTAGCTCGTTCTACATCAATTTCACTTGCAGTTTCAGCTGTTTGAACAATGACAGATACTTTATGTTGTCTAATTTCAACAAAGCCACCACTAACAGCTATATATTCAGTACCATTTCTAAAATTCACTTTTACATGGCCTGTTTTTAATGCGGCAACTGTCGGAATATGCCCACTCATGACACCCATTTCACCAGCTGTAGTTTGAAAAACAACTAATTCAACGTCATCTTTTTCGTAGACTGAACCATTAGGAGTGACAATATCAAGATTAACTGTACTCATTATCTATACCTCCTAATTGTTTAGACTTCAACACCCATATCTTTTGCTTTGGCAATTACATCTTCCATACTTCCAACTAAACGGAAAGCATCTTCAGGAATATGGTCATATTTACCATCTAAAATGTCTTTAAAATCAGCTACTGTAGTTTTAACAGGAACGTATGAACCTTTTTGACCAGTGAATTGTTCTGCTACATGGAAGTTTTGTGACAAGAAGAATTGAATTCGACGTGCACGTTCTACAGTCAATTTATCTTCTTCTGATAACTCATCCATACCTAAAATAGCAATGATATCTTGTAATTCTCTATATTTTTGAAGTGTTGATTGGACATCTCGTGCCACTTCATAATGCTCTTGACCAACAATTGCTGGTTCTAATGCTCTTGATGTAGATGCTAAAGGATCCACGGCAGGATAGATACCCATCTCAGTTAATTTACGTTCTAAGTTAGTTGTAGCATCTAAGTGAGCAAATGCAGTTGCTGGCGCTGGGTCAGTATAGTCATCGGCTGGTACGAATACAGCTTGAATTGAGGTTACTGAACCTTTATTCGTTGATGTAATACGTTCTTGTAATTGACCCATTTCCGTAGCTAAAGTAGGTTGATAACCTACAGCTGAAGGCATGCGTCCTAATAATGCTGATACTTCCGAACCTGCTTGAGTAAATCTGAAAATGTTATCGATGAATAACAGAACGTCTTGTCCTTGTTCATCACGGAAATACTCAGCCATTGTCAATGCAGAAAGTGCCACACGCATACGTGCACCAGGTGGCTCGTTCATTTGACCAAATACCATTGCTGTTTTCTTAATAACACCACTATCTCTCATTTCATAATATAGGTCGTTACCTTCACGTGTACGTTCACCTACACCAGCAAATACTGAGATACCACCATGTTCTTGTGCGATATTATTAATCAATTCTTGGATTAAAACGGTTTTACCAACACCGGCACCACCAAACAGACCGATTTTACCACCTTTGATGTATGGTGCTAACAAGTCTACAACTTTGATTCCAGTTTCAAGAATTTCTACTTCAGTAGATAATTCGTCAAAGTTAGGTGATTGTCTATGAATTGGATCACGTCTTACTGAACCATCTAATTTATCTTCTAAATCAATTGTGTCACCTAATACGTTAAATACACGTCCTAAAGTTACTTCGCCAACTGGTACTGAAATGTCTTTTCCAGTGTTCTGAACTTCCATACCACGTTGAACACCATCTGTTGAATCCATAGCAATTGTACGGACAACGTCATCACCTAGTTGTAATGCAACTTCAAGCGTTAATTCAAAAGTACCATCTTCTTTGGGAACTTCGATGATTAAGGCGTTATTAATTTCAGGTACTTCATTATGTTCAAAACGAACGTCAATAACAGGACCCATAACCTGAGTTACACGGCCATTACTCATGTTGTTTCCTCCTTTAAATTATTATTCAAGTGCTGCGGAACCACCAACAATTTCAGTGATTTGTTGAGTGATTTCAGCTTGTCTAGCTCTATTATATTGTAATGATAAGTCATCAATAAGTTCAGTTGCATTATCAGAAGCATTTTTCATTGCAGTCATTCTCGCTGCATGTTCACTAGCCTTAGCATCTAAAATCGTTCCATAAATTAAACTTTCAACATATTGAGGAAGAATAACACTTAGGATAGACTCTTTATCAGGCTCAAATTCATACGAAGACATTTGACCTTGACCTTGGCTAGAATCTTCACGAGATAATGGTAAAACTTGTTTAGTTGTTGGTTTATTCTCAAGAACACTAACATAGTGACTATAATAAATTTTTAATTCGTCAATATGTTCTTCACTGAATAAGTCAATCGCATGTTTAGCAATTGCTTGTATTGATTTAAATGAAGGTTGATCAGGAACATCAACAAGCGAATTCTCAATTTCATAACCTCTATTTTTAAGGAAATCAACACCAGATTGACCCAATACAATAATGCTATATTCGTCACTACTAGTATGCTTTTCTTTAATGTCATTAATAAGTCGTTTTAGTACATTTGAACTATAAGCACCTGCTAAGCCTTTATCACTTGTAATAACTAGGTAGCCACTATGTTGAACTTGTCTAGGTCTAAGCATAGGATGACTAGAATTTTTACTAGCACCTGCAATTGCAGTAATAGCATCTTGCATTTTCTCCATATAAGGTTCAAATTGTTTAGTGTTTTTTTCAGCTCGACGTAATTTTGAACTTGATACCATGTTCATCGCTTTGGTAATTTGTTTCATTTTTTTCGTCGATTTAATACGACCATCTATTTCTTTTAATGAAGCCATTATCTCACCACCCTTTCAATTTAAAGTTTAATTATTCAGATTTGCTAAAGCTTTTCTTGAATTCATTAATAGTTGCTTCAAATTTATCATCAGATGGTAAGCCACCAGTTTCTCTAATTTCATTTAATAAGTCTGAACCATTTGATTTAGTCCAACTATTCAATTCATTTTCAAAACGTGTGATGTCTTCTACAGGAATATCATCTAGGTAACCTTTTGTTAATGCATAGATAATTAAAACTTGATTTTCAACAGGAAGTGGTTTGTTTTGATCTTGTTTCAAGACTTCAACCGTACGTTTACCTCTTTCAAGTTTTCTAGCTGTAAATTCATCTAAATCAGAACCGAATTGTGCAAATGATTCTAATTCTCTATACGAAGCTAAGTCTAAACGTAGTGTACCTGCTACTTTCTTCATCGCTTTAATTTGAGCAGATCCACCTACACGTGAAACTGATTGTCCTGCGTTAATCGCTGGTCTTACACCTGAGAAGAATAAATCAGATTGTAAGAAAATTTGTCCATCTGTAATTGAAATTACGTTAGTTGGTACGTATGCAGAAATATCCCCTGCTTGTGTTTCAATGATTGGTAACGCAGTAATTGAACCGCCACCTAAATCATCATTTAGTTTAGCTGCTCTTTCTAATAATCTACTATGTAGGTAGAATACGTCACCTGGATACGCTTCACGACCTGGTGGTCTACGTAATAATAATGATAACTCACGGTAAGCAGCAGCTTGTTTAGTTAAATCATCGTAAACGATTAATACATGTTTACCATTGAACATAAACTCTTCACCCATAGTTACACCTGAGTAAGGTGCAATGTAAAGTAATGGTGAAGGTTCAGATGCTGAAGCTGAAACAACAATTGTGTAATCTAATGCACCAGCTTGACGCAATTTTTCTACATTTGCACGTACAGTTGAATCTTTTTGACCAATTGCTACGTAAATACAAATTGTATCTAAACCTTTTTGGTTTAAGATTGTATCAATACCGATTGTTGTTTTACCTGTTTGTCTATCTCCGATAATTAACTCACGTTGACCACGTCCAATTGGAACTAGTGCGTCAATCGCTTTAATACCAGTTTGAAGTGGTTCGTCAACAGATTTACGAGCCATTACACCTGTAGCTTTTTGTTCAACAGGACGTGTTTTAGTTGTATTGATAGGACCTTGTCCATCAATAGGTTGACCTAGTGGGTTAACAACACGACCAATAAGTTCTTCCCCTACTGGAACTTCCATAATACGTCCAGTACGTCTAACTTCGTCGCCTTCAGTAATTTCAGTATATGGTCCTAAAATAACTACACCCACATTTGATTCTTCAAGGTTTTGAGCTAAACCAAGAACACCATTTGAGAACTCTACTAGCTCACCAGCCATACAGTCATTTAATCCGTGAATTAATGCGATACCGTCACCAATTTGGAGTACCGTACCAACATCAGTTACAGACATTTCAGACTCATAATTTTCAATTTGTGAGCGAAGTAATGCACTGATTTCTTCAGCTTTTATGGCCATCTATGTCACTCCTCTTTATTTTAGTTTACTCTTCTAAATTTGCGTTCGATTTGTTCTAAATCTTTTTTAACACTGCCATCTAGCACAGTAGTACCAACTTTAACTCTAAATCCTCCAATTAATTCTGGATTTATTTTCGTAGTAATATGTACTTGTGATAAATTAGTTTGTTTTAAAATTAAGTCTTTAATGCGATCAAGTTCTTCATCACTTAATTGATAAACTGATTCAACAATTGCTGAATCTTCATTATGATATTCATTATATAAACTTTTGAATTCTTTAAAAATTGAATTGATAAGTACTAAATGACGATTATTAGCTAATATCATTAGCATATTTTTTAAGTAATAATTAGCATCTCCAAAAACGATACCAACAAATTTGCGTCTTTCAGAAGCTGGTTGGTTTGGATTTGAGTCAATTGCTCTTAAATCTTCACCATAGTTTCTTGTAGCTTCACTAACTTCACTCAATTCATCATACATTAAATCTAATCTGTCTTTATCAATAGCGACGTCAAATAATGCTTTAGCGTATTTATTTGCTACATTTGTCATTATTTATCGCCTGCCTCTTTTAAATACTTATCAACAAGTTCTTTTTGATCTTGTTCTGAAATTTCTTTTTGAAGTACTTTAGAAGCAATCAATACTGATAATTCAGACACTTGATTGTTAATATCCGCTAATGCACGTTCTTTCTCGCTATTGATTTCACTTTGAGCAGTTTCAATCATACCGTTTGCACGAATATTTGCTTCATGAATGATTTCTTCATGTTGTTTACGTGCTTGAACTCTAGCATCTTCTAAAATACGTTGAACTTCATCTTGAGTTTGTTTTAGTGTCTTTTTGTTTTCTTCTTCAAGTTTTTGTGCATTTAATTTTGCTTCTTCGGCTTCATCAATGTCTCTGTTGATGTCACGTTCACGTTTATCCATTACTTCTTTTAATGGACCCCAAGCAAATTTCTTAAGTAGTGCTAGTAATATAGCAAATGTGATAACTGTTACAATTACAGTACCCCATTCAACACCACCACCTGCTGCACCTAGAACGAATGAATTAGTTAATGCATTCACTGGCATTTGACACTCCTTTCATAATTAATCACCACTTGCCATTAAATAAAACGAACGGCGAAGATCCAAGTGACTTCGCCATGAAATTTTCTTATTGGAAAAGAGTCATGAATGCGATTACAACACCGATGATAGGTAATGCCTCAACTAAACCAATACCGATGAACATGATACTCATTAATTGTCCACGTGCTTCTGGTTGGCGAGCTACACCTTCTACTGTTCTTGAAACGATAAGACCGTTACCGATACCTGCGCCTAGTGCTGATAAACCAATTGCAATTGCTGCTGCGATTAAACCCATATTAATAATTCCTCCTAAAATGTTTGTTTAAGTTAATGTGTGTCCGCTACTTTGTGGGACATGTAAACCATTGAAAGCATGATAAATATATATGCCTGGATTGAGCCAACAAAGATTGAAAATCCTTGCCATACGATTAAACCTGGAATACCTATAATCCAACCCCAAGCACTACTTACAACTAAACCGGCTAATAATGAAAGTAATAATTCACCGGCAAAAATATTACCGTATAAACGTAGTCCAAGTGTTAGTGTTGAAGAGAATTCTTCAAAAACATTGATAATTGCTAAAGGCCAGAATGGTTTGAAGTAATTACCTATGTATGCCTTAGTACCACGCATTTTCACACCATAATAGTGTGTAAGTAATATCATCATAGTTGACAATGTCAATGTGACTGTTGCATCTGCTGTTGGTGATTTCCACCATAGATAATGATCTTTAGTCACTATAGCAAATGGTAACCCTAACATGTTTGCAACAAAGATAAATAATATCAATGTTACAGCTAAGAAGTGAAACTGACCACCTTTTTTCCAAGCCATATTACTCTCAATGATGCTTCTCACAAAGTCAAAGATCCATTCGATAAAATTCTGTTTACCTGATGGTCTTTTCTTTAAATTACGTGTACAAATAATAGCTATAAGAAAAACAATGATTGCTGTAATAACTAACATCATGATGCTTGCTAAATTGAAAACGAGATCAAAACCAAACACATTCCAACTCACGAGCGGGTTTTTGTGATCCATGTACTCACCTCTTTCGTTCTTAAAATTTTAACTCTTTAGCAGTAGAGGGCGTAGTATGATTAAAACATAAGAAAACATAAGACCTATCATTACTCCAATAATATTGACATAATCTTTTAATAAAAACCATATTACGCACGCAATGATAGCGACTAAGTACCTCCAAGTATTGCCCGTAGAAATATGTATGTTATCTGGTTGCTTTGCCCGAGATAAATATAATTCGAAAATATAGGTATTTATTAAAGATCCAACTGTGCCGATTATCAATCCAAGAATAAAAGGTTTTGGAATAATGATATACAATACACCAAATAAAATTAGAAAATAAATATAATATTGAATGAATTGTTTAAATATGATGCTGAAACGCCTCATTTTTTTCCTCCAAATTAACTTATGACAACCATGTAAACCGTTCCACTCATACAAATTTAATAATAATATAGGGTAAATAGTGTGTCAATTCTATTCAAATTGTTGTAAAAATTAACTCTTTAATTGTCACAAAATGTTCACAATTATGATTATTTTATGAATTGAAAGACTTTGGCATTTTTGAAGTTAAGCCGAAATAATATTTTATACTCTCACATATTCTCAAAGATGCATTTCCATCACCATAAGGATTTTGAGTTAGCGCCATTTGATCATAAATCATTTGATTTTCTAAGATTTCTGTTGTTGATTTAAAAACATTATCAAAATCAGTACCTACAACCTTTAAAGTACCTGCTGTTACACCTTCTGGTCTTTCAGTTACATCTCTTAGAACAAGAACAGGTTTATTTAATGAAGGGGCTTCTTCTTGAATCCCCCCTGAATCAGTCAAAATTAAATATGCTTTATTTGCAAAGTTATGAAAATCTACAACATCGAGTGGTTCAATTAATTCTATACGTTCATTTTCTCCTAAATACTCGTAAGCTAGTTTTCTTACTTTAGGATTTAAATGCAATGGAGACACAATAACGATATCTTCATATTCATCCACAATTTTGCGCATCGCTTTGTAAATATCAATCATTGGCTGTCCGACATTTTCTCGTCTATGTACAGTTAATAATATAATACGTTTACCTTGATGTTTTCTTATAATATCTGAAGTATATTCTTTTTGTATTGTTAGTTGGAGTGTGTCGATAGCAGTATTTCCAGTAATAATTATTGAATCAGGACTCTTGTTTTCTTGAAGTAGATTATTAGCCGCCCCTTTAGTAGGTGCAAAATGTAAATCGGCTAAATTGCTAACCATTTGCCTATTCACTTCTTCTGGAAATGGCGCATATTTATGTCGCGTTCTTAAACCTGCTTCAACATGACCAATAGCAACTTTATTATAAAAAGCAGCAAGAGCACCAGAAAATGTTGTAGTTGTGTCGCCATGAACTAATACCATATCTGGTCTCTCTTTTTTTATAACATCTTCAAGTTTCGTCATAGCTCTTGAGGTAATGTCGGAAAGTGTTTGACCTTCCTTCATAATATTTAAATCATAATGTGGCTTAATGTTAAAAGTATGTAATACTGAATCTAACATCTCACGATGCTGAGCAGTTACAACAATCATTGGTTCTAACTCAGCATCATATTCGAGTGCCTTTACTAAAGGTGCCATCTTAATTGCTTCTGGTCTAGTACCAAAGACTGTCATAATTTTTTTCATACTTTAAGCTCCTAAATACTATTTTGTACCAAATAATCTGTCCCCAGCATCACCTAAACCAGGCGTAATGTATGCTTTGTCATTTAATTTTTCATCTAATGCTGCAATATAAATATCTACATCATCATGCGCCTCTTGCATCTTTTCTACACCTTCTGGTGCTGCAATTAAACACATAAATCTAATATTTTTTGCACCGCGTTTCTTTAATGAATTGATGGCTTCAATTGCTGATGCTCCAGTTGCTAGCATTGGATCTACAACAATGATTTGTCTCTCATCAATATCTTGTGGAAGTTTAGCAAAGTATTCTACTGCTTTTAATGTGTTAGGATCACGATATAGACCAATATGACCTACTCTAGCTGCTGGTACTAGACTTAACACACCATCTGTCATACCTAAACCAGCTCTAAGAATTGGAACGATAGCTAATTTTTTACCAGCTAATCTTTTTGCAGTCATTGTTGTTACTGGCGTTTTAATTTCTACATCTTGTAGTTCTAAATCTCTAGTAACTTCATACGCCATTAACATGCCTACTTCATCAACAAGTTCTCTAAATTCTTTAGTTCCCGTATTCATATCACGGATGTAACTTAATTTGTGTTGAATTAGTGGGTGATCAAATACATGTACTTTACTCATTTATATTTCCTCCAAAATTTTATAAATTATTCATATAGCGGATATTTAGCAGTTAAACGACTTACTCTTTCTCTTGCTTCTTTTAATTTAGTATCATTATTAGGATTTTTTAGTGCTAAGCTAATAATACGACCTACTTCTTTAAACGCTTCCTCATCAAAGCCTCTCGTAGTCGCTGCAGGTGTACCTAAACGTATACCACTTGTTACGAAAGCTTTTTCTTGATCAAATGGGATTGTATTTTTATTACATGTTATTCCAATAGAATCTAAAGTCGCTTCAGCTTCTTTACCAGTAACATTAACTGAATTTTTAACATCTACAGAAAGTAAATGATTATCAGTCCCTCCTGAAACAATTCTAAAGCCTTCTTCTTGCAATGTTTGTGAAAGTACTTTAGCGTTTTTAATTACTTGTTCTTGATAAACTTTAAAATCTTGCTCAAGCGCTTCACCAAACGCAACTGCTTTAGCTGCAATGACATGCTCTAATGGGCCACCTTGAATTCCAGGGAATATTGTTTTATCTATATCTTTCTTATACTCTTCTTTACAAAGAATTAAGCCTCCACGTGGACCACGTAATGTTTTATGAGTAGTTGTAGTGACAAAGTCTGCATGTTCAACAGGATTTGGATGTAAACCTGCTGCTACTAAACCAGCGATATGGGCCATATCAACCATTAATTTAGCACCAACTTCATCAGCGATTTCTTTAAACTTTTTAAAATCCAGTTGTCTAGAATATGCTGATGTACCTGCAACTATTAATTTAGGTTTATGTTCATGTGCTAATTGACGCACCACTTCATAGTCAATTTTTTCAGTTTCCTTATCTACACCATAGTCAACAAAGTTATAGAATTTACCACTAAAATTAACTGGTGACCCGTGTGTTAAGTGACCACCATGACTTAAATTCATTCCTAAAACAGTATCACCCATCTCAAGAGCGACAAGATAAACTGCCATGTTTGCTTGAGAACCTGAATGTGGTTGCACATTTACATGTTCAGCACCAAATAATGCTTTAGCTCGTTCGATAGCAATTGTTTCAGTAACATCTACATAATCACAACCACCATAATAACGACGACCAGGATAGCCTTCAGCATATTTATTAGTCATTACAGAACCTTGTGCTTCCATTACCGCTTCAGATACAAAATTTTCAGATGCTATTAATTCAATGTTGTTATTTTGTCTATTGTATTCATTTTGAATCGCTTCATAGACAGCTTTATCTTGATTTTGGATATAAGACATAAAAATCCCCTCCTACGCTTTCAAGCTTATTCGTATTTAGCTCGTTCACCACCGATTTTCTTAGGTCTTGAGGTTGCAATCGTTACAATTGCTTCACCAACCTGTTTGACACTTGTCCTAACCGGTACACAAACGTGTTTAATATGCATTCCAATTAATGTTTGACCTATATCAATACCTTTAGGTACAGAAATATGTTCAACTACGATTGGGTCATTCATATGCTTATAAGCATATGTAGCAAGACTACCTCCTGCGTGAACATCGGGAACAACAGTGACTTCTTCCATAGTTAGAGGGTTGAAATCTTCACTTTCAATTGTGACTGCCCTATTAATGTGTTCACAACCTTGGAATGCAAAAGAAACACCAGTATCTTGTTTCACTTCTTCTAATGCATTAAAGATCGCTTCAGCAACTTCCATTGACCCTACAGAACCAATCTTCTGTCCTATAACTTCAGAAGTCGAACATCCTATCACACAAATTTCATTTTCATTGAAAAATGATTGCGATTTAAGTTCATCAAGCAAAGTTTTAAGTTCTTGCATTGAAATCTCCACCTTAAATACATAATTAAAAAGAAGCATAGCAAACTAGCTATACTTCTTCATTATAACTTATTTAAAGCTTAACATATACTAATTGTATAATATTTGACTTATGAATTTGTACGTAACTTACCTATCAAATACAGAAGTTGTTCAAAGGTTTGACGGTAAGTATCTATGCTACCACCAAAAGGATCAACAATGTCACCTATTTCTCCAACATATTCACTGAGTTGATAAATGCGACCATTGTCACCATAATGAGAAACCAGTTGTTGTTTATGCATATCTGTCATCGTTAAAATTAAGTCACTATTCAAATCTTCCTCACTAAATTGCTTAGCTACAGTAGGTTCAGGCAAATTATGCTCCATAATGACTTCTAATGACTCTGGTGATACGGATTGACCATCAATCGCGAACAGTCCTCTAGAATTAATTGTGTCATCTACAAGCATTTTCTTCGCGATACTTTCGGCTATTGGACTTCGGCAAGTGTTTCCAGTACATACAAATGTTATTCTCATAAGTTATCACCTCGAACAATGTGATTACCTGTAGCTTTAATAATCCGATTCATTATTGCTTCAGATTCATCTGTTTTATCAAAAGCATAAATATATGCTTGATCTATTGATGGATTTTCATCAATACTATGAAGTATTTGATACAAGTTATGATTAGCTTGTCTTATATCTTTTTCATCTTTACAAAGTTTAATGAATAGTGCATCACTTGGAGCATACTGCTTCAAAGTTTCCGGTAAAATAAAAGCTATATTACTCCATTCTTTAATTGTTTTAATAGGTTTACTAAGATGCGTTAGCATCGTTACTGGTGTATCAGGGGCATAGTGCTTATACTTCATTCCAGGTGCTATTGGTTGGCTATTGACGTCATAATGATAATCCTCAACACTTCCTGGAAAAACATCATTAAGCATTGCTTGTGTTATTGATCCTGGTCTTGCTATTCTGAAAGGAAACTGTGTACAATCTAACACAGTGCTTTCTAATCCTTCTTCACTTTGATCACCATTGACTATACCGTCAATTTTGCCATTTAAATCATTAAAAACGTGTTGAAAGGTTGTAGGAGAAGGTCGCCCACTTACATTAGCACTAGGGGCAGCGATAGGCATATCAATGTATTGAAGTATAGCTCTTCCTATTGGATGGCTTGGCATTCTTACCGCAATTGATTGTAAGCCACCTGTTACTTTCTCACAAAGATAACCCTGTCTTAAAGGTAAAATAAATGAAATAGGTCCAGGCCAAAATTCATCCATCAAACATTTGGCTTCTTCAGGCAAATGAGAAACAATTTGATCAAGCTGAGATTTATCATGTATATGGACAATTAATGGATTATCAGAAGGACGTCCTTTGGCTTGATATATATTTGAAACTGCATGTTGGTTTCGAGCATCTGCACCCAATCCGTAAACAGTCTCTGTTGGAATTGCAATTAACCCACCATCATTATATACCTGTTTTATATTTTCCAATTCTGGATAATCCAATGGCGATTCTTGATAATCACGCATATCCCATATCTCAGTTTTCATCAAGCTCACTCCTTCATTATTGTTTTATTCATATATATGAAAAGTTACTCATCTAAATTTTATCAGATAAGTAACTTTGAGTTTTACCATTTAAATGACACTATTCTTTCATTACCGTTTATATCTTTAATAACTTTAACATCAAGTTTTGGATACTTTTCTAAAATAATATTTTTTAACCTTTCACCTTGGTTATAACCAATTTCGAAGGTGACATAAGCATCTTTATTTAAAACTTTAGGCAAATCATTAAGGATTAATTCATAAATAGCGAAACCCTTATTCTCTGCAAACAATGCTGTATGAGGTTCATACTTAACAACTGTGTTCTCCATCATTTCCATCTCATCGACATCGATATATGGTGGATTAGAAACAATACCATCCAATTTTATATTATTTTGTATGAAAGGTTTCAATGCATTGCCTTTTAAAAAAGTTACAGCTGCCTCATGATAATGTGCATTATCTGATGCAACTTCTAAGGTCTCTTGAACAATGTCTGTTGCATAAACAGTGAAATCTTTATTCAACTTTTTTAAAGTAACAGCTAAAACACCACTGCCAGTTCCAATATCAGCGATTGTAGCACTTGATTTACAATTTTCAAGAAAATGCAACATCACTTCCTCCGTTTCAGGACGTGGAATTAAACAATGTTCATTAACTTGAAATTGATAGCCATAGAAAGATTGAAAACCAACAATATATTGTATAGGTTCACCTAAAAGCATCCGTTCAGTCGCGAGTGAAAACTTGATTTCTTCTGCTTTTGACATGTCATCATACATGTGAATTAAATAATCAGTTCTTGACCACCCAAATAAATCAAGCATCAACCATTCTGCTCTCGATTGTTCATAACCCTTATCTACAGCTTGTTTAATCGCATAATCTAATTGTTCTTTAAAGTTCACCATTGTTTAGTTCTTTCAACTTCTCAGTTTGTTCAGATAAAGTTAATGCATCAATAATTTCATCTAATTTACCTTCCATAATTTGATCTAACTTTTGTAAAGTTAATCCTATTCTATGGTCAGTTACACGGCTTTGAGGATAGTTATATGTTCTAACTCTTTCAGATCTATCTCCTGTACCCACTGCTGATTTACGTTGTGCTGCATATTTTTGTTGTTCTTCCTGTAATTTCATATCATATAAACGTGCTTTTAAAACTTTCAACGCTTTTTCACGGTTTTGAATTTGAGATTTTTCAGAAGAAGTTGCAATAACACCAGTAGGTAAGTGAGTGATACGAACAGCTGAGTCAGTTGTATTAACGTGCTGACCACCAGCACCACTTGAGCGATATGTGTCTATTTTCAAATCTTCATTACGGATTTCAATCTCAACATCTTCAACTTCAGGAAGAACAGCAACTGTCGCTGTTGAAGTATGAATTCGTCCACCTGATTCTGTTTCAGGTACACGTTGAACTCGGTGTGCACCATTTTCAAATTTTAATTTACTATAAGCACCGCTACCTGAAACTGAGAAACTAATTTCTTTATAACCACCATGGTCACTTTCAGCCGCTTCAACAATTTCAGTTTTAAAGTTTTGAGATTCTGCATACTTACTATACATTCTTAGTAAATCGCCAGCGAAGATTGCCGCTTCATCTCCACCTGCTGCTGCTCTGATTTCAACGATAACGTCTTTCTCATCATTAGGGTCTTTTGGAATTAATAAAAATTTAAGTTGTTCTTCCAACTCAGGAATCGCAGTTTTCAAACTAGCACTTTCCTCTTTCAACATTTCAATTTCTTCTTTATCTTCTGTTTCATTTAACATTTCATCAATTTCAGCAATTTCTTCTTTTTTACTTTTATAATCTCTATATACATCAACTGTTTTTTGTAAATCAGCTTGTTCTTTTGAATATTTACGTAACTTATCTGAATCATTAACAATCTCAGGGTCACTTAACATTTCATTGAGTTGTTCATATCTTTCTTCAACGATATCTAATTGATCAAACACTACATTTCCTCCTCGTCACTTGTACTTGGTGCTACGATATGATGTGCACGACATCTCGGTTCATAACTTTCATTCGCCCCAACTAAAATGATAGGATCATCTACTTTAGCTGGCTGTCCATCGATTAAGCGTTGTGTTCTACTTGATGATGAACCACATACTGCACATACAGCCTGTAATTTAGTAACTTGTTCACTTACCGCCATGATTTGTGGCATGGGTTCGAATGGTTCCCCTCTGAAATCCATATCTAAGCCTGCAACCACTACTCGATGGCCATTTTCAGCAAGCTTTTCCACTATATTTACAATTTCTTTATCGAAAAATTGAATCTCATCAATACCAATGACATCAACATGAGACAAATCCTGTAATAATATATCTCTTGAAGTAGAAATATTAATTGCTTCTAATTCATTACCGTCATGAGAAACAACTTTTTCTTTATGATAACGATCATCAATCGCTGGTTTAAACACTACTACTTTTTGTTTAGCGTATATCCCTCTTCTTAGTCTACGAATTAGTTCTTCTGACTTACCGCTAAACATACTTCCAGTAATGCATTCAATCCAACCGGAATGGTAAGTTTCATACATTATAAGTTCCACCTTTTACAAAAACATAATCGCTTAATTATATCATATTTCTATGTATTATAAATATCTCTTTAAATACTACTTAAATTTAAAAAAACTGTCTACGCATTTCTATATAAAATAGATTAGGCAGACAGTTTAAACTTATAATTAGTTGTTGTTTGATTTGAGACCAAACTTTTTGTTGAAACGTTCCACACGACCATCCGCAGCAGCGAATTTTTGACGTCCTGTGTAGAATGGGTGTGAATCAGAAGATACATCTAAACGAATAACTGGGTATTCATTACCATCTTCCCATTCCATTGTTTCTGAAGATGTTTTAGTTGAACCACTTAAAAATTTAAAGTTAGTAGTTGTATCTAAAAAGATAACTTTGTGATAATCAGGATGGATTCCTTGTCTCATTAATTTTCAGCTCCTTTGCCCTGAACCATCTGGAACAGAGTTATTTGTGAGTTTTTTACCCAATACTTGGTAATTATAATAGTTATTAGATTAAAACGCAACCCTCAAACTGACATTCGTTAAATAATCGGTTTTCCTGTTTTTGTACTTTCTTCAGCAGCCTTTTGCAACTGTTGGAAAAATTCTTTATTACTTTTAGAGCGTTTTAATTTTCTAATAAATCTTTCTGTGAAATCTGTGGAGTCTGTGAACATGTTTCTTAACTGCCATAGTGAATCAAGTTCAGATTTACTAATTAGTAATTCTTCTTTACGCGTAGAACTTCTTCCAATATCAATCGCAGGGAAAATTCGACGTTCAGATAATTTACGATCAAGATGAAGTTCCATATTTCCTGTTCCTTTGAATTCTTCATAAATCATATCGTCCATGCGTGATCCAGTTTCAACTAATGCAGTGGCTAATATCGTTAAACTTCCTCCTGCTTCAATGTTACGTGCAGCACCAAAGAATGCTTTAGGTTTGTGTAATGAAGCAGGATCAAGACCACCTGATAATGTTCTTCCACTTGGCGGTATAACTAAGTTATACGCTCTTGCCAATCGAGTAATTGAGTCCATCAGAATAATAACATCTTGACCAATCTCAACTAATCGTTTAGCACGTTCTAGTAATAATTCAGCTACTTTAACATGGTGTTCTGGTGGCTCATCAAAAGTCGAGTGCACTACTTCAGCAGATTCAACAGATCTTTCAATATCAGTTACTTCTTCCGGACGTTCCCCAACTAATAAAATAAATAATTTTGCATTAGGTTTATTTTTACTAATCGCATTTGCAATTTCTTTTAATAAAGACGTTTTACCCGCTTTAGGAGGTGCAACAATAAGTCCACGTTGACCTAGACCAATAGGCGTAACTAAATCCATTATACGTGTTGAATAATTTTGGGGATCTGTTTCTAAAACGATTCTTTCCTCAGGATAGAGAGGCGTTAAAGCTTGAAAGTGAGGGCGTTTTTTTACAACTTCAGCATTCTCATCATTAACAAAGTCAACTTGCAATAAACCATAATATTTTTCATTATCTTTAGGTTTACGAACTTTTCCGGTTACTTTATCACCACGTTTAATTTCGAAACGTCGTATTTGACTTGCAGATATATAAATATCTTTTTCACCTTTTGAATAGTTGACTGTTCTTAGGAACCCGTAACCATCAGGCTGGATATCATCTAAGACACCCTCCATGTAATAGTTACCATCTTTTTCCATTTGGGCTTCCATGATAGCTAAAACTAATTCACTCTTATTCAATTTACTATAATTAGTAAGTTTTAATGTTTTTGCTTTTTGTGTTAATTCTTTCGTTGTGTAATTTTTATACAATTCATGAAACGACTCATACTGTGGAGATGTACGTACTTTTTCAGGCATAAATTGCACCCATTTCTTATATATTTATAAAGACTTCAATTTGATTAGAGAAGAGATATTTTAAATAGTTTCATTTCAAGAACTCACTAAATCTATTTGTGATATCTCATAAAATAATATTTAAAGTCTTGAATACTAGAATTAATATAGCAAATTTTCAATTTAAATACAAAACGATTTTATTAAATTTCCAAAAATAAAACAGATCATGGAACTAAAAATATTCCATGAACTGATATAAATAATATATAAATTAACTGAAATAACCAGCAATTGATTTCACTTCTAAGAATTCTTCTATACCATAATCGCCCCACTCACGACCAATTCCAGATTGTTTATATCCACCAAATGGTAAATCTGGTTGGTTGCCAGCTTCATTGATTTCAATTCTACCTGCTTCAATTGAACGAGCTACTTTTTGAAGTGTTTCTTTATCTTTACCTATTACATATCCTGCTAATCCATATTTAGTATCATTAGCAATCTTGATTGCTTCATCTAAATTATTATATGTGATTACAGAAGCAACTGGTCCAAAGATTTCTTCTTGAGCAATTGTCATGTTATTGTCTACATTGATAAAAATAGTTGGTCTCGCGAAATAACCAGTATTTAATCCTTCAGGTTTACCAGGACCACCGTAAAATAACTCTGCACCTTCTTCAATACCTTTATCAATATATGATTGGACTGTATCAAATTGTTTCTTACTAATAATCGGTCCAACTTGAGTACCTTCTTCTCGTGGATCTCCAACTTTAACTTTACTAAATTCTTCTTTGAGTGCAGTTAAGAAGTCTTCTTTTTTGCTTTCAGGAATTAAAATACGAGTACCTGCAGTACATACTTGACCTGTGTTGTTAACTACTTTGCCAGTAGTTGCTTTCGCTGCTTCTTTAACATCAACATCATCTAATACGATATAAGGCGATTTACCACCTAATTCAAGTGATACTTTTTTGAAATCTTTAGAAGCTTTTTCCATTATTTTTGAACCTGTGCGTCCTGAACCAGTAAATGACATCATTCTAACTTTTGGATGTTCACTTAGTGGATTACCTACACCTTCGCCGTCACCATTAACAAGATTAAATACACCTTTTGGTACGCCTACTTTATCGAATATTTCAGCTAAAATGACTGCAGCAAATGGTGTTTCTTCAGAAGGTTTTAGAACTACAGGACTACCTGCTGCAAAAGCGGCTGCCAATTTCAATGAAGTTTGATTAGTTGGGAAATTCCAAGGTGTTACTAAACCTGAAACACCAATTGCCTCTTTAGTAACTAATGCATCTCCACGTCTTTCTTCAAATTCGAATGAATCTAGTGCTCTACTTGCCTCTTCAAAATGATTTAGTCCCATTTGGTAGTGGACATTCTCAGATAATGTTAAAGGTGCACCTAATTCATCCGTTATAGCTTCTATAATATCTTGTTTTCTATTTTTATATTCTTCTACAATTTTATCTAATAGTTCTTTTCTTTCTTTCACTGAGCTATGACGAAATTCTAAATAAACGTTATTTGCAGCTTCTACTGCTTTTTCCACATCATTAGCATTACCTTTAGCTACTTTACCAATAACTTCTTCAGTTGCTGGATTGATTACTTCAATCGTTTTATTACTATCGCTATCAATCCATTCGCCATTTATATATTGTTGAGTATAATTTCTCATCAATTCTTCACTCCTTAAGAATCGTTATATCATTTGTGTACCTTTTTTCATCGAAAATTAAACATACCATCTTAGTATGAAATAGCAAAAGAGTTTTGCACCTGGCAATGATGAACAATTATAAAAGTGATTATTCATTCTATATAAGGCACAAAACTCTTTATTATATTATTTAGATTTAACTTCTTCTTCAAGTGTTACATGTTCTTGAGCCCATTTTTCAATGGGTTTTAAAGCTTCTGCTAAAGCTTTACCTTTATCAGTCAATTCATAAATGATTGAAACTGGACTAGTTGAGACTACTTTCTTTTCAACTAATCCCCATTCACCTAAATCAGTTAATTTAATACTTAATGCACGTGGTGTAATGGTCTTTAAATCCCTTTTCATATCGGAAAAGTGCGCAGTATAATCAGTGCATCGTGATAGATAATTAATGATTAAACCGTTCCAACTTCTACCAACAATTTTAAAGGTTTCTTCAAGATATGGACAGATTTCCATTGTCTTCACCTCTATTCAAAACTTCTTTAGATTGTAGGTACTAAAAATCGCTTATAAATATAAACATTGTATAGGCTTTAATGATATCTATAAGCCAAAATCTTATTAGTATCTAATATAATTATTATACCAGAAAAAGCTAATATGTCGAGAGTTGAAACTGCCAATATTAACTTATCAATACCTTTAGACTTCTTCAGTCCAAATATTTGCACCTAATTCTTTTAAATGCTTAACAATGTCAGTATAGCCTCTATAAATATGTCTAACGTTATAAATTGTAGTAACGCCTTCAGCTAAAAGACCTGCAATAATTAAACATGCACCTGCACGCAAATCACTTGCATATACTTCAGCACCATTAAGTGATGATGGTTTAATTGTAGCAGTTCCAGTTTCCATATCGGCTTCAATATTAGCACCCATATTTTTTAACTCATCGACATGTCTAAAACGTGCAGGATATATTGTTTCTGATACAAATGAAGGGCCGTCTGCCATAAACAATAAAGGCGTGATTGGTTGTTGTAAATCTGTTGCAAACCCAGGGTATACTAATGTTTTAATATCTACATTTTTATAAGATGATTTGCGTTTGATGATTGCTTTTTCAGCATCACCATCTACTTGGATGTCTACACCAAGTTCTTTTAATTTAACAGTAAGTGCTTCAACATGTTTTGGAACAATATTATTAATAGTAATTTCTTCTCCAACTGCTGCCGCTATACACATGTACGTCCCTGCTTCAATACGATCAGGGATAATTTGATATTCAGAACCATGTAAGCTATCAACACCATTAATTTTTAACGTACTTGTCCCTGCCCCTTTAATATCTGCACCAAGACTGTTCAAGAAATTAGCAACATCTACAACTTCAGGTTCTTTTGCTGCATTTTCAATGACTGTTTGACCAGTTGCATGAACAGCTGCCAACATAATGTTGATTGTTGCGCCTACACTAACCATATCTAAGAAGATATTAGCACCATGTAGTTCTTTAGCTTCTATTTTCATAGATGTATCATTTGATTCATCTATTTCTGCTCCTAATGCTTTAAAACCTTTAATATGTTGATCAATTGGACGTGGCCCTAATGGACAACCACCAGGTAATCCTATTACACATTTTTTAAAATGCCCTAACATTGCTCCCATCATGTAATAAGATGCTCTAAGAGATTCAACTTTATTGTTAGGCAGTGGTGCATTTTCAATTTCTGTAGTATCTACTTCTAAAGTTTTTCCATTTAAATGGGCTTTAATATTTAAATCTTCCAATAAACTAACTAGCGTCTCTACATCGGAAATTTGTGGTAAGCCATCTAATTTAACTTGGCCTTGAGCTAATAATGTTGCTGGGATAATTGCTACCGCACTATTTTTGGCACCACTTATCGTAACGTCTCCCTTTAGTGTTTGACCACCGCGAATTTTTATTACCTCTTGAGTCATAAGTTTATCTCCTTTGTTTCTCATTTATTTAAAATAATACATTAGTAGCATTATAAAAAACATATTCTTTATTTGTAAAACATAAATTATTACGAATTAATGATAATTGCAATTATTAAAATTATCGATTCAAACTTTATAAAACTAATTCGAGAATTATATTTACAAATATTATAAATCATTTTTGAAAAATATTTAAATATGAATACTCAAATTATAAAGAAAAAGAGTGAAACGACTTAACGTTTCACTCCTAGTTCAAAACATCTTCAATTACATTATTTATTTAGCACGATTAGAAGTACCAAATTCTCTAATTTTACCTTTAACTGTTTCTTTAATCGCTTCACGAGCAGGTCCTAAATATTTACGTGGATCATATACATCTTGATCATTATTTAATACTTCTCTTACTGCTTTAGCTGAAGCAATTTGGTTTTCAGTATTAACATTAATTTTAGCAGTACCATAAGGGATTGCTTTTTGAATGTCTTTAGTTGGGATACCAGTACCACCATGTAAAACTAATGGTAAACCAGTTGATGCACCAATTTCTTCCATTTCTTTGAATCCTAATTTAGGTTCACCTTTATATGGCCCGTGAACTGAACCTAATGCTGGAGCTAAAGTATCAATGCCAGTTCTTTCAACTAATTCTTGGCATTCTTTAGGATCAGCATAAATAATGCCACCTACAACATCATCTTCTTGTCCACCAACTGTTCCTAATTCAGCTTCTACTGATACACCATGTTGATGAGCATACTCTACAACTTTTGAAGTGATTTCGATATTTTCTTCAAAAGGACTATGAGAAGCATCGATCATTACTGAAGTGAATCCAGCATCAATCGCTTCTTTACATTTTTCAAAGCTTGAACCATGGTCTAAGTGAATAGCTACAGGTACAGTAATGTTTAAGTCATGAATTAAACCTTCAACCATTTTAACTACTGTATAGAAACCACTCATATAACGTGCAGCACCTTCTGAAACACCTAAGATAACTGGCGCGTTCTCTTCTTGTGAAGCTTCTAAAATAGCTTGAGTAAATTCTAAGTTATTTAAGTTGTATTGACCAACCGCATAACCATTTTCTTTCGCATCGATTAACATTTCTTTCATTGAAACTAATGGCATGAAAGTTCCTCCTTGTGTGCAACTGCACAATTTTTAAAATCATTATATCAGATATTTTTTTGAATTGCATGTGAATGCATGCTTGATTTAAAATAAACTTTTACTATTAAATACTAAATTACTAATAATTCAATATATGAACGGTTTCATTGCACATAAGTTTGAGTTTATTTACAATACATATGAAACGGAGGAACAACATGTCTAAAATATTACAAACTCAATTAACGGGTATATTTAATCGGTTAGAATATCAAGCTTTAGATATTCAAATGGCTGCTCAATGTCTAATACAAGCAATCGGTGGCGAAGGTTATGTATACATTAAAGGCTATGGCGATTTGAAATTTTTCGAGCCTTTCGTTATAGAAAGTGAAGAGCACCTTAAATCTAGTAAATTATTATCCACGCTCACAACATTTGATGATATAGATTCAACTGATCGCGTGTTACTCTTTTCACCATATTACACTGAAGAAGTAGCTAAAGATGTACAAACATTAGTAGATAATGATATAGATGTTGTCTTAATTTGTAATCGACCCAAAGATTTAGAAATACCAGAACACTTTATACATTTCATCAATCTAGCTACCCCTAGACCAATTGTTTATACTGAGGATTATGATAAAGTGGTTCAACCTCATACGATATCTTTTAATTACATATATTATGAAATTTACACTCAAATGATTGAAATGACACGAGATTTAGAATTGTAATGTCATATACCAATACTCATTTTAAAAATCAACCCTTACGTCACCATTTCAGTACGTAAGGGTTGATTTATTATATTATTTATTTTGATGTTTATAAGCCGCTTCTACAAACGATTTGAAAATAGGTTGAGGTCTGTTAGGTCTTGATAAGAATTCAGGATGAAATTGACATGCGATATAGAAGTCATTCTCTGGAATTTCTACCATTTCTACTAATCGACCATCTGGACTAGTACCAGAGAACACCATACCATTAGCTTCTAATTGTTCTCTAAATTCATTGTTAAATTCATATCTATGACGGTGTCTTTCTTCAATATTTATTGCGTCATAAATTTGATGTGCTAATGTGTTTTCTTTGATTTTACATGGATATAATCCTAAACGTAACGTACCACCTAAATCTTCAATATCCTTTTGCTCAGGTAATAAATCAATTATTGGATAAGGTGTGCTAGGATCAAGTTCTGCTGAGTGTGCTCCCTCTAAACCTAGTACATTGCGCGCAAACTCAACAGTCGCTAATTGCATACCTAAGCAAATACCAAAGTATGGAACATTATTTTCACGAGCGTATTTAATTGCAGCAATTTTACCCTCGCTTGCTCTAAATCCAAAACCACCTGGTACAAGAATGCCATCTACATCTTTTAAATAGTCTTCAACATTATTATCATTAACTTCGCCAGAATCAATCCACTTAACTACAACGTCTTTCTTCAATGGGTAGCCAGCATGTTTCAATGACTCTACAACTGATAAGTATGCATCTTGTAAGCTAACATATTTACCTACTAATCCGATAGTGATTGTACCATCAAGTGAATTAACAGTATCTAGTAAATATTGCCATTCATCTAATTGCGTTTCATATTTAGCATCTAAATCTAATCGCTTGATAACAATATCATCCATATCCTGTGCACTTAATTGTAATGGAATTTCATATAAAGATGATGCGTCTCTACATTCTATAACGCTCTCTTTATTAATATCACAGAATAATGCAATTTTATCTTTTAAATCTTGTGTCATTTCATATTCTGTACGCACTACAATTAAATCTGGCTGAATACCTAAACCACGTAGTTCCTTAACACTGTGTTGTGTTGGTTTTGTTTTCATTTCACCAGCAGCTTTAATGTATGGAAGCAAAGTACAATGTACATACATTACGTTTTCACGACCTAAATCACTTCTAATCTGTCTAATTGCTTCGATAAATGGAAGTGATTCAATGTCTCCAGTTGTACCACCGATTTCAGTAATAACTACATCTGCGTTTGTACTCTCACCAGCAAGTAGTAATCGTTCTTTAATTTCATTAGTAATATGTGGAATAACTTGAACTGTTCCACCTAAATAATCACCACGACGTTCTTTCTTAAGTACATGTGAATAAACTTTCCCAGCTGTAACATTTGAATATTTATTTAAATTAATATCAATAAAGCGCTCATAGTGTCCTAAATCTAAGTCAGTTTCAGCACCATCATCTGTAACAAATACTTCTCCATGTTGATACGGACTCATAGTTCCTGGATCAACATTTAAATATGGATCAAATTTTTGAATTGTTACTTTTAAGCCTCTATCTTTTAACAATCTACCTAGAGAAGCGGCTGTGATACCTTTTCCTAATGATGATACTACTCCGCCCGTTACAAAAATAAATTTTGTCATTTCCTGACCTCCTAATTTATAAAGGGATGCTTCCTTACCTATTTATTCTTTTTAAATAATCACTTTTGAAAAATAAAAAAATCGCTCCCTCTCACATATCTGTAAGGGGAGCGTATATGATTTATACACGTGTCCTATTTAAAGGAGCCCGAATAAAATTCTATCATTTTTTAAGTAAAAGTCAATTAAAACTAAAATTTAGTTTTAAAATCTTCTTAGTCTTCGAATTCGTCCTCGTCTTCTTCGTCGAGTTCATCATCTTCGTCATCTTCAATTACTAAATCTGATTCACTAATCTCGTCTTCTACTTGTTCATCTTCAGGGTCGTCTAAAGTTTCTTGATCATCCGTTTGGGCTGGAATGTCATCGTCGTCATCCATTTCGTCATCACCCAATAATTTAAGATTTTTATCTTCTTCATCTTCATCATCAAGAATATCGAATTTTTGAATTGTAGGTGCGATTTTTTCTTCAATATCGTCTACAGAATACCAATCACGTAATCCCCATTGATTTTCACCAACGTTTAAGAAACGTCCATCAGTATTTAAATCTGTATAGAACTGAACTACACGATTTTCAATCTCTTCAAATTCATAACCACCTAAATCTTTGAATTCATCGATGATATCGTATAAATTCATCGTTGCACCTTTATCATTTAATAACGTATAAGCCATATCGATAAATGACTTTTCATCAACCATTTCTTTAGTATAATCTTGGATTTTCATTATAGCTAATCTTCCTTTCGAAGAATTTTTTAATTATGTCGTTGGATTTCATTAATTAATAGTAACAAAAATAAATTATAAATGACAATACACGATTTCGCAATTACGATTATCTTAGTAATTTACATATTTCTCGAAAATAATTAAATCATCTGACTGGTCAATTTCTACGAAACCACTATTTACACATAATGATTTTAATTCATTGTTTTCACCAAATAACGTAATCATAATCGTTTTAGCTTGTTTGAAATGCTTTCGTACATATGTAGGAATTTGTCTTAATGCACTTTCAGCGATACCTTCTTTTCGTTGTTCTTTATACACTTCAATAGCAACAATATTAATTCGATTATCCGTTTGTTCAAGTGCTATAAAACCTACTTTGTGGTTATCTTTAAGTAAATCAACAACACTATAAGATGAAATACTTGATGCTTCATTTTCCGTTAATCGTAGTGAAGACACATGTTTTGAATCTAAGTCCAAATAATATAAGCGTTCTTTACCAATAGGACCTTCTTCTTTAGTAGCAGTGTGCATAAAACCAGCACGTTCATACACATTCCAAGCCCCTTTATTTTCAGCATCGACAACCAGATACAAGTGATTGAAATCAGGGAATAAATCTTGTACATATTGAGGTAAATACATCATCATCGTAGTTCCATACCCATTTCCTTGAAACTTCTCATTTATTGATAATGATCTTACATATACGACATTCTCAGGTGTATCATACCCTTCATGTTGGTAATATTGATGTAATACAAAGAAACCTACAACATCACCATACTCATTAATAGCTATATTTGCCACTCTATTTGAATCTGAAAGAGCATCATCTAGAACTGATTTCGGTAAGGATGAGTATATTTGTTGTCTCTCACTTAATTCAAAGTTAACTACATCCTGTCTATACTTTTCTTCAAATTCTTGAATCGTTATATTTTCAAACTGCTTTTTTATAGTCATAACCACTAACCCCTATGCCTCTTTTAATTAATCAATTTTATTATAATTGTTTTTTTACACTTATCAAAATAAAATCCACTTTAATTAGGTACAATTGTTTTAAATTTTTACAATTTAAAAATAATCTATTGAAATTTAGCTAATTTGCTTTACTATAAATATGACATATAAAATCACGAGGTGAACTAGAATGAAAGTCGGTATAGATGCCGGTGGTACGCTAATAAAAATCGTCCAAGAATCTCAACAAGGACGTTCGTATGAAACAAAACTTACTACAAACATTTCAGAAGTAATTGCATGGTTAAACGCAAACACTTTTGAATCAATCAGTCTTACTGGCGGAAATGCAGGTGTTATTGCTGAAAATTTAAATGTGGATGCAACTATATTTGTTGAATTCGATGCATCATCTAAAGGTTTGGGTATGCTTCTTAAAGAGCAAGGTCATCATATTGACGAATATATATTCGCTAATGTCGGTACAGGCACTTCGTTACACTATTTTGATGGCAAACAACAACGTCGTGTAGGCGGTGTAGGTACTGGTGGAGGTATGATTCAAGGACTGGGATACTTATTATCACAAATTACAGATTATGAAGCACTTACAAATCTAGCTCAATCTGGAGATAGAGATACGATTGATCTTAAAGTTAAGCATATTTACAAAGATACTGAACCACCTATTCCAGGTGAATTAACAGCTGCTAACTTTGGAAACGTCTTACATAATTTAGACGTAGATTTTTCACCTGCTAATAAATTAGCATCAGTGGTTGGAGTTGTTGGTGAAGTAATAACTACTATGGCCATAACCGTTGCTCGTGAAAATAAAACTGAGAATGTTGTATATATCGGGTCTTCTTTCAATAATAATCCACTTTTACGTGAAGTAATTGAAGATTATACGGTATTACGTGGTTTCAAACCATATTACATTGAGAATGGTGCTTTTTCAGGAGCACTTGGCGCAATTTATTTAAATTAATTACTTTTAATTTTTATAAAAAACCCTTAATCACCAAAAGATGTGATTAAGGGTTTAACAATTCATCTAAATCTCAACTGCATCGACATATTTAACATCGACGATTTATTAATGTATATATAAAGACAAGATTTCACTAAATGCTACGTGCTTAAAATTAAAAAGTTAATTCATTTGATAATTTTTGTGCAGAAATGACTGTTCCTACCACACCAGGTTTCAAATCAATTGCGACAGCTTGGTCATTATCACGCAACTTATCTAACCAATCGCTAAATACACTACCTTCGATTTCAATTAATTCACATTCTTCAAAATCTTCATCACGAACTTTGAGCGCTCTATTTTTCAAGCTCCAAACCGGCATGATTTGAGGTTTTTCTTCACTATGATCACTAATCAATATAAAGTGATTTTCGCCATGTTTTGATAAACCAAATACTTGGTCTTCTTTGGCAACATCCTTTACAAATTCTTTAATACGAATTTTATCCAACTCTGACATTAATTCATCAGTCATTTTAACGACTTTTACAATTTGACCAGTTTCTTGTGATGTTTGATTAATGATAACTTGATCATCCTCATCAAATAAGTCGTCCAATTCATATGTAACGAATGTATCAATATCAATTTTTAGCACACGGTCATAATCAATTGACGCATGTTTTAAATAGTCTTCCGCTTGTCCTTCTTGAGTCCAAACGCCAACATAATCTTGGTTATTACTATTTAGTCTGACCAGTTTTTTATTTTTGTTAGCAACATAAAACACTTCATTAATCAGTACATCTTTAAAGTACGCCTCATTCTTATAAGACAATGCATAACCCTCCATTTCTAATTTGCAACTATTAAAATACTAAATGACAATACTTATGTCGTCAAATTTCTATTCTAAAAAATAAGGGACCAAGACTGTATTCTTGATGAATGCCATGTCTTGATCCCAAATTGACGCATAGAGTTATAACTATATTAAATTAATATTTTTTGATTCATTTAAATGCTAAGAATTGAAATTCTGCTTTTTAAAATTATTGCTATATACCTATCAACGGATATTGATTAGGGTAATTTAATTTTTATCTAATTCAGCTAAAAAGGATTTTTCAATTTTCTCTATGGCTTCTTTTGAATCTCCAGTCCATATACAACCAAAACGAGAATTAACTGCATTCTTTCCAAACCAATCACCATCATAATAAGATAATGGATATAATACGCCCTTTTTAACATATTTTAAAATTGTATTAAAGAAATGTTCATTATCACCATTAGAGAAGTAACTATAAAATTTCTGATATGATGAATTTAATTCTTCTTGTAATAATAACATACTTGTAGAGCCATTTTGTCTAAAGTTTAAATCGATCGCAAAAACATCATCGTTTTTATCTAATAGTAAATCAAATCCAGCTACACCGAAGAAACCCAACTTTACACCATTTTCCATAATTTCTCTTCCTGCATCAATGACTTGTTGAGGAACATCATGAACATTTTCATTTCCAGCATAAAATCCATATTTATCAGTGATTTGATGTGCAGTGCCTAAATATGTCACACCTATTTCTTCAGAATAAGCATACTGAACACAATAATTCTTTACCGCTTCAATTTTTTGTTCAATTATTAAATTATCCGTAGCATCACTTGCTTCTAAAATACGTTGTGTTGCTTTAGCTAAGTCTTCTTCATCATAGCAAATCATTACACCATATCCACCAGCTGTTGGTAAGTCATCACCTGGTTTAATTACAAAAGGGAAATCCCATTCTTTTATGCGCGCTTTAAAATCATTTATCGATACAATTTCTCGCTCTGGTAAATATTTATGATTCGTCCATTCTGGTATTCGCGCTTTATTGTTCAAAGCTACAAAGGTCTCTTTATCTACAGCGTAGCATTTATCTGAAACAACATCTTCACTATGAATATATTGAAAATATATATCTTTACCTTCTTCTTTAACAATTCGATTTAATAGTGCTTCATATGTTTCACGGTTTTTAAATTGATACGTATTTGTGGGAACTTTTTTTCCAACAAGATTAAATAATTGATCTAATTTTTCAGTAATACTTGCTGCATGTACAATCATTGGCATTGAATCTGCAATAAGCATTTCCCGACCAGTTAAGAAATTAGATTGATGTTCCTCAGGTTTTAACCATGGATTTGAAACATAAGATGGTCTCGAGTTATACACTATATTTTCATTATATAAGTCACTTAAAGTTAATTTTAGACCCTTTTCATTTATCGTCATTTTGACTGCCCCTTTATATGAGAGTGCTGTTGAACAATTTCATCAAACATTCCCTTATTTTCAATTAGTTCTAATCCCATTAATGCTATGATTTTCGCACCATGAATTAACGCTTGATCACCATGTACACTTGCCGCAGCCTCTCTAAATCTATGTGTATGACCAACTAAGTTTCTAGATCCTATCTTCACATGAGGATGAATCGTAGGTATTATATGACTGACATTACCCGTATCTGTTGATCCAAAACCAAAATCATCATGACTTACATCTTCACCAACTTCGAGCGCGTACTTCTCAAATAATTCATCTAATTTAGGTGTCTTAATAAATTCGTTCACACCATTTTGTATAGGGCCAAATTCATAATCGCAACCTGTTTGAATTGCAGCACCCCTAGCAATTTGATTAACTTTTTCTGTTAAAATATCTAGTTCTTTTCGAGTGGTTGCACGTGTATAGAATCGAGCATGTGTAAAATCCGGTATAATATTTGCAGCTTTTCCTCCGTCTAAGATAACACCATGTACGCGTTGACTTTTTTTAATGTGCTGTCTTAATTGTGCTACACCGTTAAAATATGAAATCATTGCATCTAATGCGTTTAAAGCTTCGTCAGCATTTTCAGAAGCATGTGCACTTTTGCCATAAAATTTTATATCTAATACATCCACCGCTAGTGTATCAATGGTTGGATAAGTTGCATTACCTGGATGAATCATTAATGCTATATCGATATCATCGATAATACCAGCCTTAACATATGACGCTTTTGCACTTCCATTTTCACCACCTTCTTCTGCAGGACAACCGAGCACGACAACTTTGCCACCGATGCGGTCTATAACTTGTTTCAATGCTGAACCCGCAAGTACACTAGCAGTTCCAATAATATTATGACCACATGCATGACCTAGGCCTGGTAATGCATCATATTCAGCTAAATAACCAATAACTGGGCCTTCTTGTCCAGAATCATATGTAGCTATAAATCCAGTAGCGTGTCCAGCAATATCCATTTCTATATCGAAATCATTCTCTTTCAATTTATCTATAAGCGTTCTAGACGCGAAAATTTCTTCATTGCCTAATTCAGGGCGTTCATGTATTCTATGACTAATTTCAACATAATCATATTTATTATTCTCTATATAATCTAAAATTCCTTGTTTATTACTCATAAATCATAACTCCCTTATTATTGTAAAAATCTTTAAAAATATTTTGGATATTGTAACCATATCGTTTCTCAATTAATTATTACTTATTTTATCGGATTTAAAGATTGTTGTCATTAAATAACCTTATATTTACGAAATTTTCTCACAATTCACTTTGTTTAACTATAATTTTGAAAATTGTAAATACCCTTAACTATTGATACAATCAAATCGTTAACTTAATAATTAAGCTTATTTAATATAGGAGGATTTATCATGACTAAAATGAACGTTGAAAGTTTTAATCTTGATCACACTAAAGTTGTTGCACCTTTCGTCCGTTTAGCTGGTACAATGGAAGGCTTAAATGGTGATGTTATTAAAAAGTATGACATTCGCTTTAAACAACCTAACAAAGAGCACATGAAAATGCCTGGGTTACACTCACTAGAGCATTTAATGGCTGAAAACATTAGAAATCATACTGATAAAGTTGTAGATTTAAGTCCAATGGGTTGTCAAACTGGTTTTTATGTTTCATTTATTAATCATGACGACTATGAAGATGTGTTAAATATAATTGAAAAAACACTAAATGATGTTTTAGAAGCTACTGAGGTACCCGCTTGCAATGAAGTACAATGCGGTTGGGCAGCAAGTCATTCACTTGAAGGTGCAAAAGAAATTGCGCAAGCATTTTTAGATAAACGCAATCAATGGTCAGATATTTTTGGTGAAGGCAAATAAATTTCATATTTAAAATAAAAACCACCAATACTTAAGTATATTTAAGTATTGGTGGTTTTACTTTTCTCTTTTATAATTTTTTTACTAAAGCAATTAAAACAAATTGCATTGGTAGTCTTGAGTATAATGCCCATTTAGGTACTTGTTTATCACCTAAAGGTAATTCTTTTCGTGCCATATATATATTTGCCGGTAATACAGCTAGTAAGAAAAGATTTATACCTGTTTTTAACCAATTGGCAGGACGTTTTAATAACAACATAAATCCAAAGAAAATTTCAAATACACCTGTTACCAAAACAGCTGTTTTACGTAATGGTAAGTATTCTGGAACAATATTTCTAAATGAGCGTTCATTTGTAAAATGTAGAACGCCAGCTGTTCCAAAAGCTAAACCTAATAAATAACGCAATACTTTCATTAATGTTCAACTCCCATTTCATTCAAATAACTCTTACCAAATTCAGGTAATTCCACATTGAAATTATCTGCAATAGTCGCACCGATTGAACTAAACGTACTGTCTCCTGATAATTCATGGTATTTATCAATTTTAGGGCTAAACATAAGTACTGGGATATACTCTCTAGTATGATCAGTACCATCGGCAATAGGGTCATTTCCGTGATCAGCCGTGATAATAACTAAATCATCTTCTTGAAGATTGTCGATTAATTCAGGTAATCGCTCGTCGAAATCTTTAATAGCTTGTGCATAACCTTCTTTGTCTCTACGATGGCCGTATAATGCATCGAAATCAACTAAATTTAAAAAACTTATGCCATTAAAATCTTTTTTTACGACATTTATTAATTGATCCATACCATCCATATTATTTTTTGTTCTTATTGCTTCAGTTACACCTTCACCATCATAAATATCATTAATTTTTCCAATAGCAATAACATCATAGTTATTATCTTTTAATGTATTCATAACAGTTTTGCCAAATGGTTTTAGCGCGTAATCATGTCGATTAGAAGTACGTGTAAAGTTTCCAGGTTCACCTACATACGGACGTGCAATTACGCGACCAATTAAGTATTTAGGATCTTTAGTTAATTCTCGAACCTTTTCACAAATATCATATAATTCTTCAAGAGGGATAATATCTTCATGTGCAGCAATTTGAAGTACTGGGTCAGCGCTAGTATAGACGATTAAGTCCCCAGTTTTCATTTGATGCTCACCTAATTCATCAATAATGGCTGTCCCTGAAGCGGGCTTATTTGCTACAACTTTACGACCTGTCATTTCTTCAATCTCTTGTATTAACTCATCAGGAAATCCGTTTGGATATACTTTAAATGGTTGCATGATATTTAAACCCATGATTTCCCAATGTCCTGTCATGGTATCTTTACCCACGGAAGCTTCACTAAGTTTAGTATAGAAAGCACCTGGTTGTTCAACTTTATTGACCACAGGTAATTCTTCAATATTACCCAATCCTAATTTTTCCAAATTAGGTAGCGTTTGGTTAAATCCTTCTAATGTATGCTTTAATGTATGAGATCCTTCATCATTGAAAGCTGCAGCATCAGGTGCTTCACCGATACCTACTGAATCCATAACAATTAAATGTACTCTTTTGAATGGTGTAGTCATATTTAACACTCCTACTCTGTAATTATTTTATGAATTAATGTTGGTGTTGTTGCTTGTGCTTGAATTGCAATACTTTCATCAAGTTTCTTAATAACGTCGTCAACATTTTCACGATTACTGTGAATGGTTAATAAAGATTCTCCCTCTTTAACAACGTCTCCTACTTTCTTGTTTAATACAATCCCAACACTTAAATCTATTTCATCCTCTTTAGTTTGTCTCCCTGCACCTAACATCATTGAAGCAACACCAATTTCATTTGCAATAAGTTCTGAAACTACGCCACTTGATTGAGCTTTATACTCGATTTGATATGTTGCTGTTGGTAATAGTTCAGGCGCATCAACTACTGAGGCATCGCCACCTTGATTCTCTAAAAATGTTTTAAATTTTTCTAAAGCTGAACCATTTTCAATTGCTTCATTTAATAATTGACGTGCTTCCTCAAGTGTATTTGCTCTATTAGCTAGAACCACCATTTGAGAACCGAGTGTTAATACAAGTTCAGTTAAATCTTCTGGTCCTTTACCATTTAATGTATCAATAGCTTCTTTCAATTCTAAAGCATTACCAATTGCTCGACCAAGTGGTTGGCTCATGTCAGAAATAATAGCCATTGTATTTCTACCTACATTATTCCCTATACTAACCATAGCATGAGCTAACGCTTCAGCGTCCTCTAATGTTTTCATGAAAGCACCGTTACCAGTTTTAACATCTAAGACGATAGCATCAGCACCCGCAGCAATTTTTTTACTCATAATAGATGATGCAATTAAAGGAATTGAGTTAACTGTCCCTGTTACATCTCTCAATGCATAAAGTTTCTTATCAGCTGGAGTTAAATTACCTGACTGTCCAATAACAGCAACTTGATTTTCATTAACAAGTTTAATGAAATCCTCTTCAGAGATTTCAACGTGGAATCCTTTTATTGATTCTAATTTATCAATTGTTCCACCCGTATGTCCTAAGCCACGACCACTCATTTTGGCTACTGGGATACCCACTGCTGCCACTAGAGGCGCTAATACTAATGTAGTGGTATCACCAACGCCTCCTGTTGAATGCTTATCAACTTTAATACCATTAATTTTTGATAAGTCAATCACATCACCTGAATTAACCATTGCCATAGTTAATGCTGCACGCTCTTCGTCATTCATATCTTGGAAAAAGATAGCCATAGCTAAACTCGATGCCTGATAATCTGGAATATCCCCATTCGTGTAACCTTTGATAAAGAATTCAATTTCTTCTTTTGATAATGATTTACCATCGCGTTTTTTTTCAATAATATCTACCATTCTCATAATTCTGAACCCCTCTCAAAATAAGCTGTTGTATCTGTGTGCTGTTACGTTAATTGCATTATTAATAATCAGAATCTGACTCTAAGCCTTGAATAATTTGAACACCTGCACTCGCACCTATGCGCGTAGCACCTGCATCAATCATTTTGTTGAAATCTTCCAAACTGCGAACGCCACCTGATGCTTTAACCTCTAATTCGTCTCCCACCGTATCTTTCATTAATTTCACATCTTCAGGTGTAGCGCCTCCCCCAGCAAAACCAGTTGATGTTTTAACGAAATCAGCACCAGCTGCTTTCGCTAATTCACTTGCTTTAACTTTTTCTTCATCTGATAAAAGCACAGTTTCAATAATCACTTTTACTGTTTTTCCATTTGCTGCTCCAACTACGCCCTCAATATCTTTTTGAACATCTTCAAATCTTCCATCTTTAAGTGCGCCGATATTGATAACCATATCAATTTCAGATGCGCCATTTTTTATGGCATCTTCAGTTTCAAAGATTTTAGTAGCAGTTGTAGTAGCACCAAGTGGGAAACCTATAACGGTACAAACCAATACATCAGAATCATTTAATCGTTCTGCTGCATATTTTACATGTGTAGGATTTACACAAATAGATTTAAAGTTATACTCTTTGGCTTCATCAATAATTTGATCGATTTGTTGACGTGTAGATTCAGGTTTCAATAATGTGTGATCAATAAATTTAGCATAATTCATAGTAGTTTCCTCCAATATGTTGTTAAATTTAAATGATATTCCATCTAATTGGAATATTAACTATTTAAATTAATATAGTCCTCTCATTTCTATAGTACAAAAATTCGCAAAAAAGTTAAACAAATGTTATCTTAATCTTAACAATCATGATAAGGAGAAGATATTAATGACAAATGGCACACCTCATATTCAACCTAACGGAACAAAAATCGCAAAGACTGTTTTAATGCCTGGCGATCCATTACGTGCAAAATATATTGCTGATAACTTTTTAGAAAATGTTGAACAATTTAATGAAGTTAGAAATATGTTTGGTTACACAGGTACATATAAAGGAAAAGAAGTTTCTGTAATGGGATCAGGGATGGGAATACCAAGTATCGGTATTTATTCTTATGAGTTATATAATTTCTTTGATGTTGATACTATTATTCGCGTAGGTTCATGTGGCGCATTACAAGAGAATGTAAATTTATATGATGTCATTATTGCTCAAGCAGCATCTACAAATTCTAATTATGTTGATCAATTTAATATACCTGGTCACTTTGCTCCAATAGCTGACTATGAACTCATCACTAAAGCTAAAAATGTAGCAGATGAAATAGGAGCAGTAAGCCATGTAGGTAATGTTTTATCTTCAGATACATTCTACAATGCTGATAAAACATTCAATGATAACTGGCAAAAAATGGGTATATTGGGTATAGAAATGGAATCAGCCGGTTTATACTTGAATGCAATTAATGCTGGTAAAAAAGCGTTAGGTATTTTTACAGTTAGTGACCATATTCTAAGAGACGAAGCAACTACAGCTGAAGAAAGACAAAATTCATTTACTCAAATGATGGAAATAGCATTGGAAATCGCCGAGTAATATCAAATTCTAATAGATAATAAAAGGTGCTTGAGACGATAATGAAATCTCAAGCACCTTTTTATATGATTAATTAAACTAAATATGATTTGAACATCCAATTGTGTTTATCAACAGAATTTTTCATACCGATGAACATATCTTCTGAAACATCATCGCCAGCTTCTCCAGCTACTTCTATAGATTTAACTAATTGCTCTGAGATATGAGTTAAATCATTAGAGAAGGCTTCAACCATTTGTTCAGCTGAGTAATTTTTACCCGCTTCATCAACGATAGAAATTTCAAGACTTTCTTTCAATGTACCTACTGGATTTCCACCAATTGCTAAAATACGTTCAGCTAAGTCATCTACATATTGGCTAGCTTCATTGTATAACTCTTCGAATTTCTCATGTAATGAGAAGAAATTAGGTCCTTTAACATACCAATGGAAATTGTGTAATTTAGTATACGCTACAGTCCAGTTTGCAACTTGTTGATTTAATTCTTTTACTACATCTTGTTGACTCATTATATTCTCTCCTTGTACTTCTGAATTAGTTTCTCTTTATTACAATTATTATATTATAATTATTATAATCTGTAAATGGTTATGCTTAACATTTTTTGCATTGATTTTTATAACTACCTTTTCCTATTAACTATTAAAACTTATATATCAGTATTTGAAAAGTGATTTGCATCAGCAACTAAAATAATATATATTTACAAACAAACCTCTAATTATCAATTATGATAATATTTTATCAATTAGATGCGTTTATCATCTATGAAAAAGGATTTTTCATATTCATTTGGTTTATGCCAATGCGTCTTCCACATCCTATTTCGATTATTTGCAAATAAATTATACGCTAAATCTCTTATTTGACGTGGAATAACTTTAATTAACAATCCTAACCACTTGTAATTCGTTGTAGTCATGATAAGACTAGCAATCGCATTGGATTTAAACTCTAAATGTTGACCACGTTGTAAAATCACGCTGTTTTTATTTAATGCTTCTGGATGTTGTTCAAATAAGTGTTGCCCTGATTTCCCTTTTAAAGTTGCGAATTCATAACTCTTAGGAAGTCCATTCTGTATTAACCAAATGCAATAGTTATAACAATAAACACAATTACCATCGTAATAAATAATAGGCATTTCTTTCACCTTCCTCTAAGTCTTATTATTAATATTCCATTCTATGCCATACATTAAACACTAAAAATGTCCATAGCATAGCATGCCTTTAACTATGAATGATTTAAATTTGATACATAATGTTAAAGCAATAATAATAAAATTAAAAACCTGAGACATAGTAAAACGTCTCAGGTTTAGTTATCTTAAGTTATTCATGATTTACTTTTACAATTCTTGTATATTTAAGAAATTGATTTGAATATTTGCGTTTTATATCTTCTAGACGGTCGTAAGTTACACCAATAATATGCCAGTTCGGATTAAAATGATAGAATGAATCTTTTTCTCTTGACCATTTTACCATTTGTCCCTCTTTATTATATCTAGGTAATGTTACTTCATATCCTTCTAACACATTGATGTAAGTTTGGAAAATGTCAGGATCAATTCTATTAAAATTATCGATGACTAAATAACTTTTATCATTTTTAGGCATTAATTGAGTGATAAAACCTTCGCGATAGTATAGGGCACCAGTTTCATTTGGTAAATATTTACCATATAACATGTCCTCTGTAAAATTCGGATGTCCACTAGTTATTACAGGATTTGCATTTGTCTTTTGTAATAAATTATTTGCCGCTTTCAATCCTTCTTCTCGTTGTTCTACAACCAACAATATAAAAGGTTTTAATGACTCATCATGACTAGCTGAATCAATTTCAGTTTTTTTAATTGTTTCAAAAGGTGTTTTCACGCCATCATTATTACTCATTTCAATAATAGCATCGTATTGAGTTTGACTCATGCTTGCGATGGCCTGTTTCGCATTTTCTTGTAAAAAATAAAGATTTTTTAATTTAGGATGTTTATTTAATGCACCTAATGTCACTGGAGTAATATGCTTATCATAATATATTTCAATGGCGGTACTATTTGTTCTCCCAGGAATAGGTGGTTTCTCATGAATATGTCGAGAAACTTCTCCAATACCTACCACTGACTGATCTTCATATTTATTATAGAAGATAAGATTATCTCCTATTTCTAACTGATTGTAAAAATGATATCCATTACGTTTAATGCCGTTATACGTATGAGTATAAATAGTATAATATTCTCCTGATTCAAATGACTCAGTTTCAGAAAGGAAGAAATAACGTGGAAGTTTCTCTTCACCTTTACCTAGTGAAACAATTAATTCATACTCTTCTTTAGTTAATTGATTGATTAAAGTTTCACGCATATTATTCATACGAAAATCAAGCGTTTCACTACGTTTTAAATAATCAGTTGTAAGTGGTTTTAATAGTTCATTAAATTTAAATTCAACTCTAATTTTATTTTGAGCACCTGTTTGAACACTAATAATTTCTCCAATACCAAGTAATCCGGTATCTGTTTGGACTTGATAAAATATAACTTGATCCCCTGTCTTAGCCTTTTTGAAGGCTCTAAAACCTTGAGTAGGGTTGAATTGAGCTCCAGATTCAAATAATGTTGTTTGACCTACTAACGGTTCATTGTGATTCCATCTAGTATAGCCACAGTTAAGCCAAAAGTAATTTACTTCTTCTTCCATTGTGGGTCTCCTTTAAATTAATTCTCGAAAGTTATTATGTATTTTAATTGATTTCATTGTATTTTAATTAAAAGCTATGTTTATTAAGTTATGCTATAAATCTTAACATATCGTCGTTATTTATGTTTAATTTTTTTTAGTATTTTATCTCAATTTAATAAGTTGCTAAAAAGGGGAACATTCAGAATCCATTATAAATAATTCTAAATATTCCCCTATACATTAATTTAATGAGGTGCTAGTAAACTACCTAATAATGGCATTAGATTGATCATGATGCCACCAAGTTTTAGTAATCCACTTAAATCTTTATCTTTAAAGGTAATAATTGCACTTATAATACCTAATATAGCAACAACTCTAGGAATAACAAGTGAAGGATATTGTGGCATATTGAAAAAGACACCTGCCCCAGCTATCACACCACATACTAAAGAGATATATAAAAACTGTTTCAATATTCACACTCCTCTTTAATACAATGAATCATTTATAACACGAACTATAAAAATCAAATATAACTAATGATTAGTGTAAAGTCTCCTTCAAAGACACTATCTAAGTCTTCTGAAGTCAGCACAAAATTGGAACCTTTTTGAATCTTGAAGATTTCTCCATCAATAATAATTTGTCCATCACCATTTAAAACTGAAACAAGACAAAATTCTCTAGGTTTCATATAATTTAATGTCCCACTAACTTCCCATTTAACCATTGTAAAGAAATCATTAGACACAATATGACTACATTTATGATTTTCAATAATTTCATTTTCAGGAACGATACTAGGTAGTTCTTGAGAATATTGAATAACATCTAATGCTTTATCAACATCTAACGAAGAACTATTTTCACGTTGTCTATTATAATCATATAATCTATATGTAATATCTGAAGATTGCATTGTTTCATATACAGTTATACCTGAACCGATTGAATGTATAGTACCAGCAGGAATAAAATAAAATTCCCCAGGTTGTACTTTAACTCTTTTTAAAGATTCCAAGAAATTATCTTGGTTAATCTGATTTTCGAGTTCTTCTTTAAAGTTAACCGTAGTACCAATTAAAACTTCAGCATCTTCTTCTGCATCAATAATATACCAACATTCTGATTTGCCATATTGCCCATTTTCAAATTCATAAGCATAAGAATCATCTGGGTGAACATGAATCGATAGCGGCTCGTTCGCATCAACTATTTTGCACAATAACGGAAAATCTTTGCTTGGAAAATCACCGAACAATTCTCTATGTTGCGTCCAAACTTGGTCTAATGTTTGTCCAGCATAAGGCCCGTTAAGGATCATACTCTTTCCATTTGGGTGTGCAGAAATCCCCCAACATTCTCCTGTGGATTCACTAGGTATATCATAATTGAATTGAGTTAATTTATTACCGCCCCAAATTTTTTCGAAAAAAATAGGCTCTAAAAATAATGGCATAGTTGCACCCCCTAAAACCATTTAAAGCTATATTCTCTATTTCTAAAGTAAATGATAATATCTGATTTATATGTATAAAACTTAAACGTTAATTATGTAAAAGTGAAATTATATTCAAAATAATTATTTAACATCACATGTGTTACCATTCGTATCTTTATTATATCAACTTTATCTCTATTTTAATAGAAATTATTTAAATGATAAAACACATAAAGAAGCGGGACAGAATTCAATTAGAATTCATTATCCCACTACAACTGAAATATTTACTATTAGTTAAAGTTTAATGAAAGCATTTTTTAAGTCAATGATTATCTTTAAACAACTCATTTATTCAAATGAAGACAATGCTTCGCTTATTGATTGATTACCTGTAATAACTTGGAATTCTTTATTTATGAATTTATTCTCAGATAAAGCAACCTCTTTTAACACAGATGCCACATCTTCTCTAGGTATAGAACCTCTTCCATCAAAGTATAAATCAGTCTCTATTTTAGAAGTTCCTTCTTTATCTTCTAACGCACCTGGATGAACAATCGTATAATTTAATCCAGAATTTTTCAAGTGTTCATCAGCATAGTGCTTAGCAATAGTATATGGTTTTAAATCACCGCTTGGATCAAATGCTTCACGACGAGCATCATACGTTGACACCATAATATAATGTTTAACATTTGCTTGTTTACTAGCTTCAATTGTCTTAATCGCACCATCTAAATCTACAATAATAGTTTTGTCAGCACCTGTACTGCCTCCGGAACCCACAGTAAATAAAACTTTATCATAACCGTTAAATGTTTTAGTTAAGTCTTCAATACTATCTTTTTCTACATCAACTAAAGTTGCTTTAATATTATCTTGCTTTAATGTTTCGATTTGTTCGTTTTTACGTACACCAGCTGTAAAATCTACCTGATCTTCTTTTAGTTGCTTTACTAATTTAGAACCTACTCCACCGTTAGCACCTATAACTAATAAACTCATTCAAATCGTCCTCCTTAATATTTCTACTTCCATCAATTTACCACTTAAATAAAAATTAAAACGTAAGTCATTTTTGACATAGTCAATCATGTATATTAAATTAATACATGAACATATATTCATATATAAGGGGTGATTTATTTGAATGTACCTTTAAACAATTGGAACGAAGATGCTACCTTAATACAGACTACTGAAATTTTTAAAGCACTAAGTGATACAAATAGATTAAGAATACTATTATTGTTAGAGCAAGAAGAATCTAGCGTTGGTCATATTACACATACGCTAAACTTGAGCCAGTCTAATGTTTCTCATCAACTTAAAATCCTTAAACAAGCTAGACTTGTTAAGTCCTTAAGACAAGGTCAATCAAAAATCTATTCAATTGATGATCAACATGTTTCAACCCTATTGAAACAAGCCATTCATCATACGAAACATCTAAGAGGTGAAGTTTCAAATGACTAATCATTCTCATACACATTCACACAACCATTCACATGTACACACTAATAATAAAAAAATTTTAGCCATTTCCTTTATTATTATTGGGCTTTTCATGGTGATAGAAATTGTAGGTGGCTTTATTGCTAATAGTTTAGCATTATTATCTGATGGACTACATATGTTCAGCGACACATTTTCTCTAGGTGTTGCCCTTATTGCATTTATTTATGCTGAAAAGAATGCCACATCTAGTAAAACATTTGGTTATAAACGTTTTGAAGTTTTAGCTGCATTGTTTAATGGCGTCACTTTATTTGTTATTAGTATAGTTATTATCTTTGAAGCAATTAAAAGATTTTTTTCACCACCTGAAGTTCAATCAATAGAAATGTTTATTATTAGTTTAGTAGGCTTAATAGTTAATATCGTAGTAGCACTTATTATGTTTAAAGGCGGAGATACCGATCACAATTTAAATATGCGTGGTGCGTTTATTCACGTACTAGGAGATTTATTAGGATCTGTTGGTGCAATTATTGCCTCAATACTCATATGGACATTTAATTTTACAATTGCAGATCCTATTGCGAGTATAGTGGTTTCACTGCTAATTTTGAAAAGTGCATACGGAATTACGAAATCAGCTATTAATATTTTAATGGAAGGCACGCCCTCTGACATAGATTTAGAACAAGTCATCTATACAATAATGGGGCATGAGGAAATACAAAATGTACATGATTATCATGTTTGGACTATTTCTAATGATATGAATGCTTTAAGTTGTCATGCAGTAGTAGATAAATCACTTACGATAGAGGCTTGTGAACAATTACTTAAACAAATAGAACATGAATTAGCACATCTTAATATACAACATATGACGATTCAATTAGAAACACCAAAACATCAACATGACGAATCAATTTTATGTTCTGGAGTTATACATCAACACTCACATTAGTATAACTTATTAAAAATTAATCAGGGGTTAGACGTTGAATTCGAGTTGAATTCTGTCTAACCCCTGTTTTTTACAACTTATAAAAAATGTTCAAAAATGAGTTGCTTCGCTGGCACTTGTTTTTCATCAAACCCTTGTAAATATTCTTCATTATCATAAGGTAGCTTAATTCTTTCGATTGAAAACTCATTATCATTAATCGTTACAATACCGTAGACGGCATTGGCTCCATTGTTTAAACCTACTGCGCCAGGATTAAAATAAATTGTTTTATTATCATCATATAAATGCATTTGATGATTATGGCCAAATGCAATTAAATCAGCATCTTTATCTTTAAATAATTCAATAATATTGTCTTTACTATTTTCAGTAATTGGACTAAACGGCTGTCCTTCAATGCCAGTCTCCAATTTTTGATTCTCAATTTCATAATGAATGAATAGTAATTTTTTTCCACAAATAGTTTTTTCGATATATCTAGGTAATAAATTAAGTTGGTCATAGTAATCTTCATCCATATGACTTTCTATCCATTGATGATGCTCATAAAATTTATCCTTCAAATCTTCAGGATAAGGCGTGTTATTTACTAATGACATAACCGCTTCATCATGATTACCAGCTATAATTTCCATATCATTACGATCAAATATTGTATCGAGTACTTTATTTGTTTCATGACCAATTCCGATATTGTCCCCGAGATTGTAAATTTTATCGATGTCTTCTCTATTATCAATATCATCTAAGACAGTTTGTAATGCATCGAAATTACCATGCACATCTGTAATAATCGCGAATTTCATGATGATATCTCCTTTCAAAATTTAATCATTAGCATATTTTAACACTTAATCTTCAAATATGTTAGATATTATTTTAAAAAAAGTATAAATTTTGATATTGTATTTATATTAAAGTAAAGGAGTGCTTATATTTGTTCAAATATCATAGTTTGGCATTAAAAAATGCTAAACCGCAAATTCTTAAGACGATTTTGTTTAGTATCGTTAGTTTCATCGTAGTATTTGCGGTTTTTGCTGTTGCTAGAACTTTCTTTATGCAATATTTCATGCAAATGCAGCTAGCAGCGCAATTACAACAATCATCGGGTCCATATTTAATTATTATGATCCTGGCTTTATTATTGGGATTATTATTCTTTATATTTGCAGGTTATCAATTACTAGCAGGTGCAATTAATGTTATTGCAAAAGCAATTTCAAGAGAAGATGTTCATTTCAATGACTTATTTGTTGCATTCAAAAAAGGTAAATATGGCAAGAGTTTAATTTTATCATTAATCTCAATTGGCTTATTTATAGTGATGTACTTAATTATAATGGCATTAAATTATTTATTTAATTTAGCATTAACACCTTTATTTACATCATTACAGTCAGCTGTAAGTTCATCTGATAATGCAATTGCCATTTTACTAACAATTCAAATCATTATTTTAATTATTATTGGATTAATTACATCAATCGTATCATGGTTCTTTTTCATTTTAATGATTAATTATACTGTTTCATTAGTAAGAGAATCTAACTATAGTGCCATGTCTCACTTTAAAGATGGCTTTAGAGGTATTAGAAATGGCCATAAAACTTGGTTTAAATTCTTTATAGCTGTTCTTTTAATAAATTTAATTATTATTATCATTACTCAACCACTTGGTACAATTCTTTCTGTAACAACTGGAAACATGTCTCAAAAAGTTGCTACAGTCATTCTGTATGTAGCACAAGTAATTATTGTTGTATTACGATTAATCCTTTATTTTGTTCTTATAATGGGTGCAGTTCAGTACTTCTTAAAACGTGGTGAAAAATTAAATAAAACTACTAACGAGAAGAAGAAAAAGCACAAAAATAAAGATAAAAGCGTAACTCATAAAAATGACACATTGAGTAATCAACAAAAAAATGACTATACTCATCAATCTTCTAAAAACAATGTTGAAGAACATTCAAATAATGTTACAAACAATATTAAACAAAAAGCTGAGAACGCCAAAGATGAAGCAAGTCATAATTTCAATAAAGATAAATAACACAAATAAGGTGGAACCCAATTAAATAAGGGTTCCACCTTTTATGTTCAACAATTTTATTTTAGGAAATTGCTTTCTAAGAATAATGCAGCACCATCTTCTTCATTAGTGAATTGTGTCACTTCATTAGTAATTTCCTGTATTTCTTGTCGTGCATTTTTCATTGCGACGCTATAACCACCAAATGCAAACATAGCTCTATCATTATCACTATCCCCTATTACAAGCGTGTCTTCTTGTTTAATATTAAAGTGTTCTATCATTTCTTTAATACCCGTTCCTTTATCGGTATGATATGCCATAGTTTCAGCGTTAAATCTTGATGAATTAGAAACACTAATGTTTAAAAGCACTTGATTTTGAATAAGTTCATCTCTAAAAGTTGTTATTTTTTCTAAGTTTGGCGTAAATAAATAAATTTTAGCATAGTCATCTTCAGGTATGTCCTCTTTCCAATCAATCTTACCAGACATTGCATCTAATCTTGATTTCCATTCACTTTCGCTTACATGATTTGGAGGCGTATCACCTTTAATCATCTCTTGCATCCATGCTTTATCTTCATTTAGCGCAATTCTTGATCCATTAAATGGGAAAACTTCATAATATATTTCTTGCTGTTGTGCTAAAGATACGATTCGTTTAACACTTTCACTTGATAAACTATGCATGAAAAGATTATCACCGTTTACTTCTCCACTCGTACCATTAGAACTGATGATTCCATCAACTTCAAATTGAGGAGGTACAAGTTGATTAATCTCTGTATATGAGCGACCAGTTGCTAAAAATACCTTATATCCCTTTTCTCGTAATTCATCAATAACTGATTTTGTTTTAATTGAAGCTTTATTATCCTCATGTAAAATTGTTCCATCCATATCTAGAAAAATCGCTTTGATATTATTCAATGTCATGTAGCCTTCTCCTTTACGTGTCTTTCTTAAAATTGTGGCATTATTTGATGAAATGTGCAACGAGATTACCCTATCATGTGTAAAGAAAATCGATTTTTATAATTCACAACTTCTACATTTCTATTGAAAAGAGATGACATCGTCTTATTAGTTAAAACATCATCAATATTTCCTTGTGCAAAATTCACGCCTTTACTTAAAATAAAAATTTTATCAAATATTGGTATGATTTCCTCAATGAAGTGTGTCACATAAATGATAGTAATTTCAGGTCGCTCATGTGATAAAGTTTCTAATACTTCCAATAGTGTTTCACGCGCTAAAAAATCTAAGCCTGAAGCTGGCTCATCTAAAATTAATAATTCTGGATTACTAATAAGCGCACGTGCAATCATAACCCTTTGTTTTTGTCCAGTTGATAAATAACCGAGGTACTCATTCTCAAATTCTGCCATGCCGACGAATTTTAATAATTTCTGCGCCTCTATCAATTGTTGTTGATTGAATGTTTTGTATAGGCCAATAGATTTAAAATAACCACTTAATACCACATCTATCACATGCTCTCCATCATGAAATTGATTAGTGAGCTTGTTTGAAATGAAACCTATATGTTGTCTCACATTATCTGCTGAATATCCAACCATTCCAGGTGTCATACCAAAAAGGACTATGTTGCCACTTGTAATTGAATCATAAGCGTTTAGAATATTTAATAAAGTTGTTTTTCCAGCACCATTTAAACCATATAATATCCATTTATCCCCTTTTTTAATATTCCAATCAATACCGTCTAATATATGCTTTCCTCTTCTATATCGACGTACATTATTCATTGAAATTAGCATAGTATCACCTCACAATACGATAATTGTAAGATAATTCAGATAATTTTTCAAAATAACAGACTGCTTATTTTATAAGTTAGTATTACAAATAAAAAAAGGAGCAAAATCAAATTCTTAATGAATTTAACATCTTGCTCCTACTAAGGTAACTATATTAGAGAAAAGCATGCTATTAACACTTTCACATTTAAGTTAGCCACTTCAATTTCAATGTTGTCTAACCTTATTAAATTTTACCGCGGCTCAAAATTCAAACGAACTATTCAACTGTAACTGATTTAGCTAAATTACGAGGTTTATCTACGTCTAATCCTCTGTGTAGTGCTGCATAGTAAGCAATTAATTGTAATGTAACTACAGATACAAGCGGAGTTAATAACTCATGTACATGTGGAATTACATAAGTATCTCCCTCTTTTTCTAAACCTTCCATAGAGATAATACATGGTTTTGCTCCACGTGCTACTACCTCTTTGACATTACCACGAATAGATAAGTTAACCTTTTCTTGTGTAGATAATGCGATTACAGGTGTGCCGTCTTCAATTAATGCAATTGTACCATGTTTAAGTTCTCCACCAGCGAATCCTTCAGCTTGAATATATGAAATTTCTTTTAATTTTAATGAGCCTTCAAGACTTACATTATAGTCCATTGTACGTCCGATGAAGAATGCATTACGCGTTGTTTCTAAGAAATCCTTAGCAATTTGTTCCATTACTGGAGTATCATCTACAATTGTTTCAATTGCAGTTGTTACTTTAGCTAATTCTCTCAATAAATCAATATCATTATCTCGACCATGTGCTTTAGCTACAACTTGAGATAAGATTGATAAAACAGCAATTTGAGCTGTATATGCTTTTGTTGAAGCAACTGCAATTTCAGGACCAGCATGTAATAACAATGTATGATCTGCTTCACGTGATAATGTTGAACCAGCCACATTTGTAACTGTTAATGATTTGTAACCTAATTTGTTAGTTTCAACTAACACTGCACGGCTATCAGCAGTTTCACCTGATTGAGAAATATAAATGAATAATGGTTTTTCAGATAATAGTGGCATGTTATAAACAAATTCAGAAGCTACATGTACTTCAGTAGGTACACCAGCCCATTTTTCTAAGTATTCTTTACCAACTAGACCTGCATGATAACTTGTTCCTGCTGCGATGATATATATACGATCTGCAGCTGCAACATCTTTAACAATTTCAGGATCAATTTTTAAGTCGCCATTTTCATCTTCATACTCTTGAATAATACGACGCATAACTGCTGGTTGTTCATTAATTTCTTTTAGCATGTAGTGATCATAGATACCTTTTTCAGCATCTGAAGCATCGATTTGAGCAGTATAAGTGTCTCGATCTTGTACATTGCCATCAAGGTCTTTAATAGTTACACTGTCTTTTTTAACAATAACAATTTCATGGTCATGAATTTCTTTGTATTCATTCGTTACTTTAATCATAGCTAATGCGTCTGATGCAATGACATTAAAACCTTCTCCAACACCAACTAATAAAGGTGATTTGTTTTTAGCTACATAGATTGTATCGCTATCTTGATTATCAAGTAAGCCCAATGCATATGAACCGTGTAATAAAGAAACTACTTTAGAGAAAGCTTCTTCAGTTTCTAAACCTTTATTCGAGAAGTGTTCAACTAATTGAACAATAACTTCTGTATCTGTCTCAGATTGGAATGTTACATCTGATAAATATTCACTTTTTAATTCTTCATAATTTTCAATCACACCATTATGAACTAATGTAAAACGTTCATTATTAGATTGATGAGGATGTGAATTCACTGTACTTGGTACACCGTGTGTAGCCCAACGTGTGTGACCGATACCAACGTGACCATCAGTGTCATTGTTGTCAGCAACTTTTCTTAATTCTGCAATACGACCTTTTTCTTTGAAAACAGTTGTCCCATTATCGTTTGCAACTGCAATACCAGCTGAGTCATATCCTCTATATTCTAATTTTTCTAATCCTGATAATAACAATTCTTTTGCATTATCATATCCAATATATCCTACAATTCCGCACATAAATTTTTCCTCCGTTAAATATAGCTTGAAAATTTTATCTGTTATATAAAATTTAAAAAGGTAAAATGTTTTTAAACATTAGTAATTTTATTAACAATTCTATTTATTATTAATGTTTTATCTTTATTGTATTTACCCATTAAAGCCATATTATATTTCTAAGATTTTATAAATTTTAGGCATTCTTATTATTTTTGTGCATTTAGTTACCTAAATGTTTTAAATAATAAGCTAACGAATGAGCCTCATCCGGAATAGCATCCGCCGATATTTTCGATGACTATTCTCCTCGTCTGCAAAGAAATAAATTGCCCTACAAAAGCTCTCATATTTAACTTTTGATTATAGGTACATTCATATTTTGCCCTGGCGCTTTATAATTAATTTTGAACTATCCTCCTTCCAATATTATTTATTTTACACTTTTCAGATAAATGAATGCAAACAATTTCCGACCTTTTTAGTAAAAATTTAAAATAAATATCTTTTGTAATCTTCTAAAATACATAATAATTGTTTCTAATTATTAAATTATTACCGAACAATATCGCAACCAATTAAATGAAAGCGCTTTAATGAGAACCATTAATTAAACATTAAAAAAACCTCCAAAGTTACACATTAAATGTAAACTTTGAAGGAAAACAAAAATTGTTTTATTAAATTGGTTACTCTAAGCCCATTTTAGATTGAACTTCATCAGCAATTCGCTGTGCAATACGTTGCGCATCTTCATCAGTTGAAGCCTCGACCATTACACGAACTAATGGTTCTGTACCTGAAGGTCTAACTAAAATTCTACCTTCACCATTCATTTCAGTCTCTACTTCACCCATCACTTTTTTAACATCTACATTTTCTTCTACATGATGCTTATCTGTAACTTTAACATTGATTAGAGATTGCGGATATTTTTTCATTTGAGCAGCTAACTCACTTAAAGGTTTACCACTCATTTTAATAACAGCAGCTAATTGAACACCAGTTAATAAGCCATCTCCTGTAGTATTGTAATCCATCATAACAATATGTCCAGATTGCTCACCACCAAGGTTGTAGTTACCTTTTCTCATTTCTTCTACTACGTATCTATCTCCAACTTTTGTTTTATTAGATTTGATACCTTCGTTTTCTAAAGCTTTATAGAAGCCTAAATTACTCATAACAGTAGAAACAATCATATCGTTGTTTAATTCTTGGTTTTTATGCATTTCTTGACCAATAACAAACATGATTTGGTCACCATCAATAATATTACCTTTTTCATCAACAGCAATTAATCGGTCACCATCGCCATCAAATGCTAAACCAAAGTCGCTTTCAGTTTCAAGAACCTTTTCAGCTAATAATTCAGGATGCGTTGATCCACAATTATCATTAATATTATAACCATCTGGGCTGCAGCCAATTGTTTCAGTATCAGCTTCTAAATCTCCAAATAAGAAAGGTGCTAGTGCTGATGTAGAACCATTTGCACCATCAAGTGTGATTTTTAATCCTTCTAAATTAACATCAATAGTTGATTTTAAGTAGCTTAAATATTTCTGAGCACCTTCGAAGTAATCAGAAAAATGTACAATATCTGTTCCTACTGGTCTTGGTAAATCAGGATTTTCTTGATCCAATAATGTTTCAATCTCTTCCTCTTGAGCATCAGATAATTTAAAACCATCTGCACCGAAGAACTTAATTCCATTATCAGCCACTGGATTGTGCGAAGCTGAAATCATTACACCTAGTTCAGCTCCCATTTCTCTTGTAAGATAAGCTACTCCAGGTGTAGATATAACACCTAATCTCATAATTTCAGCCCCAATTGAAGCTAATCCTGCAATCAATGCAGATTCAAGCATTTCACCTGACACACGTGTATCTCTACCAACTAAAACTTTTGGTCTGTTAGCACCTTCATTATGTGCTAATACATAACCACCATAACGACCCAACTTAAATGCTAATTCAGGTGTTAACTCTTTATTGGCTATTCCTCTTACTCCATCAGTACCAAAATATTTTCCCATCATTAATACTCCTTTTTAATTTGTTATTTTAAGCTAATATGTGCTGTTATTTCATCTGGATCAGATTTCTTTACTTTATCTGGTAAATTTAATTGAACATTCTGATCTGTAGATTCAGTTATATTATTAAGATCAACATTTGCCTCTATCTCATTGATATCTTGCAAATCATCTCTATTACCATAAATCTCTATCTCATTCTCATCAAGTCTTATATCATCCAAGCTAGCACCATCAGGTAAACTGCCTTTTTTATTAATTTTAACTTTAACCTTCTTGCTATATTCTTGGAGTTTAACATTTAATTTGACTTCATTAGGCTGTATATTAACAACTAATTTATTTAATGATTTATCAAAAGCAGTAACATCTGCTACATCAGAAGTATCTTGACTTAATTTGTTAGCTTCTTTATAAGTAGCTTTTAAATATGCGATTTTCTTAAGTTGTTCTCGTCCTCCAGTTACTTTGACAGAATTAGGCTCAACAGAACTGTCTTTCACTTTATAGTTTGGGTCTATATCATCTTTCCCTATATCTGCTTGAACATGCATCGTTTTAGTTTCTTTATTTTCCAAAGTAACATAAGCTTGCTTAGGTTTAACATTGTAATTAATATCATTACTTAAGCCTTTAACGATATAGTCTTCTTTGTATTTTCCGGCTTTAGCGTTGGATAAATCCACTGCAACTTTGATATCATCGGTGTTTTCGATTTTTAATAATTTAGATTGTGGACCTGAAACAGTTACATTAACAGTCTCAGGAGCTTTAGTTACATGTAAATCTTTGGAATTATAGATTATCTCAACAGGTACATCTTCAATTGTTTTAGATGAATTTTGTGATAAATTATCATTACTAAAAATATTTCCAAATACATTATTAACTGATAAATAGAAAAAGATTGCCAATAGTAAAGCAATAAATCTGAGACCCCATTTACTCTCTAGCATCTTATTTCACACCTTTCTTTTGAAAGCGTGTGCCAAACCAATGTTCGGCTAATAATTCTTCAAATACCTCAGTTGAGATATCTCTACGTAATTTACCATCAAAAGTTACAGATATTGAACCTGTTTCCTCTGAAACAACAATTGTAAATGCATCTGAAACTTCAGAGATACCCACTGCAGCTCTATGTCTAGTTCCTAGACTTTTAGAAATTTTAGCACTATCTGATAAGGGCAAGTAACTAGCTGCACTAGCAATCTTAGAATTTTGAACAATCATTGCACCATCATGTAGTGGCGTATTTGGTATAAATACATTAATTAATAATTCTTGAGATATTTCAGAATTCATCGCTATACCCGTTTCAATATAATCTTGTAATCCCGTTTCCTTTTCAAAAACAATCAAAGCACCAATACGTCTTTTAGCCATATATTGAACAGCTTTCGATACTGCTTCAATTAACTTTTCTTCATCATGACTGTATGTATTAGTATAACGTTTAAATAAGCTTCCACGACCTAACTGCTCCAATGCTCTTCTTATTTCAGGTTGGAAAATAACAATAAGCGCAAGAACACCCCATTGAATTACAATATCAAAAAGTTTAGATGTAGCAGTTAAATTTAGAATTTTACTCACTTGTTGACCAATTACAATAAAAAGAATACCTTTAAGTAATTGAATTGCTTTGGTTCCTTTAAATACAGTTATGAGAAGATAAAGGACATACCATACTATAAGTAAATCCAGCACACTCGTTACAATTTTTAATGTACTAAGATTATCAAAAAAGTTGGAAAAATCCATAGCATCTCCTCCGAATATATTTTCCATAGTCATAATTATACCAATGATAATTACAACTGTCATATGAACAAATAAATTGTATTAAAAAAAGTAGATTATTCAAATAATCAGCAATTGATTAATGATTTATTCCCAATATAATCAATCTTCAAATAGATAAACTATATAATACTTTTATTTAATTTTATAAAAAAAGCACTCCTGATTAGGAGTGCTAATAAGTGAGCCATAGAGGATTCGAACCTCTGACCCTCTGATTAAAAGTCAGATGCTCTACCAACTGAGCTAATGGCTCTAATGGCTGGGCTAGCTGGATTCGAACCAGCGCGTGACGGAGTCAAAGTCCGTTGCCTTACCGCTTGGCTATAGCCCATTAGAATGGTGGAGGGGGGCAGATTCGAACTGCCGAACCCGAAGGAGCGGATTTACAGTCCGCCGCGTTTAGCCACTTCGCT
>NZ_JAVSMH010000009.1:0-94719 GCF_033283605.1 Staphylococcus sp. NWU MKU2 | reverse complement strand
TCTCTACAACTATAAAAAATAGCTGTGAAAAAATCTATCGTCATAGATTTCTTCACAGCTAATCTTAGTATGTTTAAAATTATTATTTATTTTCATCTAATGCTTTATGAGAAGCATTTACGCGACCTTGTTTGTCAATTTCAGTTATTTTCACTTCAATTGAATCGCCTATACTTAATACATCCTCTACTTTATTAATACGTTCTTTTGAAATTTGAGAGATGTGTAATAAAGCATCCTTACCGGCAAACAATTCTACAAAAGCACCATACTTTTCAATACGTTTAACTTTTGCATTGTAAACTTGGCCTACTTCCGCTTCACGTGTGATATCTTCAATAATTTCACGAGCACGGTTAATCATGTCTTGATCAATTGCACCTATGAAGATTGTACCATCTTGTTCAATATCTAATTTAACACCAGTTTCATCAATGATTTCATTAATTTTCTTACCGCCTGGTCCAATTACGTCTCTAATTTTATCAGGTTTAATATGCATTATTTCCACTTTAGGAGCATAAGCACTTAATTCTTTACGTGGTTGATCAATTGTTTGTAACATGTGATCCATTATCGCTAATCGACCTTGTCGCGCTTGTTCTAGAGCTTCTTCAATGACTTCACGTGTTAAACCATCAATTTTAATGTCCATTTGTATCGCAGTTATACCTTCTTTTGTACCTGCAACTTTAAAATCCATATCCCCTAAAGCATCTTCCATACCTTGGATATCCGTAAGAATCGTATAACTATCTTCACGTGTAACTAGTCCCATTGCTATACCTGCAACAGGCGCTTTAATTGGCACACCAGCATCCATCAAAGCTAAAGTTGAACCACAAATTGATGCTTGTGAAGATGAACCGTTAGATTCTAATACTTCACTTACAATACGTACAGTGTAAGGGAATTCAGTTGTATCTGGAATAATGTATTTTAATGCTCTCTCGCCTAATGCACCATGTCCAATCTCACGACGACCAGGTGCTCTAACTGGGCCTGTCTCTCCAACAGAGAAATTAGGGAAGTTGTAATGATGCATGAATCGTTTTTCTTGTTCAGGACCTAGTCCATCAATAAGTTGATAATCACCTAATGCTCCTAATGTTAATACAGATAAAGCTTGTGTTTGTCCACGTGTAAATAAACCTGAACCATGTGCTCGTGGTAATAAACCAACTTCAGATTCAAGAGGTCTAATCTCATCTGGTTTACGTCCATCAGGTCTAATTTTTTCATCAGCGATAAGACGACGTACTTCTTCTTTAACTAAGTCATTTAAAATCGCATAAACTTCATCAATTAACAATTCATTTTCAGGATCTGCTTCGTCAACAAATTCAGTTGCAATTTCAGCTTTTAACGTATCCAAGTTTTCGTCACGTTGTTGTTTATCAAATGTTAAAACTGTTTCTTTTAAGCCTTTTTCTTCAGTAAGTGTTTTAACTCTTGAAACCAGAGCTTCATCACGTTCTACAGGTACAAATTCTTTTTTAACAGGTTGAATGTGAGCTACCACTTCTTCTTGGAATGCTACTAAACGTTTGATTTCATCATGTCCGAAGAAAATAGCTTCTAACATTTCTTTCTCAGTTATTTCACTTGCACCAGCTTCTACCATGTTTACTGCGTCTTTATGACCGGCAACTTCTAAGTCTAGACGTGAAACTTCTTTTTCCTCAACGGTAGGGTTAATTACATATTTACCATCAACATAACCTACATTAACACCAGCAATTGGTCCTTGGAAAGGAATATCTGAAACACTTAATGCCATTGAAGAGCCTATCATTGCAGCCATTTCAGGCGAACAATCTGGATCAGCGCTTAGTACTGTGTTCATAATTTGAATGTCATGTCGATATCCTTTAGGGAAAAGTGGTCGAATTGGTCTATCAATTAAACGTGCAGTTAATGTTGCTTCGTCTCCTGGACGACCTTCACGTTTTTTAAATCCTCCTGGAATTTTACCAGCAGCATACATTTTTTCTTCATAATTAACTGTTAATGGGAAAAAGTCACTATCACGCGGTTCTTTAGATGCTACAGCCGTAGATAATACAACCGTATCTCCATAACGTACTAAAACTGCACCATTAGCTTGTTTTGCTAATTGTCCTGTCTCAATCGTTAACGATCTTCCAGCCCACTCAGTTTTAAACACTTTCTTTTCTTGAGACATTATGAATCTCCTCTCTGAAATCTATTAACTACATCATATCATTTATTTTTCAAATTTTATATTAGTGATTTATATTAAACGATAAAAAAAGGAAAGTACCAAACTAAATGGTGCTTTCCTCTTAATATATAAAAATTAACGACGGATACCTAATGATTTAATTAATTCACGGTAACGTTGAATATCTTTACCACGTAAGTAGTTTAATAAGTGACGACGACGACCTACCATTTTTAATAATCCACGACGTGAATGGTGATCTTTTTTGTGTTCACGTAAGTGTTCGTTTAACGCAGCGATTTCTGCAGTTAAAACAGCGATTTGTACTTCTGGTGAACCAGTGTCAGTTTCGTGCACGCGATATTCTTTGATAATTTCATTTTTACGTTCTTGAGTGATTGCCATAATTAAATTCCTCCTAAAATTTGTATACACCTTAATCTGAGCTAGGCGTCGGAGTCTCAACCCGCCAAGATAAAGGAATAATATTTATGAATTCTATTTTCTAGAACTCAACTTTAAATATTATACGATACATCATCACCGAAATCAACTGAAAGTAAGTATTTCGCTTTTTCTTTATCATTATTCATTTGTTCAACTAATGGATCTATACCATCAAATTTAACTTCTGGTCTTAAATAATGATGCCAATAAACAATGACACGTTCACCATATATGTTGTCATTAAAATCAAATATATTAACTTCAATCACTACTTCAGCTTTAGAAGGATCGTGAAAAGTAGGTTTAACACCAACATTAGCTACACCACGATAGATTTTATTTTCAGCACCTATCGCCATACTAACAGCATAAACCCCTTTTTTAGGTAAAACATAATCATCACTTGGTTGAACATTTGCCGTAGGAAAGCCAATTGTACGTCCACGTTTCTCTCCTTGAACTACAGTGCCTTTAATTCGATAGAGATAACCTAACTGCTCATTGGCCTTTTTTAAATTCCCTTCTTTTAAAGCTTCCCTAATTGCAGTAGTAGAGATTTTTTCAGTATCCATTTCTTGTTTACCAACTATTGTAGTGCTAAATTCATCCATTTCATTTAATACGGACATGTTACCTTTTCCAAATTTACCGTAAGTAAAGTCAAAACCAGCAATCACTTCTTTAACACGATTATTAATAATATAGTCTTGAACAAACTCTTCTGCTGTTACACTCGCAAATCGTGAAGAAAAATTAATAACAATACAATAATCCACGTCGTGTTGTTCGATCATTTCAAGTTTATCTGAAAGTGGTGTTAAATAATCCGTGCGTTTACGTTCAGGATTTAACACAACAGAAGGATGAGGATCGAATGTTGTTACTGCCTTTTTTAAATTTTGCGCTGCAGCACGTTCATCCAATGCTTCAAACACTTTATGATGACCACGATGCATGCCATCAAAAAAGCCAAATGCCATCGCAACGTCTTCTTTTATCAATTGATTTTCTTGAATTGGATGGGTTACTTCTATCACTTTCATAACTTTAGACTCCTTTAATTAAATACTTTTTTAGGTTTTATTTCATGATTTTTTTCCGGATGTTGAATATAAATTGCCATTACTTTCTCCGTCTCAGAATCAATAAAGACGAGTTGTTGTTCAATCGTTTGATTAAATTGTTTTTTATTAAACTTTTGTCCATTTAATATTCTAGTTTTTATATTTTCATCAGAAACATAAATTTTCGGCAAACTTTTCAAACCATATTCTAAAGGAAATAAGTGTGATTGTAATGTGTCTTGCTCATGTAATTGAGAGATTTGATCTAATGTTATACTATCTTTAATGTCAAACCCACCTGAATTTATTCGTGTCAATAGCGACATGTGAGCTGGATACCCTAATTGTTTACCAATATCCGTTGCTAATGTGCGAATATATGTACCTTTACCACATTTAACCTCAATATTAAAATGACATTTCCCGTCTTCGAATTGAAGTTTAGAGGTGCGTGCTATCGAATCTATATTTACTTTACGAACTGGTCGTTCAACAGTTTCACCTTTTCGTGCATACTCATATAACTTTTTACCATTTACTTTAACAGATGAATACATAGGTGAAACTTGTTCTATAATTCCTTCAAATTGTTTTAAAATAGCGTCTACTTCGTTTATATTTATTGCGTTTTCTTGTACATCTACTTTATCAATAACTTCTCCTGTTTGATCTTCCGTAGTCGTACTTTCCCCTAGAGTTATGGTAGCGTTATAAGATTTTCCCATATCCATCACATAATCACTTACACGAGTGGCAGTACCAATACATACTGGCAATACCCCAGATACTTCAGGATCTAATGTCCCAGTATGACCAATTTTCTTAGTTTTTAAGATTTTTCTTAGCTTAAAGACGACATCATGACTCGTCAATCCACGCTCTTTATATACAGGTAAAATACCATTATACATTTTTTCACGTCCTTCAGTTTTAAGTACACTTATGTATCATAACTTATCTGACTTAACTTGTGTTATTTAATATAAAGTAATAACACTAATTCGTATACCATATAGCTAAATTGGTAATTTTTTAATTTGTTTAATTTTAAAAAAGAGTAGAACTGAAATTATACTAATTTCAATGTCCTACCCCTTAACTATATAGTAAATTTGCTGTAATTAAGATTATAAATATTTATCTATCTTGCTTATGCAAATCTTGAATCATTTTCTCGATTTTATTACCATACTCAATTGATTCATCATATTCAAAGAATAATTCTGGAACGATACGCAATCTCATTCTTGAACCTAATTCAGATTTAATAAATCCTTTCGCTTTGTCTAAAGCTTTAAACGTATCATTAACTTCCTTTTCGCTACCTAAGACTGTAAGGTAAACTTTTGCTTGAGATAAGTCATTTGTTAAGTCAACGTCAGTAATTGTGATAAACCCTACTCTAGGATCTTTAACTTTATAATTAACGATATCCATTATTTCTTTCTTCATTTGTTCGCCTACGCGTTCTGCTCTCATGTTACTCATTTATGTCACCTCAATATTTGATGTTACTCTTCTTTGTTATTTTATTCACTATTTAAGTTAGATTCAAACGCATTATCTTAAAGAAACAATATATTGTAATGTTCATCATTTAAAAAGGTGGACGGCTTCTCCGCGTCCACCTATACATATATTGTTAAGTATTATCTTTCGATTTCAACCATTTCAAATGCTTCGATAATGTCGCCTTCTTTAATATCATTGAATTTTTCAATTGTAATACCACATTCATAACCTTGAGCTACTTCTTTGGCATCATCTTTGAAACGTTTCAATGTATCTAATTCACCTTCGAATAGAACAATTCCGTCTCTGATAATACGAACACCTGCATTACGAGTAATCTTACCTTCAGTAACATAACTACCAGCAATTGTGCCAACTTTAGACACTTTGAATGTTTGACGTACTTCAGCTTGTCCGATAACTTGTTCTTCGAATTCAGGATCAAGTAAACCTTTCATAGCTGATTCAATTTCTTCAATAACATTATAAATAACGCGATGCAATCTCATATCAACGTTTTCAGCTTCTGCAGCACGTTTAGCACCTGCGTCTGGACGCACATTGAAACCAATAATAATACCATTTGACGCATTAGCTAATGTAACATCTGATTCATTAATAGCACCAACTGCAGTGTGAATAATACGTACATTAACGCCCTCTACATCAATTTTCATAAGAGAAGCAGCAAGTGCTTCAACAGAACCTTGAACGTCACCTTTGATAATCACGTTAAGATCTTTCATTTCACCTTGTTTCATTTGTTCAAATAAGTTGTCTAATGAAACATTTTTGCTTTCTTGACGTTGTTGGATAACGCTTGCTTCATGACGCGCTTCACCAATGCGACGTGCTTGTTTTTCGTCTTTGAAGATAACGAAGCGATCACCAGCTAATGGCACATCATTGATACCTGTAATTTCTACAGGTGTAGAAGGGCCTGCTGATTTAATTCTTTGACCTAAATCATTAACCATCGCTCTAATTCGTCCATATGTGTTACCTACAACTATTGAGTCACCGACATTTAATGTTCCGTTTTGAACTAATAGTGAAGCAGCTGGACCACGTGATTTATCTAACTCCGCTTCAATCACAGTACCTACAGCTTGTTTATCAGGATTAGCTTTTAATTCTTGGACTTCAGCTACTAAGCCAATCATTTCTAATAAATCATCAATACCTTCACCACTTAATGCTGAAAGTGGAACAAAAATTGTTTCACCGCCCCAGTCTTCAGGGATCAAACCGTACTCAGTTAATTCTTGCATAACACGGTCTGGGTTTGCAGTAGGTTTATCAATTTTATTTACAGCTACTATAGTAGGAACGTTAGCCTCTTTAGCATGGTTAATTGCCTCAATTGTTTGTGGCATTACACCATCATCAGCTGCGACTACTAAAATTGTGATGTCCGTTACTTGAGCACCACGTGCACGCATTGTAGTAAATGCTGCGTGTCCAGGTGTATCAAGGAATGTAATTTTTTTACCAGCATTTTCAATTTGATAAGCACCAATATGTTGCGTGATACCGCCTGCTTCTCCAGCTGTAACTTTAGTATGACGAATTGAATCAAGTAATGTTGTTTTACCATGGTCAACATGTCCCATAATTGTAACTACGGCTGGTCGTTCAATTGCATCTGGATCAGCTTCTTCTTCATCAAAGTAAATTGATAAATCTTCTTCATTTACAACGACTTCTTTTTCAAGTTCAACACCATAATCATCCGCAATCAATTCTAGTGTTTCTTCATCAAGTGCTTGGTTAATATTAGCAACGATGCCTAATAAGAATAATTTTTTAATAATTCCTGATGATTCAATATTTAATTTATCAGCTAACTCGCCAACTGTAATGCCTTCTTCATATGTGATTTTAGATGGCATTTCTTTTGGTTCTGCTGCCGGTTTATTATTTTTGTTACCTTTGTTGTTTTTATTATTTTTATTGTTCTTATTATTTTTGTTGTTTTTATTATTTTTGGCATTATTTTTGTTGTTATTATTGCCTTTTTGATTCGCGTTACCTTTGTTGTTCTGTTTGTTATTATTTTTAGTATTGTTATTGTTTTGTTGTTTTTGGTGATTATTTTGAGTGTTTTGTTTTGTATTGTTGTTGCTTTCTTGTGGTCTAAACTTTTTATCAAGCGTTTTAATTTGATCGTCCTCTAACGCTTGCATATGGTTTGATACTTCTACATTCATATTTTTTAACTCATCTATAATCTCTTTACTCTTAACATTTAATTCTTTCGCATATTCGTAAATTCTTTTTTTACTCATATAATCACTCCTTACAATATTCATCTATCATCGACGTAAGCTTAGTCGCAAACCCAGAGTCTATTACTCCGATGTTCACACGTTCCGACTTGCCTAAAGATTGTCCTAATTCTGCTCTTGTACTAAAGATTCTAAATGGAACATGATATGTTTCACATTTATTTTTTATATTCTTTAAAGTGTTTTCTGAGGCATCAGATGCCATGATAACAAGCTTTATATTATTTTTCTTGATTTCAGTAAGCAATACAGACTCGCCAGACTTTACTTTACGGGCTCTCATTGCTAAACCTAAAAAGTTTAAAATTTGTTCTTTGCTCATTTAGGAATCTCTTCTCTATAAATCAAACGTATAATTTCTTTATAAACAGGGTCTAGCTTCTCAGAATCTGCATTAAAATATCTTTCAAGTACGCCTTTTTCTTGGGCTGCTTCTACACTTTGAACATCTTTTGAAACATAAGCGCCTCTACCTTGTTGTTTGCCAGTACCATCAGCAAAAATGTCGCCTTCTTTATTAATAACAACGCGAATCATATCTTTTTTGGGACGCATTTCATTTGTAATAATACATTTACGCATTGGAATCTTTTTCTTCTTCACTTAATTACTCACCCCAATTATCTGCTTATACGTCTTTTTCTTCACTGTCTGCTTCTTCGATATTTTCAGAAGATTCATCGATATCTGCCGCTAATTCTGCAGTAGTTAAATTTGATTCCTCTAGATTAACATCATCAATTTCAATATCTTCATCATCTGATTCTGATAAAACGATGTCTTTAGCTAATTCTTCAGAATCAATTACAGGATAAATTCCCGCTTCACGAGCATCAGTTTCTGATTTAATATCAATTTTCCATCCAGTCAATTTTGCAGCTAATCGAGCATTTTGACCTCTCTTACCAATAGCTAGTGACAATTGATAGTCAGGAACTACAACAACAGTAGATTGATTGTCTTCGTCAACGATAACTTCCAATACTTGTGAAGGACTTAAAGCATTACGTACAAATACTTTAGGATCTTCATTCCATTGAACGATGTCGATTTTTTCTCCACCAAGTTCTTCAACTACAGCTTCAACTCGAGCACCTTTTGCACCAACACATGCGCCTACCGCATCGATGTCTGGATTATCAGAATAAACACTAATCTTAGAACGATCACCAGCTTCACGTGCTACTGATTTCACAATAACAGTTCCATCATAAATTTCAGGAACTTCTTGCTCAAATAAACGTTTTAACAAGCCTGGATGACTTCTAGAAACGTAAATTTGTGGTCCCTTAGTTGTTTGTTCCACTTTGTTAACATAGACTTTGATACGTTCGTTAGGAATATATTTTTCGTTAGGACTTCTTTCAGCTTCAGATAAGACTGCTTCAATTCTACCTAAGTTAACATAAACGTAACGATGGTCAACTCTATCGATAACACCTGTTAAAATATCATCTTCTTTATCAATAAATTCAGTATAAAGAATTTCTCTTTCAGCATCTCTTAGTCTTTGCATTACTGCTTGTTTAGCAGCTTGTGCACCAACACGACCAAAATCTTTTGGTGTAACATCTTCTTCGTAGATATCACCAACTTCATATGCTGGATTTTTAACTAATGCTGTACTTAAATCTACTTCGTCTCTGTCATCAAATACTTCTTCTACAACTTCTTTACGTGCTATAACTTTAAAAGTACCTTCGTCCATATTTAATTCCACACGTACGTTTCTAGCACTATCATAGTTCTTTTTATATGCAGTTATTAAAGCTGCTTCAATTGCATCAATTAATACTTCTCTAGGGATTTTCTTTTCTTTTTCTAAATATTCAGTTGCTAATAAAAGTTCATTACTTGCCACAATTATTCCTCCTCATCACGTTAAATCATTACAGCGTGACGTGCTTTCGCAATTTTATTTCTTGGTATTTCAATTTGTTTTGTTTTAGCTTTTTCTTTAACTTCCATCGTGATTGTGTCATCATCAACAGCTTTTAAAATTCCAAGCCACTCTTTATCGCCTTCGATTGGCGCATATAATGATACAAATACTGGTTTATCAATTGCATTGTGATAATCTTTTTCTTTTTTAATTGGACGTTCCGCACCTGGTGATGCTACGTCTAAGTAGTACATATCTGGAATTGGATCATTCTCATCCATTGCCTCGCTGATTTTTTCAGAAGCAAGTGTGCAATCATTTAAATCGACACCGCCCTCTTTATCAATAGAAATTCTTAAGAAATGATCTTTCCCCTCTTTAGTGTATTCAACTTCAACTAATTCAAAATTCAATTCGTCTAAAATAGGAGTTATGATTGTTTCTACTTCCTCAGTGATTTTACTCATACAGGCCTCCTTTTTCGGCAAATAGAAAAGAGCGGGTATATGCCCACTCTTTCTGCCTGAGTCTAATTTTTTACGCACGTTAAGTATATCACACTTTAATTTCTTAAACAAATGTCTATCTCTTGCGTCACATAGACTAATAAAATACTTTTGAGCTTGGAATATAAATTACATATCAAAAATAGACAATTGTGCCTTATCTGGAAGATTAGGTAAAGAACCTAAATCATCAAGATACTCAATTATTTTTTGAGATAATCCAGCCTTTTTATTTAAATCTTCTTTAGATAGGAATGGACCATCTTCTCGCGCTTCAACAATACGTTTAGCAACATTCTCTCCTAGTCCAGGTACAGAAATAAATGGAGGAATTAAAGTATCTCCTTCAATAATAAAGTCAAATGCCTGACTTTTCTCTAGACTAATCGGTTGCATACGGAATCCGCGGTGAGCCATTTCATTCATAATTTCTAAGACAGTAAGAACGTCTTTTTCTTTTTTACCGAGGTCCATGTATCTTGAATACATATCTTTGACTGTATTCTTTATGCTTTCTTTGTCTTTAATCATAGTAATCAAATCAAAGTCTGATGCACGAATTGTGAAATAAGATGCATAATAATAAAGCGGATGATGTACTTTAAAATATGCAATTCTCACTGCCATTAGTACATATGCGGCCGCGTGGGCTTTAGGGAACATGTACTTAATTTTCAAACAAGAATCTAAATACCAATCTGGTACATCATTTTCTTTCATAGCATCTATCATTTCTTCAGTTAAACCTTTACCTTTACGCACTGATTCCATTGTTTTGAAGGCCATTGAGGGTTCTAATCCTGCATACATTAAATAAACCATGATATCATCACGACAACCTATAACGCTTGATAAATCACAAATACCTGAACGAATCAATTCTTGTGCATTACCTAACCAAACATCAGTACCATGAGATAATCCTGATATTTGTACAAGTTCTGAAAAAGTTGTTGGTTTCGTATCTTCTAACATTTGTCTCACAAATCCTGTACCAAATTCAGGTACACCGAAAGTTCCAGTCTTACAAAGTATCTCCTCTTCAGTTACACCTAATGACTCAGGACTACTAAAGATTTGCATTGTCTCTTTATCATCTACTGGAATGGTCTTAGGATCTATACCAGATAAATCTTGTAACATACGAATCATTGTAGGATCATCATGTCCTAAGATATCAAGTTTTAAGACATTATCATGGATGGAATGGAAGTCGAAATGCGTTGTCATCCAAGAAGCGCTTTGATCATCTGCAGGATATTGTATCGGGGTAAAATCATAAATATCCATGTAATCAGGAACTACTATAATCCCACCTGGATGTTGTCCTGTTGTACGTTTTACACCTGTACATCCTTTAACCAAGCGATCGATTTCCGCACCACGTTTATGGATACCTTGATCATTTAAATAGCCTTTAACATATCCAAACGCCGTTTTTTCGGCAACTGTACCTATTGTCCCTGCACGGAAAACCTTGTCTTCCCCGAAAAGCACTTTAGTATAGTTATGAGCGTTTGGTTGGTACTCACCACTAAAGTTCAAGTCAATATCAGGAACTTTATCTCCCTTAAATCCTAAGAATGTTTCAAATGGTATGTCTTGTCCTTCTTTAATAAGTTCAGCACCACAAGTGCTACATTGTTTATCAGGTAAGTCAAACCCTGAACCTACAGACCCATCATCAAAAAATTCACTCGTTTTACAGTTAGGACAAATGTAATGAGGTGGCAATGGATTAACTTCAGTTATTTCAGTCATTGTTGCAACAAAACTAGATCCAACCGAACCACGCGAACCAACTAAATATCCATCATCTAGAGATTTTTTAACAAGACGTTGTGAAATTAAATAGATAACCGAGAAACCATTTCCAATGATACTTGCTAGTTCTTTTTCAAGACGATCGATTACGATTTGTGGTAAATCTTCACCGTATAATTTTTTGGCATTCGTGTAGCTTAGTTCACGAATTTCTTCATTAGCTCCATCCATACGTGGCGTAAACAATTGATCTTTAATTGGAATAACTTTATCAATTCGGTCCGCTAATTCATTTGTGTTTTTAACAACTATTTCATGTGCCTTTTCTTCACCTAAAAAGTGAAACTCATCTAACATCTCATCTGTCGTTCTAAAATGCGCTTCTGGTAAAGTTGAGCGATTCAAAGGATTACCAGGTTGAGATGCGATTAAGATTTTACGAGCAATTGCGTCATGTTCATATAAATAATGCGCATTTCCTGTCGCTATTACTGGAATACCTGTACTTTCTCCAGCTTTTAATATACGTTCATAAATTTCATAAAGTGTTTCAGTATCTCTAATGAGTTCTCTATCAATAAGATCTTGATAAAGTTTAGGTGGTTGTACTTCAATAAAATCATAATATTTAGCGATTTTTTCAACTTCCGATTGGTCTCTCTGCATTACAGCAGTGAATAATTCACCTTCATCACAAGCTGTTCCAACTAGTATGCCTTCACGGTATTCATTTAATAATGAACGTGGAATTCTAGGAGTTCGATAATAGTATTTAACTAATGAGGCACTTACAATTTTAAATAAGTTCTTTAAGCCTTCCTGTGTTTGAACAATTAATGTCACATGTGTCGGACGTGCACGTTTATATGCATCCTCATTAGACAGTTTTTGATTAATATCTTTATGATTTGTAACTCCTAACTCTTTCATTTGCTGAACCATCTTAATGAAGATATACGCTGTAGCCTCAGTATCATAAATGGCTCTATGGTGTTGAGTTAATTCTACACCATACTTTTTCGCTAAAAAGTTTAATCCGTGTTTACCATATTCAGTATTAATCGTACGTGAAAGTTCTAAAGTATCTATAACACCATTCGTTGATGGCCCAAAGCCAAGTCTTTCATAGCCAGTGTCAATAAAGCCCATATCAAATGATGCATTATGTGCTACAAATATAGCATCCCCAACCCACTCTTTAAATTCAGTCAATACTTCTTCAATCTCAGGGGCATCAGTCAACATATCATGAGTAATGTGAGTTAAATTAATGATTGTTTCTGATAATTTTTCGTGTGGATTACTGAATCGTTCAAATTTATCAATAATTTCCCCGTCTTTAACTTTAACGGCGGCCAATTCTATAATTTGATCGTATTGGTTTGAAAGTCCAGTTGTTTCAACATCAAATACAACATAAGTTGCTTCTTTAAGATCTCGATCTGTTGGTTTGTAAGCAATAGGTACTCCGTCATCTACGAGCATACCTTCCATACCATAAATCATTTTAATACCATTTTTTTCAGCGGCACCATGAGCATCAGGAAAGGCTTGAACGACATTATGATCTGTAACTGCTATCGCTTTATGTCCCCATTTTGCAGCTTGATTAACATATGCACTTATATTAGGAATACCATCCATTTGACTCATTGATGTATGTAAATGAAACTCTACACGCTTTTCTTCAGCTTTATCTTGCTTAGGTGTCTTTTTGATTTCTTCTATATCAGTCATCATCATTACTAAATCTCTTACAAACGTGTCTTCTTCAATACGTCCTTGAGCGCGTACCCATTTACCTACGCTTAATGCCTTAAAATGATCTAAATCATCTTTATTTTTTCTTGTAAACATCTTAAGTACAAGAGAATCTGTGTAGTCTGTGACTTTTAACTCAACAATATGACGACCACTCTTTAATTCTTTTAGGTTAATATCAAATATAACCCCTTCAATCGCTACTTTGAACTCTTCTTCAATGATTGATTCAATTGGTTTTATATTATCAATTTGTATCGGTTTACCAATTTGACACTTATCAACATTACTTTCATTGTTATCTTGTTGTTTGGCTTTTTCTGCTTTGATTTTTTCAATTTTTTCAGTAGCTTCACGAGCACTTTTTTCATCTTCTTCTTGAATATGAGCTTCTAATGAAGCTAAATCATCATAAGAACTTGAGTCGTCCGTTTCAAAAACAACTTTATCAATATCAAAACCACATTTACGAAAAGCTTTTACTAAGCTACCATTACATACTTTGTCAAAGTGATTTCTTTCGATGTCATTAGAGGTCATTACTTTCAACACATTACCAGACATAATTAAACGCTTCTGTTTAAGTTGACCTTTTACTTTAGGTGAAAGTGCAGTATGTTCTATACAATGACCAAAATATTTGATAGCATGCTCATCTTGATTACTTGTATCTTGAATTGTAAAATGCCAATCAACTTTGGCAATTTCTTTAAATTCTTCAGTAATCGCATTAGTGAATATTAAATAATCTTCATGTGATAGAAAATATGGCAATGTAATTTGAAATTCCCACGTTCTATTTTTATTTGACACATCTACTCGCGTTAATTCACCTTTTTCAATGATTGTTTGATCTAGTTGATTGGAAACTTTAATCTGGTCAGCGAGTACTTTGAATTTTTCTTGATTCGTCATTGCCATGACAGATAACCACCCTTATATCTAACTAATTTCTCAATTATATGTATACGCAACGTGTTATGATCTAACTGCAAACTTGATATCCATTATACTACTTTGTTATGTGCTTTTCATATGTTTCGTTTTAAAATTTTTAGTAAAAAAAGAGGTTTAGACAAATATGAAATTGTCTTAACCTCATTTAGCATTGTGCATTGAATATTCATGTTGAACAAGTAAAATCAAGTACATTCATCAAATTCAACTAAGTCATAGCAAATTATAAATTACTATAAAGTGTAGCGATATGAGTGTTTAAATCGTTAATATGAACATCTTCGCTTTCACCAGTTTGACGTACTTTAACTTCAACGATACCCTCACTAGCATTTTTACCAACTACAATTCTTATTGGAAGACCGATTAAATCTGCATCATTAAATTTAACGCCAGCTCGATCTTTACGATCATCATAAAGTACATCATATTGTTGTTGTAATTCTTTATACAATTGATCACCTAATTCTAGTTGTTCATCCTTTTTAGGATTAATAGTAATTAGATGTAAATCAAATGGTGTAACTGATTTAGGCCAAATAATACCATTTTCATCATTATTTTGTTCAACAATGGCACTTAGCGTTCTTGAAACGCCTATTCCATAGCACCCCATGATTAATGGCTTAGCTTTACCTTGGTTATCTAAGAATGTTGCGCTCATTGCTTCTGAGTATTTAGTTCCTAACTTAAATACTTGACCTACTTCAATGCCTTCAGCAAATTTCGCTTCACCAGAGCCATCGCTTAATGGTTCTCCTTCTAAGATAAAACGGAAATCTCCAAACCCATCTACCTTGAAATCTCGATCTAAATTAGCGTTAATATAGTGGAATCCATCCTCATTAGCACCAACGACTAAATTATTTAAATCTTTGACATAATTATCTGCAAAAATTCTAATATCTTTATCTTGAACTGGTCCCAGTGAACCAGGATTAGCACCTAATAAATTAACAATCTCGTCTTGTGTGGCCATTTCAACGTTATCTGTTTCAAAGAATGCTTTTACTTTGACATCATTTAATTCATGATGACCACGTATTAAGAACATAATGAATTCTCCATCAATTTTAAATATCATTGATTTAACAATTTCATCAACCGGACGGTTTAAAAAATCAGCTAATTCTTGAGCAGTTTTAACATTAGGTGTTTCAATCTTTTCTAATTCTGCTACTTCTGTATGCTTTTCATTTGGATGATAAACGACTTCCGCTTTTTCAATATTAGCTGCATAATCACTTTGTTCACTATAAACGATAGTATCTTCACCAATTTCACTTAAGGCCATGAATTCGTGTGTGTGGTTACCGCCAATTGCACCTGAGTCTGCAACCACTGGTCGAGCATTGATGCCAACACGTTTGAATATACGGTCGTAAGCATTGTACATATCTTGATATGTTTCATCTAACGATGCTTCATCAGCATGGAATGAATACGCATCTTTCATAATAAATTCTCTACCTCTTAGCAAACCAAAGCGTGGACGTTTCTCATCTCGAAATTTAGATTGTATTTGGAATAACGTTAAAGGCAATTGTTTATAAGATTTAAGTTCATCTCTAACGATAGAAGTTACTACTTCCTCATGTGTAGGACCTAAAGCAAATTCACGTCCATTACGATCTTTTAAGCGCATTAACTCTGGACCGTAAGCACCCCAACGACCTGATTCTTCCCAAAGTTCAGCTTGTTGAAGTGCAGGCATTAAAATTTCAACGGCATCAATGCTTTCCATTTCTTCACGGATGATTTTAGAAATATTATTTAACACACGAGATGCTAATGGTAAATAGCTATAAATACCACTTGTACTTTGTTTGATTAATCCTGCTTTTAATAATAATTGGTGACTCAATGCTTCTGCTTCAGCAGGGACATCTCTCCTAGTTGGTATGAAAACTTTCGATTGTTTCATCACTTAATCCTCCTTATTCTACAAGAAATAACGTTGTATATCGTTCCAAGTTACTAGAACCATTATAATAAAGACAAAAATAGCACCAGCAGCTATTATAATTGTTTCTGCTTTTTTATTAACTGGTCTTCTGAAAATTGCTTCATAGATAACAAATAAAATTCGACCACCATCAAGTGCTGGAATTGGCAATAAGTTCATTATACCTAAGTTAACACTTAATAGTGCAGTGTAGTACGTTAAAGCAATGATACCCTGTTTAACTACAGAGTCAACATTATGATAAATACCCACTGGACCATTTAACATATCAAATGAGAATTGACCTGTGAATATACTTGCAATCATTGTTCCTACAGCTTTAAAGATTAATGTACTGGCACTAACAAACTGATCAAATCCTAGCGCGATTGGTTTTATTAAAGTATGTTCTTTCTGAGGTTGGAAACCTAAAATGTACGTCGTCTCAGAATTTAATTTAGTTTGCTTAATAACTTGCTTTTTAGGAGTTATGTCCACTGTCTTTGTTTGATTATCTCTTTCAAATTTTATCGTTGTTTTATTATCTTTAATTTTATTTGCTGCAGACTGAATGTCATCAAAACTCTTTGTTTTATATTGACCTACTTGAACGATTTTATCTCCGGATTTTAATCCTGCTTGTTGTGCTGGATAATTATCAGCTAACTGCCCCACTGAGGTAGTAGGTGTTCCTTGGAAATAAGCTAATGCGATAAATAATATTAAGGCTAATATAAAGTTAAATAATGGTCCTGCAAATAACGTTAAAAATTTGGGTAAAGGTTTCTTATGTGCAAATTGTCGATGTCGTGGAGCGATTTGAATTAAACTACCATTCTCAACAAAATATGCTTTTTCAGCAATATTAAAATGATGTCGCTCATTATCATATGAAGTAATACCTTCAATGAACAAATCATCCTTGAAGTCACATTGTTTAACTTCAATTGCTTCTATCTTTTGAAATTTATGCTGATCATCTAAAATTATGTGCGTAATCTCATCTTTATCATTAAGTTTTACTTTAACATTCATACCTGGTTCAACTGGTGGCTCTTCTAAACCGTCTCCAGCCATTCTCACATAACCACCTACAGGTAATAAACGGATGGTATACAAAGTTTCGTTCTTACGGAAACTAAATATTTTTGGTCCCATACCTATCGCGAATTCAGGACACATTATTCCAGCACGCTTAGCAAAGAACATGTGACCATATTCATGTACCGTAACAAGTACACCAAACACGATCATAAATGAGACAATAGTGATTAAATAGCTCACATGATACACCTCAATTAAATTAAATTTCTACTTTTTCATTCGAACGATGTAGATTATCTATGATTTGGTTAAATTATTCAAGAATTTTACTTTTAATAAAAGGAGTTAAGAATTACATCATCTACTATGTCTAGTCGAATGTGCACTCAATAACTCCTCAATTATAGCACTATACATTTTTCATATATAAATAAAACATTAAAATCGCACTACATTTGTATTAATAAAATGTTGAGTAATGGTAAAACAAACATGAAACTATCAAATCGGTCTAATATACCACCGTGCCCCGGTAAAATTCTACCAGAATCCTTAACACCAAAATGACGTTTAAATCCTGATTCAACTAAATCTCCAAGTTGACCAAAGATACTCAAGATGATGGTTACTAATAATAGTAACCAAATATTTAAGTTGAAATCAACAAAGAACAACATAACAATTGGCACAATTAAACTACAAATTAATCCGCCAATAAAACCTTCAATAGTTTTGTTCGGACTAATTACTGGCCATAATTTATGTTTACCCATTAGTCGACCGAAAATATAAGCACCTGTATCTGTTAACCACACCACTAAGAATGCATAAAGTATGTAATGTAAGCCATCTGAACGTGTTGCATAGAAATACATAAATCCAATACCGACATATGCAACTGACATAAGACAGAAAGCAGCATCCATAAAACTAAATCTGTTTTTTGACAGTACAGTATAACTTAGTAAAATAAAACTCATTGCGATTAAACTTTTTAATTGAATGTCACTAACCCAGTCACCTGCTGATTGAGGTAACATAATAATAATTAATGCTAAAGCACTAAAAATACCAGGGACTGAAATTAATTTAATCATATTCATATTTAAAAGTTCTTTTAATGCAATTAAAGCTAGTAAGTACGCAAACAACATTAACGTTGTACCACCCATCAATAGAATGGGTAGAAAAATTAACAATGCTATAATTGCGGTTAAAGTTCTAACTTTCATACGCTACTCCTTACTTAACCCTCCAAAGCGTCTTTGGCGAGATTGATATATTTTTAAGCAATTTTTAAATTCTTCACCGTCAAAGTCTGGCCACAATTTCTCATTGAATATAAATTCACTATAAGAAGACTGCCAAATAAGGAAATTACTAATACGTTGTTCACCAGAAGTGCGAATTAATAACTCAGGATCTGGGTATGAATGTGTCATTAAATGCTTGTTAATCATTGATTCATCAATATCTTTACTGTCTTGACCATTGCATTGAAGTTCATCATAAATTGATTTCATACTTTGAACAATTTCAGCTCGTCCACCATAATTGATGGCAAATATTAATTTCAGACCTGTATTATTTTTTGTTTTTTCTTTTGCATGTTCTATTGCTTCAATCGTCGATTTAGGAACTGCATCTAGAAAACCAATCGTTTCTATTTGAACATTTTTTTCAATGAGTTCGGGTAAAAATGTTTTTAAAAAATTAACAGGCAAATTCATGATATAATTAACTTCATTTTCAGGTCTAGACCAATTTTCAGTTGAAAAAGCGTATAGTGTTAAGTATTTAATACCCAAATCACTTGCTTCTCGCGTTACAGTTTTAATGGTTTGCATACCTTCGTAATGTCCTTTAATTCTAGGCATTTTACGCTTTTGGGCCCAACGTCCATTTCCGTCCATGATAATCGCTACATGTTCAGGTAAATTATGTAAATCTAAATCATCGTTATGACTGATTTTAGTCTTATTTCTTTTTATTAGCTTTTTAAACATGGTCTTTCCTCCGAGCCTGATCATCTCTATTATATTATATTAGTTATTTAAGAAATCATCTATCATTTTATCATACTCGATAATGGCATTGAATAAGCAAATGAAAAAACTGTACCAAAGTCTGAATTGGCACAGTTTAGACTAAAATAATTTATAGTAATGTAGAAAGTATATTTATAATAATACTTACACATTATTAAATGAATTAATTTATTGTCGAACTAATTAAACAGACATAATGTCTTTTTCTTTGTCCTCTACTAATTGATCAATTTCTTTAATAGAATTATCTGTAGCTTTTTGAACATCTTCTGTTTGACTTCTTAAATCATCTTCAGTAATGTCACCATTTTTTTCATCTTTTTTCAATTGATCATTAATATCACGACGGATGTTACGGATAGATACTTTCGCATCTTCACCAATTTTCTTAACGTTTTTCACTAATTCTTTACGACGTTCTTCTGTTAAAGCTGGGACAGTGATACGAATAACTTCACCATCACTTGTAGGATTTACACCTAAATTTGCTGCATAAATTGCTTTTTCAATATCAGCTACTGAAGATTTATCATAAGGAGAAATAACTAATAAACGTGCTTCAGGCACATTGATGCTCGCTAATTGTTGAACTGGTGTTGGTGCACCATAATAGTCAACAGTTACGCCACTTAATAAATTTGAATTTGCTCTTCCGGCACTGATATTTGCTAATTCTCTTGATAAATTATCGATAGATTTGCTCATTCTAGCTTTAGTGTCTTGAATTATGTCACTCATATTGTTTACACCTCTAATTATTTAGTTATTAACGTACCTATTTTTTCACCCATAACTGCACGTTTAATATTGCCTTCTTCCATAATTGAAAATACATTTAAAGGAATATTATTATCCATACAGAATGATGATGCAGTTGAGTCCATTACTTGTAACCCTTCTTGTAACATTTGAATGTGCGTCAAGTGTTCATATTTAACTGCATTCTTATCTACTTTAGGGTCTGCTGAATATACTCCATCAACATTATTTTTACCCATTAAAATAACATCGGCTTCGACTTCTGCTGCACGTAACGCTGCAGTTGTATCTGTAGAGAAGTATGGATTACCGATTCCTGCTGCAAAAATAACAACACGTTTCTTCTCTAAATGTCTAATAGCTCTTCGACGGATATATGGTTCAGCAACTTGTTTCATTTCAATTGATGTCAACACACGTGTGTCACATTCTAATTGTTCTAAGCTATCTTGGAGTGCAAGAGCATTCATAACTGTAGCAAGCATACCCATGTAGTCTGCTGTACCACGGTCCATACCTAAATCACTACCAGTTTTACCTCTCCAAATATTGCCACCACCAACGATAACTGCGATTTCGCAATCCATCTTAGCAACTTCAGCTACTTGCTGTGCCACGCTTTTAATGATGATTGGATTAATACCAAAACCTTTGTCTCCTGCAAGTGCTTCACCACTAAGTTTTAATACTACACGTTTATATTTAGAAGTTTGCGCCATTGTTTTTTCCTCTCTATTGTAAAAATATGTAATATATACAAGTAAAGAAGACACTGACGCGCCTTCTAACATAAAGTATCACTTTATAATAGAAAACCTCAAAGGTGTCTTCTTTCTTGTAAATCTTGTCGACAGATTATTTCATTTGACCTTTAACTTCATCTGCGAAGTTTTCTTCACGTTTTTCCATACCTTCGCCTACTTCATAGCGAACGAAGTCAACAAGTTTACCACCTTTAGATTTTAAGAAAGCTTCAACTGTTTGATCTGGATCTTTAACGAAGTTTTGATCAACTGCACAAATTTCTTGAAGATATTTACGTAAACGACCTTCAACCATTTTTTCAACGATGTTTTCAGGTTTACCTTCATTTAATGCTTGTTGTTTTAATACTTCTCTTTCGTGATTGATTTCTTCTTCTTTAACTTGTTCTGAAGAAACATATTTTGGATTGATAGCTGCGATGTGCATAGCAACATCTTTAGCAGCTTCTTCATCAGTAGAACCTTCAACTACAGTTAACACACCGATACGTCCACCCATGTGTAAGTATGCACCAAATGCATCGTTATCAGATTTTGTTCTGATTTCGAAACGACGGATACTTAATTTTTCACCGATTGTTGAGATTGCTTCTTTCATTCTTTCATCAACTGTTTTACCACTTGATAATTTAGTTTCTAATAAAGCATCTACTGTTTCAGCTTTGCTATCAAGAACTTGATTAGCAATTTCTTTAACTAATTCTTGGAAGCCTTCATTACGAGCTACGAAGTCAGTTTCAGAGTTGATTTCAACGATAGCAGCTTCATTTCCTTTAACTTCAACATGTACTAAACCTTCAGCTGCGATACGGTCTGCTTTTTTAGCTGCTTTAGCGATACCTTTTTCACGTAAGTAATCAATCGCTTTATCGATGTCACCATCAGTTTCTGTTAGCGCTTTTTTACAATCCATCATACCAGCGCCAGTTCTTTCACGTAATTCTTTAACAAGTTTTGCTGAAATTGCCATTAATTATTCCTCCAATATTTCTAATTGTAATAATAGATGATACCTAAATATTACCATTAAAGTCACTATAATTTCCAATACTCTAGTAAACTTTAATCATTATTTTTTATTATTTGAAAAAAGGGCGATAAGCATTACATCTTATCACCCATTTAAACTATATCTTAGTTTGATTCAACAGTAGTATTTTCTTCAGTTGATTCTGCTTCTTGAGATTCTTCTTTTTCATCTAAATTGATGTTTTGCTCTGCAGCTACTTCATCGTTAGAAACACCTTGTTGACCTTCTAAGACAGCGTCAGACATTTTACCAGTTAATAATTTAACGGCACGAATAGCATCGTCATTCGCTGGGATAACGTAATCAATTTCATCTGGATCACAGTTAGTGTCAACAATACCAACGATTGGAATATTTAATTTACGTGCTTCAGCAATCGCGTTACGCTCTTTACGAGGGTCAACTACGAATAATGCTTGAGGCATAGATTTCATATCACGAATACCGCCTAAGAATTTGATTAAACGGTCGTATTCTTTTTTAAGTTCAACAACTTCTTTTTTAGGTAAAACGTCGAATAAACCGTCTTCTTCCATTTTTTCGATTTCAGAAATACGTTTAATACGTTTAGAAATTGTTTTGTAGTTAGTTAAAATTCCGCCTAACCATCTTTGGTTAACGTAGAATTGTCCAGCACGTTCTGCTTCAGCTTTAACTGACTCTTGTGCTTGTTTTTTAGTACCTACAAATAAGACTCTACCGCCATCTTCAGATACTTGTTTGATGAAGTTATAAGCTTCTTCAACTTTTTTCACTGTTTTTTGTAAGTCAATGATATAGATACCATTTCTCTCAGTGAAGATATATTTTTTCATTTTTGGGTTCCAACGGCGTGTTTGGTGACCGAAGTGAACACCGGCTTCTAGTAATTGTTTCATTGAAATTACTGCCATTTTAAATTCCTCCTAGTGGTTATTTACCTCCATAATAAACTCATATAAAGACAATTAATTTAATTGCACCCTTTAAATGTACGTTTATCATGTGTGTATTGGCTTTTATAGCCGAAAACAATAATATCATATTTCTATATAATGCGCAATGTTAATTTCACTAAAGAAATAATGCTATACACATTTTTCATAATAAAAACTGTTACAAATAATATATACTTGCAACAGTTGAACGTTGGTTATTGCATTATCGATTTAAATCATAATTATTTATTTCGTTCTAATTCATCAAGGAATTTTTCTTTTTTAACTTTAATAAAGGTACCCTTCATCCCTAAGGATCGTGATTCGATTACACCAGCACTTTCAAGTTTACGTAACGCGTTCACGATTACTGAGCGAGTGATACCTACTCTATCTGCTACTTTTGAAGCTATCAATAGGCCTTCATTACCACCTAATTCTTCAAAAATATGCTCAATTGCTTCTTTTTCAGAATAAGATAATGAATTAATTGCCATAGTGATTGCCGCTTTATCACGTGCCTCTTTCTCAACTTCATTATGTTTCTCACGAAGTATTTCCATTCCAATAACAGTTGCAGCATATTCGCCTAATACTAAATCATTTTCGTTAAAGTCATCTTTAACACGACCAAGTACTAATGTTCCTAATCTTTCGCCGCCACCAAGTATTGGAAATACAGTTGTACGACTGCTACTAAATACTTCTTTATCTTCAGGTGGGAATACAGTTAATTCATTATCAATATCAATATTAGATTCAGTTTGTTTAACGTCCATTAATAGTTCTGTATATTCACTAGGAATGTGTTTACTTTCTAACATTTCGTTAATTCTTTGACTTTTTAAAAGTTCATTTAAACTTGAACCTAGAATTTTACCTCTACGTGAAACAATAAATACGTTCGTTACTGTAACGCTACTAATTGTTTGAGCAACGTCTTTAAAGTCGACCGCTATACCTTTATGTTTTTGTAATAGTGTATTTAATTCTCTAGTTTTAGATAATAAGCTCATAAAATTTCTCCTTTATTTATATTATAAAATAAATGCACTTAAATCTTTATTTGTTGAAATAGATTTCAACTTATCATCAACATATTGTGGTGTTATATCTACTACAGCATTTGGCATGCTAGGGGCTTCGAAAGATAAATCCTCAAGCATTTTCTCTAAGATTGTGTGTAAACGACGTGCACCAATATTATCAGTGTCTTGGTTAACTTGATATGCCATTTCAGCTAATCTTGTAATCGCTTCCTTAGTAAAGTTCACAGTGACCTCTTCTGTTTGAAGCAATGACTCATATTGTTTGATGAGTGATAGCTTAGGTTCAGTTAATATTCTATAAAAATCGTCAACAGTTAAACTTTCTAATTCTACTCTAATTGGGAAGCGTCCTTGTAATTCAGGTATTAAATCACTTGGTTTCGATACGTGAAACGCGCCAGCACCGATAAACAGCATATGTTCAGTATTTACAGTACCATACTTAGTTTGAATCATGCTACCTTCTAAAATTGGTAAGATATCTCGTTGTACACCTTGCCTTGAAACATCTTGACCACTATTAGCGTTATTCGTTGCTACTTTATCGATCTCATCGATGAAGATAATACCCATTTGTTCTGCTAACTCAAGCGCTTCTTGATTTGCAGTTTCTTGATCAATTAATTCATCGGCAAAATCATCAGCCAAAATCTTACGAGCTGTTTTAACTGGTACCTCACGCTCAACTTTACGTTTAGGCATGAGTTGATTCATCATGTCTTGCATTTGTTGGTTCTGATTTGTACCGAGCATGCCTAGTGCACCTGGATCTTGTTCTACTTTAATTCTAACTTTCTCTTCTTCAAGTTTACCATCTAATAATTGTTTTTTGATTTCTGAACGCTTAGTTTTAATCTCTTCTGTAGGTGTTTCCTCTTCTTCATCATCATTGTTACCAAAGTTTGGAATTGCACCACCAAGTAATGACTCTAAAGGATTACTATTATTTGACGCTTTTTTCTTCATACTAGGCACAAGTAATTTAACTAACTTTTCATTAGCTTTATTAACTGCTTCGTCTTTAACCAAATCTTTCTTTTGATCTTTAACAAGTCTTACAGCTACATCGACTAGATCACGAACCATACTCTCAACATCGCGTCCAACGTATCCTACTTCAGTAAACTTAGTAGCTTCCACCTTAATAAATGGCGCTCCTACAACTTTAGCCATACGTCTTGCTATTTCAGTTTTACCAACACCAGTCGGACCAATCATCAAAATATTCTTAGGTGCGATTTCTTGTTTGGTTTCTTCATCAAGCAAACTTCTTCTATAGCGATTTCTAAGAGCAATGGCAACTTTTCGTTTAGCATCATCTTGCCCAACTATATATTCATCTAATTTAGATACGATATCTTTAGGTGTTAATTTTATACCGTTTGCATCCATATATTTTACCTCCAACCTAATTAACGTCCATTTATATTCATTTCCATATTTTTTAAAAGTTATAGTGTTTCCACTATAATATTATCATTTGTGAACACACAAATGTCAGATGCAACTTTTAAACTTTCGTAAGCCATTTCTTTAGCAGATAATTGGCTTGCATGACGCTTCAATGCTCTTCCAGCACTTAAAGCATAGTTGCCTCCAGAGCCAATCGCAATTAAATCATCATCAGGTGCAATGACTTCTCCAGTTCCGCTGACTACTAATATTGCATCTTTATCCATTACAATTAACATAGCTTCCAATTGACGTAATTGTTTATCACCACGCCACTCTTGAGCTAGTTCAACAGCTGCACGCTCTAAATTACCACTAAATTGTTGCAATTTTGTTTCAAACTTCTCAAACAAAGTGAAGGCATCAGCTACACTACCAGCAAATCCAGCTAACACTTTTCCTTCATATAATCTGCGGACCTTGCGCGCTGTTTGCTTCATGATAACTTGCTCACCTAGTGTAACTTGTCCATCACCAGCCATCGCTGCTTCACCGTTGTGTCTAACGGCATAAATAGTTGTTGCATGTAATGATGTTTTACTCATTTATTTACTCTCCTTTTTCGCTCGAGGATGTGCATTTAAATACACTTTACGTAATTGTTGGTTAGAAACATGTGTATATCTTCCAGTTGTCGAAAGATTAACATGTCCTAACAAAGATTGTACCGTTCTTAAATCCGCACCTTGATTAAGTAAATGTGTTGCAAACGTATGTCTTAATTTGTGGGGGTGAATTTCCGTAACCCCTGCTGTACGTTTAACAACATCATTTAAAACATACCTAACGCCTCTCTCTGTTATAGGGGCGCCATTCATGTTAACTAATAAAAATGAATGTTTGGTATGTTGTATAGGCTTAAATTCGCTTAAGTATTGTTCAATGCTTTGACGACAAAATTCTCCAAACGGAACAAACCGTTCCTTATTTCCCTTTCCTAGTACTTTCACACCAGGTAAAGACATATCAATATCTTTAAGTTGGATATTCACTAGTTCAGAAACACGTATACCCGTTGCATATAATAATTCTAGAATAACGCGATCCCGTAATCCTTTTTTAGTATCTTTTGCTACAGTTTCGAATAATGCTTCCATCTCTTCTTCATAAAAAAACTGTGGCAAGTAGTTCTCCTTCTTAGGATGAACGAGTTGTACAAAAGGATTTTTGATTGTCTCGTCTTGTGTCATCCAAAACTCATAGAAAGTTCTTAAAGTTGAAATCTTCCTTGATACAGTAGTACGTTTCAAATTTTGTGAATATAAATAGCTTAAATAATTTCTAGCATCTTTATATTCAAATGTTCTTAGATTTAGTAATTCTTGTTCTAAAAAATGATTAAATTGTACTAAATCATCATGATATGATTTTAACGTATGGGCGGAGAAATTTCTCTCAACTTTGAGCATATTTAAGAATGTAACTTGGATTTCTTCCACTTAAAAATCCCCTCCATCATATGCATTGTAGCATATAACATGAAGGGGACTAAATTAATTAGCTATAGAATTCAAAATCTTTTGAGAATTACTTAAAAGATTGAAATAACTTGAACGTGAGACTAAAACAATGAATTCGAAATCAATTCTATTCTAGTTCAATCACTATACTTATAGTGTTTTCTTATAATTCTCTAAATATTCGAGCGCTCTGTTAGCTTGTGCTTCGTAACGCTCTTTTTTATCTTTAATACGCTTTTCAAGTGAGGGTAATAAACCAAAGTTAGCATTCATAGGTTGGAAATTCTTTTCATTTTTAGCGTGTGAGATGTAATAAGCCATACTTCCTATCATTGTCTCTCTAGGGAAAATAACTTCACCTTTATCAAGTAATTTGTGAGCTAGGTTAATCCCAGCAACAAGTCCACTTGCTGCACTTTCAACATATCCTTCAACACCAGTCATTTGACCTGCGAATTGAATTCTATCTTCTTTAATCAACTCATATTTCTCATTTAATACATCTGGAGAATTTATAAATGTATTTCTATGCATCACACCATATCGTACGATATCAACATTTTCTAAACCAGGGATAAGTTGAATTACTTCTTTTTGTGCGCCCCATTTTAAATGAGTTTGGAAACCAACAATATTATATAGCGTTCCAGCTGCATCATCCTGTCGTAATTGAACGACAGCAAATGGACGTTTGCCTGTTTTTGGGTCTTCAAGACCAACAGGTTTCATAGGACCAAATAATAGTGTTTTGCGTCCACGTTCAGCCATTACTTCAAAAGGCATGCATCCTTCGAAATATTTTTCTTTTTCAAATTCATTTGTTGGTGCAACTTCTGCTTCAAGTACTGCATCATAAAAGCGATTAAATTCTTCTTCTGTCATAGGACAATTAAGATAGGCTGCTTCACCTTTATCGTAACGTGATTTTAGATAAACTTTATCCATATCAATCGATTCTTTTTCAATAATTGGAGCAGCTGCATCATAAAAATAAAGTTGATCCTTACCAGTAATATCTACGATTTCTTTAGCTAAATTTTCTGTAGTTAATGGACCAGTAGCAATAATTGTGTATCCTTCAGGGATACTATTAATTTCTTCATTAATAACAGTAACATTAGGATGATTTCTTAAAGTTTCAGTAATATAACCAGAAAAATCATGTCGATCAACTGCTAATGCACCACCAGCAGGAACTCTTGCTTTGTCAGCAGCAGAGATAATTAATGAGTCTAATCTTCTCATTTCTTCTTTTAATACACCCACACCATTTGTTAATGCATTGCCTCGTAGTGAGTTAGAACATACTAATTCTGCAAATTTATCAGTATGGTGTGCTGGCGTTTGCTTAACTGGGCGCATTTCAATCAAATTCACTTTGATACCTCGTTGAGCTAATTGATAAGCGGCTTCTGAACCAGCTAGTCCAGCGCCAACTATATTTACAGTTTGACTCATGGTTTTCCTCCTTAATTTATTATCTATTTTTGAACTTCTTCTTTATAGTCACAGTTTGAGCAAATAACTTGTGAACTGCGTCCTTTCTTATGTTCCATTAAATAATGATTACATTTAGGACAATCACGACCAACAGGTTTGTCCCAAGAAATAAAGTCACATTCAGGATAGTTTGAACAACCATAGAAAAGTCTATTTTTCTTAGATTTTCTTTCAACGACATCTCCATCTTTGCATTTAGGGCATGTTACGCCAATAGTTTTCACGATTGCTTTCGTATTTCTACAGTCTGGGAAATTTGAGCACGCCATAAACTTACCATATCGTCCCATTTTAATAACCATAGGAGAGCCACAAACTTCACAATCTTCGCCAGCAGGTTCATCTTTAATTTCAACTTTTTCCATTTCTTCCTCAGCACGTTCAACGTCTAATTTGAAACTTCCGTAAAAGTTATCAATTACTTTTCTCCAGCCAATATCTCCTTCAGCAATCTTATCCAATAGCGTTTCCATATTAACAGTAAACTCTACATCAATTATTTCAGGGAAATAGTCCTTTACTTGTTCATATACAATTTCACCTAATTCAGTAGGTACAAATCGTTTACTTTCAAGTTTTACATAATTACGTTTTTGTATTGTGTCAATCGTAGGTGCATAGGTAGAAGGTCTACCAATTTTTAATTCCTCTAACGTTTTAACCAAACGTGCTTCTGTATAACGTGGAGGTGGCTGAGTGAAGTGTTGCGCTGGTTCAATTTGAGTTGCAGTCACTTCATCACCTTTACTCAAGTTAGGTAATTTATTTTCTTTTTCATTATCTTTATCATCTTTGGCTTCTACATAAAGCGTCATGAAACCTTTGAATTTGATTGTTTGACCATTAGCTCGGAATTTAATGTTGTTTTGGGTAACATCTAAAGCAACAGTATCTAAAATTGCTGGTGCCATTTGACTTGCTACAAATCTTTCCCATATTAATTTATACAATCGATGCTGATCTCTAGTTAAGTATGCTTTCATTTCATCAGGTGTACGTAAAGTACTTGTTGGTCGAATTGCTTCGTGGGCATCTTGGTCACCCTGTTTACCCTTAGCAGTTCTATTAGAAAGATAATCTTTACCATACTTATCTTCAATATATTGTTTCGCTTCGTCTTTAGCGGTTTGTGATATACGTGTAGAGTCAGTTCTCATGTATGTGATTAATCCAACTGTACCTTGTCGTTTTAGATCAATACCTTCATATAATTGTTGCGCGAGCATCATAGTTTTACGCGCTTTGAAATTTAATTTACGAGCTGCCTCTTGTTGTAATGTTGAAGTGGTAAATGGATTAGCAGGATTTCTAGTTTTTTCTTTTTTATTAACATTTGTAATTTCAAATTTGTCTCCATCTAATTCAGCTGTAACTTTTTCAACATCTTTTTTTGTTTTTAATTTAAATGGTTTATTTTTATAATGAAGAAACTTAGCAGTAAATTTAGATTTCTTATATCTAAACTCACCTTCTATAGACCAATACTCTTCAGGCTTAAAGTTACGAATCTCATTCTCTCTATCTATTACTAATCTTAAAGCTACAGATTGAACTCGCCCTGCAGACAGCCCCTTTTTCACTTTCTTCCATAATACTGGTGAAATATTATATCCAACTAATCTATCTAATATACGGCGTGCTTGTTGTGCATCGACTAAATCCATTTCTATGCCACGAGGATGCTTAAAACTTTCTTTTACCGCATCTTTTGTAATTTCATTAAATACTACTCTGTTTTCTTTTGAATCATCAAGTTCTAAAATTTTTGATAAATGCCAAGCAATCGCTTCACCTTCACGGTCAGGGTCACTCGCAAGAAAGACATTTTTTGCTTTCTTAGCATATTTCTTTAAGTCTTTAACAACTGGACCTTTACCGCGTATCGTAATATATTTCGGTTCATAATTATCTTCTACATCGACACCCATTTGACTTCTTGGTAAATCTCTAACATGTCCCATAGAAGCTATAACTTTATATTTTTTACCTAAATATTTTTCAATGGTTTTCGCTTTTGCAGGCGACTCAACTATGACTAAATTATCTGCCAAAGTGAATTCCCCCTTGCTATTTCAATTACTAAAGATAAATGATAAACGGTCAATTTTGTTTTTGTCAATGTTTAAATTCTATTAACGTGCATTTTAAACGCTTTTTAATATTATTTTTAGCTATCAATTAGAATTAAATATAGATTTTTATTACTCTAGAATGAATCATTACTGATATCTATTTATAATCACATAGGATATCATCAGCTGAGGTTACAATCATCGCCCCTTCTTGAGCTCGTTTCAAATTACCTTTAGTTAGTGGATTAAATATTGAACCTGGTAATACATATATATTTCTATTTTGGTCTAATGCGCAATCAATTGTAATTTGACTACCGCTTCTAACACTTGCTTCAGTTATTAAAACCCCTTGTGAAAGACCGCTTATCAAACGATTGCGTTGCGGAAAGTGATATCGCCTAACACTAGTGAATGGCGGATATTCACTAATAACTAAACCTTTTTCTTCAATTATGTTGCGTAATTTTTGCGTTTCTCTAGGGTAATGCATCATATGACCAAAACCTAAAACAGCTATAGTAGGTAATTGATACTCTATAGCAAAATGATGTGCAATGCTATCAGCACCTTTTGCCAAACCGGAAATAATAGTTAGTGGAATTTGTTTAAATTTAGGAAATAAGTATTGCATGGCTTTAGCTGAGTATTCTGTTGCATTTCTTGTGCCCACCACACCTAATGTATTGGAGGATCTTAATAAACGGGGGTCACCTTGGTAAAATAAGACAAACGGATAATCATAAATTTCTTTTAGCAGTCGAGGATAATTAGTGTTAAACGGTGTTGTAAAACTTACTTTGTGATTCTGCAAAAGTGACAAAATATCTTTTTCATTTAAATTATTAAATTTATCAATAAAATCATCATTATGAAACATTCTGTCCCAATTTCTTATTGTATCTAATTGATCAGTATAAGAGAATTTAAAAAAATCAGGATTTAATTTTAATAAATGATGAATGTGTTGGGTCGTATAACCTAACCAAATTAATTTCAAAAGTAACATGTTGTTGTTAGTCATGAAGTCGTCTCCTTTAAAAACATTATAAGACAACTATGTCGTATATCACATTTCAATTAAAAGACATTTGATGGATAAAATTTAATAACTTTTAATGAGTAATTTTAATATTGAATTATGTAAACAGTCTTCATGCTTATTTTACACAAAAATCTGAGACCTAAAAGTCCCAGATTACTTTAAATTTTTGTTACCTTAGCACTAAAAAAATCAATTCACTTACTTTTGATATAATTTATAGAGCAATTTATTTACTGGCTTAATAAAATTACCAACATATTCTTCTACAAACGCATTGAATCCTTTTTTAAATTGTTGGACACCATAATCTTCTGCATCCTCACCAAAGTCGCCAGTTATGCCGTAGAAATTATATCGCTCTATGCCTTTCTCTTTTGCGTAGCGTATCATATCCCATTGCAGACAATAGGCACCCATAAATTCATTGTATTTAGGATTAGAACCACTTGATAAATAGTACATTTCGTGATTGTTATAAATAAACAATGCAGCAGCTAAATCAAGTAATGTACCATCCGTAACGATTAATTGTTCAGTTTTTGCAATTTTTTTATTAAGGCTCTCTAGTTGTTGATTTAATTGGTGATATTTTGTTTTTGTCTTTTTTGAATTAGCATTCACTTTTAATAATTGTTTAATTTCAGTCATTTTCTCTTCTAATTCTAATGCTCGTCGCTTTAATAAATTTATATACTTATTTAAATCGATATAAGCTAACTTCATGCATGCTTTATCACCATAAATTTCTAGCATTTGTTTGAAATAAGGTTCTTCTTGAAAATGAAAGCCATGTTTTTCTTCAGCCATGTGATACAGTCGATAAAATCAATTCGTTTCTTTAATTGATAAAGTTTTAATTTGCACACCCATTTCAATTGTCTTCATAATGTTACGTCTAGTTTGATAAGACTATCTTTTAATAATTGTTGTTCACTTTTATCTTTTAAATCTAATATAGAATGCCATCTTATTTGACTCATAGCTGAATAGCCAGTTGTAAAACCTTGATGCTGGTATCCTAATTTATTCATCACCTTAAACCACTGTTTATTGTTAAAGTGTTCTATAATCTCACCATCAGCACTTCTTATATTCTCCAAGACATAAGGGTCAACTAGTATGAAAACACCTCTTCGCATACGTACATAATGCGTTAATTTTTTAAAGAAAAATTCAACTAACGCTAAATTAGTAAAATCCATCACTGGCCCTCGATGGGTATAAAAGTATTTAAACACCTTAAATATACGAGCATCAGTTAATAAACAGGCAGCAACTACGTTACCGTTTTCTTTGACACCGACAATATGAACCCCTAAATTTCGAGCTTTCCTATATTTATATAACTCTTCAATCTGAGTATAATGCGAAAAATTATTTCTCATAAAAATTTCAAATTCATTTAATTCTAAAGTTGTAAAAATCAAATCATTCATACTCCCTTTTCTCAAATTCATTTATGCCACTTTATTAGGTCTTATAAAAATCATATCGTAGTCATAATTATGTATTACTCGATGTGCTACTTCTTTTTTATAACCACCTAAATTCCATTTTTTGATCTAAACTTTGAAAATTCATGAGTTTACCATCATAATTACCATTCAACACTATTGCTGTATGTCCAAATCCACCACCATATCTTCCACTAAAAACAACAACATCTCCAGGTTTAGCTTCAAAAGTAGGAGTGTTTTTATATTCAATTTTCACATTTTCATATTGGTTTTTAGAACTTGTTTCATTTGTCATAACTATATTTTTATTAAAATCATCCTGTGAAGTTATTACTACTTTATCGTTAGATTTTATCTCACTTGCATATGCATTATAATTGTGATTAATAAAAAATAAAGAACCTACTACAAAACACACTATACCGATAGTTATTTTTCGAATAGAAAAATTTTATGATATGATGTTTTATTCTTGATGCTCACTCTTTTTATCAATACACCATTATTATATATCTTATTTGTAATAAACTAAATGCATTTTATAAATAATTTATTTAATTAATCTTATACATATATTAACTTCGACTTTGACTTTAATAATTATTAATAACTTATAATAAATTAAACAAAAGACCTGATTTCCAATATTAGAAATCAGGTCTTGAATAATAAAATCAATTTAAATTTTGATGATGATTATTTAATTGTTAATAATTCTTCATAAATACCAGCTTCTTTAGCTGCTTCGATTAATGTAGTACCAATTTCTGAAGGTGTATCCGCAGTTTTAACACCACATTCATTTAATGTTTTAATTTTTTCATCTGCAGTACCTTTACCGCCAGAAATAATCGCACCAGCGTGACCCATACGTTTACCTGGAGGGGCTGTTTGACCTCCAATGAAGCCAATAACCGGTTTAGTCATATTAGCTTTAATCCATTCCGCCGCTTCTTCTTCAGCAGTACCACCGATTTCACCAATCATTACAACAGCTTTAGTATCTTCATCTTCATTAAACGCTTTAAGTACATCGATAAAGTTAGTACCGTTGACAGGGTCGCCACCAATACCTACAGCTGTAGTTTGACCAATGCCTTCTTCAGTTAATTGATGAACCGCTTCGTAAGTTAACGTACCAGAACGTGATACAACACCTACATGACCTTTTTTATGAATGTATCCTGGCATGATACCAATTTTACATTCATCAGCAGTAATAACACCTGGGCAGTTTGGTCCAACTAAACGTGTTTTTCTTCCTTCTAAGTAACGCTTAACTTTAACCATGTCAACAACAGGAATATGTTCAGTGATACAAATAACCATATCTAAATCTGCATCTGCTGCTTCCAAAATAGAATCTGCTGCAAATGGCGCCGGAACATAAACTACAGATACGTTAGCACCTGTTTCTTCTTTAGCTTCAGCAACAGTATTATATACAGGTACGCCTTCAACAACTTGTCCACCTTTACCTGGTGTTACCCCTGCAACAATTTGTGTACCATAATCAAGCATTTGTTTTGTATGGAAAAGGGCAGTAGACCCTGTAATACCTTGTACCATTACTTTAGTATTTTTATCTATAAATACACTCATCTTAGTGTTCCCATCCTTTCCTTACGCTTCTTTAACAAGCTTAACAATTTTTTGAGCGCCTTCAGCCATTGTAGCTGCTGGTTCAATTGCTAAACCTGATTCGTTTAAGATTTCTTTACCGCGTTCTACATTTGTACCTTCTAAACGAACTACTAATGGTAAAGTTAATTCAACTTCTTTAACTGCTGCTACGATACCTTCAGCAATAACATCACATTTCATGATTCCACCGAAGATGTTTACAAAGATACCTTTAACATTGTCATCACCTAAGATGATTTTGAATGCTTCAGTAACTTTTTCTTTTGTAGCGCCGCCCCCTACGTCTAGGAAGTTAGCTGGATTTCCACCAAAATGATTAATAGTATCCATTGTAGCCATCGCTAAACCAGCACCATTAACCATACAACCAATATCTCCATCTAATGCAATGTAAGATAAGTCATATTTAGATGCTTCAATCTCTTTAGGATCTTCTTCTTCTAAATCACGTAATTCTTGGATATCTTTATGTCTAAATAATGCATTGTCATCGAAGTTGATTTTAGCATCTAAAGCTAAAACTTCACCTTCACCAGTAGTAACTAATGGGTTAATTTCAACGATAGAACAATCTTTTTCGATAAATACATTGTATAAAGAAATTAAGAATTTCGCTGCTTTATTAATAGATTCTTTTGGAATATTAATATTAAAAGCAATGCGACGCGCTTGATAAGGTGATAAACCTACAACTGGGTCGATTGTTTCTTTAAAGATTTTTTCTGGTGTTTTAGCAGCTACTTCTTCAATTTCTGTACCGCCTTCTTCTGAAGCCATTAAAGTAATACGATCAGTTGCTCGGTCAATTACAAAACCTACATAATATTCTTTTTGAATATCGCAACCTTGTTCAATATACAAACGTTTAACTTCTTTACCTTCAGGTCCAGTTTGATGTGTAACTAATTGTTTACCTAATAATTCGTTGGCATAAGTTTCAACTTCAGATAATGATTTAGCAATCTTAACTCCACCTGCTTTACCTCTACCCCCAGCGTGGATTTGTGCTTTAACCACATAAACCTCTGTGTCTAATTCTTTAGCCTTTTCCACTGCTTCTTCAGCAGTAAATGCAACTCGTCCTTCTGGAACAGCTACGCCCATAGAACGAAATATTTCTTTACCTTGATACTCGTGGATATTCATCTTCCATCCTCCTACTTCTTAGGTTAAGTTCAGTTATAATTATAGAAAATGAAAGCGCTATTGTAAACTGAAAGTGTTCCACTTTTTGCAATTAATTTAAAATTCAAATAATTACGTCATAGATTTGATTGGTTCAAAGCTTTTACGATGATACGGTGTAATACCAAGTTTATTTAGGCCTTCTAAATGTGCTTTAGTTCCGTAACCCACATTTTTCTCAAATTCATATCCTGGATATTCATCTGCAATCTCTTTCATTAAAGCATCTCTGTACTCTTTTGCCATTATACTTGCTGCAGCAATAGACACACTCTTTGCGTCGCCTTTAATAATAGATGTTTGAGGAATTGTTGTATCTAAAGACATTGCATCTATTAATAAATGATCTGGACGATTTACTAATTGACTCAAAGCTCGATTCATTGCTACTTTAGTTGCATTATATATATTCAATTCATCGATCTCTTCAGGACTAGCTAAACCATAGGCATACTCCAATACCCCATCTTTAAGCTTTTTATTAAGTATTTGTCTTTTACTCGCTGTTACTTTTTTAGAATCATCAAGTCCTAAATAGCGATGCCCTTCATTTAAAATTACTGCACATGCAACAACAGGACCTGCTAGCGGACCACGTCCAACCTCGTCAATACCACAGATTAATGCTTGAGGATTGTTATTCAGCAACTCATTTTCAAATTTATTCATTGTATTGTAATGGTCTAAAATTTCTTGTTCTTTAAAAAGTTGTTTACGACGTCTTGTAATAGCTTGTTGTACCCCTTTACGAGCGTCTTGATTTAATTCATGTTGTTCTAAAACTTTAATTGAGTTAATTTCAGACAATATGTGCTTTGCTTCATTAATTGTTTGTGTCATTATCTAATTCACTCTTCATTTCTGAATATAAGTCAAAACAGTATGTTCCAATTTTGGCATTTCTAACGTCATTAATTATCAGTTCAATAACCGCTTCGTAGTCTACTTCATTGCCTCTTTGTAAAAGTCCACGTCGACGTCCAATTGCATCAAACCATTCTAATATTTCAGCATCTGCAGGTACATCAATCTTATAATGTTGCTTAAAACCTTCTATATCATGGTTAATTAAAAACTGTAAACCATAGATAGCAACTTCATCTAAATGTACAATACTGTCTTTTATTGCGCCTGTTAAACTTAATTTTTTACCAACAATTTCATCTTCAAATTTAGGCCATAAAATTCCAGGTGTATCTAATAATTGTAAAGATTGCCCAACTTTAATCCCCTGTTGTTGTTGGGTTACACCTGGTTTATTACCAGTTTGTGCAATATTTTTACGTGCTAATTTATTTATCAATGTTGATTTACCAACGTTAGGTATGCCAACAATCATTGCTCTAATTGCTCTAGGTTTAAGTCCTTTAGCTTTCTCACGTTCAAATTTTTCTTTTGTTGCTGCTATAGCTGCTGTTTCTACACCTTTTAAATTTTTGCCATGCTTAGCATCTACTGACACAGGATAATATCCTTTATCTATAAAGAAGCGTTCCCATTTCTGCATTTCATTTAAATTGGACATATCTTTTTTATTAAGAATAACTACGCGTGGTTTTTGTTTAATTACTTCATCAATCATTGGGTTACGAGAACTATATGGAATACGTGCATCAACTAATTCAAATACAACATCTACTTTTTTTAATTGTTCTGTTACCTCTCGTTTAGCTTTTGCCATATGTCCTGGATACCATTGAATTGCCATTAATTGTCACCTTACTTTCGATATATTTTAATTCAACCTGTTGATTATAATTGAATTTTTATTTGAGAGCCACTTTTTTTCTAAGTTCATCATTTATTTTATCATTCATTAAATAAAACGATAAAGTACAATAAGTTTATAATGTTAGAAAAGCATAATTACTTTTAATCGCACAATCTATCCCCTACAATTTAAATATACTGTTACAATTATAATCCTATCGCTTAGAGGTAAATTATGAAGAAAATATTAATATATATAGGTATATTCTTAACACTGTCTTTCATAGGACATAGCTATATAATTTTTCGCTTTATTCACGATGGCGTATTATTCACAGGACCCAACGATGGTATCGAACAGATGATACCTATTCAAATGTTTCTATTTGATAAATGGAGCGATGGCAATCTTTTTTATGCTACTGATTTTGGTCTAGGTGGAGATTTTTTTACGGATTTAAGCTATTATTTCTCAACAAACATACTATTTATTGTTAATGTACTATGTATCATTCTATTAAAAACAATTATTCATATAAATACTCAGGGATTACTATTTTGGATGGTAAATGCGCTAGTTATTTCCATTATTAAAGCTGCATTAGCGATGTATTGTACCTATCTCTATAGTAAATTTATTTCACGTAATACTTGGATTAGTATTATTATGGCATTTCTATTTGTTATGTCGCCGCTTTATTATCGCTTTACTGTTTATTGGCCATTCTTTAGTGATGTATTTATTTGGATGCCATTGTTACTATTTTCTATAGAACGCACACTTCAAAAACAAAAATTTGGTCTATTTATTGTCACAATTACACTAATAATGATAAATAATTTCTACTTTGCATATTATCTTTGTCTTATAGGTGCAGGTTACATACTTCTTCGTATAATTTTTAGACACTCTAAAGATATTATTACACGTGGCAAAGCTTTACTATTATTTGCTATCAGTGCCATTTTAGGGTTAGGTAATAGTTTATTTATGTTCTTCCACGGTGTTCAAAGTTTTTTAAATAATCGTCGTGTCCCTTTTTCAGGAACAGTAAATACCTTCGAAAAGCTAGATATTAACACAAATATCTTCTTTGATAATTATTTAATCGTATTGCTATTTCTAACTATTCAAGCATTATTATGTATTAAACTTTATAAACACTTTTATTATCGCTTATTCGCGATTTTAACTTTCGCATTTATTCTATTAAGCTTTGTACCATTTATCGATCAATTGTTTAATGGATTTTCTGCACCACAAAAACGTTGGCATTTTATATTGTCTTTTAATTCAGCAATATTAATTGGTCTATTTCTAAAATATTTTAGGACACTAAAAATCAAATCATATTTAATTAGTAATATTATTGCTGAAATTGTCATTTTCGCTAGTGCTATTACCTATCATAAATTTGTAGCTTGGCTTGTACTTGTACCAATTGTTTCTTTAATAGGGTTACTTATTTTAATTTTAAAAGATAGACGTTATCGCATTAATCTAAGCTATATATTCGGCATTTCTATAATCTTACTCAATTTAATGGTTTCTTTCGTCTTTATTAAAAATCAAATTTATTTTAAAGATCATCAAGAACGAGCTAATACATTTTATATTAATTCAAGTTTATATAGTTCAGACTTACAGCGTTCATTAGTTAATATAATGAAGAATAGTAAACGAGAAGATGAACGTATCGATTGGCGAGTGAATGAGCAAGATAACACACCTATGTACCAACACTTTAAGGGACTAAGTTTATATTCAAGTATCTTCCATCATAATATTCTCGATTACTATTATGATGCACTAAAAATTAATCTTGCCGAGGAGTCACTAAGTCGATATCAATCAATAAATGGTCGACAAAATATAGCGAGTCTTTTCTCAGTACGTTATATGATGCTTAAAGATTATCAGGGAAATTTACCCGCCTATTTTAAAAAGGTTAAAACAAGTGGACAATATTCTATCTATGAAAATACACTTAACTTGCCGAGTGTTAAAGTTACGAAAAATGTTTATAATAATAAATCTTTAAAAAAACCTATAGATCGTGAGCATGCGATGTTAAATGGTGTGATCATGAATAATGCAGGAAAATCTTTCAAACAACCAACATCTAATTTACTATCAAATGTTGATATGCAACAACAAAATATTAAGCGAATTGGAAAAAATCGCTATAAAGTCATTGGTGGCAAAGGTGGTACTATAAAATTACATCTTCCAAAACAAATACGTGATAAATATGATGATTTTTATTTAACAATGAAGATTAAGAGAGGTAATCCAGATAGTAATTACACAGTCGCTATTAATAATTACGCTAATCATCGATTGTTTAATAATTCTACCTATCGAACAGGTGTAGACACTCAACTTTATCGCACTCAACCAGATAAAAATGGTGATATCACTATTACCCTTTCGCCTGATGGTGAATTTTATGTCGATTTACAACAATTAAATGGCGAAAATTATGATACGCTTAAAAAGGCGCATGATAATGCTGATTTTGATACAAGTTATCATGATATTAAAAATGGTATACAAGCCCAACTCAGTCACCATGAGAGTGGTATAGCTTCAATAAACATTCCTTATCGAAAAGGAATGCGTGCGTATGTTGATGGTCAACCTGCAAAAATCCAAAAAGTGAATTATATGATGACCGGTGTTCCAGTCGACAAAAATGCAAAACAAATTGTCATTAAATATCAACCTCCTTACTGGAATACTATGATATTCATTTCATTAATGAGTATGATTCTTAGTGCTGTTTTTGTAAAAATTTTTAATTCAAAAAAACGAAAGATGAGGAAGTAAATTGATTAAAAAAATATGGTCAAAACCCTTATGGACGTTTGGTTTCATTTTCATCATAGCTAATATCGTAACACTAACCATTTATTATCCATTTATCCGGGATTACATAAAAGATGGCGTGGTATTTAGTGGCTCTGGTGATGGTTTTAGACAAATGATGCCGTTCCAATTATATTTATATGAACACTTCACACAATTAAAAGGATTTTATGATCATTCATTTGGACTAGGCGGAGATTATGTTAAAGGGTTAGCCTATTATTATTCCCTTTCACCAATCATGTGGGTCAATTTTATTATTGTATGGATCGGTGAACATATATTCCATTGGCAACCGCAAAACATTCGCTTTTGGCCAACAAATCAATTAATTGTTGCATATGTACGAACAATAATTACTTTTATTTGTGCATTTTATTATTTTAGATACTTAAAGTTAAGTTCTACACCTCTGTTGATAGCAACAATTTTATATGGGGCATCAACAGTAGTGTTATATTACAATTTTACTTGGTCATTTTATGGAGATTTATTAATTATATTGCCATTATCATTATGGGGAATGGAACGTTTCTTTCAACGTAGAAAGATAGGTTTGTTCATCTTTGCAGTGGCAATCACGCTATTTTCAAATTTTTACTTTACTTATTATCAAGCCATTGTGTTAGGTATTTATTTTATATTACGTGTCGTATTCCAATATCGCCATGACATCGTATCTCGTTGGCAAAAATGTTATTTACTAATTATAGGAGCTATGTTTGCGCTCCTATCAAGCATATTAGGTTTTTACACTGGTGTATCATCTTTCCTAAATAATGATCGCCAACAAAATTCTGATTTCAACATCTCTCTATTTACTGATTTAACTAAAAATAATTATTATATATTTTCAAATGGCTTTTATGTAACAATATCACTTATTGCATTGGTAGCTTTATTAACGCCAAAGTTATATAAACACTATTACTATAAAATTTTCGCTATTATAACGTGGTTCTTACTTATTGGTTCATTATCACAGTACTTTGACAGTGCTTTTAATGGATTCTCATTACCACAACGACGTTGGGTTTACTTCTTAGTGTTATCTACAAGTGGACTGATTGCTTTATATATTCATCACTTATCAGAGTTGACTATGAAACAGTTTCTATTTGCAGGTGTGCCCGTATTTATTGCTGGTTTGTGTAGATATATCATAGCTGACAACTTTGTGGATTGGATGGTAATTGCTTTAATTATCATCGTTGTGCTAGGAATATTTATCTATCGCAAATCTTTACTGAAACAACCAATTATTATGTTATCGTTGATAGTGCTATTTTTCGGTCAACAAATTATAATGACACATGATTCAAGACAAAGAACGATAGACCCATATTCAACGACAATCAATACATTGAGCGATCCTTCATACTATAATGATACTATTGCTAAAAAAATTGATTCTATCAAAGAACATCATGATGATCCATTTCATCGTATTGATTATATGTCCGCATATGCATTAAATTCTCCTTTTCTTTATCACTACAATGGTATTTCGCTATACTCAAGCATTTTTGATGGAGGAATTTTGAAATATTATGATAAATTAATGCAAATTAATATGCCCGTTGATAAAAATAGTACGTATCGCTTTTTAGGAAATCGTGCAAACTTAACTGCTTTATGGAATGTTCAAGATCGACTACGTCATCCTGAAGATCAAAATATGACTTACGGTTTTGAAAAGAAATATACGATATTGAATGGTAAAAATACGCTTATCCATTCTAAAAACATGATTGACTATCCATCTGCTCATGTAACTAATCATATATATAATAGTGATGATTTAAAGTCACCTTTAGATCGTGAACAAACTATGTTAAAAGGGATCGTATTAAACGACAATTCAGAAAAAGCAAATACTTCATTTAAACCTAATAAAAATCTTTTAAACGAGTCAAAAATGTTTACAAAAGATGCGACTTGGAAAAATCAAAATCATCTTAAAGTACACAAGGACAATGGTGGGGTTACATTAAAATTACCTGAATCTATCGCTAATCAGTATAAAGATATGTACGTAGAAATGGATGTTGAACTACTTTCGCCTGACAAAGCGCATTCAGTAGGTGTTAATGAATATTCGCAAAATCGAAATGAACTGAGCTACAAATATCGTCGCTTAGTTACACCAGTTACAATGCGTGTTAAAGCGTCTGATAAGCTAAATATTCATCTATCTAAAGGGAATTATCGTTTATCTGTGAAAGGTATTTATGGTGAGGACTACAGCACACTTAAAAAAGCTTCAAAAGAATTAACACCTGTGAAAGTTAAAGATATGAGAAATGGTTATGTCGTCAAGAAACCAAAGAACGCAACAGGCTATGTCATTTTACCAACTGTATATGCAAATGGTATGCATGCGAAAGTCGATGGGAAAGAAGTACCTGTTCACCAAGCTAATGGTATCATGACAGCAATACCAGTTAATAAAGGAGATAAAGTGATTAAACTCACATACACCCCTCCTCACTTCTATCTACTTGCTATTATGAGTTTCATTGGTATTATCGGTAGTATATTATTTAGTTTATGGGTTAAGAAAAAACGCTAAATTAAGATAATTAATAACTTAAACTTTTATTATTTAAAATGTGAATAAAAATAATAAAGCTTCCAATCTCAACTTGAAAGAAGAAGATTGGAAGCTTTATTTGTAAGACAAACGTTGTATCTAACCTCTGTCTTATTATTATACTCAGTTTGCTGATTAACGAATTTCTTGGATTCTAGCAGCTTTACCACGTAAACTACGTAAGTAGTATAATTTAGCACGACGTACTTTACCACGACGTTTAAGTTCGATTTTTTCGATTTTTGGAGTGTGTAATGGGAATGTACGTTCCACACCTACACCTGAAGAAATTTTACGAACTGTGAAAGTTTCAGAAATTCCTCCACCACGACGTTTGATTACAACACCTTCGAATACTTGGATACGTTCACGTGAACCCTCTACGATACGTACGTGTACACGTAAAGTATCACCAGTACGGAATGCTGGTAAGTCTGTGCGTAATTGTGATTTTGTAACTGCTTCGATTAACTTATGATTACTCATTGATATACTCTCCTTCAACCTATGTTCTTGCCTAGACATTCATATAGCAGCGGATCATAGTGATAATTAGTGTCTTTTCACACTTGATATATATTAGCATAATACTAATTGTTTTTCAATTGCTTTTTATAGCTTTCTATAAATTTTTCATCGTCTTCCGTTAAAGGATATCGATCAAGTAAGTCCGGTCGCTTATGATAAGTACGGATTAATTTTTGTTCATGTCGCCATTGTTCAATATTTGCATGATTACCTGATAATAATACATCTGGAACGGTCATACCTTCAAATTCTCTTGGACGCGTATATTGAGGAAATTCTAATAGACCATCTGAGAACGAATCATCTTGATGTGATTGTTGATTTCCTAATACACCTGGTATTAATCGCACAATCGCATCTGTCATCGTCATCGCTGGCAATTCTCCTCCAGTTAATACATAATCCCCCATTGAAATTTCATCCGTCACTAGGTGCGTTCTTATACGTTCATCATAACCTTCATAATGTCCACAAATAAATACGATATGCTCAGCTTCGCTTAATTCTTGTGCAATTCCTTGTGAAAAAGGTCTACCTTGAGGACACATTAAAATGACACGCGTTTGATCAGTTCGTTGTAAATCTTTCATAGCATTGAAGACTGGTTCAGGTTTTAGCACCATACCCTGTCCACCACCAAATGGGTAATCATCCACTTGATTATGTTTATTAATGGCGTAATCTCTAAAATTTACAGTATTCACACTAATGATTTCTTTATCCTGTGCCCTTTTTAAAATGGAGTGATTGAGCACGCCATCAAACATCTCAGGAAATAAAGTTAAATAATCAATTTTCATTAATCTAACAACCCTTCCATAGGTGTTATACGAATCGTTTTATTTTCAATATCAATTTCTTTAACTACATCAGCTATATAAGGAATGAGATATTCCTTTTCTCCTTTAACAACCCAAACATCGTTTGCACCTGTTTCAAAAATATTGATAACTCTGCCGATAGGTTGATTGTCATCATCAAATACAGTACTTCCAATGATGTCAGAGTAGTAATATTCATTTTCAGCTAGTTCAATATCTTCATGATCGCGTTCTTGGTACAAATAGTCACCTTTATATTGTTCGACGTCATTAACGTTATTTATTCCCTCAAATTTCAACATATGAAATCCTTTATGAACACGGTAAGATAAGACAGTCAATTGTTCTTCATGATTTTGATGATTTACCGTCAATACTTCACCTGGTTGGAAACGGGTATCGGTAAAATCGGAATTAGATTTCACTTTAACTTCACCTTTAATTCCATGTGTATTTACGATTTGACCAACTTCAACTTGCATATTTGCACCTCATTTAATCCATTAATGTCATTTTGTTTATCATATCATGATTTTTCAGTATTTAAAAAGGCGCCATCAGTTGGCGCCTCTATTACTTTACTTATAAAGTTTAAGCTAATTATTTAGCGTGTTTTTGTTCATCAAAAGTTTTTAAAATACCTTGTTTAGATAAGATATTATGAACTGTATCAGTTGGTTTAGCACCGTCTTTTAACCATTTTAATGCTAATTCTTCATCAATTTTAACTTCTGGAGCATTAACACTAGCTGGGTTGTAAGTACCGATTTGTTCGATAATACGACCATCACGTGGTGAACGTGCGTCTGCTACAACGATACGATAAAATGGATTTCTTTTTGAACCTAAACGAGTTAAACGAATTTTAACTGCCATATATAAAACTCTCCTTTAAATCTTTTACTTTTTATTTTCTACAAGAAATAATATTAACAGTAACTTGATATTTTGTAAAGACTTTTTTCTTTACCTAAAGCCCCACTTCTAAATTTATTTAGTTAGTGGGACTTACGCACTAGCTTTAGCTAGGGTGTTCCTTTTACTAGGTTTTTTTAAAACCGTAGATTTGGTTATGGGAGTGAGATAGAATTCTTTGAATTCGTACCCCACTTTCATTGCTTGTAGAATTTCTTAATGAAATTCTTTGTGTTGGGGCCCCGTCACCCCCGCATAGTTGATTAGGTGCTTGAAATATTTTATTTCAAGTCCAATCAACCACTGCGTTTATGCTTTAGCTAGGCCGAACCTTATTACCTAAATGTTTGGTAGTACATTTATTTTTCAATAAACATCAAAATATCGAACGCTATTTGAGGAGCGTTCGATATTTTCACTTAATTAAAATGGTAAGTTCATACCTTTTAACATATTTTCCATTTGACTACGTTTACCTTTTTTACCTTTTCGGCCAACACCACTGAATTGTTTCATCATTTTCTTCATATCATTAAATTGTTTCATCAAGCGATTCACTTCTTGTAGTGAACGACCGGAACCTTTGGCGATACGTTTTTTTCTAGATACATTTAGTACTGCTGGATTTTCTCTTTCACTTGGTGTCATAGACTGGATAATCGCTTTAATATGGTCAATTTGCTTTTCATCCATATTTAACTTATCCATGCCTTTCATCTTATTCATTCCTGGAATCATTTTCATGATGTCATCAAGTGGGCCAAGGTTTTTAACTTGATCCAATTGTTCAAGGAAATCGTCCAAAGTGAACGTAGAATTACGCATTTTTTGTTCTAAATCTTTAGCTTTTTCTTGGTCAACATCTTGTTGTGCCTTTTCAATAAGACTTAAAACATCTCCCATACCAAGTATACGAGAAGCCATTCGCTCTGGGTGGAACAGTTCAAGTCCATCCATCTTCTCACTCATACCAACAAATTTAATTGGCTTTTGAGTTACTGAACGAATCGATAAAGCAGCACCACCACGAGTGTCCCCATCTAATTTAGTCAACGTAACACAAGAAACATCTAACTGGTCATCAAATGATTGAGCAACGTTAACAGCGTCTTGCCCAGTCATAGCATCTACAACTAACATGATTTCATTAGGTTTAGAAATTTCTTTAACTTCTTGAAGTTCATTCATTAACGCTTCATCAATATGCAAACGACCTGCTGTATCAATGATTACAAAATCTAAATGTTCTTCTTTGGCATGTTTTAATGCATTTTCAACGATTTGTTGAGGTTTAACTTGGTCCCCTTCACTATAAACAGGAACATCAAGTTGTTTACCTACCGTTTGTAATTGATTAATTGCGGCTGGACGATAAATATCCGCTGCAACTAACATTGGCTTTTTATTATATTTTTTACGCATTAATAATGCTAGTTTACCGGCTGTTGTTGTTTTACCTGCGCCTTGTAAGCCAACCATCATAACAACAGTTGGTGGCTTGTTTGCCATTTTAATCGTTGAGTTTTCGCCACCCATTAATTGAGTTAATTCATCTTGTACAATTTTAATGACTTGTTGACCAGGTGTTAATGATTGCATTACATCTGATCCTAAGGCACGATCTGACACTGTCTTAACAAATTCTTTAACTACTTTAAAGTTTACATCGGCTTCTAATAATGCTAATCGTACTTCACGCATCATTGCTTTAATATCCGCTTCAGTAACTTTACCTTTACCACGCATTCTCTGCATCGTAGCTTGCAAACGATCGGATAATCCTTCAAATGCCATATCAATTGCCCTCCTTTATCTCTATTTATTCTAATTCTTCTAATTGATTAATGTATTGTTCTAACTTCTTAGAATCATTTAATGTTTGTTTCATATCGTCATAAATTTTACGACGTTGTTCAAATTTTTCATACAAATTCAATTTAGCTTCATAATCTTCTACTAAATCGCCAGTTCTTCTTATATTATCATAAACTGCTTGTCTACTCACATCAAATGTCTCTGCAATTTCACTTAGTGAATAGTCTCTCAAATAAAACAATTCCAAATAATTTCTTTGTTTTTCAGTTAATAATGTTTGATAAAAATCAAACAAATAATTCATTCGCAAAGTTTTAACTAAATCATTTTTCCCCATTTGGATTATCCTCATTATTAAAATCTAATTCAGCAACTTCATCTGGAATATCTTCATTTTGTTCAATCATATCTGCAAATAAGCCATATACATAACTTTCTGGGTTAAATGGTTGTAAGTCATCAAGTTTCTCACCTAATCCTACATATTTCACAGGTATGTGAAGTTCATTTCTAATCGCAAGTACAATACCACCTTTAGCAGTACCATCTAATTTAGTTAATACTATACCTGATACGTTTGTAACTTCTTTAAATGAACGTGCTTGAGATAATGCGTTTTGACCTGTTGTTGCATCTAAGCATAATAAAGCTTCATGTGGCGCATCTGGTACAGCTCGGCTAATGACACGTTTCATTTTATCCAATTCTTGCATTAAATTAGATTTATTTTGTAAACGTCCTGCAGTATCACAAATTAATATATCGACACCTTTATTTTTAGCGGCATTAATTGCATCATATACAACTGCAGCAGGATCTGAACCCTCACTTTGACGAATTACTTCAACACCTACACGGTCTCCCCAAACTTGTAGTTGATCAATTGCACCAGCTCTAAATGTATCTCCAGCGGCAAGCATTACTTTTTTGCCTTCCATTTTATATCTGTGTGCTAATTTACCGATTGTAGTTGTTTTACCAACACCATTTACGCCAACCATTAAAATGACATTCAAACGGCCGTCTTCAAGATTCATTGCTTCTGATTGGTCATCTTCTTGATGATAGATTTCAACAATCTTTTCAACAATAACTTCACGTAAATCTTCAGTTTCTTGTATATTTCGACGTTGTGCTTCAGTACGTAATTCTTCTGTTAATTGCATCACTGTGTTGAAACCGACATCTGCAGTGATTAACATTTCTTCAAGTGCTTCGAAGAAATCTTCATCTACTGTTCTATAACGTGCGATCAAATTATTAAGTTGTTCTTGGAAGTTCTGACGTGATTTTTCAAGTCCTGCTTTAAATTTAGCACCCATTTTTTGTGCTTCAATTTCTTCAAAATCTTCAATTGAAATTAATCCATCGTCATCAAAGTCCGCTTCACTTAATTTACGTGGTTTTTTCTTCGGTTCTATCTGTGCTTCATCATTGTCATCATGAGTTGCGCTACTCTGATTACCTTCTTCTTCTGATAATTCTTGTTCTATATCTTCAGTAGATTTCGTTGAAAATTTGTCTTTTAATCGTTTAAAGAAACTCATGCTTGTTCCTCCTTCATAACCTCATCAATTGTATTTAAGTTGACACTTACTAATTTTGAAACACCTGACTCTTGCATCGTCACACCATATAAACGGTCTGAATATTCCATAGTTCCTTTTCGATGTGTAATAACAATAAATTGAGTTTGAATAGATAATTCTTTTAAAAATTGAGCGTATCGAATTACATTCGCTTCATCGAGTGCAGCCTCTACTTCATCTAGTATAACAAATGGAGCAGATCTTACTTTCAAGATAGCAAATAGTAGTGCAATAGCACTTAATGCACGCTCACCACCACTTAATAAAGATAAGTGTTGCAATTTCTTACCAGGTGGTTGAACAATAATATCGACACCAGCTGATAAATAATCATCATCTGTTAACTCTAATTTAGCATGTCCACCTCCAAATAACGACTGAAATACTGTCGTAAAATGAGATTGCACTTGTAAAAACGTTTCTTTAAAACGACCTTTCACTTCTTGGTCCATCTCACTTATAATTTGTTCAAGTGTTTGTTTCGCTTCACGCAAGTCTGTACGTTGTTCATCTAGGAAAGTATAACGCTCATTTAATTCTTCAAATTGCTCAATAGCATTAATATTTACTGGCCCTAGTTCTTCAATTGACATTTTAGTTAGTTTGACTTTCTTTCTCAGCGCATCAATTGGCGTTTCTGAAGAGAATTCACTTCTAGCCCGCTCAACAGTTAGTTGATATTCATCATTCAAATGATCAATTGCATGGTTAATCAATACATCTAATTTCGATTGTTGTGCTTTTATATCTTGATAAAAACTTTCAATTGACAATAAATCTTGATGACATTCTTGCAATGTAGCTTCATGTGACTCAACATCTTCATTGACATCAATACGTTCTTTTTTCAATTGTTTTAACTGATCAGTGATGGATTGTCGGTCATTTTCTTTAGATTTTATCTGTTGTTGTAATTTTTCAAATGCTTGTTCCCCCATCATTTCGTCAGAATTGAAGAGTTTAATTTTATCGTCAACATTTGTTAATTGTTTGTTAATCGTCTCTATCTGTTTATCTGTACGTTCTAATGACGCTTTTTGAGCATTTATTCGTTCTTTAATTACAGCTAAGTCAGAGCGTTTTTGGTTTAATTGTTGTTGCACTTGAGTGGTATTCTCTTTACCTACTTTAGATAATTGAGTATAACGTTCAATATCTGTTTCAAGTTGTTTTAACTTACCTTGAATAATAGTTAATCGCTCTTGTTTTTCAGTTAAAGTAATGCGACTATTTTCACTTTGGTAGCCATCATTTTTCTCGAATTCAAATTCCTCATGTTCATCTTTAATGTGCGCTTCTTGTGTTTTAAGTCGATCAAATTCTAACGCTTCGTTATGAGATTGTTCTTTTACTTCGTTATATTGCTGACTCATTTTAAAATAAGTTTCGCTGAGATGTTCAACTTCATTTTTTTGTTTTTGTAACTGTTTCTCGAAATCTTGTGTTTGCGATTCATAATCTTTTAATTGATTACGCATAGTTGTCAGTTCATCTTTTTGTGAAAGAATACTCTTCGTCTTGCGCGCACCACCACCGGTCATAGAACCACCAGGATTAACAATATCTCCTTCTAAAGTTACAATGCGTGTTTTATATTGGATAGCTCTTGCCAGTTCATTAGCATGTTTCAAATTGTCTACGATAATAGTAGTACCTATTAAATTTTCAACTACAGCTTGATATTGTGAATTAACTTTAATCGCATCTGAAGCTACATTGATAAATCCATTTGTATTTTCAGCGATGTGCCTAATATTATTAGATAATTGTCTAGATTTTATAACATTTAATGGTAAGAATGTGGCTCTACCAAGACCCTTTTGTTTTAAAAATTGTATTGCCTGGCGTCCATCTTTTTCAGTATCAACTATGATATGTTGTAATGAAGCACCTAATGCGGTCTCAATCGCTTGAGTCAATTCAGATGGCACATTTATCACTTCTGCAACAGCACCATGAATACCTTGTAGGTTATCATTTTTAGCTTTTAACACATGTTTAACACCATTAAAGAAATAAGTATAATCCTCTTCTTGAGTTTCTAAACTCTCTATTCTAGCTCTCATTTTATCAGTGTATCGATAAGCCTGATAAAGTTTATCTTCATATTCAGTTTGAGTTTGTTTAGCTTTTGATAACTGCTGTTCTAGTTGACTTATTTGAGTCTCAATATCGCTCAATTGTTTAACAGTAGCTTGATGGTTGCGTTTTGTATTAGAAATTTCACTTTGCAACGCTTTAAGTTGATTGAACGCTTCAACCAAGCGAGAATCTAAGCGTGATTTTTTCGCTTCATTCTCTTTAATCGTATGCTCTAAAAAGCGAATATCATTATTTACATCTGATTGTTCAGACATTAATTCATAGTATTCATTTTTGATTGATTCCAATTTTTCGTCATGTTGTTCATTAGAAACATACAGTTGTGATTCTAATTGATGAATACTATTATTCAACTCTTTTTGTTTTTCTTTTAAAGTAGTAATTTGTTGAGTAATATCAGCTTTTTCATTTTGAGCTTTTTTTAATTCTTGATGTAAATTATCTAACTCTTCTTCAAAACGAGCATTCGTTTCTGATTGATTTCGTTTTCTTTCTTCTAAAACATTCAATCGACCTGTGAACTTTTCATATTCTTCAGTAGCTTTGATTAAATTATAGTTTAATTGTTCAATGTCATTATCAATTTGTTGACGTTGAGACTTTTGCTTTTGAATATATTTATTAATCTGAGCTTGTTTTGCTTCTTTATCCGCTTGTTGGCTTTTTAAATCATTTAATTTTTGATCCAGTTGACGATTATCCTCTGAATATTGGTCGATATCATGTACAGTAACAATAACATCACTTTGTTTCATCTCTTCAGATAATTTTAAATACTCTTTTGCAATTGATGCTTCAGCTTTTAATGGTTCAACGCGTCCTTCTAAATCATATAAAATATCTTCTACGCGCGTAAGATTATCTTCAGTGTGGTCTAACTTTTGTAATGATTCAGCTTTTCGCTTCTTATATTTTAATACACCAGCTGATTCTTCAAGTATTTGTCGTCTATCAATAGGTTTAGCATTTAAAATTTCATCTACTCTACCTTGAGATATAATACTAAATGCTTCTTTTCCTAAACCAGAATCCAGGAATAGTTCAGTGATATCCCTTAAACGCGCTTTATCATTATTAAGATAGTATTCGCTCTCACCACTACGATATAAACGACGTGTCACGACGATATCATCTGAATCAACTTGTAACTTTCTAGCTTTATTGTCAAGTTTCAATTGTACTTCTGCATAATTCTGAGCGTTTCGATGTTCTGCTCCTGAAAAAATAATATCTTCCATTTTAGAGCCACGTAATGATTTGGCGGACTGTTCACCTAATACCCATTTAATGGCATCAGTGATATTACTTTTTCCGCTACCATTAGGCCCAACAATTGCAGTTACACCCTTGTCAAATTGAACATCTGTGTGATCTGCAAATGATTTAAAACCTATGGCATCAATTGATTTTAAATACACCATACTATTCTCCTTGTTAATCTTTCCACTCATTCTAGTTGAGAGGAGGACAATATTTTACCGTTTAATGGTTTTCTTTAATATATGTTAAAGATTATTATTGCTTTTTAATTTTGAATAAGCGCTCTCTGCCGCTTTTTGTTCTGATTCTTTTTTAGTTTTACCTTGACCTGTTGCTACTGCTTCATTCTCTAAAATGACTTCCGACGTAAACAATCGATGATGCGCTGGACCTTCTTCTTTAATTAAACGATAAGTCACATCTCCACGATTTTGACTATGAACATACTCTTGAAATTGTGTTTTAAAATCAACAACACCAACCAATTCATCATCCTCAACATATGGAAAAATCACTTTCTCAGCAAATTGCCAAACTACATCTAATCCTTGATCAAGATATAAAGCCCCGACAAAAGCTTCAAAGGCATCGGACACTAATGAAGGGCGTGTTCTCCCACCCGTTTTTTCTTCACCTTTACCTAATAAGATAAGTTGATTTAACTCGATTTTGTTAGCAAATATTACAAGTGAGGGCTCACATACAATTGTTGCACGCATTTTTGTTAAATTACCTTCTGGTAGATCCTGATGTTTATCAAAAAGGTAGCGTGATACCGTCAATTCTAATACCGCATCGCCTAGAAATTCGAGTCGCTCATTATGCGCCAAACGATCCATATTAAAGTCATTGATAAAACTTGAATGAGAGAAAGCTTGTTGATACAAGTCAATATTTGAATATGTAAATCCCAACTCATTCATTTTCTTCGCAAACTGTTGTTGAAAGTCATTAACCATTTCTTTTTTTTTTGGATTAGTCACATTAGAACCTCCCATATGTTTATTCTTTGTTTGATTCTTAAGAAAAAATCTGAGCCATCTTGTAGACGACTCAGATGTAAGTTTTTATTTTTCAAGACTATTGATGTATTTAACTGCATCACCAACAGTATTGATTTTTTCAGCTTCTTCATCAGGAATTTCAGTACCAAATTCATCTTCTAATTCCATCACTAATTCAGCGATATCAAGTGAGTCAGCGCCTAAATCATCTTTGAAAGATGCGTCTTCAGTTACTTTATCAGCATCTACACCTAAACGGTCAACGATGATATCTTTTACTTTATCGAAGTTTTCCACGTCGATTCACCTCCTTTAAAAGTGTCTATCCATAGACTACTATATTTTCCCATTTTAATGGGTAAAATACAAGCATTTCTTAAACACTGATAATAAAATTCAAGTACTTCAATTACATGTACATGCCACCATTGACATGGATTGTTTGGCCAGTAATATATTTTGCTCTATCAGATGCTAAAAATGCTACTGTATTCGCTATATCTGTATCTTCACCAAATCGAGATAAAGGTATTTGTTCTAACATTTGTGATTTTAAATCATCACTCAGTGCGTCTGTCATATCTGAAACAATGAAACCAGGTGCTACCGCATTGACTGTAATACCACGTGATGCAAGTTCACGTGCGCTTGATTTCGTTAAACCTTCTATACCTGCTTTAGTAGCAACATAGTTAGCTTGTCCTGGATTACCCATGGCACCTACAATACTTGATAAGTTAATGATTGCACCACCACGTTGACGAAGCATTTGAGGTGTAGCTTTTTGAATGCAATTAAATGTACCTTTAAGGTTAGTATTGATAACATCATCCCATTCATGTTCTTTCATGCGCATTAATAAGTTATCACGAGTGATACCAGCGTTATTCACAAGTACATCTAACGAACCAAATTGACTAACGACTTCTTTAATCATAGCTTTAACTTCGTCACCTTCAGCTACATTTGCTTGAATCGCAAAACTTTCAACACCTTTAGCTTTAATTTCAGAAACAACTGCTTCAGCTTTTTCTTTATTACCTGCATAGTTTACGGCTACATTGAAACCATCTTCAGCCAATTGTAATGCGATACTACGACCTATACCTCTTGAAGCACCAGTCACTAATGCATTTTTATTCGTCATGATTATTCCATCCTTTCACATCTTCTAATGTTTGAATTGATGTCAATTTAACATCGCGATTTATTTTCTTAATTAAACCAGATAAGACCTTACCAGGACCAATTTCTATAAAATGATCTACACCTTGCGCAATTAACCATTCTGCTGATTCGATAAATTCAACAGGTGAATATAATTGTTTAATCATATTGGACTTAATTGTTGCTGCATCAGTTTCACCCTGTGCATTAACATTTTGAACAATCGGGAACGATGCATCATGCCACTCAAATTGATTAATGAAAGACTCAAAGTCTTTTTCAATCACTTGCATCATTGAAGAATGAAAAGGTCCAGAAACCGCTAAAGGTAAGACACGTTTAGCACCTAACGATTTACCTTCTTCAACAAATTTATCAATAAGTGATTTGTGACCTGACACTACAATTTGGCCTGGACAATTAATGTTTGCTGGTTCGACCAATTCATCATTTGTAGATAATTCTTTACAAATTCGGTCTACTTCTTCATAACTCAAACCTAATACTGCTGCCATACTACCAACACCATTTGGAAAAGCTTGAGCCATTAATTGACCACGTTTGCGAACAATCTTAACTGCATCTTCAAATTTTAATACTCCTGCAGCAACTAAACTAGAATATTCACCTAAGCTGTGTCCCATAGTATAATCAGCATTAATATTATCTAATGCACTATATAACGCTATACTATGCGTCAATAAAGCTGGTTGTGTATGTTCAGTTTCACCTAGTTTGTTCTCATTATCTGTAAACATCGTTTCCAATAAATCAAAGTCCATTGCTTCTTGAGCTGTATTTAGAATATTTGTCGCTTTCGCATCCTCATTAAACAAATCACTTGCCATGCCAACTTTTTGTGCACCTTGACCTGGGAAAATAATTGCTACCTTACTCATCCTTACCACCTACCGTCTCTCTCATAATATCGACAATCTTTTCATCGCCAGCAATTTTAGCTTGTCGAATTGCAGAATAAAACGCGCGAGCATTAGATCCACCATGCGCTTTAACAACCGTTCCGTCAAGACCTAATAATACTGATCCACCGTATTCTGCATAATCCATCTTCTTAGTAAATGTATCTAAGTCTTTTTTTAATACTAAAGCTGCTAGTTTGTTTTTTAAACTTCCTAAAAATGTTTCTTTCAACATTTTACCTATTGATTTTGCAGTACCTTCAATATTTTTAAGTACCATGTTACCCGTATATCCATCAGTTACCACTACATCAGTATTACCTTCCATTAACGTTTTAGCTTCAATATTACCATCAAAGTTAAAGCTTTGATCGTCTTTAAGTAGTTGGTAAGATTTCTTAGTCAATGTATTACCTTTAGCTGGTTCTGTACCGATATTCAATAATGATACTTTAGGATTTTGAATGCCACGTATTTTTTTAGCATAAATATTACCAAGTTGTGCATATTGCAATAAATGTTCAGGTTTCGCATCTGCATTGGCACCCACATCTAAAAATACAAATCCTTTACCATCAATTGTTGGTAAAGTGACTACAAGTGCTGGTCTTGCCACGCCTTTAATACGACCAACAATGAATAAACCTGCTGACATAAGCGCTCCGGTATTACCTGCAGACACACATCCATCCGCTTCACCTTTTTTCACTGCTTCTGCCATTCTTACCATTGAACTGTCTTTCTTACGTTTAATAGCTCTAACAGGTTCGTCTTCCATTTCTATTTTCTCAGAACAATGTCTAAATTCTATACGTTCATGATTGAGTGTGTATTGATTTTTATCACCAAATAAAATAATCTCTAAATCTTTAAAATCATTAACTGCTTTCTCAACCGCTTCTAAGACGATACCGGGTGCGTCATCTCCACCCATCATATCAATAGCAATTTTAACCATGTCATTCATCCTCGCTTATATAAAACATTTTAAACGTTCCTTTAAACACTATTGTGTCTCTTACGTATGAGTTTACTTCTATAACATAATGGTGCGAAGTTTTATTTACAACGTGTGCTTCTGCCCTTACTGTATCATTAAGTTTAACTTTCTCAATGAATGCTACATTACTTTCCTGTGTTAACACTGTTGATTTATGTATTAAAGCTACACAAAGCGAATTTGCTTGAGCAAATAACACATGACCTCGTGCTATCTGAGTCTTCGTAAAAACGGATTCTTCAGTAATTTCAATGAGAGATTGAGCGGATATATCTGGTTCAACTTGAATTAAATCTCCAACCACTTCATTTGCCTCTAGGGCACGAATTTGTTCATAATTTTGCTCAGCTACTAATTTAATACGCTTTCGTAGTTCTGGAATACTTAGGTTAGTTCTATCTAACCGTATGGTTTGAATACTAACTTCAAACTGTTCACATAATTCACTATCCGTAATAAAGGGATTTAATTCAATTGCTTTTTGAATCGCCTGACGACGTTCTGCTTTTTTCAATTTCAATTAAATCCCTCCTTAAAAGTGAAATTAGTACCAAGTCTTAAACATTCCTCACATATCATAACACTTTCCGTTTGATAAGCTCAACAAATATCATAGTGGTATATTTTACTTTTTGACAATAGTGACTTTCGAGCATCAATCAAAACTCATATGTAGCAAGTTCTGATCAATGAATTCTCGTAAGTGCTGATATGTTTCTGTAAAAAATTCACCTGATTGTATCAACTCTGCCGCTTCGTCTCGAGCTACTTCAAGCATTCGATAATCTTCAACAATGTTCGCTACCATAAAGTCAGGCAAACCACTTTGTTTAACTCCAAAGAAGTCACCAGGACCACGCATTTCTAAATCACGTTCACTCAATTCAAAACCGTCCGTTGTTTGCGTCATAATAGTCATGCGTTCTATGCCAGTTTCTGTCTTGGGAGACGCGATAAGGACACAGTAACTTTGGTGTTCACTACGTCCTACACGGCCTCTTAATTGATGCAACGTTGATAAACCAAAGCGGTCTGCATCATATATCATCATAAATGTCGCGTTTGGTACATTGACGCCAACTTCAACTACAGTTGTTGAAACTAGTATATCTATATCATGTTGACTGAATCGCGTCATAACCTCATCTTTTTCTTCAGCTGGCATTTTACCATGTAATAATCCTACTTTTTCCTCGCCATAATGCAGTTTAAGTGATTCATACAACTCGACTACATTTTGCACATCTTCAAGATGCTCTGAACTCTCTATCAATGGACATATTACATAGGCTTGACGTCCTTTCTTAAGTTCAGACGTCATTTGCGATAGCACTTGCTCATATTGTTCATGCTTTGCCCAATTTGTAATAATTGGCTTGCGCCCTTTAGGTAGTTGCTTAATTGATGACACATCCATTTCACCAAATACAGATATAGCAAGTGTTCTAGGAATCGGTGTTGCTGTCATAAAGAGTACATTCGTCATTGCACCCTTTTCTCTTAAGAGTTGACGTTGATTGACTCCGAAGCGATGTTGTTCATCTGTTATGACAAGTCCTACATTTTGAAATGTTACATCATCTTGAATAAGCGCATGTGTACCTATTAAACAATCAATAGTACCATTTTCTAATTGCTCTAATAGAACTTTTCTTTTTTTACCTTTAACAGAACCTGTCAGCAATGCTACATTCATGTACTCACCGAACAGTTCAGTTAAACTGTTTGCATGTTGTTCAGCTAAAATTTCCGTTGGGACCATTAATGCTGATTGATAGCCCGCTGTTTTCAACGCATACATACATATTGCTGCAACAACTGTTTTACCTGACCCTACATCACCTTGTAGTAATCGGTGCATACGTATCGGTGCTTTTAGATCTCTAAAGATTTCATTTACACTCTTTTTTTGTGCATCAGTTAATTCAAAAGGTAAAGTTTCTATAAAATCTTTCACTATTTGAATATCGTAATTTATCTCAATAGCTTCGTCAGATGACTTTTCTAAACGATTTAACCACTGCATTCTTAATTCAAACATAAATAACTCAGTAAAGGCATATGTTCTTCTAGCACGTAATAAGTCCTGTCGATCCTTGGGTCGATGTAAGGCATGTAGTGTATCCTCTAAGGATTCTAATTTATATTTTTGTTTAAGTTCTTCTGTAAGCCATTCATGAATTGTAACATCATCTAAAGTTTGATAAATCATATCCCGCATTTGTTTTTGTTTAATGCCCTCTTTAATGCGATAAACAGGTTCTAACTTAATTTCACTTGTATCTTGTGATTTTTCATTAAAAAACATCCTGTTTCCATTTATTTCTTGTTTTGCACGATTCCATTTTCCTTTAACAGTTACCGTCCCATGAAGTTCAATTTTCTTTTTCAAGTATGGTTGATTAAAGAAGATACACTTGACCGCGATGTTATCTACCATCAAGTGCACTGTTAACTTTGATTTATTTCTGCCGAAAAATGCGACAGTTGGCATCGAATAAACTTCTCCGACAATTGTAACTGTAGATTGATCTTCAGCCATATTTAAATCTACAACTGTATTATCTTCGTATCGAGTCGGTAGATAGAGTACTAAGTCTTCAACCGTATTAATATTCAGTTCTTGCAATAAAGCAATTCTTTTTGGTCCTAGTCCTTTGATACTTTGAAGCGGATACGGACTTTCTATTAAATTGACTTTAGTCATAACTTCTCACCTAGTATTTGTAATATTAATTTTTATTTTATCATGATTAGGCTGATTAATTGATTGTTACGCCTTTTGCACTATAAAAAAGGTACGAAACAATATTCATTACGAATTCATTGTTCCGCACCCTAATTCACTATATGATTAATGCTTATCTTTCACATGCCCATCCATCTTTATCACGGTCTAACTTAGATTGATAAGCAGGATGTCCTTTTTTAACTCCATTGGGATATTTCTTTCTCATCAAAGTACAATTTTTATAATTTTCTTTAGATTGCTTTTTTGTTGTTTTTGAAGGCGAGGTCTTTGGTGTTGTTGGCTTCACAGTAGACTTGGCGGTAGATGTCTGACCTGTCTTGGTTTTAGAGTTCGATGTTGTCGTACTCCAAATATTTAGCTTTTCAGCTTGAGCTTTCGATTGACTCACCTTCAACATCTGTTCGAACGTATTATTAGGTGGATAAATGTATGTTACGCGTGCTAAACCTTGTCTTACAACGGCTTCGTTAACCATTCTACCATCAGCATAAACATACGCTAAATAACGACCATATTTATCTGTGCGTTGCCCTCTATCAAACTGCACTTGAATAGTGCGAGCATTCGCTAACATATTTGTCGTGAAACGACTAGCTTCTGGACCATATTTTTGAACAGGTTTACGTGGATCTTTAGTTTCAGGTGTATCGATAAGCAACAATCTAAAAGTTGATTTCTTTCCTTTGTAAAGAAGTTGAACAGTATCTCCGTCGATGCCCTTCACAAATTTAACTTTCTCTTTTGTTAATACATTACTTTGCGCATTAACGATGTGCTGTGGCATTACTACTAATATTGAGGTAAATGCTATTAAAATCGAAAAACTTGCAATAGCAACCTTCTTTTTAAAAAGAAGTAACATAAGACTTATAATAATAAAAAGACAAATAAATACTAAATATATGTTCCCCATAAGTATTCTCCTAATAATTAATATACCTTTATTTTATACTAAATATCATAAAAAATACTATTAAAATTTTAATATTTTTATCATTTAAATCATTTATAAGAAAATGAAAGTTTAGCTCTATATAAAAAATAGCTATGAAGCATTCTATAGTCATAGATTACTTCATAGCTATTTTAGAAATTAGTTATTCAACTGAGAATAAATATTGATAAATCGGTTGTCCACCATTATGTTCTTCTACTTCAACATCCGGGTATTCACTTTCAACCCATTCTACTAATTTGCCAGAGATTTCATCATTTGCATCCTCACCAGCAATGATAGTTAAAATTTCACTATCTTCATTAAGCATAGCTTTAAGCAAACCAGTGACTGTAGCAAATTCATCATCATTGCTTGTAACAATTTTGCTTTCTGACAATCCCATGAATTCGCCTTTTTTAATTTCTACACCATCAATTTTAGTGTCACGAACAGCAAATGTTACTGAACCAGATTTCACTGATTCTAATGCTGTTGTCATATGAGAGTGATTATCTTCAAGCGATGATGAAGGATCGTATTGGAACAATGCCGCAATACCTTGTGGTATTGATGTTGTAGGGATAACAACTGTATCCGCTTCAACTAAAGTTGCAGCTTGATCACTCGACATTCTAATATTTTTATTATTTGGTAGAATAATAGCGCGTTTGCATTGCGATTGCTCAATTACTTTCACAATATCTTCTGTTGAAGGATTCATTGTTTGCCCACCACTTATGATATGTGTCGCACCCATAGATGTAAACAATTCAGAAATACCATCACCCATTGAAATCGCGATAATCGCAGTCTCAACTGTTTTTGATTCTTCTTGCTCTTCAGAATGATGATTTAGTTTCTCTTTTCTAATCACTTCACGATGCTGTTCACGCATATTTTCAACTTTTAATTTAATAAGTTCACCATACTCTTGACCATAGTTGAACACTTCACCAGGCGTTTCAGTATGTACGTGCACTTTAACAATTTCATCATCATTAATCACAAGTAAAGAATCACCGAATTGACTCATATCTGTTCTAAATGTTTGTTCATCAAATGCTCTTTTATCTTTTCCAAAGCGAACCATCATTTCAGTACAATAGCCGTATTTGATATCTTCTGTATTTATCACACCGTGGAAATCATGTTCTTCATGTACTAATTCTTCTGTGTTTAACTTTTCTTTTTTAGCTTCAATAGTTTGACCTGTCAATCCTTTTAAGAAGCCTTCATACACACATAGTAATCCTTTACCGCCACTATCTACTACACCAACTTCTTTTAATACGGCAAGTAGATTTGGCGTATTATTTAATGATTTTTCAGCTTCCGCAATTGTATATTCCATAACTTCAACGCAATCATCTGTTTCTTCGGCTTTATTAACCGCAGCTTTTGCAGCATCTTTAGCAACAGTTAAGATCGTACCTTCAACCGGTTTCATCACTGCTTTATAAGCTGTATCAACTCCCGCTTGAAAACTACTTGCAAGTTGTTGCGCATTTATTTCATTTTCAGTTTCGATATTTTTACAGAAACCTCTAAATAATTGAGATAGAATAACACCTGAGTTGCCACGTGCACCCATAAGTAATCCTTTAGAGAATGTCTTCCCTAATTCACCAATGCTTTGAGATAAATTATTTTCAACTTCTTCACGTCCAGAAGTAATCGTAAGATTCATATTAGTTCCTGTGTCGCCATCTGGCACAGGGTATACATTTAATGAATCCACTAAATCTGCATTATTAGATAAATTTTGTGCCCCTTGTATTATCATATCGGCAAATAATTTACCATTAATTTTGCTAATCATCCTGCTAAGTCCTCCTATACCTACTTGCCCTTATTATTAAGTCTTACACCTTGTACAAATATATTAATTGAATTCACTTTAACATTTAGTGAGTTTTCAAGTGTATATTTTACTGATGATTGTACGTTGTTTGCTACTTCTGAAATTTTTACACCATAGCTTACAATAATATACATATCTATATCAATGACACCATTGTTTTCTTTTACTTCAATGCCTCTAGCATAATTTTCATGTCCTAAAATTTCGGCAATGCCATCTCTAACTTGTTGTCTTGATGCCATACCTACAATACCATAGCTTTCAACAGCTTTGCTGCCTACTACTGAAGCAATGACTTCATTTGAGATATCGATTTTACCATAATCATTTGAGATTTCTATTGTCATCTTTATATTCCTCCTGAAATTTGTTTAAAAATGACGAAACTATAAAAATTTACAATTAAATTCATAATTGAAAATAACCGATTCTTCCATAAATAAGTCTTAATAACTTAATTAAATATATTACATAACTCCTCAGCTTACAATTATACCATAAATTATAAATTTCAAAACATTTTTAAAGAAAACGACTTTAATTTCATTGCTTTAAAATTTCATATATGGTATCTTATTTAAGTATATAAGTAGTCAAGTGTATTTATATTTATTAAAGGAGGTACTTTGATGGGTAAACAATGTTACGTGACAGGTCGTAAAGCATCGACTGGTAATAATCGTTCACACGCTTTAAATGCGAATAAACGCAGATTTAATGCTAACCTTCAAAAAGTTAGAATTTTAGTTGACGGAAAACCTAAAAAAGTTTGGGTTTCTGCTCGTGCTTTAAAATCTGGTAAAGTTACTAGAGTTTAATAAATATAATGCACTAAAAAATGCCTTCATATGTGGTGAAGGCATTTTTTTATGCTTAATTTTAATTTGCATCTCTACTTCTAATTTGTAAGACTTGTCCCTCATGTACTTCGATTTGTGCAATATTCTCTTTAACCTCATTCGATAATGTAAGTGTAGATCCTTTTTCAAGAGGTTGCTGATTCAAATTGTATTTAAATCCAACTAATGACAAAGCAACCATATCACTAACTGGAATATATGAAACGTATGGATAATTTTGTAATTTACGAATTTCATGACTACCTTGCTTCAATAACTTAATTTCATTTTGTAGATCTTCAACAATAATTAAGATGTTTTGTTCTACATATTTTGGCTTTTGTAGTATTTGCAAAACACCCATAAAATGATCTAATCTACCACCTGTTGCGCCATAAATGTGTATTTCTGTAAATCCTCTATTAACAGCTTCCTCTACACCTAATGCCAAATCAGTATCATCTTTTTCAGCCTTAACTGGTTTGATATTTAATTCGTGTTTCAATTGATGACGTTCTTCTTCTGAAACAGAATCAAAATCTCCAACTGAGAAAACTGGAATAATAGAATGATTTATAAGAATAAGTGCACCTCTGTCAATCCCGCCCCAAGAGTCCTGCTTCAACGCGGTTAATACATCTGATGGCAAATGACGGTCACTACATAATAAATTGATTCGCATATCAATATCAGCCTTTCAATAATTGTGTTACCTTACCATAATCTTCCTGTTTAAAGAAATAAGAACCGGTAACAAACATATCTGCCCCATTATCAGCACATATTTTAATAGTTTCATTGTTGATACCACCATCAACTTCGATATTAAAATTTAAATTTAATGATTGTCTTAAATCTCTTAAGATTTTCACTTTTGCTGCACATGCTTCTATAAATGATTGACCACCAAATCCTGGATTTACAGTCATAACAAGTACATAATCAACAATTTCAAGTACTGGTAATATTGACTCAACTGGTGTACCAGGATTAATTACAACGCCAGCCTTCTTTCCGGCATTTTTTATCATTTGTAATGCTCTATGAATATGCTGTGTAGCCTCAACATGTACTGATATCATGTCAGCACCGTGTTCAGCAAAGGTATTAATATATTGTTCAGGTTGTTCAATCATTAAGTGAACATCAATCGGTAATTGAGTAGTTGCTCTAACTGAATCAAGAATAGGAATACCAATAGAAATATTAGGTACAAATTGACCATCCATTACATCAAAGTGCAGACCATCAATTTGTGCTTCTTCTAAAGCTTTAATTTCATTCTCTAAATTTAAAAAATCGGCTGATAAAAGTGATGGGTAGATTTTCTTCATTAATATCTGACCTTTCTATTTGAAATTTCATTATATAATTGAATATAGTGATCATAGCGAAATTGTGCTAATTCACCATTTTCTAATTGCTGTTTGACATGACACTTTGGTTCCTTAATGTGGTTGCAATTTCGAAATTTACATTCCTCACTAAAGCGATTCATTTCTATAAAATAATGCTTCAATTCATCTTTATCAATATGATCGAAATCTAGCGCACTAAATCCAGGTGTATCTGCGATAAAACCAGATTCTCTTTCAAACAACTCTACATGTCTAGTTGTATGTTTACCACGATTAAGCGATTTAGAGATATGATTAGTTTCTAAATTTAGTTCTGGTTTAAACGCATTGATAAACGTCGATTTACCTACACCTGATTGACCACTTAATACAATGAGCCCTTTAGGCCATGTAGCCACAACTTCTTGTTGACTCGTATGCTTGCCTACAAATTGCGTATTGTAACCAATTGCTTCATAAACTTTTAACCACGCATTAATTTGTTCAATTTCATTTTCAGAGGCTAAATCCTTTTTAGTCACTAGAATACTCGGCTCTAAATCATACGAATGCGCAATAACTAAGAAGCGATCTAACAATTGCGTTGAGAAATCTGGTTCAACAGCGCTCATCACGATGATTAAGCCATCAATATTACTAACTGGTGGTCGTTTCAATTCATTATGACGCTCGTGAACCTGATGAATATAGCCTTCACTTGTGTTTTGAATTTCAAAATCAACGATATCCCCCACAATTGGTGAAAATTTCTTCTTTCTAAAAAGACCGCGTGGTTTAGTATCATATAAAGTTCCATCAACATCTACTTGATAGACACCACTAATTAGTTTGATAATTCGTCCAGTTTCCAAAATGACACCTCTTAATCATTATTTATATTAAATTATTATAGCAAATGCTTGAAGATTATTATATCCAGAAGTGAATTGAAGAAATGATTTATCATTATATATTTATTTTTAGTTTACATAATAATTTTACGATTTATTTACTAAGAAACCCTTTTAGGGAATGTGCGTTATTCCATTCACTAAAAGGGTTAAATTTAATATTCTATATCTTTATCTGCAATTACATCGCCATCAACTCTAATCGTATAGCCCGCATCTGAGCCTTGCTCAATTTTACGCGGAATCGTTATCGTTTTGTCATCTTTTATACTAAACGTTTGGCTAGCAGATGTGCCACTATTGTCCTTATCTCTAATGTAAACTTGAACTTTTTGACTTTCGTCATCTCCCGTATATGGGATGTGATATGTTTCTGTATAATTCTTAACTTTTTGTTTATCATCAGACTTGTCTTCACTAGAAGATTTAGATTTCTCTGAATCTTTGTCTTCATCTTTTGAAGATGCTTTTCCTTTTGAAACAATGAATTGTACTGTACTTCCCTCTTCAACCTCTGTATTTTTAGGGCTTTGTGAAATAATATTATCCTTTTTAACATTATTACTTGATTCTGTCGTCATTTGTACTTTCAGACCACTTTTTTCAAGTTCTTTCTTTGCAATTTGATAATTTTTATTTTCATAATTTTTAACATATACCTTTTTAACACCTAATGATTCGGTTAAAGTAATTTGATGATCGTTTATACGAACATAACTATCAGGATTAACACTTTGCTTAGCTATAGCACCTTTAGGTACTTGATTATTATATTCTTGATTGACTGTCACATGATCAAGTTTAGATTGTTTCAATTTATCTAATGCATCTGCTTTTTTCATGCCTATAACATTAGGCATTTTAGCACGTTCAGGCCCTTTTGAAAGCACAATATCTACCTTTTCATGCTGATTAACTCTTTCACCTTGTTTTGGTTTAGTCTTTATTATTTTATTTTCCGGATAATCATCACTGTAATCTCTAGAGATATTACCAATTTCTAAATGAGATTGTCTCAGTATTTTTTCCGCTTCTTTTTCAGTTTTACCTTTAAGATCAGGCATTTCCGCATATTTACTACCAAACATGCCCATCGCTATAAAACCAAATAAACTTGCGACTAATAATAGTAAAATAAGCGCAATAGCGAATTTCTTCTTTTTTGAACGTTTTTTCTTAGGTGGTTCATAAATTTGTGCTTCACTAGTTTGAAAATGATGCTCATTAACAATCGGTATTTGCATCGTTTGTGCAATTTGTTTTTGTTCATTTTCTTCTTTTATTTTACTTTTAATATCTTGTCTATCAATCGATACTGTATTTGTCTCATCTTCTTCAATAGAATGCTTCTTTTCATTAGCACGACTAGACACAAGCACGCTACTTAAATCTTCTTTCATATCTTTAACACTTTGATAGCGATCAGAGGCTTTTTTCTCCGTTGCTTTAAGTACGACATTACTTAGTGATTGAGGTATTTCAGATCTTAACTCCGTTACATTTGGAATTGAATCTTGAATATGTTTTATTGCGATACTAACGGCTGTCTCACCATTAAATGGCGGTTCACCAACTAACATTTCGTATAGAACGATACCGATGGAATAGATATCAGTTGCTTCATTCGTAGTTTCACCTTTAGCTTGTTCTGGTGAGAGATACTGAACTGTACCTAATACATGATTCGTCTGTGTCATAGATGTTTCACTTAACGCCTTTGCAATTCCAAAGTCAAAGATTTTTAGTGTTTTGTTCTTATCAATTAAAATGTTCTGAGGTTTTATATCTCTATGTATGATAAGTTTTTCATGCGCTTGTGCCACACCTTTTAAAATCTGATTCGTGAAATCAATAGCTATATCTACACTTAAAGGTCCATGGCTATGTATGTATTCTGATAAAGTAGGTCCATCTATATATTCCATAATTAGAAAGAAGCACTCTTCATCTTCTTGAACATCATATACTTCAACAATGTTTTCATGTGAAAGTTGTGTCGCATTGTTAACTTCTCGTTCGAAACGCTTCATCGTTTCTTCTTTTTCATTCTGAGGAATAGAGATTGCTTTAATCGCTACTTCACGATTTAAAATGGTATCTTCTGCTAAGTAAACGGTACTCATACCCCCGCCACCAAGCTTATCTACTATTTTGTAACGTTCACTAACTATCTTTCCAATCATAGACGATCACCTTCAATAGCTGCTATTAAGACACTGATGTTATCTTTTGAATCATGATTTAATGCTAATTGAATTAGTTGCTCCCCATGTTCTTCTAATGATAATGATTCATTAAAAGACTCATGAATACTTTCACCTCTAACATAGTCCGTTAAACCATCAGAATTTAACATTATAAAGTCATAATGATTAAAACGTTTTGTAAATATATCTGGACTCACGCGTTTATCTGTCCCCATTACTTTAGTAATAATATTACGTTGCGGGTGTGTAAAAGCTTCTTCTTCAGTTATTTGACCTGTCATCACTAAGTGATTTACAAACGAATGATCGTAAGTAATTTGTTCAATTTCTCTAGAGTTAATTAGATAGGCTCTAGAATCCCCTATATTGGCCACTACCAATTGTTTATCGAATACCAGGGCACAAACGCATGTTGTACCCATACCTTTGTATTCTTCATTAGTTTGAGCATATTCAAATAGTTCACGATTAATCTCTTTTAAATTAAAACGCAACCAAGTTTCGGCTTGTTCATACTCAATAAAATTCTCATCTTCAAAACGTTTTTGAAGTTCATAAGTAACAAACTGACTTGCAATTTCCCCCGCTTTATGACCACCCATACCATCGCATAATACTAATAACTGTTGTTGGGTTTGGTTATAAAAAATACCTCCTGCATCTTCATTTTTATTTCTATGTTGTCCAGTATCTGTGAAAAATTGTGCGTTTAGCATTGTGATTACCTCGTTTCTACTTGTCGTTCCTTCGCTCTTAATTGTCCACATGCTGCGTCAATATCTGATCCTTGTTCTCTTCTAATTGTAGCATTAATACCTAATCGTTTTAGTTCTTTTTCAAATTTAAAAATATCGTCTTTAGGTGTTTTGACGTAATTTCGTTCTGGAACATGATTAACTGGGATTAAGTTAACATGACAATTTAAATCTTTAATAAGATGTGCTAAATCACGTGCGTGCTCTAGTTGATCATTTACGCCACCGAACAATCCATATTCAAATGTCACACGGCGATTTGTTTTTTCTTGATAATATTTGATTGCTTCCATTAATTTATCTACATGATATGCTCTGTTAATTGGCATTAATTTAGATCGAATTTCATCTTTAGCTGCATGCAAACTTACGGCAAAGTTAATTTGAATGTCTTCTTCGGCAAAATCATAAATACGTGGAATTATACCTGATGTTGAAACTGTAATATGGCGTGCACCGATGTTTAAACTGTTGTCATCATTAACGATACGTAAGAAATCCATCATTTCATCATAATTCTCAAAAGGTTCACCAATACCCATTATAACAATTTGGGATACACGTTCATCAGTTGCATCTAATGCTTTTTGAACTGTTAAGACTTGTGAAACAATTTCTCCTGCTTCTAAATTACGTTTTAAGCCTCCTAATGTTGAGGCACAGAATGTACAATCGATACGACAACCAACTTGAGTTGTCACACAAACTGAATTTCCATAGTCATGACGCATTAATACGGTTTCAATAGTATAGCCATCTTGTAGTTCAAATAGGAATTTAATTGTTCCATCTTTACTTTCTTGTTTAACAACAGTAGTTAATGTTGTCATTGCAAAATTATCTTTTAAAACTTGACGCAAATCTTTGGATAAATTTGTCATGTCATCAATGCTATCTATGCGCTTTTGATATAGCCATTCAAATATTTGTTTGGCTCTAAATTTTTGTTGGCCGTGTTCTACTAACCATTCTTGCAGTTCATCATATCTTAATGAATAAATCGACTGTTTTTCAAAATCAGGCAAGAATTTATTTTTCTTCTTTTTTTCAGTAGTTATCATCTTAACTTTCCTTTCTTTTTATTTTAGTGATGAAAAAGCCATCCGAATTAAAGTCTTGGGGTAGAATTTGTATTGTCTTCACTTGTTCACCGGTAACTGGGTGAGTCATAAGTTCAAATTCAAAGTCTTTATTATTTTTTAAAAATGTATAAATAACATTTTCATTTTCAAGTTGTTCAATAGTGCATGTTGAATAAACTAGTGTACCATCAGGTTTCAAGTTATCTTTTACATTGTCTAATATCTCTAACTGTAATTCAACTAGGTCTTGAATATCTTGTTGAGTTTGAACATATTTAATTTCTGGCTTGTGTCTAAGCACACCTAAACCACTACACGGTGCATCGACAAGAATTTTGTCATATACATCTTTGTATGGTTTTGTTGCATCATGATCAAAAGCTTTAATGTTATTAAGTTGTAACTTTACAATATTTTCTTTTATTAAACCAATTTTATGCTTATGGATATCTGTAGCATCCACGTGACCACTTGGCGCCAATAACTCAGCTATGTGACACGCTTTACCTCCAGGTGCACTACAAGCATCTAAAATAACGTCATTTTCTTCAACACCCATCAAATATCCTACAAACATTGAGCTTTTATCTTGAATAGAAATATTTCCATTCTTAAAATTTGAAGATTCAATAATTGGACGCCCTTTTAGATGTAAACAATATGGAATCAATTCATCGACTTTAACTTCATATCCTTCACCTTGCAAACTTGACACAACGTCTTCAACTTTATTTTTACTTGTATTAACACGAACTGTACCCGCAGTTTGATCAAAAAATGATGATGCCATCTTTCGTGTCGTTTCAACACCATAGTGCGTAATCCAATGTTCAATAATCCACTTTGGAATACTATATTCAATGGCCATACGCTGCTTATCATTCTTAATAGATTCTAAACTTGGCAATTCACTTCTAAAGATTGTTCTCAATATTGCGTTTACAACATTACCGTTATGAGGGCCCCCACGATGCTTTGCAATATTTACTGCTTCGTTGATAATGGCATGATTCGGTACTTTATCTAGATAAATATATTGATATAAACTCATCCATAACAGTTGTCTGACCCAACTTTTTATTTTTGTCTTCACAAAAGGTCTAAGATAGAAATCCAATGTCATTTTTCTCTTTACTGTCCCATATACGAGTTCAGTATATAAAGGTTTATCGATATTAGAAACATTACCAGCAGATAAAACTTCATTAATTCTCAGATTACTGTATGCATAGTCATTCAATATTTCTTGAATTGTTTGAAACGCTAATTCTCTCACTGATTGTGTCATTTTAATATTTTCCCAACTAGCGATTCTTGTACACCGCTTAAATAATTTGATGCCAGCATACGTTTCTTGCCAGCTAATTGAATATCTGTTAAAGCAATTGCATCATCTGATCCTGTAGCAACAACAATTGACTTTTTAGTCGTCTCTATGATCTCACCAGGTTGACCTTTTTTATTACTGACGATATGTGCTGCATATAATTTTAAATTTGTATCATCCATAGTTGTATAGCCAACTGGCCATGGAGATAAGCCACGAATATGATTATGAATATCTTTTGCATTCATAGTCCAATCAATTCTTTCATCTTCTCTGCTAATATTTGAAGCGAATGTTGCTTGTGCATCATCTTGTGCAATACTATCATTCGTGCGATTTACGATTGAAGGTAGCGTTTCTTTTAGTAGTTTAGCACCGAGTACACTAAGCTTATCATGCATCGTACCTACATCGTCATTATCTTCAATATTAATAGCTTTTTGTGAAATAATATTTCCTGCATCTAGCTTTTTAACCATATACATGATCGTGATTCCTGTTTGAGCTTCACCATCTATTATCGCTTGATGTATTGGTGCGCCACCGCGATACTTTGGTAATAATGATGCATGAACATTAATTGCACCTAACTTAGGTAATTGTAATAACTGTTCAGGCAATAACTGTCCGAACGCTGCAGTAACGATTAAATCGGGCTCTAACTGTAATAGTTGCTCCAATTCATCAGATTGATTTAATTTTTCTGGTTGAAACACAGGTAAATTGTGTTCTTCAGCCACTCGTTTAACAGGTGGTGGCGTTAATACCCGTTTACGTCCAACTGGTCTGTCGGGTTGAGTCACGACTGCTATAACGTCTTGCTCTTCGATTAACATTTCCAATACTTTAGTTGAAAAATCAGGTGTCCCCATAAATATCACTTTAGTCATTTTCAAAATACGCCTCCACTTCTTCATCAGTTAATAAATGCTGTGCACGTTTTGTAAATGGTATACCATTCATTTGATCGATTATATGCAGTATCATTCTAGCTACATCGTCATATGCAGTTAGTTCAATCGTATTACCTTCTAAATCATTCGATTCAATTGTGATCATTTTACTACGTTCGACTTCTCCATATATACCTGGTAAATTTACAGAGCCTTCAAGATCGATTATTTTATCATTAGATTCTGATTTAATTTTAGGATTGATTAGTTGCAATAATCCTTCAACTTCCATATCAATGATAGCTACTTGTTTACTTATGCCGATTTGAGGCGCACATAAAGCTGAGGCCTCTTCTGCATATAATGTGTCTTCCAAATCTAATAATAAATCTTTTAATGTAGCATCATACGCTTTAATAGGTTGTGCTTTTTTAGTTAATACAGGATGCGTTGACTGGACTAATTTTTGTATCGCCATTAAATATGCTCCTCTTGAAAAATTCATCATATAATTATAACTTAATTCACTTTGAAATGCGACCTTAGTCTTAAATTTAGGCACTTCAATCTGTTTTAATTGCTTTTATTTTCTATACCTTTAAAATATATATTAAAGATACCAATAAATACAATATTTAACAGTGGAGGTGTAAATATGGAAGTAAATAAAATTATATACATTGTGCTCGCATTCTTTTTAGGTGGTTTCGGCGTTCATAAATTTTATGCAGGTAAAACAATGTCAGGACTTTTACACTTGGCCTTTTTCTGGACAGGAATTCCTCACATTATTGCAATTATAAGTGGCGTCCTAACATTATTAAGACCAGCAGATGAAAACGGAAATGTTGTAATGTAATTAAAGTAAAAGAGTTACGCAATTTAGGAACCCATCCTTAATAATTGCGTAACTCTTATTTTTTACATTAATATTTGCGGATTAATGTCTATTTTTAATGCTAGCTTATCTTTTAAATAAGCTTCATGATAATAATCATCTAAAAATTGAAGTGCTTTCAGTAATTCTGGTTCGCTCTTATATTTAACTAAAATTTGAAAACGATGTTCATTGTTAATTCGTGCGATGGCTGCTGGAGATGGCCCTAAAACTAACGCACGATCCGTTAGATGTTGCAATAAAATTTGATGAATATGTTTGGAGGCCTCCATCACTCTTTTCATAATTTTATGAGATATCGTAAAATTAATTAAGAAATAGTATGGTGGGTATTTACCTATCTTTCTGTATTCCATTTCTTTTTGATAAAAGGTTAGATAATCATTCTTTTGAACATCTTCAATAGCATAGTGTTCTGGATTATATGTTTGAATAATAACTCTACCTGGTTTATCATGACGTCCCGCTCTTCCAGCTACCTGCGTTAATAGTTGATACGTCCGTTCACTAGCACGGAAATCAGGTAGATTTAACATTGTATCTGCGTTCAAAACACCTACTAGTGTAATATTGGGATAGTCCAACCCTTTAGCAATCATTTGTGTACCTAATAAAATATCGCCCTTACCTTCTTCAAATTCATTAAGTAATTTCTCGTGAGCACCTTTTCTAGAAGTTGTGTCAACATCCATTCGTATAATACGTGCTTCTTCAAATTCTTGTTGCAAGATTTCTTCTACGCGTTGTGTACCAGTCCCTACTTGGCGTATATGCGAACTCTCACAATTAGGACACTTATTCGGAGGCACCTCATGATAACCACAATAATGACATTTTAATTGGTCCGTAGACTTATGATAGGTTAATGAAATATCACAGTGTGGACATTGTGGTACATAACCACAATCTCGACACAACATAAATGATGCATATCCTCGACGATTAAGAAATAATACGATTTGCTCATTTTTACGTAATCGTTCTTCAATAGCCTCTCGTAATTCATTAGAAAACATCGAACGATTGCCAGCGCTTAATTCTTCTCGCATGTCAACAATATCTATTGATGGTAAAGCCTGTTGATTAACCCTTGTAGGTAACGTTAGTAGCTGATACACACCTTTTTCAGCACGCGCATATGATTCTAAACTTGGTGTTGCACTTCCTAAGACTAGAGGACATTGATGAAATTGACTTCTCCATTCAGCAATATCTCTCGCGTGATAACGGGGATAATCCTCTTGTTTATACGTTGATTCATGCTCTTCATCTATAATGATAATTCCTAAATTTTTAAAAGGGGCAAAAATACTTGAACGAGCTCCAACACTTACACGGGCTCTACCATCTCTAATCTTTTGCCATTCATCATACCGTTCACCATTAGATAAGCCAGAATGTAATACTGCTACATCATCACCAAAACGACGCTTAAATCGTAAAACCATTTGAGGTGTTAATGCAATTTCAGGGACTAACATCATTGCTTCTTTACCTTTATTAAGTACTTCTTCAATTGTTTGCAAGTAGACTTCAGTTTTACCTGAACCTGTCACGCCATGTAGTAAGAATGTTCGTTGTTCACTATTATTAATTTTCTCTTTAATATTTTCATAAGCAATACGTTGTTCTGAAGTCAGTTCTCGTTTCTCTTCTTGTTCAAACACTCGATTAGCAAAAGGATCACGCTCTACTTCAGCATTATATTTTTCGATGAAACCTTTTTTAACTAATCCATCAATACTTGATTTAGAAAAACCCATTTCTTCCATATCTTTTAAAAAGACAGTTTTATGGCGCTCATCGAGAAGGTAAGCATATACATCATATTGTTTGATTTTTTTCTCAAGTTTAGCAAGGACTTCATCTGGATGATATCCATCTATAATACGTACAGCTTTCTGTGTTTTCTTTTTAATGTTTTGAGATAATAGGGTTACTTCTTTTACAGTCCCAGCCTTTAAGAGTTTATTTAAAATAGGAAGATGGTCATTTTTTTGAGCATCTTTATACTTATATTGACCGTCGGAATCAAAAAATTTCAGCAACTGCTCATCCATATCATTATGTTTCACAACTTCAAAGACTTTAGTATATTTAGCTTTGATAGCACTCGGTAACATGACCTCTAATACAGAGATACTTTTTGATACATGATAATGGCTAATCCATTCACTTAATTGAATTAATTCAGAAGTTAATTCAGGTTTTATATCTTGGACTTCTTTGATTTCTTTAAGTTTTTCAAGATTAATATCATCACTTGGTTCGGTTTCAATATTCATCACGTATCCTTGAATTGTACGAGGACCAAATGGAACTACAACTCTGACGCCAACTTGAATAAACGCTTCTAAATTTTTAGGTATAAGATAATCAAATTTGAAGTCAACGCTCTTAGAAGGAATATCTACTATTACCTTTGCAATCATTATTGCCACCTAGTTTCTAATTCATCTAAAATTTGTTCAGCTAATTGAACTTTTTTGCCTCTCTTAATATTAATCATTTCTTTATTTTTAAAATGCATTGTCAATTCATTATCATCTGATTTAAAACCAATCGTCTTGTCACCTACATTATTTGAAATAATGACATCTGCATTTTTTCGTTTTAACTTATCTTGTGCATATGCTTCTATATTTTGCGTTTCAGCAGCGAACCCAACTAAGTATTGTTGTCCTTTATGTTCACCTAAATATTTAAGAATATCTTTAGTACGTTTAAACGTCACAGCTAAATCGCCATCTTGCTTTTTCATTTTATGATCTAATACTTCCATTGGTGTATAATCTGAAACAGCTGCTGCTTTAATAACTATATCTTGCTTATCAAAACGTGTCGTCACCGCTTCAAACATTTCCTCTGCACTTTCAATATGAACAACATCTACACCAATCGGATCAGCTAGTTGTGTTGGTCCAGTTACTAATGTAACATGTGCGCCTCTATTTCTTAATGCCTCAGCTAATGCGTAACCCATTTTTCCAGAAGAACGATTTGATACAAAACGAACTGGGTCAATCACCTCGACTGTTGGTCCAGCTGTCACTAAAGCATGTTTACCTTTAAATGAACTCTCTTCTTTTATCTTTTGAGAATTGAAAAAATCATTCAGAACTTTGACAATCTGCAAAGGTTCTTCCATTCGTCCTTTAGCAACATAACCACATGCTAAATAACCATCCCCAGGTTCAATAAAGTGATATCCATCTTCCATTAAAACGTTAATATTATGTTGCGTGCGGTTGTTCTCATACATATGTACATTCATTGCTGGGGCAATAAACTTTGGCGTCTCAGTAGCTATCAAGGTTGATGTCAGAATATCATCTGCTATTCCCACACTTAATTTAGCTATCACATTGGCAGTAGCTGGGGCAACTACAATCGCATCTGCCCAATCACCTAGTGCGATATGTTGAATTTCTTGTGGATTCTCTTCCTTAAACGTATTAGTATATACTGGATTTCTACTAATAGCTTGGAAAGCGAGTGGAGTAACAAATTCTTGAGCATGTTCTGATAACATCACACGTACATCGTAACCGGCTTGTGTTAATTTGCTCGCTAAATCTATTGCTTTATATGCTGCAATACCACCTGTAACAGCTAGTAAAATGTGTTTCATAATCGTATTTCTCCCTTTTACTATCTCGATTATTAATCATAATTTATATTAAATTTATTATACACAAATTAAACGTTTAATTAAAAAGACACATCTTATTGAAAAGTGGTTATACTTAAATCAATAAGATGTGCATACAAAAAATTATATTTAATTCATTTTCTACATTGTGAACTCATCAGCAACTACTGGTGTAATTTTACCGCTAGCAATTTCTTCTAACGCTTCACCAACAGGTTTAGCTGAATGATATCCACTTAATAAAGCCGTTTCAGGTCTTTCATCTAATTCACGTGCACGCTTAGCTGCAGTCGTAGCAATTAAATATTTAGAATTAATTTTAGATTGTAACTGGTTCAATGGTGGGTTTAACATTATTTTTTGGCCTCCAATAACATTTTTCTATATATAGCTTCAACACGTTCGCGTTTTAAGTGTTCTGCTTCAACAATTGATTGAATACGTTCTTTCGCTAAATGGACTTCATCGTTTACCACAACATAGTCATAAAGATTCATCATCTCTACTTCTTTACGTGCTTCATTTACTCTGGATTGTATCTTCTCGTCTGATTCAGTGCCACGTCCAACTAAACGCTCTTTCAAATGATCTAAGCTAGGTGGTGCAAGGAAGATAAATAATGCATCTGGAAATTTCTTTCTTACTTGTTTGGCACCCTCTACTTCGATTTCTAAGAACACATCATGTCCAGCAGCCATCGTATCCTTAACATATTGAACAGGTGTACCATAGTAATTTCCAACGTATTCAGCATATTCAATAAATTGATCTTCCTGAATTAAAGCTTCAAATTCTTCTTTCGTCTTAAAAAAGTAATCTACACCATCAACTTCACCTTCACGCATATTTCGTGTCGTCATTGAAATAGAGTACTTATATGATGTAGTTGGATCATCAAATATCTCTTTGCGAACAGTTCCTTTGCCTACTCCTGAAGGACCTGAAAGAACAATTAGTAATCCTTTTTCATTATCCATGCCTTACGACCTCTCTAAGCTATTCTTCTATTATTTAAATATAATATCATATTGTAGTTAAAATTGTATAGAGTATGCAACATAAACTTAAATCATGACGCTATCATTCTACCATGTTACAATATACTGAATGATTAAATTGAAGGTGGAAATTATTTATGGCATATGATGGCTTATTCACTAAAAAAATAGTTGAATCAATACAGTTTTTAGTATCAGGACGAATTCATAAAATCAACCAACCTGAAAATGACACTATCCTTATGGTTATACGTCAAAATCGCAAAAATCATCAACTATTACTATCCATACACCCTAGTTTTTCAAGAATGCATATTACGACTAAAAAATATGATAATCCATTTGAACCGCCAATGTTTGCTCGTGTTTTTAGAAAGCATCTAGAAGGTGGCATTATTAAAGCTATACGTCAGATTGGCAATGACCGTCGTATTGAAATCGATATTGAAAGTAAAGATGAAATTGGTGATACCATTTATCGCACGGTTATCTTAGAAATCATGGGTAAACATAGTAACTTGTTACTTGTTGATGACAATTACAAAATAATTGAAGGGTTTAAACATTTAACCCCTAATACCAATCAATATCGTACTGTTATGCCAGGATTCAAATATGAAGCGCCACCTACTCAAAACAAATTGAACCCTTTTAATATAACAGGCGAAGAAGCTTTAAAATATATAGATTTCAATAGTGGTAAAATTGCGAAACAATTATTAAACACTTTCGAAGGCTTTAGTCCTCTCATTACTAATGAAATCGTTAATCGCTATCAATTTATGACAACGGAAACGCTACCTAAAGCATATGACGAAGTTATCAACCAGACATTGAAAACACCCGTCCCTATTTTCCATAAAAATCATGAAACTGGAAAAGAAGATTTTTATTTTATGAAATTAAATCAATTTCATGATGACATGGTTGAATATGCGTCCTTACATGAATTATTAGATCGCTACTATGATGCACGTGGTGAAAGAGAACGCGTTAAACAACGCGCAAATGATTTAGTTCGATTTGTGCAACAACAATCTCAAAAATATCAGCATAAATTAAGTAAACTAATTGATGAATATGAAAGTGCTAAAGATAAAGATAAGCAACAACTTTACGGTGAATTAATTACCGCTAATATTTATCGTATTAATCAAGGTGATGACGCTGTAACTGTATTAAATTACTACACCAATGAGGAAATAACGATACCTTTGAATCCTACTAAATCACCATCAGTTAATGCGCAATATTACTACAAGCAATATAATCGTATGAAAACACGTGAACGTGAATTAGATCATCAAATTCATTTAACACGTGAAAACATAGACTATTTTGCAAATATTGAACAACAATTAGATCATATTACAGTTGATGAAATTGATGATATTCGCGATGAATTAGCAGAACAGGGATTTATGAAGCAACGTAAAAACATCAAAAAGAAGAAGCATGATAAAATTCAACTTCAAACATATATCTCTACGGATGGCGATACTATATTAGTAGGTAAAAATAATAAACAAAATGATTATTTAACTAATCGCAAAGCTCAAAAGACCCATATATGGTTCCATACAAAAGATATTCCAGGTTCACACGTTGTCATTTTGAATGATGCACCAAGTGAAGAAACGATTAAAGAGGCAGCTATGTTAGCTGGTTATTTCTCAAAAGCGGGTAATTCTGGTCAAATTCCCGTGGACTATACGGAAATAAGAAATGTTCATAAACCATCAGGCGCTAAACCTGGGTTTGTAACTTATGACAATCAAAAAACATTATTTGCAACTCCAGATTATGACAAAATTCAAAGTATGAAAGTCAAATAAGAATGACAAAAAAAATATATAATAAATAATAGGATTAGAACCAAATGCATTTATACATTCGGTTCTAATCCTATTTTTTATTTTTCAGGCAACGCGAGTTGAAAACTAACGCCAAATTTATCTTGCACCCATGCGAATTCGCGGAATGGTGGCATTGCAGTTTTAGGCATCAATATAGCGCCTTCTTTCTTCAAACCATTAAATAGTCGTTCCATTTCCATGGCATTATCAACAATTATATATAAAGAAATGGATGGATTCATCGGTAAATCTTCTCCATTATCAGCATCGATTGCCATAAATACTTGTCCATTCAACGTAAATATAGAATGTTGTACTGTTCCAGGAACGCCTGGTCCCTCTTCACCATACTTCACCATAGTTAAAATTTCACTGTTTTCAAATAGACTCGTATATAAATTTATAGCTTCTTCTGCTTGATTATTAAACATTAGAAATGTTGTTATTTTCGGTATTTCCACAATAATTCCCCCTCTCTATATCTTTAATACTTATTTTAGACTAATTTTAATTATTTTGAAAAAATTTGAATATTTGATTCTTTTAATCTAAATTTTTGACTTATACTATTTTCAAGTTAAAATTAAACTAAAGTTCAATTGGAGGCTTTCTAATATGATGCATCTTATTATACCGATTTTATCTATGCTTATTGTCTTACTTATCGGATGGGTATTAATTAAAATTTTTATTCGCTAATTTATTGTTTTATATTTTCTTTTTATAAACAAAAACGTGGAATATATGACTACTTTTTAACTATTTATGAAAAAGTATTTGTCATATATACCACGTTTTTAATCTATTTTACCTTTTTGCCTTAACGTTTCTTTAGCTTTTTTAAAGAAATCACTCGTATGCACAAATGAATCCATACTCACTTTTGGCTGAGTTCCACTCATTTCTCTAATACTATTGTCAATCGACATTGTGTTATCCGGGGATTTAAAATCTTCTTCTCTATATAAGAATTCGTTAACATGTTTCATATTGTTATAGAAACGGTTGGCCTCACTATCAGTCATCACAATCAATCCCCCTTTTGACATAGCATATTACAAGTTATCTCTCCATTCAACTAAAGTCTGTATATCATTCTCAGAAATTTTTCCTTCTTCACGAGCCACTTCAATTAACTCATTATAATTACTTAATGTATAAAATGGAACATTAATTTCATTAAACATATCATCTGCCTTCTTTAAGCCATAAGTGAAAATGGCAACGACACCTAAAACATCAGCACCAGCTTCCTTTAAAGCTTCAACTGCTGTAATTGAAGATCCACCTGTAGAAATTAAATCTTCTACTACTACCACTTTCTTCCCTTTACTTACTGCTCCTTCAATTTGATTTTGTTTACCATGACTTTTACTTTTAGAACGAACATAATTCATAGGTAAATTTAACTTTTCAGAGATGTAAGCGGCATGAGGAATACCTGCTGTGGCTGTACCAGAAACAATATCTACGTCACCAAATTGTTCAATAATCATTTGACTTAAACCATCACGAATGGCACGTCGCACTTCAGGATAACCTAATGTTACGCGGTTATCACAGTAGATAGGAGATTTGATACCTGAACTCCACGTATATAAGTCATTCGGAGATAATGTTACTGCTTCAATATCTAACAAAGATTTTGCTATTTCTTTAGCCATATTAACCTAACCAACTTTCTTTAATAGTATGATAACTTTCCACAGGATTCTCGCTTTGGGTTATTGGTCGCCCAACTACGATATGTGTTGCCCCTAATTGTTTAGCATCTTCAGGTGTAGTAATACGTTTTTGATCATCTACAGCAGCCCCTTGTGGTCTAATACCTGGTGTGACTTTTAAGAAATTAGAACCTAATTTGTTTGTTAGCAATTCTGCTTCAAGTGGAGAACAAACCACACCATCTAGACCAGCTTGTTGTGTTAAAGTAGCATAGTTTAACACTGCTTCTTCAATCGTCGTCTGAATGTTTTGTTCATTACGTAGCATTTCTTCTGTTGTAGATGTTAATTGCGTCACAGCAATGATCTTTGTATCATTACTATATTTGTGCAAACCCCTTACTGCAGCTTTCATCATGTCTGTACCTCCAGCTGCATGCACATTAAGTAAGTCTACATCTAACTTTCCTAAGCCTTCCATTGCTTTTTCAACTGTGTTTGGAATATCATGTAGCTTCAAATCTAAGAATATGTCATGGCCACGAGATTTAATCGATTTAATCAAATCGGGGCCCGCTTGATAGAAAAGTTCCATTCCAATTTTCACGAAAAGTGGTTCATCAAATTGGTCCAAGAATGTATTAACTTTAGTTGCCGATTCGAAATCTAATGCTATGATAGGTAAATCTTTCATATTATAGCTCCTTTGAAAATGAACGACTTGGTCGCCATAATCAGTTTAAAAATATCCACTGACTTATAACGCCCTTGTCGTTCTCAAGTTGTAAATCTACATAGTTCTCATTGAAAATGTCATACTTTCAATTACATTTGTTAAAGCATTAGCCGTATCTAATGAAGTTAGACAAGGCACACCATTCTCAACTGTTGTACGACGAATTTGGAACCCGTCTCTTTCTACTTCTTTACCCTTAGTCATCGTATTAATGACAATTTGTACTTCGCCATTTTGTATACGTGTTAGTAAATCATCGTCGCCACCAATTTTGCCTACAACTTCAACTGGAATGTTGTCTTCTTTTAATTTTTCCGCAGTACCTTGAGTTGCTAAAATTTTATAGCCTACTTCATTTAAACGGTGTGCTATTTTAACAATTTCATCTTTATCTTTATCACTTACTGTCATAAGAACAGTACCGTGATCTTTAACTTCTACACCACTACCTGTTAATCCTTTGTAAAGTGCTTTTTCTAAAGTTAAATTTTTACCCATAACTTCACCGGTAGATTTCATTTCTGGTCCCAATGTCACATCAACATTTTTTAGTTTATTAAAACTAAATACTGGTGCTTTAACAAACACACCCTCTGAATAAGGTTGTACACCTTGTTTATAGCCTAAGTCTTTAAGACGAGTACCCATAATAGCTTGCATCGCTAGTTGTGCCATTTGAATATCGGTAATTTTACTTAAGAAAGGTACGGTACGACTTGCACGAGGGTTTACTTCTAATACGTAAACACCGTCATGTGCAATAACAAACTGAATATTAATTAGACCAACGATGTTCAACCCTTTTGCTAATTTGATAGTATAATCCTCTAGCGTATCGATATCTTCTTGACTTAACGTTTGAGGCGGATATACAGCTATTGAGTCACCACTATGCACACCAGCACGTTCTATATGTTCCATAATACCTGGAATGATAACTGTTTCTCCATCTGAAATTGCATCGACTTCTATCTCTTTACCTGTTAAGTATCTATCAACTAACACTGGGTGCTCAGGGCTAGCTTTAACAGCTTGCTCCATATAATTTTCTAATTCTGCATCGCTATTCACAATTTCCATTGCGCGACCACCGAGCACATAAGATGGTCTTACAACTACAGGATAACCAATTTCACGTGCATTCGTTAGTGCCTCACTTGGAGAAGTTGCAGTCTTACCTTTAGGTTGAGGTACATCAATCGTATGCAATAACGCTTCGAATTCTTTTCTATCCTCAGCACGATTTAAATCTTCTAAAGACGTACCTAATATTTTGACACCATGTTTAGCTAGTTTATCTGCTAAGTTAATTGCTGTTTGACCACCAAATTGAACTACAACACCTTTAGGTTGTTCTAAATTAATAATGTTCATCACATCTTCTTCAGTTAGCGGCTCAAAGTATAACTTATCTGAAATTGAAAAGTCAGTAGATACTGTTTCAGGGTTATTATTCACGATAATTGCCTCATACCCAGCATTTTGGATTGCCCATACAGCGTGTACAGTAGCATAGTCAAATTCTACCCCTTGTCCAATACGAATAGGACCTGAACCAAGCACTAAGATTTTCTCTTTATCAGTTACAATTGACTCATTTTCAGTTTCATATGTGCCATAGTAGTATGGCGTTGTTGATTCAAACTCTGCAGCACAAGTATCAACCATTTTGTAAACTGGTTTAATATTATTATCTTGGCGTAATTGATATACTTCTGATTCTGTCATGCCGAACCGATGTGCTATTACTCTATCACTAAATCCATAATCTTTAGCATATTTAAGATATTCCAAATCTCCTGGGTGATTTTTTAATTCATGTTCAATATTAATGATATTTTGGAATTTATTTAAGAAGAAATAATCGATTTGCGTCATATTGTGTATTTCTTTAAGTGTTGTACCACGTCTAATTGCTTCACCTATAAAGAAGAGTCTTTCATCATCTTGATGACTGATGCGTTCCTTAATATAATCTAAGTCAAAACTCTCTCCATTTGGTAAACCTAAATGATGTACACCGTATTCAAGTGAACGTATCGCTTTTAATAAAGATTCTTCATATGTACGTCCTATAGCCATTACTTCACCAGTGGCTTTCATTTGAGTACCTAATTCACGTTCACCCTTTTCAAATTTATCAAATGGGAATCTTGGAATTTTGGAAATAACATAATCTAGTGTTGGTTCAAAGGCTGCATATGATGTGCCTGTAACTGGGTTTAGCATTTCATCCAATGTTAAGCCCACTGCAATCTTCGCAGCTAATTTCGCTATTGGATATCCAGTTGCTTTAGATGCAAGCGCTGATGAACGAGATACACGTGGATTCACTTCAATAATGTAGTAATTAAATGAATGTGGATCTAATGCAAGTTGAACATTACATCCTCCTTCAATACCTAATGCTCTAATTACTTTTAAAGATACATCACGTAACATTTGATATTCAACATCTGATAATGTTTGACTTGGCGCAACTACGATAGAGTCACCTGTATGAATACCTACAGGATCTATATTCTCCATATTACAAACCACAATAGCATTGTCATTTTTATCGCGCATTACTTCATACTCGATTTCTTTGAAACCAGCAATTGACTTTTCAATTAAGCATTGTGTAGCTGGGCTGTAATGCAATCCATTACTCACTACTTCTTTTAATTCTTCATCATTGTAGCATATGCCACCACCTGTACCGCCCATAGTAAATGCTGGACGAACGATGAGTGGATAACCTACTTCATCTTTGAATGCAAATGCTTGTTCAACATTATTCACAATATCGCTTTCAGGAACAGGTACATTCAAATCATTCATTAATGATCTAAATAGCTCTCTATCTTCTGCTTGTTGAATTGACTTTAATTCTGTACCAAGTAATTTCACATTATTAGCCTCTAATACACCACTATCATGTAATTGAATAGCCATATTTAATCCTGTTTGACCACCTAAAGTTGGTAGCAATGCATCAGGTTGTTCTTTACGTATGATACGTGCAATAAAGTCGTGTGTTAACGGTTCGATATAAACTTTATCTGCAATTTCTTTATCCGTCATAATTGTTGCTGGATTAGAATTTACTAATATGACACGGTAGCCTTCTTCTTTTAAGGCAAGACACGCTTGTGTACCTGCGTAATCAAATTCTGCAGCTTGTCCGATGATAATTGGACCTGATCCAATCACTAGAATCGTTTGTATATCGTCACGTTTAGGCATTTGCTGTTTGCTCCTTTTCTTTAAATTCTTTCATCATAGTCATAAATTCATCGAATAAATAATTTGAGTCACTTGGACCTGGTCTTGCTTCAGGATGATATTGTACAGAGAATGCTGGCAAGCTTTTATGTCTTAATCCTTCAACAGTACCATCATTAAGTGCAATATGAGTTACTTCTAAGTCAGTATTTACCAATGAATTTTTATCGATAGCATAACCATGGTTTTGACTTGTAATATCAACTTTCCCACTACGTAAGTCTTTTACGGGATGATTAGCGCCACGATGACCGAATTTCATTTTAAATGATGTTGCACCTTGAGATAATGCAAATAATTGATGTCCTAAGCAAATTCCAAAGAATGGAATTTTACCTAAAATACCTTTAATCATTTCTATTGCAACCTCTACAACATCTGGATCACCAGGACCATTTGATAACATGACACCATCTGGTGACATGGCTAATATTTCTTCAGCAGTGGTGTTATATGGTACTACAGTTACGTTACAGCCACGCATATTTAATTCTCTGACAATATTTTGTTTTTTACCAAAGTCTAATAAGACTACACTCAAATCTGAACCTGTTGAAACATAAGGTGTTTTAGTAGATACTGTTTCCACCTCATCGCGAGGTAATTCAGTACTTTTTAATGTGTTAATTAATGAATCAATGTCATCTCGGTTATCAGTAAACCCAGCTTTTAAAACACCGTGTTGTCTAATTTTACGTGTGATGCTACGTGTATCTACACCTGAAATGCCAGGTATCTTGTATTGAACAAGCACATCATGTAACGTCTTTTGGTTTCTAAAGTTACTAGGATGTGTGCTTGCTTCTTTCACTACTACACCATTCAAAGTTGGTGTTAGTGCCTCGAAGTCATCTCTATTGATACCGTAATTACCGATTAATGGGTATGTGAATGTAATGATTTGACCAGTATATGAAGGGTCTGATATCGTCTCTTGGTATCCAGTCATCGCTGTGTTAAATACGATTTCTCCCACAGATAAATCATTAGATCCTAATTGATACCCTTCAAAATAAGTCCCATCCTCTAATACAAGATAACGTCGCTCAAGCATTTATTTATCCTCCTTAAATTTAACTTCGCCTTCTACCATTGTTAAAATTGGATTACCATAAACTTTGTAACCAATGAATGGTGTGTTGTCTGCTTTAGATAAGAAATCTTCACCTTTGATTTCACGTTCTTCATCTAAATTGATAATCGTTAAGTCAGCAAAGCAACCTTCTTCCAATTTGCCATAAGGTAAATCAAATGTTTGTGCTGGTTTAATTGTTAGGTAGTCAACTAATTGTTGTAATGACCAGTCACCATTTTTTACAAAATGCGTGTAAAGTAATGGGAAAGCTGTTTCACTTCCTACTATGCCAAATGGTGCTTTAGTCATTGGCTGTGCTTTCTCTTCTTTAGCATGTGGTGCATGGTCTGTTGCGATACAATCAATTGTGCCATCTAATAATCCTTCTAATAATGCGTCTCTATCTTCTTTACTTCTTAAAGGAGGGTTCATTTTATAGATTGCATTATCCCCTGGAACATCATCTTCAGTTAACAGTAAATGATGTGGTGTAACTTCAGCCGTCACATGAATACCTGCTGCTTTAGCATCACGAATAGCTCTGACACTTTCTTTTGTCGATACGTGACATACATGATAATGACAGTTAGCTGCTTCAGCTAATAATACATCTCTTGCTATTTGTACCGCTTCACAAATATTTGGAATACCAGGTATACCAAGTTCTTCACTACGTTTACCTTGATGCATAGCACCGCCATAAATTAAACTATTATCTTCACAATGTGCTACAACTGCTTTGTTGACCTTTGCAGCTTGTTGCATTGCTTCATACATCATTGCTGATTCCTGCACACCAACGCCGTCGTCAGTGAAAGCAAACGCACCTTGCTTTGCTAATGCATCAAAGTCAACATGTTCTTTTCCAGCTTGACGCACAGTTATTGAAGCATATGGTAATACACGGACTTGCGCATTATCTTGAATTAATTGTTGTAATCGATCCATATGTTCAACTGAGTCTGGTACTGGACGTGTATTAGGCATTGGACATACAATTGTGAATCCTCCACGTGCTGCAGCTTTTGTACCTGTTTCAATTGTCTCCTTATGTTCCCCACCAGGCTCACGTAAATGAACATGAACATCGATTAAACCTGGTGCTACAAAATGACCTTGTGCATCAATTACTTCAACATTTTCATCTACTTCAATGTTATTGTTAATTTCTTTGATGTGCTGACCATCTATTAAAATGGATGCTTGTTTAAGTTCACCGTTATCTAAAATTTGAGCATTTTTAATTAATTTCAATGTTTACGCCTCTTTTCCTGATAATAGTTTATTGATTACTGACATTCTTAAATACATGCCATTAGTCATTTGTTTAAAAATTCGTGCCTTTGGTGCTTCAACTAATTCACTATCGATTTCTACTCCTCTGTTAACTGGTGCAGGGTGCATTACGATTGCTTTATCTTTTAACTTATTGTATCTATCCATTGTCAAACCATATTGTTCATGGTAATCATTTGCCTCGAAATTAGCTTCTCCAGTAATACCATGACGTTCATGTTGAACACGTAACAACATAACAATATCTACTTGGTCGATGACATCATCAATTTGAACATATGGTGCATCTAATGAGTCGTCCACCCATTCATCTGGACTTGAGAACATTACATTTGCGCCTAATGAAGTTAGACTTATGAAATTACTTCGCGCTACACGTGAATTTTTAATATCACCACATATTAAAATGTTTAATTCTTCAAATGAACCATATTCCTCATAGATTGTCATAATATCTAACAGACTTTGTGTAGGATGTTGACCACTACCATCTCCAGCATTAGCAATCGGAATATTAAGATTTTCTAATTCTTCATAGTATGCATTTTGAGAATGTCTGATTACTAGTAAATCAACACCTATACTTTCAAGTGTTTTACATGTATCATACAGTGATTCGCCTTTTTGTACTGATGAAGTACTCGTTTCAAAATTAACTTCTTTAAGTCCTAATTTTTGTTCTGCTACTTCAAAGCTACACTTTGTTCGAGTTGAATTTTCGAAGAATAAATTAGAAACAAACTTCCCTACGAATTGTGGTAATGTTTGCTTTCCTGATTTGTAATCACAAGCTGTTTGAATTAAATCGTAAATGTCCTCGTTAGATAAATGTTCCATAGATAATAAGTTATTCATAAAGCGCCTCCTGATAAATAATCCTTGTTAAATTAGTTTTTTGAATCCTGTTTTTCTTTTGGCAAAATTAAATTTAAGATAATACCTGAAAGTGCTGCTAGTGCCATACCTTCGATTTGAAGGTTTACACCTAAACCTTTTAAATTGATGAGTAAGTTACCTATACCTACTACTAAGATGACTGATGCGATTACTAGGTTGCGGTTGCTTGCAAAATCAATGTTACTTTCAACTAACATTCTTAGTCCACTTGCTGCTATAATACCGAACAATAGGATGGACACGCCGCCCATTACCGGTGTCGGTATTGAAGAAATCAACGCTGAGAACTTACCAATAAATGATAAGACAATCGCTATAACCGCTGCACCGCCAATAACATAGATACTGTAAATCTTTGTTATTGCTAGTACACCGATGTTTTCACCGTATGTTGTGCTTGGTGGACCACCAATAATACTAGCGAACATTGTTGAAACACCATCTCCGATTATTGAGCGATGTAAACCTGGATCCTCGAAGAAGTTTCTACCTACGATTTTGTTGATAACCATTTGGTGACCGATATGCTCACTAACGGTTACGAAAACGATTGGTAACATAACGAGTATTAAACCAAGGTGTATCGATGGCACATAATCTTTGAATGGTAAATAGATATGTGGGAAATCAATCCAGTTTGCTTTAGCAATATTCGAAAAGTTAACTAATCCCATAAAGATTGAAACAATATAGCCAATAATGATACCAAAAAGTACCGGTATAAGTGATAAGAAACCTTTGAAGAACCCTTGCACAATTATTGTTACAAGTAATGTAATAAGCGCGACAACCAGATAGCTTAAATTGTACCCTTTCATATCTCCTGAGTTCTCGTACATTGCCATATTAACTGCCGTTGGTGCTAAACTTAATCCAATTACCATGATTACTGGACCTACAACTACCGGTGGAAGTAAATGCATTAACCATCCTGTACCACTGATTTTGATTAGGATACCGATGATGACATACATTACGCCACTAGCGAATAGTGCTACTAACATGTCTCCTAAGCTATGTGTACTTAATCCAGTAATAATTGGTGTGATAAATGCGAAACTTGATCCTAAATATGCTGGAATCTTTGCCTTAGTAATTAATATATAAAACAATGTTCCTATCCCAGATGCAAGTAAAGCAGCTGATATTGGCAAGCCAGTTAGGAATGGCACTAATACTGTAGAACCAAACATTGCAAATAAATGTTGTAAACTCAGTAGCGCCCATTGTGTTGGTTTAGGTTTGTCTTGTACGTCTAACACCGGTTTGACGGTGCGTTCAAACATTTGTTCATTTTCCATCTTTTTTCTTCCTTTCATAAAAAAAGTCTCTTTACATTTAAATGTAAAGAGACTAAAAAATCGTAGTAAACATACAGATAAGCACTCATACTTATCGTTATCCGTATCTACGTGACAAAGCATTCAAATATAGTGAGATGGTTATTAGTACTGACTATTCTATCATCGTAACCTACACTCACTTTTGAATACTTTACCTTTTTCAGTCTCTCGTACTGATTTAAAAGGTCTTTATTCAATTATTACTGCATTCTGTGAATCTTTTTCGTTTAAATACACTAAAACAGATTCTTCTTTAGAAGTTGGTATGTTTTTCCCTACAAAATCTGCTCTTATTGGTAATTCTCGATGTCCTCGATCTACAAGTGCGGCTAAGCCAATTTTAATCGGTCGAGAATGAAGCAGAATTGCATCTAATGAAGCTCTAACAGTTCTTCCTGTATAAAGTACATCATCAATGATGACGACTACCTTATCGTTAATTTCAGCATCAATTTCTATTGCATCTTGAGTAATTTGCTTGTTAGCAATTTCAATATCATCTCGAAAATGTGTAATATCAATTGTACCTGTTGGAACTGTTTTTTGTTCAATTTGATTGATTTTGTCTTGTATACGTCTTGCTAAAAATTCGCCTCTCGTTTTAATTCCGAGTAACACAAGATTTTCTGTACCTTTGTTATATTCAAGAATTTCATGTGCCATACGCGTTACAGTACGTTGTATTGTAGCTTCATCCATGATGATTCGCTCAGACATTATCTCACCTCTTAAAATTAAAAAACCCTCATGCCTTTTTCAAAGACATGAGGGCAAATTTATATACACACATGTAATGTTATACATTACATGATAAAGCCATTCTAATAAAATAATTCATATATTTCGCTGAATTATTTTAAGAAAGTATATAGAATTATACTCATTGTCTTTGAAGCCTCTCTGGAATCTCTTTTAAAGACACCGATTTCTTTTTTGAACTGTTACTAGCTTAAAACTTTTTGAGCTATAAGTCAATGCAATTTTTAAAATTATCAATTGTAAATAAATAATACTTTTACTGTAGTTAATCGAATTTGAGAAATACTAAAAAATTAGTCTAACTTTTCGAAACATACGTATTAAAGAATCATTGATTAAATGTGAAATTAGAAAAAATACCCACAAAGCGTTGAAACTTTGCGGGCTACCAAACTATTCTCTTCTTATGCATCTCTTAAGCGAATATCTTCTAAAAGTGTTTCAAATTCTTTAGGCAGTTCTGCTTGACGTTCAATGTATTCATGAGTAACAGGGTGTTCAAATCCTATAACACCTGCATGTAATGCTTGTCCACCAATATCAAGTGTTTTCCGTGGACCATACTTTGGATCACCAACAAGTGGGAAACCAATATATTTCATATGAACACGAATTTGGTGCGTACGCCCTGTCTCTAATTGACATTCAATTAATGTGTAATCATTAAAATGTTCTAAAACATTAAAGTGTGTAACCGCTTCTTTACCGTTATCAACGACATCCATTGATTGTCGATCTTTCTCGTTACGTCCGATAGGCGCATCAATCGTGCCATAATCATGTGGAATATTTCCATGTACTAAAGCGGTATATTTTCTTTTAACGGATTTATCCATTAATTGTTCCACTAACCCTCTATGAGCAATATCATTTTTGGCAACCATTAATAACCCTGAAGTATCTTTATCAATACGATGAACTATACCTGGGCGAATTTCACCATTAATTCCAGATAAATCTTTAATTTGGTACATTAAGCCATTAACTAATGTACCAGAATAATGACCTGGTGATGGATGTACTACCATGCCTTTAGGTTTATAAACTATCGCTACATCTTCATCTTCATAATAGATATTTAAATTTAGGTTCTCTGGCTGAATATCGGCTTCGACAACTTCCTTCTCTGTAACGATAATAAGATCATTTAATTTAACTTTGTAATTAGACTTAATCACTTTTTCGTTAACTGTAACTAAATCTTCTTTAATCAAATCTTGAATTTGACTTCTAGACCATTCATTATTGAATTCAGGTAATAATTTATCAATACGCTGTCCAACAAGTTCTTGGTTTTCAATTTTAAATTCATGTGTTTTCAAATTATAGCCTCCTATTCTTTTGAATTCGCATCTTTAAGTAAGGCAATGATTATGAACAATACACCTATTGTTAAACTTGAATCCGCAACATTAAATATTGGGAAATCATATCCAAAAATATTAGTATCAACAAAATCAACTACTTCACCATTAACTAATCGATCAATAAAGTTACCTAATGCACCTGCAAATAGTAAACTTATTGCAACTTGCATAAATAGATTATACTTTGCTTCTTTAATATAAAATAGTACAAGTACGATGAGAATAACTATCGTAATAATATAAAAGAATCCCATTTTACCACTAAGAATTCCCCATGCTGCACCATTGTTTCTATGTGATGTTATATTTAAAAAATTAGGAATAACTTCATATGAATCACCAATATTCATTGCTGTAGCAATAATCCGTTTTGTGACTTGGTCAATAATTAATATAGCGATTGCTACTATTAAAGATATGGTTATATAATATTTCTTTTTCATTCACGTGCCTCCATTCACACACTACACTTTGACAACACTCTACATTATAGCTTACTCCTCTATATAAAAAAAGCTACAGTTACAAATAGATGATGATATTAGTAACTGTAGTTCATTATGCGTTTTCACTTTGATTTTTCTTAGGATGAATATAATTAAATTCATCTACTTGGTATTCGTAAACTGTGCGCTTAGTAACTTCATATGGTTTACGATAATTCATATCAAAAACGGTTAACGAGCCATCATGATTAACTTTGTCTACATATGCAACATGACCATGTTGACCTTTTGGATATTGAAGGATTGAACCAACACTTGGATTATCATTAACTTTATATCCTTCTTTGCTTGCTTCATTAGCCCAATATTTGGCATCTCCCCATCTATTACTAATCATATTGCCATCTTGTCTAATTCTATCAAACACATAATACGTACATTGGCCTTTAGCATATAAGTTTAATTTCATTGGGTTCTTTTCCCAAAAATGAATTGTCGGTTGCGTCATATCTTGATTATCAATTCCATCATATATCGCTCCACCAGTGAAAAGTGCACTTCCTAAAACCATTATAAGTATATATTTCTTCATTAAATCACACTACTTCTATAAAATTAAATCTAAAACAAAGCCCATCTGGACCTTTAACATCAATATGCGTTGTTTCGGGATAATAATAATCAATTAAAGCAAGACCATATGTTACGTTATTCATCACACGTTTAGTACTTGATAACCATTGATTAACAGCTAAATGATGATAGTATTGATTTGAAGACATATAGAGTGAAAACTTATCTAAAAACGCAGATGGTTCAAGTCCAAAATATCTTAAATAATAAGATTCAACCTCTGACATATGTATCGTTTTAAGTGATAAATTTCCTATTTTAGTGCCTTTAGGAATCCCTTGCCAAGTTTGTTCTGATACATTTGTTAGTAAACGTGTAACATTGATTGCTTCAATATCTAACTTTACATTTTCATTATCGTAGCCCCAGTAATCCATATCATGGTCGACATAAAACTTGTACGCATTCCCCTCTGGATCTTCAAAAAAGAGGGACGTACAAACACTTTGTTCTCCACCATTGACCGGAATTTCAAAGTCTGTCATTTGTACAAGTAAATCGGCTAAATCTGTAATATTAGGAAGCATTATACCTACATAAAATAATCCTGCTTCAGATAAAAGTGGTTCCCTACCATTTATAACTTCATTTAATGTTAAAAAATGATTTGACTGACCTATCTCGTACTGAACAGAATGATTTGTTTCTGTAATAACTTCAAATCCCAATATAGTTTCATAAAATGGTCTTAAGTCTGCTAAATTTCTAACATTTAAAGTTATACCATTTACAAAATGTGAATGTTTTGAATGAAACATTATGGCCTCCTAATACTGCATGACTAAATATAACTTACTTCTTTTACTGGATGAAAAATACAATTCAATGAAAATAATACCTACTATTTTATCTTAAAATATATAAAATTTTATCAGTCTTTGTATGTATATTGCAATTTATTAACTTCTAAAGTAGTGTCTTAGAAATTGGGTTCATTATTTCACTTAAGTCGAGATGCTTGCTTAAAAGTTTCACAACTATGTTTTGTTATTTATTTAAGAACGCCATACACAAGTGCAGTTGCACTTAAGTTTAATAAAGCTACACATCTTAATTCAAACATAAAAAAGAAAAGGCAATTTCTATAATAATTCATAGAAATTGTCTTTTCTCACTAATTATGAAGTTATTAGTCGTGTATTTTATTTAGCTTAAAATTAATACTAATTTTTCGTCATTTAGGCTTTAATCAAATGATAAATTTTTGATCCAACATATGCACCTATAACTGCTCCTGCAGTCATCGCGATTGTACTAAACAATTGATCACTTTGTGTTGTCGCTTCTTTATCTTTATCTTTATCTGCAAGATTATTCATATGATTAACAAATAATTCCATTACAGATTTATGGATATTAGCCTGTGTAAACTTATAAACAGACCAAGGTAACGTCGGTTCATATTCTTGTAATGCAATAATAGCTTCATTTGAATCCAAGATGCGTCTAAATTCAAATCTAGCATTACCACCATTATTAGATAATGCTAAATTACCACCTACGATTTTATAAACAATCATATCTTTAGAAGAATCTTGCATATCACGTTCCATTTTTAAAATAAATTGATTAGTAAATGGCAAACTAATATTAAATTCATTTTCATTTATAGTTCCATTAATTAAATGTAACGTAATATTATTTATAAACTTCGCATATGTTTTTGAGACATCTTCCATTGAATAATTTTCTGGAATTCTAAAGCGTGATATTGCTCTAACATCTTTAATTTGTTCTTTACTATTAGAACTAGATGATTTTTTTGATTTGTTTTGATTTTCATTTATTTCATTTTCTTCATCTAGCGCTTGTTGCACACTTTCTTCATACGTCATCTCTCCAATAGAAATATCAGGATGCGTGCGCTCTGGTTGCGGAATCATATCATGAACTAAACTATTCATAAGTGGGTAAACCATTTCTTTAGGTACTTGTGAAATGAGGTGTACCCAATATCTACTTACCCAAATAGGTATAATTGGTAAATCAACGATTGGTAATCGCTTATTTAGCACTAATGCTGTACGTTGTATTAATTCTTTATAATTCATAATTTCGGGTCCTGTAATGTCAAAAGCCTCATTATGTTGTGGTGTTCGCTCTACTAGTAATGCCAGTTTATTAATTACATCATTAATTGAAACTGGTGCTATCATATTGTATGCCCAACTAGGTAATACCATACCAGGCAATCGTTCAACTAAACGTTTTAAAATAGGATAAGAACTTCCCTTAGCCCCAATAATTAAACCAGCTCTTAATGTACTTACAGGTATACCATAAGAACCTAGAATTTTTTCACATTCCAAACGACTACGTAAATGAGCAGATAGTTTATCTTCATTTGGAATTAAACCACTCATAAATACAATATGTTTAACGCCTTGTTTCTTTGCAGCTCTCGCAAAATTATCTGCTAATAAAGCATCCATATCTTCAAAGTTTGCTTGCGTTAACTTGGCGTTTGGCATCATAGAATGGACAAGGTAAATTGCAGTATCTACTCCTTCCATTACTTCTGTTATCTCATCTAAATCAAATAAATCAGCAGCTTTCCAAGTAACATTCTCTTCATTTTCTTTGTTACTAGTATTTCTTGAAATTGCTATAATATCATGATGCATTTTTAATTGATCTTTTAAATGTCCTCCAATATAACCAGATGCACCTGTTAATAAGATTTTACTCATGATTTCACCCCTAATTATTAAATAGTCGAATAATCTTGATTTAATTAATATATCTATTTAAATAGCCTTTTATTAAAAAGTGAAACATTGCATATCGTCATTATTTTTACTTATAAATTATAAATGTAAATACAAACATACTAAGATTAGCTGTGAAGAAATCTATGACGATAGATTTTTTCACAGCTATTTTTTATAGTTGTAGAGAGA
>NZ_JAVSMH010000008.1:0-98140 GCF_033283605.1 Staphylococcus sp. NWU MKU2 | reverse complement strand
TTGCTTGTAGAATTTCTTGATGAAATTCTCTTTGCTGGGGCCCCGCCCGCAAGGATGACTAGAACTGAGAAAAGCTTAATTTAAGCGACTTCTCAGTTCAGTCATCTACTGTGAATTTGTAAAATAGCATCATTATATTATTTATGTCCCAGGCCTTATTGTAATTATTCAGGTCTAGGGTTACGTTTCATTTTCACGTATTGAGAAATGCTGTACAATACGATACCGAACCAAATGAGCGCGAACGTAACTAATTGTTGCGCATCAAAATGTTCTTTAAATGCAAAGATACCTAAGAAGAACATGATAGTTGGACCAACGTATTGAATGAATCCTGTTAGAGATAACGGAATACGTTTGGCACCGGCTGAGAATAAGATTAATGGAATGGCAGTTACTGCACCTGAGAACATCAACCAGAATGTGTCCATATTCAAACCTACTGATGATGTTCCAGTATTCCATAAATAAATCATATATATTAATCCTGCTGGCGCTGTAACGATACATTCAATCGCGATACTGCTTATGGCTTCAATTTTAACAATCTTCTTCAACAAGCCATAAATACCGAATGAGAATGCTAACATTAATGAGATGACTGGGAATTCTCCAACGCGAATCGTCATATACAGAACTCCGATTGTCGCAAAGATGATTGCTAGCGTTTCAAATTTATTGAATCTCTCTTTTAGGAAAATGAACGCCAATAATATACTTACTAATGGGTTAATATAATAACCTAAACTAGATTGAAGTACGTGTCCATTTGACACAGCCCAGATGAACGTTCCCCAGTTGATTGTGATCACATAACCAGCAATAATAATGACGATTAGTTCAATTGGATGTGAGAATAAATGTTTTAAATCACGTTTGAACGTTTGTGATTTCTTTAAAACTACGATCATTAGTATCATAAAGATCATAGATAATACAATGCGGTAAGCTAAGATTTCAAATGCACTAACGCCACCAATTAATTTCCAATAAATTGGCAAGATACCCCATAATACATAAGCACCTAACGCATATAGAATCCCTTTTTTAAATTCAGTATTGGAATTCATCCTAACCCTCCTAACGATATAACCCTGGAAATATGTTTTAATTAATAAAACTATGCTACCAATAGTTAAGAAAGTTAGGTATATAAACTGCTCAAAATCATTCAAATTCTTAGTAATTTAGGTTGAATTTATTTGATTTTAGACATCCTACCCCCTAACATCACACAACCCGAAGTCTCCCTTTTACAAATGAAAAAGAACCAGCGCCTAGAAAGTCGCTGATTCTGACATAAATATTGATATTCAATTATCCACCAAAGAATAAATCGACAATATCACTCGTTCTATTATTATTTGTTTTGTAAAATTCCGTATAACCACAATTTTTACAAGTTATTGTTTTAAAGTTGTTATGCTGCACATCAAACATCTTAGATAGTCCAGATCCTGTTGCTGATAATGTTCCTTCTTCCACTTCCGTATGTCCACATTTCACACATCCGTTTCCTGTGTTTCCAGTCATAAACAACACTCCTTATATTGTTTCTTACTTGTTCTATAACCTGTTTCCTATCATTTAATCTTTAAATAAGTAATAACTTATTGCGCATTTAAAATATAACTAATGACATTTTTTCATTGCCATATTCAAACATTTTCAATGGAATTTCTCACATAATTATCATAAGTAGAAGGTTTTACATTGGGCTTCAATATAGTTGTGAGACTTTCACCATGACCTTGTCACACCGTTGTCACAATTACTGTGACAAAGTCGCATTTTCTTTGTGTTGTAGACGCTTTCTTGTGCCATTACAATTGAATTATCAAATCAGAATAAAAAAAGAGGTGTAGTTATGGCTCAAACAGAGACACAAGAGAAAAAAGGTCTCGGCCGTAAAGTTCAAGCGTTTGGTTCATTCCTTAGTAGTATGATTATGCCAAACATCGGTGCGTTTATCGCATGGGGCTTTATTGCTGCGATTTTCATTGATAATGGTTGGTTCCCTAACAAAGAATTATCTCAATTAGCAGGACCAATGATCACATACTTAATTCCATTACTGATCGCATTTAGTGGTGGTCGTTTAATTCACGACTTACGTGGTGGTATCGTTGCAGCGACAGCAACTATGGGGGTTATTGTTGCATTACCAGATACACCAATGTTACTTGGTGCAATGATTATGGGACCACTTGTTGGCTGGTTAATGAAGAAAGTTGACCAATTCTTACAACCTAGAACACCACAAGGCTTTGAAATGTTATTCAATAACTTCTCAGCGGGTATTCTAGCATTTATTATGACAATCCTTGGCTTCAAATTATTGGCGCCAATTATGCAATTCATCATGCACATCTTATCTGTAGCAGTTGAATTCTTAGTACACTTACACTTATTACCAATCGTAAGTATCATCGTAGAACCAGCTAAAATTTTATTCCTTAACAACGCGATTAACCATGGTGTATTCACACCTCTTGGTACTGACCAAGCAGCAAGTGCAGGTCAATCAATTTTATTCGCAATCGAATCAAACCCTGGACCAGGTATCGGTATCTTATTAGCGTACATGATCTTCGGTAAAGCCACAGCGAAAGCAACTTCATATGGTGCAGGTATCATCCACTTCTTCGGTGGTATTCATGAAATTTACTTCCCATATGTATTAATGCGTCCATTATTATTCATCGCTGTTATTTTAGGTGGTATGACTGGCGTAGCAACTTACCAAGCAACTGGTTTCGGATTCAAGAGTCCAGCTTCACCAGGTTCATTCATCGTGTATTGTTTAAATGCACCTAAAGGTGAATTCTTACACATGGTATTAGGCGTATTCTTAGCAGCACTTGTTTCATTCGTAGTTGCAGCATTAATTATGAAATTTACTAAAGAACCTAAACAAGATTTAGAAGCAGCAACAGCTAAAATGGAATCTACTAAAGGTAAAAAATCTAGCGTGTCTTCTAAATTAACTGGTGCGACAACTGGTACTGGCGCAGCTGGCGTAGCTGCTAACAAAGCTGATGATGAAGATAAAAAAGAAGCTTCATCAGAGGACGAAGAAGAAGACTTACTTGATAACTACAACACTGAAGACGTAGACGCTCACGACTATAGCAACGTAGACCATGTTATTTTCGCATGTGATGCGGGTATGGGTTCTAGTGCAATGGGTGCAAGTATGTTACGTAATAAATTTAAAAAAGCAGGCATTTCAGACGTTAATGTTACAAATACTGCTATTAACCAATTACCAAATAATGCACAACTTGTTATTACACAAAAAACATTAACAGACCGTGCAATCAAACAAGTTCCAAACGCAATTCATATCTCAGTGGATAACTTCTTAAATTCTCCACGTTATGAAGAATTATTAAACAACTTGAAGAAAGATCAAGATAAAGCATAATTAAATAGTTTGGGAGTCGAACATATTATTTCTATCACTTATGTTCAGACTCCTTTCAAGGGGGGACACACCATGTTAATGAGTACACGTGAAAAGGAAATCATTGAACTGCTAATTAAGTATTACGGTCAATACGTCACGATTTATGAAATTGCTCAACAACTTGGCGTGTCCTCTCGTACTATTCATCGTGAATTAAAAGGCATTGAAACCTACCTCCAAGGCTTCAATATGAAACTTGAACGGGCAAACAAAAAAGGGATTAAGTTATCTTGTGATGATGATCAAATCCAGCTATTAAAACAAGAAATGGCGCAACACGATACCATTGACTTGTCTGTTGAAGAACAAAAGGCAATTATTCTGTATGCGCTTATTCAATCTAAGCATGCTGTTAAGCAATACAGCTTGGCGCAAGAAATTGGCGTATCTGTTCAGTCATTAACCAAATTGCTTGATGACCTAGAGAATGATCTCGCTAGCTATCAACTTATACTTTATCGCAAGCGTGGTGAAGGGGTATATCTTGATGGCCCCGAATCAAAAAAACGTGAATTCTTAAGTCAATTGATGGTCAACAACTTGAATAGTACAAGTGTTTACTCAGTTATCGAGAACCACTTCGTCTATCAATCGATTAATCAATCGCAACAAGCTTTAGTCGACCTTGATAGCATATTTAAGATTGAACGTATTTTAATGGATTACCTAGGCCAATTGCCTTATACCTTAACAGAATCGAGTTATCTGACCTTAACCGTCCATATCGTGTTAAGTATTGCGCGTATTCAAAATGGTGAATATGTATCGATTAATGAAGATATTCATAATTCTGTAAAAGACACATTTGAACATCAAATTGCCACAGAAATTGCGAAACGTATAGAGACACTATACGACATCGACTTTAACCAAGCGGAAGTCACTTTTATAACAATTCATTTACGTGGTGCAAACCGTCGAACAACCTCCAAGATGTTTGAGAATAATGAATTTGACGACCGTAAAATACAAGCATTTGTAAATCGTGTAGAGCGCTTATCAGGCCAATCATTCGAAGACTATGCAACACTAGTTCATGGCTTATCATTGCACATTAATCCAGCGATTAATCGTTTGGAAGCAAACATTGAGACGTACAATCCACTTACCGAGATGATTAAGTACAAGTATCCTCGTCTCTTCGATATTGTACACAAGGCCATCGATCAGACATGGCCGGAGTTAGTCTTCCCGGATAGTGAGATTGCCTTCATCGTCTTGCATTTTGGTGGCTCCTTGAAAAGTCAGTCCACCCAACTTCTACATGTTTTAGTTGTCTGCAGTAGTGGTATTGGAACAAGTCGATTGTTGGCAACACGATTACAACAATCTTTTAATGAAATAGAGAAGATTACACAAGCGTCCGTCAGTGATTTAAAAATGTTAAATCTAGAGGATTATGATGGCATTATTTCAACGGTTAAATTGGATATCACAACGCCATTTATTACCGTTAATCCATTGCTACCAGAATCCGATGTGACGTATGTAGCATCATTTTTAAAGACAACCGAGCATAAAGCGAAACAACATGAAGAGAATGAAATGAAGCATTCGATTCAAGACCCTGATCAAGTGGTCAGGAACATCGAACACGGCTTAACATTGTTGAACTCTATGCAATTTGAATACAAAGATGTAACTATTTGGAATTATTATTTAGCTGACTATCTTGAGGAACATGGCGTCATTGCGCCGAATAGTCAGACGTCATTCGCTGAGCTGTTGCAAGATAAATTAAATCAGAATCCCGGTTGGATATTGCAACCCTATCCTGTTGCAATTCCACATATGAAGGATGATTTAATATTACGCCCTCTCATTTTAATCACGATATTAAATGAAAGTTTGGGCATGCAAAGTACTCAAAATGACCTTTTCAAAATTAAATATATGGTTAGCCTATTCATCCCAAATAATGATGAAATGGCACAACTTGTTGGGGAATTATCTGCTGAATTAGGACATCATCTCGAGCAAATTGATGACTTCATGCAAGACCCTGACGCTATGAAACACACATTGAGAGATAGCTTTTTAAAACGAATTCAAAACCAATTAACTTAGGAGTGTATAAAATGACTGAATTATTTAGTAATGACAATATCTTTTTAAACTTATCTGTAGGAAGCCAAGACGAAGCAATTGAAAAAGCTGGTCGTGCTTTAGTAGATAACGGTTCTGTAAACGAAGCGTATATCCAAGCAATGAAAGAACGTGAACAACTTGTTTCAACATTCATGGGTAACGGTTTAGCAATTCCTCACGGTACTGACGAAGCTAAAGGTGATGTATTAGCATCAGGTTTAACATTACTACAAATTCCTGAAGGCGTAGATTGGAACGGCGAAACAGTTAAAGTTGTTGTTGGTATCGCTGGTAAAGATGGCGAACATTTAGACTTATTATCTAAAATCGCAATTACATTCAGTGAAGAAGAAAATGTTGATCGTATCGTCAACGCTAAATCTGCTGAAGAAATTAAACAAGTCTTCGAGGAGGCTGACGCATAATGAAAGCAGTACACTTCGGAGCTGGAAATATTGGCCGTGGATTCATCGGCTATATTCTTTCAGATAACAACATTGATGTAACATTTGCAGACGTTAATGAGGAAATTATTAACGCATTAGATAATGAAGGCGCGTATAACGTTATTCTTGCTAATGAAGAGAAAACAACAACACGTGTTACTGGTGTTAGTGCGATTAATAGTGGTCAACCTTCAGATGAACTGAAACAAGCAATTCTTGAAGCTGACATTATTACAACTGCAGTTGGTGTGAACATCCTTCCTATCATTGCGAAATCATTCGCACCAGTTTTAAAAGAGAAAGAAAATCACGTTAATATCGTAGCGTGTGAAAATGCGATTATGGCGACTGATACGCTTAAAGAAGCAATCTTAGACATCACTGGTCCATTAGGTGATAACATTCACTTCGCGAACTCTGCAGTTGACCGTATTGTCCCACTTCAAAAGAATGACAATATTTTAGACGTTATGGTTGAACCTTTCTTTGAATGGGTTGTTGAAAAAGATGCTTGGTACGGTGAAGAGTTAGAACATATTAAATATGTTGATGATTTAACACCTTACATCGAACGTAAATTATTAACAGTTAACACTGGTCATGCTTTATTAGCATATGCTGGTCGCTTCTATGGTAGAGATACTGTATTAGATGCTGTTAAAGATGAAGCTATCGTTGCAGATTTACGTCAAGTATTAGGTGAAACAAGCGAGTACATCGTGGATAACTTCAGTTTCACTAAAGAAGAACAAGCGGCTTATGTTGAGAAGATTATTGGTCGTTTCGAAAATCCATACCTATCTGACGAAGTAACACGTGTAGGTCGTGGAACAATTCGTAAAATCGGTCCTAAAGATCGTATTATCAAACCTTTATCTTATTTATATGAAAATAATTTACGTCGCAAAGGCTTATTAAAAGCAGCAGCGTTATTATTAAAATATGATGATATGAACGATAAAGAAACAGTTGAAATGCGTGAATACATTGATGCACATGGTGTGAAAGCATTCTTACAAGAATATGCGAAAATCAATGACCGCTTAGCAGATGAAATTGTAGCTGTTTATGAAGAATTGTAATTCATTACTTTAACAATTTAAGTAATTTAATATGAGTATTTTACACAATACTGCGTATTGTTGCTGCTCGCTTGCTCTAGGCATCGCTGGGAGCGAAACAGAATTTAATTATTAAGAATTCGTTTTTTCGCCCCCACAAAGTTGATTAGATGTTAAGCATATGAATGCTTAATGTCAATCAACCACTGTGAAGCCAAGTTATTTATAATTGAAAAGAGTTAAATCACTTTATAAGCCTTTTTCAAAGTCTTGTAGGTTGTGATTTAACTCTTTTTTTATTTAGGTTTTGTCTCAGTGCTAATGCTATTCCTAGTAGCGTCTCGCAGCCAATACTTCGTATTTTTAGCAACTAAACTTTATTATTCTAGCAATCTACAATAATTTAGTTGAACCTATGTTCTTAATTAATAATCATTCAAAGTCTCATAACTTAAAGTTATGAATGCATAAATAAGTGATATGAATACTTTCACAATTTAAAGGAATAGTTAAATAAAGGGTGTTCATGAATATATCTTGGAGGTATTATTAATGGGAAAATTAGATGGTAAAGTCGCATTTATTACAGGTGCAGGTTCTGGTATGGGTAAAGCACAGGCCATTCTTTATGCATCAGAAGGTGCTAAAGTTATAATCGCTGATATCAATGAAGAAACTGTGAACCAAACAGCTAGTGACATTATAGCGCATGGTGGCGAAGCACTGCCAGTTACAATCGATGTATCTAATAAAGAAAGTGTTGACCACGCTGTTAAACAAGGTGTTGAAGCATTTGGTACGATTAATATCTTAAGTAATACAGCTGGTATTCTAGATGATTATAAACCAACGCTAGAAACGTCAGAGGAATTATGGGATAGAATTATTAATATCAATTTAAAAGGTACGTATCTTGTAACGAATGCAGTGTTGCCACATATGATTGACAATGGCAAAGGTACTGTTATTAATATTGCTTCTATCGGTGCATTTGTAGCTGGCGGTGGCGGTGCAGCTTATACTTCAGCGAAACATGGTATTGCAGGTTATACGAAACAATTATCATTTGATTATGGCCTTAAAGGTATTAAAGCAAACGCCATAGCACCTGGTGCTGTTGATACTGGCATGACACATGCGATGTTTGAAGAAGGTTCTGCAGATGTTATGGAAAAAACAAATTCTGTACCTGCTGGTCGTTATGGTCAACCAGAGGAAATTGCACAATTGTCACTCTTCCTAGCAAGTGATGATTCTGATTTCATCCATAGTTCAATTATTCCAATCGATGGTGGTTGGTTAGTCGATTAATGATGTATTCATATTTCAATGATGCGTCAGTAATAAAAGCGTTGAGTCACTATCAATGAAGTGACTCAACGCTTTTATCAATCATTTAAGAATTACGTTTTTTTTCTTTTCGGTTCGTGTAGTAAGCATGGCCGAAGAATGCAATGTTCATCCCGATTATTAGAACGATATAAAGTACAATTGATATCGTTAAAAATTGCTCGTTAGAATGGCTATGTGCTTTAAAGATTTGTCCTATTATATTAGGTAAGCAAACGATAAATAATACGAGTGCAAATAGTTTTTGTTTAACAATGAAACATAGCAACATGACGATTGCTAATAATATGAGCCCAGTAATGATGCTTTGGGTTTGATTTAGTGTCACAAGTGTATATATTGGGTATCTTTTGGCAATAAACGTACTTAAAACCATCAGTGAGAAAAGAATTATTCCTCCTATAAATGCATAGACATATACACGTTTAGCATCGCCATATTTCATAATAGCTTTCTTTATTAAAAATAATGGTACGACAACACTTAATACGAAGATAAAAATTGTATTTAAAATATATCCTAATGTTAGGGTGACGTCATTTTCAAAGAAATCTGGAATTGTGAATATCGCAAACATAAAAAGCACAAAGTACGTTAAATATTTAGGTAGTCCTTTGGTAAAGCTCATTTCTTTAGAAAAGTTATCCGCATAATCTTTAACTGATGTGTTTAAAATATCACTAACATCGTCGCCATTCTCTTCTGCTGTTTCAAAGTGATCTTCTAATTCATCGCCAATTGCATGTACTTCATCTTCATCCTTACCTCTAAACATTAATTCTGCTTTTAATTTAAATATATAGTCCTCTTGTTCTTTAGTCATCATATTCATCACTCCCGAATAAGTTATTCATTCCTGAGTTAAGATAACTCCATTTCTCTTTGAATCTTTTTAACTCTTCTTGTCCACTTTCAGAAATCGTGTAATACTTCCGTTTAGGTCCACCGTTATCCGATTTGCGCGTGGTTGTGTGAACATATCCTTTCTTGCTTAACCTAAGCAATACAGGATAAATACTACCATCGCTAATTTCAGGAAATTGGTTTTCTTTTAATTTCTCTAAAATTTCGTACCCGTATGTCTCACCCTTAGCTATAAGTCCAAGTATTGCGCCATCTAAAAGCCCCTTCATCATTTGATTAGATACTGACATGTCATCACCTTTTATTAACTATCTTATAATATAAGATAGTGTATTTTAAAAAATAAGTCAACTATCTTACGATAAAAGATAGTGACCGCTTAAGTATTGCTAAATTGCATTTTATTAATTTACTTTAATAATTGCAGTTTAAATAATAATGCGTAATGTTAACGAATGAGGTTTATTACTTAAACAATTTAATTTACTTTAACATTTTAATCGCTACGTTAATTAACGAGTTACATAAATAACACATTAAAACGCCCAGCAATTTTGACGAGCCTGGGGATTTTTCATGCTAGTAACTTATATATTATAATTCGTTTTATGTGTTTTTAATCAAAACGCTAATGCGTTAAAAGGTATAGATTATCAATGTATTTTACTAAGACTTTAAAAGATCATAATCGATTTTACTTAATGATATATTGCTTTTCCAAAAGATGCATCTGCACTTTCACCAATCACTTCCGATAGTGAAGGATGTGGTTGTATAATTCGAGAAATATCGTTTAATGTACCGCCCGAAACCTTAATGCCTAAGATTTCACTAATTAAATCTGTCGCATGAGGTCCAACGACAAATCCACCTAAAATCTTACCATCCTGCTTATTCGCTACTATTTTAACCATTCCTTGTGTTTCACCTTTTAAGATTGCTTTAGGATTCTTCTGAAAGGTGCAGTCGTCACTTCAACCTCATAACCCGCCTCTTGTGCTTGTAATTCTGATAAACCTACTGACGCAGATTCCAATCTTGTATAAATACATCTTGGTATATCCTCTTGATTTATCGGTTCTGGTTGTTTGCCTGCAATATATTCTGCCACATATTTACCGTGTGCACTTGCAGTATGTGCTAACTGATAGCCTGGCACTAAATCACCAATCGCATAGACGTGTGCGTAACTAGTTTCATAATGTTCATTAACTTGTAAGCATTTGCCATTTTGTTCTAAATTAAGCGCCTTAGCAACTTGAACATTGGGTTGTCTCCCTGTCGCAAAGAGCAATGTTTCATATAGAATTTCTTTAGGGCCATCTTTTCCATCAATTTCCAAAGTCTTGGCATTCACTTTCTTAGTTTCTGAATTGGTGATGATGTTAACACCTTGTTGTTGCAAATAGGTGGATAGATGGTCACGTATTTCTTTAATTTCACTAGATAGGATGCTATCGCCCTTTTCCAAAATCGTAACATCTACGTCTAAATCAGCCATTGATGAGGCTATTTCCGAGGCAATAACGCCGCCGCCAATAATCACAAGTTGTTTCGGCAGCTGTTCCATGTCGAAAAATGTATCAGCTGTTTCAAAGTGCGCTTTATCTAGCCCTTCGATTGGTGGTACGAATGGCTTTGTTCCTGTCGCTAAAATAATATCTTTCGCGGTATAAATAGTTTGATCGACTTGAACTTTTAATCCTTCTAATACTTCTGCTTCCCCTTCAATAAAATCAACGTTGTGTTGTCTTAATGCGTCTCGAACATCATCAGTCACTGTCTTAACCACTTGATCTTTACGTTGTACGAGACTAGTTACATCAATGTCTATGTGATTCGTTTTAATTCCCCAATTGTTTGCAGAATGAATATCTCTCACTTTAGCACCATATTCTAAAAATATCTTCGACGGTATACAACCTACATTGAGGCATACACCACCAACGTGCTGTTTCTCAACAATCGCTACATTTTTGCCTAGTTGTGCTGCTCGAATTGCTGCGACATAACCTCCAGGTCCTGCTCCAATAACGATCAAATCATACGATTTAGACATCATTTGTACCCCTTTCACCTTTGAAGTTGTTTTCATCCCTTAATAACCTTTGTTATGAACATAACCACTTGTTTAATGTGTAAGCGCTTTTATACCCTTTCAATTATATATTAGAGTTATATTTTTATAATTTCAAATAAACGTAAGTGACAGAATTTTTACTTTTTCAATATAGGGCTTTGTTTTGTGCGAAAGGATTGGAAGTGTGGTTCGAGACATGAAAATACCCCCAGCACTTTTTTGTGTACTGAGGGTCTTAATCAAATTAAATATATTTGTTATTAAAGAATTAATAGATATGGATTTTCAATATATTTAGTTAATACTTTTAAGAAATCAGCAGCGCTCGCACCATCAAGAATTTGATGATCAAACGTTAAGCTTAACGGTATACGTGATACTTGTTTAACACTATCTCCTTCAAGTACAACTTCTTTAGAAAGTGCACCTACACCTAGGATTCCTGTTTCACCCAGGTTAAGAATTGGTGTGAAATATTCGATGCCACTCGTACCCATGTTGGTGATTGTGAATGTAGCACCTGACAGTTTAACATCATTTGTATTACCATCACGTACCGCTTCTGCTGAAGATTTAATCTCTTTAGCTAAAGCACCAATACTTTTAGTGTCTGCATTATTTATAACTGGTACCATTAACCCTTCGTCGAGTGACGTTGCCACACCTAAATGAACATCATCATATTCTGTAAGTTGACCATTTTCATATCGAGCATTCATTGCACCATAATCTTTAAGTGCTAAGACGATGGCTTTAGCTAGCAATGCTGTGACAGTCAATTTAGTATCTTGATTTGCATTCTCAAGTTCAGCTGATAGTTTGTTTTTGAAATCTAACAAACGGTCAGCATCCACTTTACGATGTAATGTGAGTTGTGCTGTTTCGGCCAAGCTTTGACGCATATTCTGTGCTATACGCTTACGCATTGGATTTAGTCCTTCACCGACATTAGCACTGTTAAATTTAGTGTTCTTATCCTCTTTAGATTGCATATCCTCATTTTTTGCTTCAATATCATATCCTTGCTCTTCTACACGTTGAATATCTAATTTTGTTATACGATTATTACCACCTGTACCTTGAATTCTAGTGATATCAAAGTTTTTATCCTCCGCCATCTTGCGTGCAAGTGGTGATATAAAGATACGTTTACCATTTTGGGGTTTAACATTATTAGACATATTTGTATCTTCATCATGATTACTATCATCTTCATTTACAGAAGTTGTATCGTTGGTTTGTTGCTCTTCATCGTCTGATTGTGAGTTATTGAATTCTTCATTATCAGAATCAGTCGTACTACTTGATTCAGTACTTTCTCCTTCATCACCTATAATACCAAGTACAGATTTAACTTCAGTTTCTTCTCCGGCTTGAACTTTAATTTCGAGTAATGTACCACTAGCCGGTGCCTCAACATCTTGCGTTAGTTTCTCAGAACTGATTGTACAGACGCTTTCCCCTTGTTCGACAGTGTCTCCTTCAGCTTTAAACCATTCTTCGACTGTGCCTTCTTTCATCGTCATACCGAGTTTTGGCATAATAATATTTTCGCTCATCGTTCAACACCTCCTTGCCTATGAATTAACTTTTTTCAAGTCTTCAATTAGTTCAGATGCAACATCTAATACTTTATCTACGTTTGGTATATAGGCTTGTTCAAGGTTTGCTGCGAATGGAACTGGTGTATCCGGTGCAGTGACTTTCTTGATTGGTCCGTCTAAATAATCAAAACCAATATCACCAATAACAGATGCAACATCTCCCGCTACATTACATTGTGGATTTGATTCATCAATCACAATTAAACGACCAGTCTTCTTCACTGATTCTAGAACTGTTTCTTTATCCCATGGTGATACAGAACGTAAATCAATAACTTCAACTGAAACGTTATCCTCTGCTAACTTCTCTGCTGTCTCTTCAGCAACAGCAACCATTTTACCGATTACTACAATTGTTAAATCCTCACCTTCACGTGTCACATTTGCTTTACCAATTTCTATTGTGTAAGGTTCTTCAGGCACATCACCTTTTTGTCCTAATAATGTTTTATCTTCTGAAAAGACTACTAAGTTATCATCTTGTACTGCTGCCATTAACAGTCCTTTAGCATCATAAGGATTAGACGGCACAACCACTTTCACACCTGGAATAGCGGCGAACATGTTATATAACGATTGAGAATGTTGTGCTGCTGCACCTGCACCAGCGCCATGAACTGTACGTACCACAAGTGGGATTTTAGCTTTACCACCAAACATGTAACGCATTTTTGCACCTTGGTTCAAAATAGGATCTAAACCAAATCCAATAAAGTCATTGAACATTAATTCTGCAATAGGACGCATACCGGTAGCTGCCGCACCTACAGCAGAGCTGAGTGTAATATGTTCTGCGATTGGTGTGTCAATAACACGATCTCGACTATATTTTTTCGCAAGTCCTTTAGTTACACCAAAAACGCCACCAAATGTATCGTCATCTTTAATATGTTCTACACCTGCACCACCTGAAACGTCCGTACCAATGAGAATAACATTATCATCTTGTTCCATTGATTGATCGATTGCTTCGTTAATTGCACCCATAAATGTTAACTTGCGTTCTTCACTCATAGTTATGACCTCCTTTTAGGCAAATACATCTTCGTGTAATGAATCTACATCTGGTAATTCACTTTCATCTGCATATTTCACTGCATCTTCTACTGCTTGTTCAGCAGCTCGTTCAATTTCATTTAATTCTTCTTCTGTTAACCAACCTTCTTCAAGTGCTTGACGTTTAAAGTCTTCTGTTGCGTTTTTGTCCGCATTACGATCATTTGGCGATTTAACTTTTTGTTCGTCCCCTTCAAAATGACCATATTTACGATACGTGTCACACTCAATTAGCGTAGGGCCTTCACCATTTTTTGCTCGTTCTACAGCTTCTTGTGCTGCTTTATAAACCTCAACGACATCCATGCCATCCACTCTGACACCTGGCATGTTATAAGCTGAAGCACGCTCTGCAATTGTTTCTGAAGCACTGGCATAATCATGTGTTGTACCTTCACCGAATTGGTTGTTTTCACAAACAAAGATAACTGGAAGGTTTAAGATTGAGGCAAAGTTAAGGCCCTCATGGAAATTACCTTCATTGGCTGCACCATCACCAAAAAAACATACAGCAACATTCTTTTTACCTTGATTTCGAATAGAAATACCTGCACCAGTAGCAAGTCCGAAGCCACCACTTACGATACCATTGGCACCGAGCATTCCTTTATCTATTTCTGCAACGTGCATGGAACCACCTTTACCATGACCAAGTCCATCACGTTTACCCATTATCTCCGCCATCATGCCATTAAGGTCACATCCTTTGGCAATTGCATGTCCGTGTCCACGGTGTGTACTTGTAATATAGTCGTCGTCTTCAAGTTGTGACATTACACCAGTTGCTACAGCTTCTTCGCCTACGTATAAGTGAACAAAACCAGGAATCTTACCGTCACTAAAGATTTTATGCACCTTTTCTTCAAAGTATCGAATTTCATTCATCGTTTTATAAATCCAACGTGCTTGTTCTTTTTCCATCGTTAGTTCCTCCTATCATTCATTGATTTGTTCTGTTATCACATATGAATGGCTTTTCCAAAGTATGCATCCGCGCTCTCGCCAATTGCTTCGGATAGAGAAGGATGTGGTTGAATGATGTTAGATAACTCATTCATTGTACCTTCTGAAGCTTTGACACCTAATACTTCACTGATTAAATCTGTAGCATGTGGACCAACAATAAAAGCACCCAAGACCTCTCCATATGCTTTATCAGTCACAATTTTAATAAAGCCTTGTGCTTCTCCTTTTACGAGTGCCTTTGCATTTCCTTGAAAAGAAGATTGTGTAACAGATACGTCATAACCCGCTTCTTTAGCTTGAGACTCAGATAAACCAACTGATGCTGCTTCAAGACGAGTATAAATACAACGTGTAATATTGTTTGGAGATACTGGCATTGGTTTTAATCCAGCCAAAGTTTCAACAACATGTAATCCATGTGCACTCGCTGAATGTGCAAGTTGATAGCCCTTAACAAGGTCTCCAATAGCATATACATGATTAATTGTTGTTTGATAATGTTCATCGACTTGTACAAATTTACCATCCATATCGATATCTAGATCTTCAGCTACCTTGATGTTCGGTTGTCGACCAGTTGCCACTAATAAAGTATCAAATGACACATCTTCATGATTATCCAAAATCACTTTAGAGGTTGTTACTTTAGATATCTTTGCGCCTGTTAAAATTCTTATACTTTGATTCTTCAAATGGTCCTTTAACAGTTCACGTACTTCTTCAATCTCGGTGAGAAGAATATCTTCATTAACTTCAATCATTGTAACCTCGACTCCTAAGTCAGCCATTGAGGATGCTAACTCAGTAGCGATAACACCGCCACCAATAATTGCGAGTTGTTTAGGCAACGTTTCTATATCAAAAAATGTGTCTGTCGTTTCATACTTTATGTCATTTAATCCCTCAATAGGTGGAATAAAAGGTTTACTACCAGTTGCTAGAATAATATCTTTCGCTTGATATGTTTGATTATTAACTTTAACTTCTAAATCTTTTGTTACAGTAGCTTCACCCTTAATGAAAGTAACTTTGTTTTTCTTTAATAATTGCTTCACACCACCTGTGAGCGTGCTAACAATGTGTTGTTTACGTTGCACTAATTTAGAGAAATTCACTTTCATCGCTTGCGTCTCAATTCCCCAATCATTAGCCTTACGTATATCATGTGCTTTCGTTCCATGTTCGAGTAGTGTTTTAGAAGGTATGCAACCTACGTTTAAACAAGTCCCCCCTGCGTTTGTTTTCTCTACAATTGCAACCTTTTGACCTAATTGTGCAGCGCGAATAGCGGCAACATATCCACCAGGTCCTGCACCAACCACAATCAAATCATATGAGTCCGTCATCACTATCACCCACTTCCGTAAGATCATATCGTTGTGCATCCCAAAACATTCTGTAAAAACATAGAAATGAGATATGCCATATTCTTAATGTAAGCGTTTTCTCATTTCTTTAATTACATTCTATACTCATGATTTTGAATTTTCAAATAATTGTAAAATTAAATTTTTATATACTTATTTCTATTATTTCATATAAGTTTTATAAGATTTGGAAGATTATCTTGCTACTCACTCAAATAAAAAAACCTCTAACCAAGTTGGCTAGAGGTTTTTTTATGGCTGCAATTTCATTATTGCGCCAAAGTTTTGTTGTGCGTTTGTGAATGTAATAAATGCAATGAGTTCAACAATTTCTTCTGTTGTTAAACTGTCTTTAAGTACGTTAATAATATTGTCCGGAATTTGGTCACCCATCTTAATAAACACTTCTGTAAATCCTATGCAAACGGACGATTTTTCATCTTTAAGACTGCCGGTAGGTTGACCTTTAGCTTTACAGTACTGACAACCGTTCTTTTGCGCTAACATTCTTCTTAACTCTTCTTTTAATTCTTTGTTAAGTGCGCCGTCATTTTCTAACACATCACTTAGCTGTGTCCATGATTGCATTAATTCTTCTTGATGACCTAATAATTTTTGAAAAGGCGTGTTACCTATACTTGAATCATTAATAATAGACATTATCATTCCTCCTTAACCTATATTTTATTGCTAAATTTTCATTTTAGACTTAATATTTATAAGGAATTTAATTCAATTATTTTAAATTTTTAAGGAGTTAGTGTAGGTGGACCAAACAAATCAAAAGCTGTTAGAAATTTTATTGAAAAATAGTAAAACATCACTTAATGAAATTAGCCAAAAAGTAAATCTATCCGTACCTGCAACAAGGGATCGTATACATAGATTAATTGATATGCGCATTATCAAAAGTTATACAATTGAAATTGATTATGCATTGTTGGGATATGATATTGAAGCACTCATCGAATTGACGATTAAAAATAATTTATACAAAGACTTTAAAGATTATATTGCTCAACAAAAGAATGTTGAATTTTGTTATAGAATCTCTGGAGATAGTTGTTTTATGTTTAAAGCTCGCTTTGAAAACATGAAAAAAGCAGAGAATTCCATCGATTCTCTGCAAACATATGGTCATAGTAAAACACATTTTATCTTTTCAAAAGTGATTTAATAGAACTATTTTAAATCTTTACTTTTCATTTTATTCATTTCATTTTTAGCTTTTTTTTCATTATCTTTCTGGGCTCTATCCCATTCAACATATAAGAATAATAGGAGGATAACGGTTAATATAATTGTTCCAATAAGTTTCAGTTGAAGAAAACCTGTAATATGTAAATAAGTTATTACTATCACGGCTATTACTGGAATAATTGAGCCTATAAATTTATTACCTGTTCTTGAAAGAAAATATTGTGTCGCTACGACAACTGCAAAAAATAGTGCCGGTAGAAACATTTTAATAATTTCCAAGTTCACTTTCATCCTTTCCGTTCTTTGTTATACAAATCTAGAATGGTTTTCGCATCATTTAATTCAAGCTTTTCTTCAATTGCTAAGGTTCTAACGAAACTAACTAAGGAGCTATCTTCTTGTTGCTCTGACATTTTGACTTTTTCAATGACATTGTTCAAACGTTGTCTAACAGTTGGATATGAAACTTCATAATACTTCGCTAACTGTTTTAAAGATCCAGAGTATAGAACTAAATTTTTGATAAATTCTATATCACCCTTATCTAGGTTTAAAATCCAACTTGGTATTTCATTTTGATTCACAATTGCTCCTCCTCACCAATAACTATAACAAATACTTTAATAATATTCAAATTTATTTAAATAATCTTAAATTTTACTTAAATTTATTTAATTATAATTGACTTTTTATTAATGTCTAATTTCTAATTTAACATAAAAATGGTCTATTAAGATGAATTTTTCATCCCAATAGACATTATGATTTTTAAACTAATGCGTCTTTAATCTTTTGCAGTCCTTTTATCATGATTTCACGTGGAACAGCGATGTTTATTCTGATATGTCCTTCTGCATTATGAACGAATTGTTCTTGTCCTTCAATGATAACGCCGGCGTGTTTGATGAAATATTTAGCGATTGGTTCATCTATGTGTTTTGCTTTAATGTAATAGCTTAGATCAACCCATGCGAGGTAGGTTGCTTCTGGAATTTTAAATTCTGCATGTGGCAGTTCTTGTTCTAAAAATTGTGCTAGGTATTTAAAGTTATCGTCTAGATAATCATTCATAGCAGCTAACCACTCTTCGCCCTTTTCATAAGCAGCCTGTGTCGCAACGATACTTAATGGATTCTCAGAACTAAAGTGATGTAACTTCCATGTCTTTAATAATCTTCTATTCGGAATAATAATGTTTGAGAACATTAAGCCTGCTATATTAAATGCCTTACTTTGAGACATTGCGGTAACAATCTTATCGTAATCTGGCACTGCTTTAGCAAAAGGTACATGTGTTTGACCGGCCCGTTTAATGTCGCAGTGAATTTCATCTGAGATGATCCATACGTCATTATCGACCATAATTTGTCCCAATTGCTTTAATTCATCTTCAGACCATACACGACCTGTTGGATTATGTGGATTAGCAAAGATACATACTTTAATATTTTCTGTTTCCACTTTTTGACGGACATCTTCAAAGTCGATTTCATAGTATCCATTATGATTAATCATCGGAGAATATACCGTCTTAATATTATTTTTATCACAAGCCATTTTAAAAGGACCGTAGCTTGGTGTTAAAATCAACGCTTTGTCGTCGTTGTCACAAATATAGCTTACAAGTTCAATTAACCCTGCAACAATCCCATGAGAAAATACAAGGTGATCTTGCGGAAATGTATAACCAAATCGTCGTTCTGTCCATGACACAAAAGCCTCATAATAATCTGTGCCAAATATGTTGGTATAACCTAAAATCTTTTTATCGAGTCTTTCTCTTATCGCATCTAACACAACTTCAGGTGTCGCGAAATCCATATCAGCTACCCACATACGAATCAGTTCATCATGTTCTTCTAAATCTGAAGTATCTGCGTCTCCAAATAAATAGCCTTTATAACCTTCTACATTCATCGCATTTGTAGAACGACGGTCTATGATCTCATCAAAATTGTACGTCACATGAATGCCTCCTAGAATCAATATTTAATATGTTTTATTGTAATACCTCTAATTAATGAATTCACTTTCTCTGATTTCACTTTTAATAATTAAACTTACGCAAGTCCATCAATAACGTAAGTCACACCTAGAATTGCAAATGTGATGGCTATCATCGTTGATACTAGAATCATCCCCATCATAGGGTTAAATAGTAAAATAATTCCTAATAGTAAGCCTAAAGCGTTAACAATGATAGATAGTCCCTTCAAACGGCTTTGTTTTGAAATGGTCATTAGTCCAATAACTGAACTTACAATAAACCATGCGGCAAACATAAATATGAAGAAGGTTGAACTTGCCCCAACGTTAAATATCACAAGTAGTCCAAATATAATATCAATAATTCCTATGACAACAATTAATCCTGAACTGCTACCGGCAAGCGCTCTCGCAGCACGACGGAATAATAGTTGAATCACTCCATTAATAAGAATAAATAAGCCAATAAGCCAAGTAAGTGTGTAGAAATTTTTAACAGGATAACTGAAAATGATAACTGCAACAATTAAGAGTAACGTTCCCATAATTAAGCTTGACCATTTTAATTTTCCTTTGTTTTGTGCCATTCAAATTCCTCCTCTCATTAAAAAATAGTTATTATATAAAGTATATTGAAGTTGCGTTGGACTAACAACGAATACATCTTACATCGTTTTACATGAAACATATTATATTTAATTCACGACCTCTTCAGTTTCTTACTTTTCCGAAAAGGGTAGACTGAACGTAGTATAAAATTAGGAGGCGTATCAATGAATACAAAAAGAGCATTAGTTGTAGTAACAAGTGTAACGAAATATCCTGATATGAATCGTCCAACTGGATTATGGTTTGGTGAGGTTGTTCATTTCGCGGATGTCTTATATAAAAATGGTTATAAAGTACATTATATCAGTCCAGAAGGTGGATATACTGCCATTGACCCTCAAAGTTTACAAGAAGATATGATGACAGATTTAGACTGGGAATATTATCAGAATAAGGACTTTATGACACGTCTTGGTCATACAGTTACACCTGACGCAGTTAAAGCTGAAAATTATGATGTCATTTATTTTGCTGGTGGTCATGGTACAATTTGGGACTTCAAAGATAATGAAGATTTACAAAAGCTAACTCAAGAAATTTATGAAAATAACGATGTTGTTGCTTCTGTTTGCCATGGTGCAATTGGCTTATTAAATGTAAAAGATGCTGAAGGTAAACATATTATCGATGGCAAAACGGTTACTGGCTTCTCAAATAGTGAAGAACAAGCAGTTGGCTTAGCCGACGTTGTTCCTTACCTTACTGAAGATGAACTTAAAAATCGTGGTGCAAACTATGAACAAGGTGATAACTGGACTGAGTTTGCAGTCGCTGATGGTCGCATTATTACTGGCCAAAATCCACAATCTGGTAAAGCCGTAGCAGAAAAATTCTTAGAATCTCAAAAGTAAAATCTTAGTCTACCCGCATAGTAAAATTTATAAAGATGCCTACATGATTGGAACAATAACGCTTTGATTCCAATATGTAGGCATCTTTATTTATCTATATTAAATTACAGCATATTCACTTTTAACATATCAATGACACCGCTAGAGGCACCAGGGAAAGCAAAGATTAATTGATTTAAATCTTGTGCTGTCATGCGTTGATTAATAATAAATACGAGTAAGTTTACTAAATCAGCTGCATCGACGCCATATATATCTGCGCCAACAAGTCGTTTCTCTTCATCTAAAACGACATACATTTCTGCATCCGTTTCATTTTTATATTCAAATACCATTTGTTTACCAAACGGAATGTGTTTAACTGTGTAACGTTCATTTTGCTCAGCTTCTTGAACACTAACACCAATTTGAGAAAGACGTGGTAACGAGTACAATACTGAAGGAATCGCTGGGTATTGTATTTCATCTTGCGTCATTCCTAAAATATGAGCCGCAATATAATTTGATTCAAATGTCGCTGTTGGTGTTAATTTAGGTATAGCTTTATCTAAGACATCGCCACTTGCATAAATATTGCTCACATTTGTTCTTAAATGACCATCTACTGAAATACCTTTCTTACTATATTCAATACCTACTTGATCTAATCCAATACCTTCTACATTTGGATTTCTACCTGTCGCATCTAAGACATAATCTGTTTCAATCGTTAAGCCAGATTCAGTTGTAACTTTGTATCCATCGCCTGCTATTTCTACTTTTTGCGTCTCTTCATTAAAGTAGAAATGTACGCCTTCGTCTTCTAATTTTTTAATAAGTTGTGTTACGTGTGTTTGATTAAAACCTTTAAGTGGTTTATCAGAGTGGTGAATCATAGTCACTTCTATGCCTGATTTGATCATTATTGATGCAAATTCCACACTTATTATACCGACACCTATAAATGTCATACGTTTTGGAAGTTCATCCATAGATAAGAAGTCACGACTATCATGAGTTAATTCTTTACCTTCAATATCTAATTTATTACTATGTTGACCTGTCGCAATGACGATATTTTCAGTTTGTAATTCCTCATCGTTCACTGTCACTGTGTGCTCATCTTTAATTACACCAGCACCCATATAAACATCGATACCTTGTTGTTCAAACATCCCTTTTAACATACCATTCATTGGATTAATCACTTGCTTTTTATAATCCATTAAATTTTCCCAGTTCACATGCAAGTCTTGTGATTGAATAATACCGTTATATTGTGCTGATTCTTCTAACACTTCGTAAGGTCCTTCAAGTAAGATTTTAGCGTTACAACCATAATTTGTACATGTACCTGCAATCGTATCTTTTTCAATAATGGCAACATCTTTACCTGCATGTTTAAGTGTTAGTGCTGCATGCCATGCTGCGTGTCCGCTTCCTATAAATACAACATCGTATTGTTTCATTTAACTCATCCTCTTTTTATTTATTCGTGAGTGCTTTTAAGGACTGTTCTAATTTGCTTAAGACTGCTTTCGTTTCGTTATATTGCGTTTCATCAAATTCTGGAGGTAAACATTGTGCGACTGCTTCAAAGACTGCTTCTTGTTGCTCATACCCCTTTTGCGTTAAAGAGACGACTAATTGACGTTTATCCGCCTCTGAACGTTGTCGTTTAACCCACCCTGACTGCTCTAATCTCTTTAAAAGTGGGGTCAATGTATTACTCGACAAATCCAACTGTTTACCTACTTCATGTAAGGGTTGATTATCGTGTTCCCATAAAGCGAGTAAAACCAAATATTGAGAATACGTTAATCCAAATGGTTTCAATTGTTGTTCATAGAATTTCGCAAATAGACGACTCACATTATAAGCAGAAAAACAAAGCTGATTTGCGAGTTTCATATCTTCGTTATTCATGACATCACCTCTTTTCAATCGTGTGCGATTAATTAAAGTGTAAACAATCGTGCACGATTAATCAAACAATCTGTTTAAACTGACATAAAATAACCTCCATACCTTTGAACGGTAGGAGGCTATGGGGTAATACATATTTATCTTAACTTTAAGATGTAATAAAGTGTATTTAAATTTATTATTTATCTAAGAAACCGTTTGGATACACCATTACTTTCAAGGCATCACCTTTACTTGTACGCGTTAATTCCATGGCTTCTCTCGTATCATTTAATTCGAATTGATGTGTGAATAATGAATCAATATCAGCATCTGTTGTACTTAAAATTTGAATACCTTGAGGGTACGTATTCGCATATCTGAAGACACCCACAATATTAATTTCATGGTTCGCAATAAATGGCACATTGATTTCGTTCATATCTTCTTGAGGTAAACCAACAATAGCTAAAGTACCGCCATCTTTTAATGAATTTAATGCACTTCTTAAGGCGATCGGGTTACCTGCTGTTTCGATTGCATAGTTAACACCTTGACCGTCTGTTAATTCTTTAATGCGTTCCACGACGTCTTCATTTTTAATATTAATTGCTGTTGTTGCGCCTAAACGTTTAGCCGCTTCTAAACGATTATCTTCTAAGTCTGAAACGATAATGTTTGTTGCGCCATAAGCTTTAGTAGCTACAACTGCCATTAAACCAACTGGACCCATACCCATAATCACAACAGTTGATCCTGGCTTAATATCCGCACGTTTACATGCCTGTAAACCTACTGAGAATGGTTCAACAAGGGTTGCTTGTTCATAAGTCACTGAGTCTGGTAAATGATAAAGGAAGTCTGCCGGATGGCTTACATATTCACAGAACGCACCATCGTATGGTGGTGTCGCCATAAATTCCATATGTGGACATAAATTATATTGTCCTGATTTACAGTATTCACATTCACGGCAAGGTTCACCTGGTTCGATAGCAACACGATCTCCTACTTTAAAGTCTATTACTTCATCCCCAACTTGTGCTACCATACCAGCACATTCATGTCCTAATACGATTGGTTTTTCGACTACGAATTCACCAACACGACCATGTGCATAATAGTGAACGTCAGAACCACAAACGCCTACTGCCATCATCTTGATTAAGACATCTTTGGGTCCTACTTTTGGCATATCTCTTTCGACAATTTCAATATCATAAGGTTCATGCATTAATGCAACGTTCATTTTCTCCGGAATAGTTTCACTCATAAATAACATCCTCCTAAGTTTATGTATCTTATATTATTCTTTCACTGAAAAAGATTCATGTAAACGATTTCATAAAAATTTATATAGTAATTTTAAACAAAAATACTGAATTCACAAGAATTTTTCTATAAAAAATGCGCTTCCCTAAAAAGAGAAGCGCACATCATCTACTACATATTACCTATTGATAAATATTTCGTTTCTAAGTATGGTTCGATACCCTCTGTACCACCTTCACGACCATAACCACTTTCTTTCATACCGCCAAATGGTGCGTGAGCTGCTGATGGACCGCCATCATTCCAACCAATGACACCATAATCAAGTGAGTTATACAGATGGAAGCCAGTACGATAATCATTTGTGAAGAAGTAAGCAGCTAAGCCAAATTGTGTATCATTCGCCATTTGAATCGCATCTTCTAAATCTGAATATGTTGCAATCGGTACGATAGGTCCAAATGTTTCTTCTTGCATTGCAAGCATATCTTGATTCGCATTTGAAACGACGACAGGTTTTAAGAAATTGCCACCCATTTCTTGTGCTTCATCTAATGAGCGTGATAATTTAGCGCCCTTAGATTCTGCATCTTTCAATTGATTAACCACTTTCTTCACGCCATCTTCGTTAATCAATGGGCCAATAGTCACGTCTTCATCCATACCATTTCCGACCTTTAATTCGTGGACTTTTTGCGTTAATTGTTTAACAAATTCTGCTTCAACCGCTTCGTGCACGTAAACTCGGTTCGCACAAATACAAGTTTGTCCTGCATTACGGAATTTTGAGGCAATTGTTTGATCTACGGCATATTCAATATCCGCATCTTCGTGAACGATTAATGGCGCTAGCCCACCTAGTTCCATTGTGACATTTTCAACTGATTCAGCAGCTTGTGCGATGAGTTTCTTGCCGACATTTGTTGAACCGGTAAAGGTAACTTTCTGCATTACAAGATGTTTCGTGAATAATTCACCTGCATCTTTACCAGACATAATGACATACTGAACGGCATCTTCTGGGATTCCCGCTTCATGCGCCAATTCAATGAGACGAATAGTAGTTAATGGTGTTTGTGTCGCGGGTTTACACACAATCGTACAACCTGCAGCTAATGCTGGCGCAATCTTACGCGTAATCATTGCGGCTGGAAAGTTCCAAGGTGTTATTGCTCCCACTACGCCTACTGGAAATTTTTTCACAATAATATTTTTATTAGGTGTATTTGCTGGAATTGTACGACCGTAAATACGTTTAGCTTCTTCGGCATACCAAGAAACGTATGAATTCGCATAATCCACTTCACCTTGTGCCTCTTTTAAAGGTTTACCACCCTCTTTAGTAATCAACTCTGCCAATTCATCTTTATGTTCATTAATTAAAGAGAACCATTTATACAACTTATCTGCACGTTCATGTGCATCTACTTCTCTCCAAGATTTGAACGCTTTATGCGCTTTCTCAATTTGTTGTTTGGCTGTTGTTTCACTTGTATATTCTAATGTTTCAATTACTTCGTTCGTCGCTGGATTTAAGACTTCTAATGATGCCATATTCATCCACCCCTTTTAGAATTATTGATATAAGTATATACCCCTAGAAATAGATTATCTATCAAACCGTTTTCTATCATTACTAGTTTCACTTTCCTGTACCTACTTTACTTGATAAAATATGTAGACTACATATAACAATTGATACGAGGAGTTTTTTATGAATAAAAAGATATTTGTCATTGGATCTGGTTTAAGTGGTTTAGTTGCAGCGACAGAACTATTAAAGAAAGGCTATCACGTAACGATGTTAGATCAAGAACCTCGTCAAGCGATTGGTGGACAAGCTTATTGGTCATTCGGTGGGCTATTTCTAGTTAACTCTAAAATTCAACAACGCCTGGGTGTTAAGGATTCATACGAACTTGCACTGAATGATTGGTTAGGATCTGCACAATTTGACCGTCCAGATGATGAGGACTATTGGGCGAAACAATGGGCTGAAGCGTACGTGCGATTTGCCACTTTTGAAAAGGAAAACTATCTAAAAGAGATGGGCGTTCGCTTAACACCTATCTTAGGTTGGGCTGAACGTGGTGGCGCATCAGCTTCTGGTCATGGCAACTCTGTACCACGTTTCCATATTACTTGGGGTACAGGTCCAGGATTAGTGGAACCCTTTAATCGTTTCGTACTTGAAAAAGAACTAGAAGGTCAATTTAAATTCTTGCCACGTCACCAAGTGACTGACATTGGCATTGAACATAATCAAGTCACTCACATTTCTGGCAACATTTTAGAGCCAAGTGACGTTGAACGCGGAGAGAAATCATCTCGTACCGTAATAGATACGTTCCAATATGATGTCGATGAGTTGTTAATTACATCAGGCGGCATTGGTGCCAACATGCCACTTATTCGAAAATATTGGCCTAAACGTTTAGGTAATCCTCCTAAGACAATGATACAAGGCGTACCTGATTCAACTGACGGTCGTTTAATTCAAGTCACAGAAGATGCCGGCGCCAACATCGTGAATAAAGATCGCATGTAGCACTATACTGAAGGCATTCAAAACCATAGTCCCATTTGGTCTAATCATGGTATTCGTATCATTCCTGGGCCATCATCAATGTGGTTCGATGCGACCGGTAAACGTATGGCTGCACCAGATTACCCTGGATTTGATACTTTGCATACGCTAGAAACAATCATGAAGACAGGTTACGATTATTCATGGTTTATATTAACGGAAGATATTATAAAGAAAGAATTTGTACTTTCTGGCTCTGAGCAGAATCCAGATTTAACTGATAAAGATATCAAATTATTACTTCAAGAGCGTTTAGGTAGTAAAGCAACGTCTCCAGTAGAATCCTTTATGGATAAGGGACCTGACTTCATACTTGCCGATGATTTAGGTACGCTAGTTCGAAAAATGAATGACTTAGCAGGTAATGACTTACTTGACTATGAAACAATCAAACATGAAATTAAAGCTCGCGACTTACAAATTGATAATCCATTTACTAAAGATCCACAAGTCGCATTTATCAATAATGCACGTCAATTCTTAGGTGATAAACTCGTTCGCACTGCTAAACCTCATAAAATATTAAGTGGAAGAAACGGACGTTTAATTGCCGTAAAATTAAATATTATTAGTCGTAAAACGCTCGGTGGTATTCAAACGAATCTCGATGGCCAAGCACTTAATCCAAGCATGCAACCAATTCAAGGACTATACGCTGCTGGAGAAGCATCTGGTTTTGGTGGTGGCGGTGTTCATGGATATCGTGCATTAGAAGGCACTTTCCTAGGTGGTTGTATCTTTAGTGGTATTCGTGCAGCTGAAGGCATCCATCATCATATACAGTGAATTTCATAAATATACACTTCTAAAATAAAGTATTTTCAAAATGTATATCCCACCACTTTTTATGCATTTTCTTGTAAAATTATATTAAATATTATTTTTTTTAAGTAATAGTTATCAATTTTACAATTTTTTGCAAAAGAAGGTGATGGTATGCCTCGCGATAGCTTGAAATCTTTGAAAAATAAAACTGTAACCGTAATAGGTCGAATTGAACATATTACTATAACACCTAAAGTAAAAATTCCAAACAAGCCTATTTTCTCAAAAATTTTATTAATAGATGTTAATATCGGCGGTCAGTATTTCGATCATGTTTGGGTTTATGCATCAAAGAGATACTTTCATAACCAAGAACCCTTTTTACAACAAGTTGTAAAGTTTAAGTCTAAAGTAACGCCTTATGTTAAACATGGCCAACGTGGCTACGTCGAAGATTATGGTATTGATTATGTCAAAAGCCTAAGCATTCTGCCGAATACGTCGATGGAAGAATATGACGAAAGATATTATGATGATGATATTACTGTAGACTTTTTCTTAACGAATTAAAAGCACATTGCAAAGCTTGATTAACTATCAAGTGCAATGTGCTTTTGTTATTTTATTTTACTTTTAAACCACGATAACGGTTCAATGTTCCGATAAATTCTTGCTTACGAGGAAGCGCTAAATTACCAGGATGTCCATCAAAGTTAGATATCGCTTCGATGCCTTCTTCGTCAATTAAGTCGTACATTTGATTCGTTGCCTCAATAAGACTCTTATGATTATCTATAAGGTGATGTCTAAAGTAATTCATCATAACGGTCAACGCATTGGTTTGACTGTCATCCACTAATTGTTCTAAACCAGATATATCTATTGCATCTTTGCCGTACATCACTGTGTGTAGCCCTTTGGCTTTCATTCGATCATCTTTCCCTTTTTTAGAGAATGAAGCATCTAAAGGGACACGAGATGGAATCACACCAAATTGTGTACCTGCCTGTAAGTCACGTTGGTATCCATCTGATTGAGCAATGTCTTTCGCCTCAGCAGTTACATCTTTCAAATGATACTCATCCATCATCATGACTTGATCAGCAACGTCAAAATAATCACCAGACCCACCAACAATTAGAATAGTTGAAACTTGATGCGCTTCAAAAAGTGGTCTCACTTTATTAGAAAATGGTGTTATTGGTTCTTTATCAGGCGCAATTAACTTCTGCATACGTCCATCACGAATCATAAAGTTCGTCGCCGATGTATCTTCATCAATAAGTAGCGTTGACGTTTGTGTTTCTAATGCTTCCATGACATTAGCTGCTTGTGATGTGCTGCCACTCGCATTGTCAGTCGAAAAGTGCGTTGTATCTTTCTTGCCAGGCAAGTTATCTATAAATGGACTAATGTTAACATTTTGAATTCCACGTCCATCTTCAGCTCGTATCTTCATAGCGTCATGACGCGTAATAACAAATTCACGACCATCATTTGGAATATGGTCATAGACACTACGTTCAAGCGCTTCTAATAGGGTCGATTTACCGTGATAACCACCACCAACAATCAATGTTATGCCTTCAGGAATAGACATCCCTGTGACTGCCCGACCACTTGGCAAATTGAATGTTGTTTCGAAAGCGTGTGGGCTCGTAAATTGAATGGCACCTTTCATTGGCTTATCAGATACACCGCTTTTTCGTGGTAAAATGGCGTTATTTGCGACAAAAGCGACTAAGTGTTGTTGTTCAAGTTGTTTCCTAATATATGTTTGGTCTAATTTTAATGTTACTTGATGTTGAAGTGCTTGTTGGTCAATATTTTGATACATGATGGCTTGATCTACTATCTTTGATAAGCCATTTATAAGTGTATGGGCCGCAGCTTTTCCAAGAATCTTACGTCCTGCTGCTGGCATACCAACTTCAATGCGCACTTCAATTTCTTTATCATTAATTACGACTGATGTACGTTCTAACATTTCTTGACCACAATGATCGATGAAAATTTTACCGTTTTTACCTGAACCTTTAACGGTACGATTAAATGCCGAAGCTTGATGGCCAAATGCTCTAGTTAAGAAATCTGATACCGCAATACGTTTATCTTTCTCATCTAATAAATCACTTGGAATTTTGGCGATATCACGTTGAATGATAAGACGCATTTTTGAAGGTGGCGCAAAAGGATCCACCTGTACATGATCGATTGCTAAGTGAAATTGATCAAAGGCATATATACCTTTTGTTCGTTTATACGCTCCATATTTTTGTCCATCTAACGATTTTAATGTCTTTCCGAGATCTATTGAGCGCTTCATCATTATTCCTCCGTTTAATAAGTGTCTATTCACAGTTTACCCAACCTAACCGGCACGCATAACTTCATTCAAGAAATTTTTGATTTGAATATAAAAAATGCATCTCAAGCATTGGATTTTCATCCTACAGCTGAGATGCATATCATCGAATTATTAAAACTTCTCAAAAAATTTTTTCACTAATAATGAAAAAGTGCATAGACACATCTCTGCACTTTTCCAAACATAATTATAATGCAGTGTATCCACCATCAATTGTAAATACGCTACCTTGTGCGAATGATGAAGCGTCAGATGCAAGGTATACAACAATGCCACCTAATTCTTCTGGTTCACCTGGACGACCCATTGGTGTCGCACCCATCCAATAATCGATCATTTCGCCTCCAGTATTAAACATTGGTTCAGTTAATGCTGTTTTCATGTATCCTGGCGCAATTGTGTTTACTTTGATGCCATATTTTGACCATTCCATTGCTAAACTTTTCGTTAACATGATAACGCCTGCTTTAGATGCATTGTAAGATGCTTGTTCTTGTGGTTTATTGGCAATTAATCCTGACATTGATGATGTATTAATGATTGAACCATAGCCTTGTTTTATCATTTGACGTCCTACTGCTTGTGCTACTAAGAAGACACCATTTAAGTTTAAGTTAATTACTTTTAACCAGTTTTCGTAAGATACGTCTTCTGCTTTTTCATTAATTGTCATACCAGCATTATTTACTAAGATATCAACTTTACCGTACTCATTCACGACGTCGTCTACCATTTTGCTAACGTCTTCTGGATTTGTAACATCTACTTTTAATGCTGTCGTTTTAACGCCTTCATTATCTGCAATTGCTTTTGCTGTTTCTTGAGCTAAATCTAATTTAATGTCTGCAATAACAATATCTGCACCTGCTTGTGCTAATGCTTCTGCCATAGCTTTACCTAGTCCCATGGCACCACCTGTTACGATTGCTACTTTACCGTTTACTTTAAATTGTTCAATAATGTTTGTCATTTTTATCATCCTTTTTAATTTGATTGTGTATTAACTGTTGTTTTTACTTGTCTTCCAGGCTGTTGTACTTTCATAAAGAATGTAAGAACAAAGCCTAATACATAAATCACTGCATATGCCCAAATCGTTACTTCAGCTGAGGCGAATATAAGCATGACACTTGCAAGTCCATAACCTAGGAAATTACTTAGACCAGCTGCTAAGTTATGTACGGACACTGCCGCCCCTTTATGTTCAGGTACCAACGTTGGGAAGATAGCTGACATTGGAACGAATGCAGCAACAGCGAAGCCGAACATCAGTGCAATTAAAGTTGTCACGAATATATTAGGTCCACTCCATGCAGGGAAATAATAGAACGCTAACGTAGAAACGGCCATACCAATACAGCCAAACCAGCGTACTTGGCGTACCCAACCAATTTTATCTCCCATAATACCCCAGAATAAATTAGTGAAGATTGTAATAATGTACATTAAGCCCCAAACACGTAACCATTCTGACGTAGTGAATCCGAAATCTGCCGTATAAACGTGTGGTAAGAATACAACCAATCCGAATAATGACAGTTGGTTGATGATTCTTACGACAAAGGCAACTGCAACGTTCTTATTCTTAAGAATTGTGATACCTCGGCCAAATTCTCTTAACATTTCTTTCTTAGTCATACGTTGTGCTTCGACATCTTCGCCTTTTTTATCTTTAACTAAGAACATTGCGATTAATCCACCAATTAAGATGAAGATTAATGATGACCATAAAGTACCCATTTCACCAATGATTGGAATTGAAAAGCTTGGTAAATATGAACCTAGTACTCCAATACCGATTGAATACATTGCCCAGAACCAACCCATTGCTGAAGCTAGTTTGTAACTTGGTGAAGAATATGTAATCCATACGACAAAGCTATAAATAAACATTGGATATGCTAAACCACGAATACCATACATAATCATCATCATGGCATAGTTTTGTTGTTCTAGACCAAAGACTAAAAATCCAACATGAAAGATCATCCAAATAATAAACGCGAATGTCATCACACGTCTTGGACTGAAAATCTCAGCCATCACACCTGATAACCATGAAGCGATAGCTACGACTAAACCGTAAACGGTTAAGACATTGCCGGCTTCAGAATTATCAAAGCCAAGACTCATAATATATTTAGATAAAAATGCTTGTTCCATACCGTCACCGGTCATAAAGATCGCTACGGCAATGTATCCCCATATTAATACCATAGGCAATCCTAGAAATTGACGTTCTCGTTTTTCTATCTCGTTCGCCATTTTAATCCCTCTTTCTACCTTTGTTTTATTCATTATTTTTGTTCTGAATTAAATTGTTCATGTGCAAGACGTTCAAGTGGAATGCCTTGTTTAAAACGTTCTGTATATTGCTCAAAGCTTGCAACTTCATCTTTAGTTGGTTCGATTGTCATTGATTCTGTTCCTTTAAACGCAAAGTCATTCAAATATGTTGCTAAATTTGATGTCTCTGTCTCAATCATGTATCTCGCCAATACTGCGATACCCCAAGCGCCACCTTCACTTGCAGTTTGCATAACACGAACAGGACTGTCTAAAGCAGCTGCTAAGAATGATTGCGCAACTTTTTCAGTTTTAAAGATGCCACCATGACCAAACATTGAATCAATATGAATATTTTCTCTTTCTTTTAATAAATCAATACCAATCTTCAACGTACTGAAAGCACTGTAAATATGTGTTTTCATTAAGTTAGCTAAGTTAAAGTTACTGTCTACTGATCGTACAAGCATTGGATAACCATGTTGTACATCTGTGATAAATTCACCAGAAATATAACCATATGACAATAACTTACCTAAATCTTCGTCACCTTTTAAGGCACGTTCAAATAATTTGGTGAACAATTCACCTTTATCGTATTTAACTCCCATTGTTTCAAATACTTCTCCAAACAAATCGACCCAAGCGTTTATATCTGATGTACAGTTATTCGCATGAATCATTGCTACTTCGTAACCGTCTGGTGTTGTAACTATATCTACCTCTGGATAGACATCTTTGATTGGCTTTTCAAGGACAATCATCGAGAAGATACTTGTACCTGCTGAAATATTACCAGTTCTTGGTGCAACACTATTTGTAGCTACCATTCCTGTAGCTGCATCCGCTTCAGGTGCACATAATGGACATCCGGCTTGTAGCTCACCGTTTGGATCAACTAATTTCGCACCCGTGTCAGTAAGACGTCCGGCATACTCCCCTGCTAAAACTACTTTAGGTAAGATATCTCTAACATCTTGTGTGTAACCCTTTTCAGAAAACTTCTTATTAAAGCGTTCAATAATATCGTCACGATAGTCTTGTGTCTCACTATCAATTGGGAACATACCAGACGCATCTCCAATACCTAATACTTTCTCATCGGTTAGATACCAATGTATGTATCCCGCAAGTGTCGTCATATAGCTTACTTTCTCAACGTGTGCTTCTTGATCTAATGCAGATTGATAAAGTTGTGCAATACTCCAACGTTCAGGAATATTCACTTGGAAGTCCTCTCGTAAGATTTCAGCTGCTTTATTAGCATTGTTATTACGCCACGTTCTAAATGGAACGAGTAAATCGTCATTGTCATCAAACGGTAAATAGCCATGCATCATGCCACTAATACCTAAAGAAGCAAGTTGTTTCACGGTTGCATCGTATTTCTCTTTTAACTCTTGAGTCATTGCGCCATATGCTTTTTGAATGCCTACCCATGCATCGTTCACCGAATACGTCCAATAACCATTACGGTAACTGTTCTCCCATTCGAATGAACCTGTTGCGAGGGTTTGACATTGGTCATCAATCGCAATTGCTTTAATACGCGTTGAACCGAATTCAATACCCACTGTTAAATGACCATCTTCAATAAATTGTTTGATTTGTGTATTATTCATCGTTTCACCTTACTTTTTATTATGAAAACGTTATCATAGATTTATCCTAGCATATGTATTTTTCATGAAACAAGAGAAAAGTAAGCGTTTTCTAAATTTTGTAAGTAAAAAGACACCTTTATCTTCTATTTACAACAATGAAGATAAAGGTGTTTGCTTAAATGTATTATTCAATTATGTTTATTTTAAAATGTGATAGTCTCTCATACAGTCAACAGATGCTAGAATGGCTTCTTCTTGAGTGTAACTTGGCGTCCAACCTAAAACATTTCGTGCTTGCTGATTACTAACATTTCTATTCATTTCAAGTAATAACTTACCTTCTTGTGCTTCGCTATTAAATCTAGCGCCTAGCTTAATTGCGAAATCTGGAATGGTCTTAGTTGAAACTTTACTTGCTAATTCAGGGCGTTCTTTTTTAATTAATTGTGCGATTTCAGGCATAGAGATTTGTCCATCTGCAGTGGCGATAAAACGTTTACCATTTGCTTCTGGCGTTTTCATTGCCAAAACATGTAATTGTGCAACGTCTCTGACATCCACGATATTCATTGGTATATTAGGGATTCGTTTCATTTTGCCACTAGCAATATTTTCTACAAATTGAAAACTTAATGACATATGTTGATTTAATGATGGTCCAAGTATAGCAACAGGATTGATTGTCGCAAACTCAATGTGATTTTCAGTAGCATTCACAAAGTCCCACGCTGCTCGCTCAGCAATTAATTTAGACTTCTCATAAACAGAAAGTCCTTTTTCATTTGGATTAGTCCAATGTTCTTCTGTTGTCACACTAGATTTATCTTTATTACTAAATCCTACTGCGCCAAAGTTTGCAGTCATTATTACACGCTTCACATTCGTTTTCTCGGCAGCTCTCAAGATACGCTGAATACCTTCAATGGCTTGTTTATTGATCGATTGTTCATCAGTTAAGCTGACACTACCCATCACTACAGGCGATGCTACACTCATCACATAGGTGCAATCTTCCATAGCATCTTCCCAGTTATCATCTTTAGATAAATCCGCTTCAACAAATGCTAAATTTTGCGTATCAATATTTTGTGACTTTAATGTTTCTAAAATAGTATCTTTCTTAGATAACGAACGAATTGTTGCACGTACACCATAATCTTGCTTTAATAATTCCGCGACAATACGTAAACCTAAAAAACCTGTCCCTCCAGTTACTAAAACTTGTTCCTTCATGAAACTTCCTCCCCTATCTTTCTCTTGGTAGGTACAGATTATAACAGTTTTATCATATTAGTTTGATGAATTACACTTGCTTTTGACAAAGTTCATTCTTAAGTTGTAGACGCTCAACTTTATAACTGTATTTACTACTCTTTTGATATGCCTTGGTCGGATAATGCAATCTTAATGTGCTCTAAATGATGACGCTCATGCCATGATAATTTCGCAAGTAATTCTGAAACCGGTACATTGCTACCATCTGATAGCTTGATAGAATGATTTAATTCACCTTCAGTAACATGATTTCCCATCTCTACAATGCGTTGGTTGAGTCCCTCTAAAATAGTAATTGAAACTTGCATAGGTAATTTAGAGTCTGGCAACTCTGCCCACCGTTCTTGATTAAACATGAACGCCGTTACGTCATCTTCAGTCAATGCCATTTTCAATCTTTCATACAAATTAATCTGAGAATCTGCAATATGATGTACTAATTGTCTAACCGTCCAACTTCCTTTTCGATAACGACGTTCTAACTGCTCATCACTCAATTGATGAACCGTTTTCTTCAACTGATCACTATATGCTTCAATTTCACTCATCCATTGTTTCACATCAACTAATGTTGAATTCGTTGGCGCTTCAAATTCTCCTATTGGAAATCTTACATCCATTATAAATCCCCCTTAGCTATCTTTATCTATACCTTCTATCTACCCTTATTAAGGATAAATAAAAAAGAAGCGAGCACAGAAATTAATCATTACATTAATTTCTATCCCACTTCCTCTGGAAATTTAAGATATATATAATTTTCTCAAAATATTAAGCTAATAATAAAGGACTTGAGAAAATAACTAAAAATACAATATTTAAAATTAACATTGTAATATTTATGGCTTTATTGCCTTTCAAGATGCCTAAGACATTTGCAATAATAGCTAATAACATCACAAACAATCCTGGAAGAAACCAGAACATGCTCGTAAACATGATAGAAACTACTAATAAAAATGATAATAAGCATAAAATACCTGAAACTAAATTAATACTATTTAAGTTCATAAGTTGCTCCTTTCAATTGGTGTTACACAGTATTATATACTAAAACTATTTTGAATTGAGCAAAATTTTTATAACAAAATTGACACATCTTTTTAACTAAAGTTAAAAGCGGCTCACACTTATGCTAGTGCAAACCACTTCAAAATGTTTTATGCTATTGTCTTATGCTAAAAGTAATGGGCTTGATAAAATAATAAATTAAACAATCGGTAAATACTTACTGATTTTGTCGCCTATTCTTAGTGGAATCTCATACCACCATCAACGATAATTGTTTGTCCAGTGATGTAATCAGAATCACTACCTGCTAAGAAACTTACCACATTAGCAACGTCTTCTGGTTTAGACAAACGTTTTAATGTAATTTGATCAGTAAATTGTTTCCAACCCCATTCTTCAGGTTGATTATTTTCTTTAGCTAATTTAATCGCAATACCTTCCATCATTGGAGTTTCAACAATACCTGGTGCATATGCATTAACTGTGATACCTTTTTCTGCTAAATCACGCGCAGCAACTTGAGTTAAACCACGCACTGCAAATTTAGTACTGCTGTATAAAGATAAACCTTTGTTGCCTTCAACCCCTGCTTGAGAAGTAGCGTTAATGATTTTACCACCATGACCCAATTTTTCAAATTGTTCTAATGCAGCTTGGATTCCCCAGAAGACACCACCAATGTTAACGCCAATAACTTGGCTAAATTGCTCAGGTGTTACCGTGTCGATAGGTGTCATTGGTCCTAGACCAGCATTATTAACTAATACATTAAATTCACCGAAATATTCTACAACGCTACGTAATACATTAAAAACATTTTCACGGTCTGAAACGTCTGCTTTAAATGCTATCGCTTCTTGTCCTTCTGCTTTTAATGAAGCAGCCGCTTTTTTAGCTCCTTCTTCATTAAAGTCTACAAGTGCAACACTAAAACCATCTTTAAATAAACGTTCTGCTATTTTGAGTCCAATCCCTTGAGCTGCGCCTGTAACTACTGCAACTTTTTTAGTATTACTCATAAAAAACACCTCTTAAATATTATTCATTTATTATATTATCACTTTTATATATTAACGATTTGAACATTTTATGAATAATAATTGGTGCTTTTATAAGATCGATTTGATTCAGATATTAAATAAATAATTAATACTAATATATTGTTTTCATTGTTTTTTCCTTATGAATTATTGTTGCAAAACATGAAGATTAATAAAAAGTATCCCATAAAGGTATCATCCCTATCAATTTAGAAACCCGCCTTTTCATTGTTATGACAGCGTTTATTAGACGTACTTCCTACTAACTTCAGACAAGCGTCAGTCTTACCCGTCAAGCCTTTAAACAAATTTCCAAGTGCTTCTTGAGAAATTTTTAATAGCCAATTATAAGCGCAATCGACATCGCCACTGCACAAATGATTACCCATAATAGTATCAACTTCCACACAAATTTAATCCATTGAGTATAAGTAATTCGTCCAACAGCTAATGCTCCCATTAAGATTGCTGAAGTTGGGAATAAAATGTTACTGATTGAATCACCATATTGGAAAGCGAGTACCGTTAACTGACGATTAATATGCAGTAAATCTGATATTGGTACCATTAATGGCATTGTTGTTAATGCTTGACCCGATCCAGATGGTATAAAGAAATTAAGTAAGAACTGTAATATAAACATAGCAATAATTACAAATGAAGCTGGTATATCTGATAGCAATGTTGTCATGCCATGAACAATCGTATCGATGATTTTACCATTTTCCAAAATAACGACGATTCCTTTAGCGAATCCAACAATCATTGCGCCAAATAAAATGTTCTGCATTCCTTCAATTAATGCGTCAAATGTACCATTTAATCCAAGTCCGCTTACTAAACCTGCAACAATACCAGCAAGTAAGAAATTGGCGCTCATCTCATTAAACGTCCAATCGAATACAAATATGCCAAATACGTTAAATAGAATTGTAGCAACTATGATAAGTAAGCTAGCTGCTTGTCTCTTACTAAAATGTTGATAGGTGATTTCTTGAGTAATATGACCTTCTTCTTTTTCTAGCTCATACACAATACTTTTTGACTTATCTTTCTTCACTTTACGTGCATATAACATAACTGTAGAAATGGCTGCAGTTAAGATAAATAAATAGATAATTTTACGTAAACCCCAGCCTGAGAACATTGGTAATTCAGCAACGGTTTGTGCCACACCAACTGTAAAGGGATTTAACATACCTCCACTGAAACCACTGGCAGCACCTAAAATAACCATTGCAGCACCTGTTAAGGCGTCGTAACCTAATGTCCGAGCGATTATAATGCCAATCGGAACAAAGATAATTGTTTCTTCTGCTAATCCAATTGTAAATCCTAATATAGAGAATATTGTCATCGTCAATGGAATCATTAGGAAATTGGCCTTTCTTAACATTCTCATTGCTTTGTTTACACCATTTTCGAAAGCACCTGTCTTATGAATAATGCCAAAGGCACCACCTACTAGAAATATATAGAATACGATTTCTCCGCCACTGATTAGTCCTTCAGGAATTGACCTGAATATTTCGAGGAAGTTGACGTTTGCCGATTCCACAGTATGGTAAGTCCCTGAAACGACAAGTGTTTGATCTCCTTTCTTTTCACGCGCATATTCACCAGCTGGAATAATGTAAGTTAATAACCAAGCTAGAAAAATAACAAACATTAATAAAGCATATGTATGAGGCGTCTTAAACTTAAATTTCTTATGCTTCTTTTCTTCCATAACTCATCAACACCTTAAATAGAATAGAATGTATCTCATCAGATGATTATATACATCATACCCTATTTATCAGCTGATATACGATTACAATTTAAATTACATTTGTTATTTTCGTCATTTCAACGATGTGCTAGACCTATAAATACTTACAATTAAAAAAGCATCACCAAAATGAATAAATGATTCATTTTGATGATGCTTGTATTTCAAAAATGTCTATTTTAATTGTCCGTTATCATCGAAATCTTCTAATTTATGATATTGAATTCTAGGAATGTCATCGATATGTTTTAATTTCTCAGCTAATTGTTCAAGATAGTCACGTCTTACCTCTTCGCTATGGCTAACTTGATAAGCAATAAATGGTTCTAATGGTGTCATACCAGAGAAATAAATCATACCATGGTTAATATGGAATAATACTTGCTCATAAATATCTCCTGAAAAACCATTTGCAGCATAGCTTCCTTCGGGTGAGCCAGTCGTAGTTGAAATCATGGCTATTTTATCTGTTAATCGTGCTTTGTCATAACGGTCATATTCTCCGCCATAAATGCCACCAAACATAAAGATTTTATCAAACCAACCTTTAAGTATAGCTGGAACACTAAACCACCATAGTGGAAATTGGAAAATAACTAAGTCTGCCCATAACAGTTTTTCAAATTCTTCCTTAATCACTGATGTTAATTCATCGTTATCATATGCATTTTTTTGTTCTATTGCGTATTTGAAGAATTCAGAATCTGTTAAGTTTTTGAAATCTTCTTTTCTAGCAACTGGATCAAAATCCATTGCGTATAAATCCGAAACTTTAACTTCATAACCTTGTGCTTCTAATGTTTCTACAGCTTTATCTTTTAATGCACCATTGAATGACTTTGGTTCAGGATGGGCATATACAATTAATGCTTTCACATTCTCACCTCAATAGAATTGGAATACTTATACGTTCAAGATACTATGAATTTCTTTTATCACAAACATATATGCTCGTTTAAATGTAATTAGCATATTGTCCTTACAAATCCACTCTATAAACGTAAAAAAGTGAGATAGACGAATCATAGACGAAATATCCGTTACCTCACTTAAGTTATTCTCGCTAAACTAATCAATTATCTTTAAAGAGTATACTTCCAATTAATAGTGGCGAAATATGTATATTCAACTATGTATATATCTAAGCCTTATATTACAAGGAGGTTAGACTGCACGGTGTATAAAAGTTAGCAATTAACTGTTTGAATGGTCGATTTATACATTAACATTTTGGGATGGTGAGCAATCTAACTTTTCTTGAATATACTTTAAAATAGTATCAAAAAATTTAAACCCTATGTTTGTCTATTCTCAAAAGATACGTATGAATGCCTAACTGTTATTCCCATTGCGGATTATGATTTTCTCCTTTTAAAAAATGAGTAATGTAAGAAATAGTCCTAACAACGTGAAAAAGAGTACTGGAATCGTAATGACTATTCCTGTTTTAAAGTAAACGCCCCATGATATTTTGACATCTTTTTGAGCTAAAACGTGAAGCCATAATAAAGTGGCTAATGAACCTATAGGTGTAATCTTCGGACCTAAGTCAGACCCTATTACATTCGCATAAATCATACCTTCTCTAAGGATACCTGTCACTTGTGATTGATGTATTGCTATCGCATCAATTAAAACGGTCGGTAAGTTATTCATGATAGATGATAAAATTGCAGAAATAAAACCTACGCCCATAATACTAGTAAATAAGCCATGCGCAGATATAGATGCAAATATATGACCTAATATGGTTGTAATGCCAACATTTTTAAGTCCAAATACAACTAAATACATACCTAATGAAAAAATCACGATATTCCATGGCGCACCTTTGATTACTTTTCCAGTAGAAACAACATCTGATTGGCGTGCCAAGAGTAGGAAGATAATAGCGACAATTCCAGCAATCAGAGACACTGGTACGTGTATAAACTCACTGACAAGATAACCTATTAATAGTATTGCTAAAACAAGCCAAGATATGCGAAATAGTTTCTGATCTTTAATCGCGGCACCAGGAGTTTGAACCTTTCGAATATCAATGGTCTTTGGAATCGATGTTCGAAAATAAATCCATAATACAATGATACTTGCTAGAAGTGAGAATATATTTGGTATTAGCATACGACTCAAATATTCTACAAATCCAATGTTGAAGTAATCCGCAGAAACAATATTCACTAAGTTACTTACCGTAAAAGGTAACGACGTTGTATCAGCGATAAAGCCACTTGCGATAATGAAAGGAAAGATCACTTTCTTACTAAATCCAAGATGACGTACCATCGCTAAAACGATTGGCGTCAAGATAAGTGCAGCACCATCATTCGCAAAAAATGCTGCCACTATCGCACCGAGGAGCATAATGTAAACAAACATTCTGAAACCGTCACCTTTAGATGCTCGAACCATATGTAATGCAGCCCATTCAAAGAAACCAATTTCATCCAGAATAAGTGAAATCAAGATGACAGCTACAAATGTTAAAGTCGCGTTCCAAACGATATCTGTTACTTCCACGATGTCAGACCAACCAACAACTCCAGTAATAAGCGCTAAAACTGCACCTACAACAGCAGTAATTCCTATATCTAGTCCTTTAGGTTGCCAAACAACAAAAATCAAAGTAATAACAAAAATGAGAATGGCTAAAAAAGTCATCATAAACGTTCACCTACAAAATGTCGTTGATGACGATGTGAAAAATGAGTTATAGATGATATATATTTGTCTTTCATATCAGTCAAATCCTCCTATGTCATCAATAAGCATATCATGAGCTATGATGTGAAATCTATGTGGCAAAGTTACAATGTATGAAGTGAATTTTTTTATCTTATCTACTTTTGTTAATTGCATAAAATTATGAAATAATTGTGTAGATGATTTAATTTTTATAAGGAGTTTAGTTATGAATATTTATCAGACTTATGCATTATTGGTAATTGGTATTATCATTTTAGGCTTGATTGTAAATGTTGTTGTGACAATAGTAGACAAGAGGAAATTGATCAACCACATACATACACTTTGGCGTAATAAGAAGCCTATTGAGAACTTCATACGCCCAAATTCCCGCTTCGATTATCAATTCAAACTCAAACGTGACCAACATAACAACCTCATCGATGATAAAACATGGTCGGATTTAAATATGGAAGAAATCTTCCATCGTAGTAACTTTAACTTCACGGCTATTGGAGAGATGCGTTGGTTTGCCACATTACGCAATATGTTTAAGGTTAATAACAAACAACTATTAGACCAATTTAATAATGATGAAACATTTAGGGTCAATGTATCTTATCATCTCGCTTCTATTGGTAAAGTGGTGTACCCTATCTTCCCTGATCAACTTAAAGCAATAAAGCGAAATAATTTATTTATGATTTGTCCATTTCTACCATTTATTGGACTCATTATTTGTTTCATTTCTCCATCAACTGGAGTACTTATAACTTTATTTTCGATTCTACTAAACATTGTATTATCCGGTACCTTGAAACGTACTTATGATCAAGATTTAAAGTCATTATTCTATACAGCGAAAGTCCTTAAGGAAGGTTATCATCTCGACCAAATTAAAGGCACACCAGAAGTTAATACGAACTTTAGTCACTTTAAAGGGGCACGTTTATTTAGTGGTCTACTAGGTAAAGTGGGCGATCAAGATATCGGCGGCGCATTTATTATGTTACTCAAGATGGCATTCATGGTGGATTATTTCCTCTTCCATATCATCCAGCATACGTATTATCGATATCAAGACGAGGTAATGGCTTGCTATGACTATGTAAGCACCTTAGATAATCACTATTCATTAGCCATGTATCGACGCACATTAGACACTTATTGTGAGCCGACTGCCTTTTCAAATGAGCAAACATTAACATTCACAAATTTGATTCATCCTTTACTGGAAAATGCAGTCCCAAACGATCTCGACATTAACCACAATATTCTACTAACGGGGTCGAATGCATCAGGAAAATCAACATTTATGAAAGCCGTAGCAATTAACCTTATTCTTGCACAAACGATAGAAACTGCGACGGCGGATGCGTTTAGCTATCGTCCCGGCTTAGTTTATACGTCAATGGCTAATGCCGATGATGTTCTGTCGGGTGATAGTTACTTCATGGCTGAGTTGAAATCTATTCGTCGTCTATTCGATATAGAGACGCATATGCCAGTGTACTGCTTCATAGATGAAATCTTTAAAGGCACGAATACAACTGAACGTATTGCAGCATCAGAATCTGTATTATCATATTTGAATCATCAACCAGAGTACAGAATTGTAGCAGCAACACATGATATCGAACTTTCAGAATTATTAAAGGACAATTATCAAAACTATCACTTTAATGAAACGATTGAAAACGATGAAATCCACTTTGATTACAAGATTAAAAAAGGGAAAGCGAATACGAGAAATGCAATTGAATTGTTGCGAATTACTAACTTCCCTAACAAAATTTACAAAAGAGCCAAGGATCAGGTTAAAGATTTGGATTAACATTGTTTCATGTAAAACATTATCAATATAAGTGGGATGATGAGATCCATTTATGATTTTGTCATCCCGCTTCTTTATAGTTTAGTTGATGATTTAAGATAGATTTAAGACGAAATTATGATAGATTTTATCATTATTGTTTACTGTGAGTATTGAGGTGACATTATGAAACGAATTACAATTGCTGATAGTTTAAGAGGTTTCAGCTTATTAGGCATATTTCTTGCTAATCTACTTATATTTCAATTTAGTTTATCTGGCAAAGACTACATCGAACATTTCCATTTAAGTCCTGTAAACCAAGGAATATTCAACCTTATCATCATACTTGTTGAAGAAAGTTTTTTACCTATTTTTGCAATACTGTTTGGCTTTTCGATGGATAAACTGTATCAGTCTATGAAATTAAAAGGATTGCCACGGCCTAGATTACAATTATTACGTCGTGCCATTTTCTTACTTATCTTAGGCTTTATCCATGCAAGTTACATATGGGAAGGCGATATATTAACAGCTTATAGTTTAGCTATGTTATGTGTGATACCCTTTATTTCACTAAGTACGAAAGCTTTCAAATGGTTTAATGTTGTAATTATTTCTCTCATGCTCGTGATGGGTATTTGGTCTATGTTTGATGATTCTCAAGCGTCTACATCATCTGACAAATATGATTCAGCTTCATATATTCATAAAGTGCAAAAGATTTATACAGAAGGTAGTTATAACGATATCCATCACGTAGATGATATAGCGACATCTCCTAAATTTGCAGAATTAGAAGATCAATTAGGCGATAATAAAGGTGCAATCTTCTTGGTAGCTATACTTTTTGAAGTACCATTATTCACTTTAGGAATCTTTCTTTCTAGATGTGGTTGGTTCGAGAAAGATGCAAGGCACTTTTGGTCGTCGAAACTATTTATATACCTTATTCCAGTATCTATTATTGCCAAATCAACCCTACTCTGGTTGGATAACGAGGCTATTTCAGGTACGCTTGTAGCTATATTTGGACCGATTTTATCCTTAGGTTACATGAGTTTATTTAAATATTTATACCAACGTTATGAGACGCATCCAATTTTTAAAGGTTTGGAAAATGCTGGCAAAATATCTCTTACCGTTTACATTACACAAAGTATCATTGGTACACTCGTCTTCTATAGTTACGGTCTAGGGTTATTTGGCAAAGATATACTCATTTACACAAGCATTTTATTCGTAATTATCTATATTCTTTTAGTGTTATTAGCAACATTGCATCAAAGATACTTCCGATACGGTCCATTAGAATATCTCCTGCGCATGTTCACATATTGGAAATGGCATGTAGGTAAACGTAAATAGACATACTAAAAAGGTTCAACGTGGTTAATCATTAACTGCACGTTGAACCTTAATTTATGTTGCTAAGCATATTGAATTAGCACATTGAATTATTCATAATGTCCTTTGAATTTAGGGCTTTCTCCATATTTATTTTTATTAAATTTACTATTTAAGCATGTGATTACTATTTGGTAGATTGAAACAGCAAATTGTACTAGGGAAAATAGGAGAATAAATAACAATGCCCATCCATTTTCACCATTAGGGTCATTAATATTCCAGATTAATTGCACAATAAAAGATATCACACCTAATACAACTGATAAGATAGGAATAAACATCGTACGATCAGTGTCATGGAAGCGTCTGACTGTCATCGCTAAATTAGGAATGAATGTAATAATTGCGTATAAAACCATATAAATGATTGTGATAACTAACATAACTACGCTTAAAATTGATAAGCCTTCAGATTGAAACCCTGCTGCGAACATAATCATGATTAATGCCATAATATAAAGAATCAGAGCGGGTCCATAAAAGATTAAATGCCATAATTGCATAAACCAGAATTCACTTCGTCTTGAACGACCTTTGAAATTAAAATAATTTTTCCAAAACAACTTAAATGCTTCGCCAAAACCTACTTTTGGATTCATAAGCATAAACTCCTTTGCGTAATTTTAATTACCGTCTTTCCCTTACCTTTATCGTATCATACTGGCATAATTATAAAACCCTATAAAAAAAGTTCTCAAGCTAATTTAATTAACCTGAGAACTTGAGTATGAACTTATTAATTTTCTTGCTTAATGACTTTACCATTAGCATCTAACTTAATAATTTTATTATTTTTAGTTTTATATGTACCTAAAATTTCGCCATCTTTATTTCGATAATTCACAATCCAATCGCCACTATGACCGACCATTTTAACATCGTCCCATAAATAGTTTGTCTTACCTACTGCAATACCTTCGAAATCCGAAATCATTTGATACACTTGGTTACGGAAATGCGTATTAACTGTTCCTGATTTCTCTAAGTATTCTGCAGATAATGGATTGTTATTTTCTTTATCTTTTTTAGATAAATTATCTACAATATTTATCTTATCAGTTAATTCTGGTAAAGCTTTGTTGTCTTTATTCGCTTTATAGACATCAATTAATTTTACTTCTTTACCTTTTCCTAATAAATCTTTGTAATCTAATGAACCAGATTGCATGCGTCCGATAAAGATTTTATCGTTACTAACTCCGATTAATGCTTCAAAGTTCCCTTTATTAGGTGATACATTATAGAAATTCATACCTTTTGGAGCATTTTTGATGCTATCATCGTACTTCACAAATTTGAAATCAACTAGTTTAAAGTTTTTATTTCCAGTCGCAAGTTTGTATTCATAAATTCCAGTTAGAATTTCATTCTTAGTCAATGTATATCGGTCAACATCCTCCACACAGAAGGCAAGTGCTAATTTTTGTTTTTCAGAAAGCTTTGCTACTTCCTTTTCCAGCTTTTGGTCTTTTTTAGACTTCTTAGATTTTGTTTGTTCCGCGTTAGATTTCGTTTTAGCACTATCTTCTTTGGAACCATCATTAGAACCACAAGCTGCAAGTAAAAGTAAAAACACCCCACACATAAATAATAGTTTCTTCATATCTTACCCCCCTTAAACACATATTTAATCTCTATTAAAAAATGTAAATGTTTCCTTCGTACCGAATTATTATACTATAAAATAATTATATGTTGTTCATATATTTTTACAAGTTACACTATAAAATTGGGATTGTTGTAATAACCATGTATTTAATTAAACTATTAAACAATTTTACTGTTTTTCATCTTATTTCATTTGTTTTTTATGCTAATCTTACATTGTAATGAATAATATGATATTAAAATATTTTTGGAAAGGAATTATATTGTGAAGAAGTTTCTTACAATTTTAATTTTGAGTACCTTAATTTTATGTGCATGTAGCTTTGAACAAGACATAGAAAATAAGAATAATCGTAATGCATCGACTAAAACTACTGGCAATGAACAACAGAAGAAGGAAGTCATAAACGGTAAAACATACTATGACGGCATTTTAATCGTTAATAAAACAACTAAACTACCATCTGATTACAATCCTGGTGAGAAGCCTAAAGCACAACGTGCATTACAACAAATGTTTACTGATGCTGAAAGAGATGGTGTGAGTCTTTATAAGATTAGTGGATTTAGAAGTTACGAAACACAAGTGAATTTATATAATCAATATGTTGCGCGTGATGGTGAAGAAAATGCAGACCGTTATAGTACACGTCCTGGCACTTCTGAACATCAAAGTGGGTTAAGTTATGATGTGGGTGCTATTGAATCAGATGCTAATTTACGCGAATGTTTTGGAGCAACAAAGGAAGGACAATGGATTGCGCGAAATGCGCATCGTTATGGTTTTATCGTGCGTTATCCAAAAGGTAAAGAACAGATCACAGGCTACCAATATGAACCGTGGCATTTGCGTTACCTAGTAAAAAACAATGCGACTAAAGTACAACACTCTGGTCAATCCTTAGAGGAATATGTTAAATATAAAGATCGCTCAGAAAGCTAATATATTGCACTCTGAGCGTTTTTATATACTATTCAACCTTTTTTTCTTTAACTACATTTCCATTAGCATCGAGCTTTTGAATTTTGTCATTCATATTTCTATAAGAACCAACGATTTCTCCATCTTGATTGCGATATCGTACCGACCAATCTCCATTTGAATTAAGTAGCTTCACATCTTCCCATAAATAACCTGAATCTTTTAAGCTAATACCTTCAAAGTCTGCAATAATTTGATAGATTTGATTTCTAAGATGTAAACCTACTACACCCGATCGTTCTAGCTCTTTATTAGACATTCCATTCTCGTCATAACTTATTTCAGGATACTTATTATCAATATGCATTTTACTTACTAATTCTGGCAAGGCTTTATTATTTTTATTTTTTAAATAGACATCTTTTAAATTTACTTCTCTTCCATGTTGCATTAATTCATTATAATCAATGATTGCAGCTTGCGTTCCTCCTAAGAATATCTTCTCATTATTCACACCGATGATGGCAGCGAAACTTCTTTTGTCAGGATATACGGTGTAAAAATGCATATCTTTTGGCGCATTTGCAATAGGTTTATCATATTTAACTAACGTAAAATCAACTAATTTATAGTGTTCCTCTCCAGCTGGAGCTATAGCTAAATAAAATCCAGTTAAAATTTCATTTTTCGTTAATGTATATTGGTCAACATGGTCGACACAAAAAGCTAAAGCCAATTTTTCCTTTTCAGAAAAGTTAGGTATAATATCTTTGTTTTTTTCTTCATCCTTCTTTTTATTATCATCCTTGTTTTGCTTTTTATTGTCTTTTGTTGTTTTAGTATCCGTTTGTTTCGTGTGAGATTCCGTTTTATTTTCTTTAGATGGTTCATGTGTACTGCAGGCTGTTAACACTAACATAAATGTGATACTAAGTGATAGAAATTTTTTCATTAACGATCCCTCTAATCTTATAACAATTTTTGTATAATATTATTATACTATACAAATGTTATAATTTTAGGTGATGTTTATATCACTATGATACACAGTCCACACAAAAATCCGATAGCTTTTAAGCTACCGGATAAAATCAATTTTACTATTTTAGACTGCCGTCACACTTAATTATTTGATTATTGTTCCTTCTTTCTCATGAATCATTTGAATAATTTCATTCTTTTCATTCATAACAGCCACTTTAGGCGCATGGTCAACTAATTCACGTTCATCTAATTGGACATAGGTCATAATAATCACCACATCGTCAACTTCAACTAATCGAGATGCTGCACCATTAAGACAAATCTTGCCACTACCTCGTTCACCAGCAATAACATATGTTTCAAAGCGGGCACCATTATTGTTATTTACGATGGCTACCTTTTCATTAGGTAAAATATCGACTGCGTCTAAGATATCGGCATCAATCGTAATACTTCCAACATAATTTAAATTTGATTCAGTCACACGTGCTCTATGGATCTTACCGTTCATCATCGTTCTAATCATAACTTACTATTCACTTCCTAAAATTATATTATCTATCAATCGTGCTTTCGAAAACTTAACAGCTAATGATATAAAAATTTGTCCTTGTATTTCTGTCGCAACTTCTAAATCAGGGTAACTATAAATTGCAACTTCATCAATATGACCACTTGTATGTTCCGATAAATATGTCTTAATCTCACCAACAATAATATGGCTACGTCGCTCTCCTTGTTTATACAATGTTTGAGCTATTTCCAAACTTTTACTCAAGTGAACAGCTTCTTGTCTCTCGTCGTCAGTTAAATATACATTTCGCGAACTACGTGCAAGTCCATCCGCTTCACGTACAATATCAATACCTACAATTTCAATTGGATGATTAAAATCTTCTACCATTTTTTCAACAATTGCGAGCTGTTGTGCATCTTTCTTACCAAAGTATGCTTTATTAGGACTCACAATATTAAATAACTTGTTTACGACCGTAACTACACCATCGAAATGACCTGGACGTTGTGCACCTTCTAAGACTTCCGCTAGACGTCCTACCTTTAACGTGACACTTAGCTCGTTTGGGTACATTTCTTCTACTGCTGGATGGAATACATAATCAACATTAATTGCCTCAACTAAGGCTACATCTTGATCAATTTGACGTGGATAGGCATCGAAATCTTCGTTTGGACCAAATTGTAGAGGATTTACAAATACACTAATTACAGTAATATCATTCTCTTCAACTGAGCGACGCATCATACTCAAATGACCTTCATGTAAGGCTCCCATCGTTGGAACGAAGCCAATCGTTTTACCTGTACGCTTCAATTCCTGTGTAATTTGTTGCATCTCAGATACAGTTTGAATCACTTTAGTCATTGCTGTTTACCTCATTCAATATCTTTTTCTTATATGTGTGGGCTTCAGCTGGAAAAGTCCCTGCCTTAACTTCTTCATCATAATGTTTGATGGCATCAATTCCTACTGAAAAATCGCCAAATTGTTGTACAAATTTAGCATAGCGATCAACGCCATAATTTAACATATCGTGATAAACCAATACTTGACCGTCTGTGTCTTTTCCTGCGCCAATACCAATAACGGGTATATCTAATTGCTCACTAATTAAACCAGCTAAGTCACTTGGAATCGCTTCTAATACTAAAGCAACTGCGCCTGCTTCTTGAACTGCATGTGCCTCTTGAATTAACTGTTTAGCCGCATCTTTCGTGCTACCTTGTAATCGATATCCCATAACACCAACGCTTTGTGGCATTAATCCTAGATGCGCTACGATTGGAATTCCAATTTGTGTTGATTTCTTAATGAAATTAACTAAATGTGCACCTTCTGCTTTTAACGCATTGGCATTTGTTTCCTGATAAAGTGTTATCGCATTTTTCAAATCATGTTCATCACTTACACCAACTGCGCCAATTGGTAAGTCCACTACTACAAAAGTATCATTAGCACCTCTACGTACCGCTTTGCCGTGATGAATCATGTCTTCTAATGTCACTTGTGTTGTTGTTTCATAACCTAGTACCGTCATTCCAAGTGAATCACCAACTAAAATCATATCTATATTTGCATCCTGTGCTTGTTTGGCACTTGGAAAGTCATATGCTGTAATCATCGAAATTTTCGTTTTGTCTTGTTTCATTTCAACTAATTTTGCTAAATTTTTCATTTTAAATTAACTCCTATTATTTATGTCCACATTTTTAAACAAAACTTTATAAGTTGCTATCCCATTATTTCAACTCAATATTATATATCAACTTCCATATAAAATCATATCATTTTCTGTTCTAATATTTATCTTTGCTTATCCATCTTTTTAATTAAAAGATTAATTTACATATAAAAGTAAAATGATTATACTATATGATTATATTTATAGTGCATAGATACTTCTATACATATATGTTTGATTCTAATCAGAAAGGAAAGTTTAAAATGAAAATTGCTGTTATTGGACCTGGTGCGGTTGGTACGACGATTGCTTATGAACTGCAACAATCACTGCCAAACGTTACATTAATCGGTCGTTCTAATAAGATAATGACCCTCCAACCTGCAAATGAAACTATCAAAGTCAAAAGTATTGATGACATAAATACGCAATTTGATGTTATTATCATTGCGGTTAAAACGCACCAACTTAATTCACTAATTCCAAAATTACATCACTTCGCACATAATGAAACGTGCTTTATTTTAGCTCAAAATGGTTATGGCTTATTGCCGCAACTTCCTTTCAATCACAAATATCAGGCAGTCGTATACATAAGCGGCCAAAAATCCGAAAGCGAAGTCGTTCATTTTCGAGATTATCGTTTACATTTGCAGAAAGATGATACCACAACGCATCTAAAATCCTTATTCGATACAACCAAAATAGAAATGGTTTTAGAAGACAATATTGAAGAAAAAATTTGGTATAAATTATTAGTGAATTTAGGTATTAATTCTATAACTGCACTTGGTCACAATACTGCTCAAATCTTAAAAATTAACGAAGTCAAACATCTATGTCGTCAACTATTAAAAGAAGGACATCAAGTAGCCGAAGCATCAGGTATACAGTTTCCAAATACAATCGTCGATGACATTATGCAAATTTATGCTGGCTATCCTGATCATATGGGCACGAGTATGTATTACGATATAATCAATCATCAGCCATTAGAAGTCGAAGCAATACAAGGATTTATCTTTAGACAGGCAAAATCTCATAACGTGAACACACCACATCTAGATACAGTTTATGCATTGTTACGTTCTCATCAATCACTTATTAATTAAAAAAGATTCTGAGATGATTTACCGTCTCAGAATCTTTATTATTTCAAGCATATTTAGTTCTTACTTTGTTTCAATTTTAATGGTACTTTGATTTGTTTATTTACAGAGTCGCCTTTCATTAATCCATTGACCACTTTAATTGCTTCTTTACCCATAAGTTCAGGTTGTTGAGCTATTGTCGCATCTAGTTTGCCATTTTTTATTGATTTCATTGCATCTTCGTTGCCATCAAATCCAATGACTTGAATATCCTTATCCCCAATTGCTTCGATTGCACCAAGTGCCATTTCATCATTTTGAGCAAAGATGGCTTTAATGTCAGGATGTGCTTCAAGCATATTTTGCGTCACGTTTAATCCTTCTGCTCTATCAAACTTCGCACTTTATTTAGCAATTACTTTTAACTGTTTATCTGCAATTTCATGGAACCCTTTACCTCTTTCTCTCGTTGCACTTGCACCTGGAACACCTTCAAGTTCTCCAACTTTTGCATTTTTACCCACTTTATCAACTAAGTAGTTGCCAGCCATTTTACCGCCTTCAACGTTATCTGATGCAATAAATGACGCAACTTCGCCTTTATCTACAGATCTATCTAACGTGATTACTGGAATACCCTCATTGTTCGCTGACTCCACAGCACTTGAAATCGCACTTGAATCTGTTGGGTTAACAATTAAGTAATCAACTTGTTGTTGAATTAAATCTTCAATGTCATTCGTTTGTTTAGCTGAATCATCTCGAGCATCTACAACTTTAACTTTCATACCTTGTGCTTTAGCATCTTTTTCAATTCCATTTTTAATTTTAACGAAGAATGGATTATTTAAAGTTGAAATACTTACGCCTATTGTAATTTCTGATTTTTTCTTATTTGTTTTACCATTTTTATCATTTTTCAAGGGTGATTCTAAGGAACATGCTGCTAAAAATAGGACAAGTGCTAATGTAATGGCTAATAATTTTTTCATATTGTTATCCTGCTTTCTCTTATTTTTTACGATCAATTAATACCGCAATTAAAATAACTACACCTTTAACGACTTGTTGGTAAAATGAAGAAACACCAAGTAAATTTAATCCATTATTTAAAACACCTATAATAAGTACACCTATTAATGTTCCAACAATTCGTCCTTTACCACCTGTTAATGACGTACCACCAAGTACTACGGCAGCAATGGCATCTAACTCATAAGAAGTACCTGCTGTTGGTTGTGCAGAATTTAAACGTGATGTTAATATGCCTCCAGCTAACGCTGACATTAGCCCTGAAATTCCATAAATTAAAATTTTAATTTTATTAACTTTAATACCTGAAATTTTAGCAGCTACCTCATTCCCACCAATCGCATATGTATGACGTCCAAATGTTGTTTTTTGAAGAATAATAAGCAAAATCACAAACACGATAATCATTGTTACTGCTGGTACTGGAATACCGATAAAGTAGCCTTTACCAAATAATTGGAATAAATAACTATCACCTAAATTTGTTATTGGATTTCCGTCAGTAATAACTAATGTTAATCCACGGAAAATCGTCATTGTCGCAAGTGTTGCAATAAATGGCGCCATATTTCCTTTAGTAACTAATAAACCATTTACTGCACCTAAAACAAAACCAATCAGTACGCCAATAATTAATGCAATTATTGGGTCAACACCACTCGTAATCATTAATGCAATAAACGCCGATGATAATGCAAGAATTGAACCAACTGATAAGTCTATACCGCCAGTTAAGATAATGAATGTCATACCAAAGGCAATCAGACCATTGATAGAAATTTGTCTTAATAAATTGAGTAAATTAGATAAATCTAAAAATGATGGGTTTAAAATACTCACTACAATAATTAATAAAATCAGACCAATAAATGGAATAATCTTTTCCATGAACGATGTTTTAGCTGTTAACTGTTTCATTTAAAGTTCCCCCCTGTAGCTAAAGTCATAATATTTTCTTCTGTAATTTCATTTCCTGTAAGATCCCCTTTGATATTACCTTCGTGAACGACCATCACTCTATCGCTCATACCAATGACTTCAGGCAATTCAGATGAGACCATAATAATAGACACACCACGATCCGTAAGTTCATTCATAAGTTGATAAATTTCCCTTTTTGCTCCGACATCAATACCTCGTGTAGGCTCATCTAAAATAATGATTTGCGCGCCGGTACCAATCCACTTTGCTAATACGACCTTTTGTTGATTACCACCTGATAATGAGCCGGCCGGCAGTCTACCTGGAGATTTAATATTGAGTCTTTTACGCATCGTATCAACAAATTGCTCAGAACTTTTATCGTCTACGATGCCATGTTTTGAAAAGCTAAATAATGAAGGTAATACCATATTATCTTGAATGGAGAAGTCTAAAATTAACCCTTCTTCTTTACGATTCTCAGTTATAAAAGCAAGTCCATGTTTCATCGCTTCGATTGGAGACGTTATAGATACTGTTTGTCCTTTAATTTCAATTTCATTATCTGCTTTATCGACACCGAACAAACTTCTCATCATCTCAGTACGACCTGCCCCCATTAGACCACTCACGCCTAATATTTCACCTTCTTTAAGATAAAATGATTGATTCTCAATATGATGTAGCGGATTATTGAGACGTTTTACGTTTAAAACAACATCTTGTGGTTCATACGTTCTATGTGGGAACTGTTCATCTAATTCACGTCCAACCATTGCTTTAACAATTTGGTTGTATGTTAGATTTGCCGTTTCATCATACATAACAGAAACGCCATCACGCATCACCGTTATTTCATCCGAAATCTCAAAAATTTCAGCCATTCTATGTGAAATGTATACAAATGCCACACCTTTAGCTTTTAAATTAAGAATCATGTCGAACAAACGTCGAATTTCTTTATCTGTTAATGTTGCTGTTGGTTCATCCATAATAATGATTTGTGCTTTAGTCATCATCGCTTTAGCTATTTCTATCATTTGTTGCTCACCAATTGAGCAATCTTTGACCACTTTGTTTAATGGAATATAGAAATCTAATTCTTTAAACACTTGCTCAGCTTGTTGCTTCATTTCTTTTTTATTTAGTATTCCTATTTTGTTTCTGATTTCTTTTCCAACGAATAAATTATCAAGCACTGTTAATTCTGGATATAAATTCAATTCTTGGTGAATAAATGTTAATCCTTTTTCTTCCGCTTCTTTAGGATTGTTATAGTCGATCTCAATATCAGAATTAGTGATAACACCTTGATCTTTTTTATGAATCCCGACTAGAATTTTCATGAGTGTTGATTTACCAGCCCCGTTTTCTCCCATTAGTGCATGCACTGTACCTGGCTTTAGAGTAAAATCAACACCCTTTAGAACCTCGTTGTCCCCGAAGGCTTTATGGATATTAGTCATTTGAATCATTAATTTCACCCCTTAAAATATGACACCACTTTGAAGTATGATGTTTGCATATGGCGTTGCTTCCCCTGTGCGAATAATTGCTTTAGCGTTTTTAGTTAATGCTTTAAATGTTTCGTGGTTAACTTGTTCTAATTCTGAAAAGTCCTTTGTCACTTGTTCAAAGATAGGTGCATTGTCTACTTCCATTTCTTTAGCTATCGTTACGTGTTCAATTTCCATGTGTTGCTTAAGTACTTCATAAACTTCTAGAAAACTTGGCTGTCCTAATGTTAAAGCAAGGTCAATCTTCTTAACGTCTTTAGGAACGGGTAACCCACAATCAGCTATTACAATTTGATCTGTATGTCCTAAATCACTGAGTACTTTTGAAATGTCGCTGTTTAATATGCCTGTTTTATACATCTAATTCACCTGCAATTTCTGAAAAGGTTGGCATGCCACCTTGAGCGCCCATACCTGTTACTGAATGACTTGCTGCTAAATTCGCAAGTTTAAGTGCTTGTGCAATTGAATATCCTTTTTGTAATCCTACTGCGAAAGCACCATTGAATGTATCCCCAGCACCTGTTGTATCTTTAACTTCTCGCTTAAATCCATCAATTTGAATCTTTTCAGTGCCGTTATGATACATAGCACCTTTATCTCCTAATGTAATTATTAACTTGTTAGGGTAACGCTCTAATGCTTTATCAATGTCAGTCTGGAACATCGCATTGCTTTCTGTTTCATTAGGTGTAATGTACGTCGCTTTTTCAATAACATCTGCCTCTACTTCTCGGAATGGCGCTGGGTTAAGAATTGATATCATATCGTGTTCATCGCAATATAATACGACATCTCTTACTGTTTCAGCGGGAATTTCTTGTTGAATTAAAACAATGTCACCTGCTTGAGCTTGACTTAAAGCTTCCAACGCGTAATCTGACGTAACATAGTTATTAGCTGAAGGTACAACGATGATACTATTATCATTGTCAGATAAAGTGATATGTGCCGTACCAGATGCAGAATGTGTAACGGGTTTCAGAAATGTCGTTAAAACATGATTGTCTTCTAAGTTTGTAAAAATTTGATTCCCGAAATCATCATCACCGATGCGTCCTACCATGTAAACATCATCACCGAGTCTTGCAGCTGCTACTGCTTGGTTTGCCCCTTTTCCACCAGGTGTTGTAAAGAATGACTCACCTAGAACGGTTTCACCTTTACTTGGTACTTTATTTGTAGAAACTACTAAATCAATAGATAAACTTCCAACTACATATATACTTGTCATTATTTCTTCCTCCTTGTAGATTCTCTATGTATGACATCAACATCTAATACGACTTTCGTTGTTACGTCATTGTGTTCTAATTGATTTATCAAACCTAATGCTGCTTGTTTCCCAATTTCATACGCAGGTTGTTCTATCGTTGTCAGACTTGGATAAAATAACTTAGCTAATGGAATATCATCATATCCAATGACTTGTACATCATCTGGAATATGGAAGTGTAAATCATGTAACCATTTCATGATTTTAAGCGCAGATACGTCGTTACTACATATCACACTATCGATATGGTTATGGTTGACATATGCTTTCAGTTTATCAATTGTGATGTCATGCTCATCCTCAACCCATAATTGAATGTCATGATTCTTTAGAGTAGTCCTTGCACCATTAAATCGTTCTTCAAAAGAGCGATAATTCAAGTCTTGATGCAACAATAGTACACGCTGTGCATTTCCTTTAATAATTGTCTCAGCTTGTAGTTTCCCACCTTTATAATGGTCCGCTTCTATACATTGCTGATTATCTGTTACACGGTCAATTAGTACATAGGGTAATTGATATGAATTAAACTGATCAAAGGCAAATTGAGTTGATAACTGTGAAGCAATGACGCCACTACAATTATTCACTTTAAAAGTGGTTAGATAGTTTAGTTCTTTATGTTCTCGCATTTCACCATTGCCAATCATGACGTGGTACCCTTTTTGAATTGCTGTGTCTTCTACACCTTTAGCAACAATCGTAAAGAACGGGTTACTCATATCTGGTAAAAGCAGTCCAATTGTTTTTGATTTTTTAGTAAATAAAGTTCTTGCAGTCTCATTAGGATAATAATCTAATTCTTTGATGACTTGCTCAATTCTTTTACGTGTTGCTTCTTTCACATAACCACTTTTATTAATCACTCTTGAGACTGTGGCTACTGACACATTTGCTTGTCGAGCCACTTCTTTAATCGTTCTCACTTTGCCACTCCTTTTGTGTAACCGCTTACATAAAAATTTATCACTTTTTTCTTTTAAATGCAATATTAAATAAAACATTTATAAATTAACTCTTTTGTGAATGGACGTCGTCCTAATATTTATGTTTATTGATATATCGCTACTTTTTAATTTTGGAATTATACACATCGTAAAAAGAATATGATGCTATATAATTAATTTTCAAAGTAAATATAGAATTGATGCAAAGGGGACCCAATTCTTGGATAAATCAACTCGTATACTAAATATTTTAACTTTGCTTCTTAAAGGTCACGTTGTTACGCAACACGACTTAAATCAATTTACTGATGTGAGTAAGAAATCGATACAGCGTGATATTAATACTATTAACACATTCTTTTATGAAAATGAGTTTTGGAGTCATAGTAATACTAGAGTCGTTTATAATCATCAATTGGCAGGATATGAACTTAAGCAGAAAACACAAAGTAAACACAGTTTAGGCATTCTTAGTTTACTCATTAAACTTCAAAGTTTAACACCCATATTGCATCACGATATTCACAAATTTTTACTTAGCTCAATTAGTTCAATGAAGGTTTCAGATAAACACGTTTTAATGAGTACGTTAAATCAATTTAAAATTAGACAGGAATTATTGCCCGGGAAAAATCTTATGATTTTACAAAAAGCGATTGTGAATAAAGATATTGTTCGCATCGAGCTTGAAGATAAAAAGATAGTCATTAAACCATTATCTATTTTGTATATGCATTATGATTATTGGTTTACGTACGAAGAGGATCATGAAATTGAGACGATACTACTTCGTGATATCTTGTCTGTGAAAGTTTTAAATTTGAAATTCAAGAAGGATGGCACTTGTAATCCTGTTTTATTCCAAATACACACACTTTTGGAACCAATTCCAACAGCAATTTTCTATTAAAGAAGTTGTTGAACGAAGTGAGGATTATATTACAGTATGGGTGAATTGTACGCGTTTCGATGCGTACTATATCGCTTATCAATTAGCGCCACATGCTAAGATTCTGAAACCACAATCATATATTGATAGTTTTGTAGAAAGATTAGATGAGATTAAAGGTATTTATAAATAATGAAAGTGTTCGATAAAGTAGTTCATCTATGTATCTACAAAATACAATAAAATTAGGCACCTCGTTAATTTATTGAACATCACTAAGCTAAATTAACGAGGTGCCTTATACATTGTTATCGTTTATTTTAAAGGTTTATTCTTCTTCGCCGTTTTCATCATATTTCGTAACGCTACCGTCTGAGGTTACAATATATGATCCAGCTAATTCACCATTTTTATCAGTAAATGAGAAGCCCCAATCTCCGTCAGAATTTTTTTCTGGTTCTTTATATGTGTATGTGTCCGTATCTAAAGTATGCCCTTCGTATTCTTCAACTTTATCAATGACATTATCACGTGTCACCGTTTCGTCACTTGAACTACTATCAGAGTCTTCTGAGCTACTGTCATCTGAATTTGAACTATCATAATGTTCAGGTTGTCTAGGCGTATCAGATGTAATGTAACTTGCTACTTTTTCAATATTTGAATCTGAAGCATTCTTAATCTTCTTCGTTTGACCATTTTTCAAAATTCGAGCTGTTTCTTGTTTAGAGTAGCCATCTTCGGTCCAACGATGGTCTTGGAAATGACTTGGTACATCGTAAAATGTGACTGTCCCATCATTATTATCTTTAAAAGTAATGTGACCTAACGCATTAACAGACGGTGCTAATACTATCGTTCCCTCAGGGTACACTTCTGATGCATCTTCATTATACGAATTAATCGGTTTACCCGACATATCTACAGGTTCATACGTATGGTCGTCTCCGTTAAATATGTCATCTGCGTCATTTCGTGCTGTCAGCCATATTTTAGCAAAGTATTCTTTCGTATTTTTATCATTACTATTAGCAGAATGTGCACTATTAGAACCACCACTAATAGAAATTTGTTTTGCGACTTTTTTATAATCTGAATCTTTGCCATATTTATGATATAAATCTTTAACATCAAGTTCATGTCCTAAGTCAGATTGAATAAATTGTCGATATTTGCCTGTATTTTGCGTACCTATTACTGCTACTTTATCATCACTCACACCGATTAACGTCGCAAAAGATCCTTTGCCAGGTGAAGCACTATAAAATGTCATCCCTTCTGGTGCGTCTTCAACTGCTTCTCCAGTTGCTTCTAATTCGTATTTATCTATACTTTGTTGCCTTTTCCCAGTATTACTATTTTCAATGTATGAATGACGCTTTAAATCATCGGCAGTTATAGTTACATTAGATACACTGTCATCACTTAGCGCTAATGCGACTTTCTCAGCTTGATTTAAATCTTTAACACTGTTTACTGAATTCGCATCATTATTTTTCTTATTATTAGTACTATTATCAGATTTCGAATTACTATCTTTATTCGATTTATCCGTTTGTGATGATTTGTTATTATCGTCGGATGTTCCATTTCCAAGTCCAAAGTCACTTAAACTACAACCAGCTAATAACATTGTTCCAGTAAGCACACCAATAATTAAATAATTTCTCTTCATTTCTCTCCACCCTTTATTCCCTTTGTAAAATAAATTGCGAAACGCTTGTAATTCAATTTATTCAATCAAATTACTTAATATGTTGACGAACAAATTTACCAGCATATCCTTTGAAAGACTCTCCTCCAGAAGCTTCTTGCTTAGCATACATATCGGTCGCAGTACCACCTAAATTGTGTCCATACGTTCTCATACCGTACATTGTAGTATATTTGCTATTTAACATAGGCGAACCTGACGCACCTGATCTAAAAATGTCTTTCGTTTGAATTTCTGAACCATTAGGAGAAAATTGTGTTACGCGAAATTTACTAAGATATGGTTTCGTATTGTCACCATTAATTTTTGAGTAACCTAATGAATATAGAGGTGTATTAAATTTCAATTTCTTAATTTCAGAATCTGTCGCAATACGCATTGGTTTAGCATACTTCGACATATTTTCTTTAGTGTGGACTATCGCAATATCATATTGCGGTACCTTAATGACTTCATTTGCATGAAAAGTATAAGGTATTGATTTACCATTACGATTCAATTGAAATTTTATATATTTTGGTGCTGCAGCTTTACCATATTTATCATCAATAACATGTCCATTTGTGACAAAGGTATGCGCACCAATAACCGTACCAGTACCCACTGAGTCTTGACCTTTATATTCTGGAATCCCCACTTTCCAACCATTTAAATTCGAAACACGACCAATAGATTTCAAATTACTTTGAGATGCATTTGGATAATATTTGTTTGAAATTGAACTGTTACTGATCTTTTTAGCTTTTAAATATCCTGAGTACTCACCTGCATGTAAGCCATCATAATAATAGTTACCAACAGCTTGCGCTTCATCATGATGACCGGCATAACCAAACATCGTTGTTCCAATCACTACACTTGCAATAAATGTTTTACCAAATTTTGATTTCCACATATTATTCTCCTCAATACCTTTCTTTTATAAAGCTATGTCACGACATACATCGCTCAATATAATAATTTTTCAATATTATTATATAATATTAGTCGGACAATATACGTCTTTAGACGTATTAATTAATAAAACTTTAGACTTATTTTTTAATTTAATAACAAAAGTAAAGTATTTTTTGTTTACAAAATAAATTGTTAGAGGTAAACTGTAAAACATATTAAAAAAATATTTTATGGAGGGGTACTCAAGCCTGGCTAAAGAGGCCAATCATTTATGATTGGTAGGAGCTTTTTGCTCGCGTTGGTTCAAATCCTTCCCTCTCCGCTATTTTACGACTGGAACGATTATCGTTTCAGTCTTTTTTATGATTTAAAGACCGTCCCAACTCGTTGCCATATAAAAACGATTCCTACTAAGTCATTGACATTTGCTAGTGAGCAAGGTTACTATTTGTTTAAATTACTTTGAAAGAGATACGTTTTTTCACTTAAGGTATCCTCGCAATACATATTTTTTTACCTAATTTTGTAAACGCTTTCTCTTTTAAAATGAAAGGGAGGTCATTATGGAAGCTATTAAAGCGATCTTTAGCAAATTGTTTGAATTCTTGCCACGAGCAATCATTAATTTATTTATCTAATATGGATTCATAGATTTTCATTTTCAAAAATTAAATAAAATAGAGGTGCTGTTTATGAAAACAAGAGAGAACAGATTTAGTATTCGTAAATTGAGCGTAGGCGCGTCATCAGTTGTAGTAGCAACGTTGCTATTCATGGGAGGTGGCTCAGCACAGGCAGCCGAGAAACAACAGGGGGTGGGAACTCCTGAAACGGCGTCAGCACAATCTATTGGGGATAAAGACACACACGCGACTCAAAAGGGACAAGTTCAATCAACTGAACAAGATAAGTCGCAAGCGTCTCAAACTGAAAATAATACAAATAATTCACAAACTAGCTTACATAATGAACATAATCAAACAGACGATGCATCTACAACGAATGAAACTACTTCAACTTCAGATGAGACGCATCAAAGTACCACTGTAAAATCTGAGAAGCCAACTTCAAATAGCGATAACCAACAAACTGAAGCTAAACAAACTTCTCAACAATCACTTTCAACTGATACACAAACTTCTAAACCAACTACTAACGACGGCATAACAACGCAACAATCTGAATCATCTAAACAGGAAAAACCGTCAACACAATCAACTGATACAGCTTCTAAAGAAGACGACACAACTAAGAAAACAACTGCACATACGCAATCACAAACTGATGAAACGTCTGATAATAAAAAAGAAGCATTAAATCAACCACATTCAAATGTTGTTAAATCTGAAGATGCAAATACTTCTTCAAATGAAATTAATCCAAACACACTTAAATCAACTGAACAACAACAGTCAACAGAATCAAATACGTCAGATAAACCAAAAGTCGACAATCAACAAGCACAATCACAACCAAAGGATAATGACGACAATCAAGGTGACGCACTTAAAACCGCAACACAAGCTCAGCAACAAACGTTAACTAAGAAGGAAGCGACAACTTCTGAAGTAACGAATCGTCTTAATACACAAAATAGCGATAATAGTAATATTTCAATTGATGGGCAAACTAACCCTACTTTAGATAGTGATAAGTCTTCTAAACAAAATAAAGATGCACAATCTGGGTTAAATACACTTAAAAATAACGCAGTCGCAACGACAAACACTCAATCTAAATCACAAGCTGCAACTGGAACGAAAGATCAAACCAATAAAGTTGCGAAACAAGCTCAGTATAAAAATCAAGACCCTATTATTTTAGTTCACGGATTTAATGGTTTTACTGATGACATAAACCCATCCGTACTAGCACACTATTGGGGTGGCGATAAATTAAACATACGCCAAGATTTAGAAGAGAACGGCTATGAATCTTATGAAGCGAGTATTAGTGCGTTTGGTAGTAACTACGATCGTGCTGTCGAACTTTATTACTATATTAAAGGCGGAACTGTGGATTATGGTGCTGCACACGCTGCCAAATATGGTCATGAACGTTACGGTAAAACTTATGAAGGCGTATATAAAGATTGGCAACCAGGCCAAAAAGTACATCTTGTCGGACATAGTATGGGCGGTCAAACGATTCGCCAATTAGAATCCTTATTAAGAAATGGTAATCCAGAAGAACAAGAATATCAACGTGTACATGGTGGCGATATTTCACCTTTATATCAAGGTCAAAACGATAATATGATTTCATCAATTACGACACTTGGAACGCCACATAACGGCACACATGCGTCAGATTTATTAGGTAACGAAGCGCTTATTCGTCAAGTTGTCTTTGACGCAGGAAAAGTACTTGGCAATAAAGATTCACGTGTAGACTTCGGTCTGTCTCAATGGGGTCTAAAACAACAGCCTAACGAGTCTTACGTTGACTATGTCAAACGTGTTAAAGATTCAAAACTATGGCAAACCAAAGACAATGGCTTTTATGATTTAACACGTGAAGGTGCGACAAACCTTAATCGTCAAACATCATTAAACCCTAACATTGTGTATAAAACTTACACAGGAGAATCAACACATGCATCGTTGTTCGGACGTCAAAAATCTGATTTAAATTTATTCTTCCCATTCACCCTTACTGCTAATGTAATTGGTAAGGCAGCTGAAAAAGAATGGCGAGAAAATGATGGCTTAGTGTCTGTTATTTCATCACAACATCCATTTAATCAAGCTTATACACAAGCAACGGATACAAATCAAAAAGGTATTTGGCAAGTAACACAAACAAAACATGATTGGGATCATGTAGATTTTGTCGGCCAAGATAGTACTGACACAAAACGTACTAGAGCTGAATTACAACAATTTTGGCATGACTTAGCAGATGATTTAGTCCAAAGTGAGAATTTAACACGAAACGCTTAATACATTTCAAGTTTAATCAAGAGGAGGTCTCGTTATGTCTGGTACTTTTCTTCAATTAATAGGTTCTCTATTTAACATCTTAAAAGTATTATTCTCATAAATGCGTCATAACATGATAAGCACCACCTATTAAAAGCATTCGCTTTTCATAATAGGTGGTGCTTATTTTTATTCGTATATTGCTGTTGAAATCAAAAGTTCTTGCGCTAACATTTTTAATAATCACTAACGTTTATTCCGCGCCTTTATTAACAAATTGCGAGCTACTGGAGGCACTGCCTGCAGCAGATAAGGTCACTTTAATTGCGTCATTTGATTCATCGACTTCGTGCTGCAACTCACTATTAAGTCCTAACAAGTTATTCGCTTGTGTTTCATCACTATTAAGCTCTTCCAAACCATTTACAATCTCAGTCGCTAAAAATTCACATGCATCGTCACTTTCAACATACACTTTTTCTTTTACAATACTTTCAATTACATCGATTAATTCTGATTTTTCAATTTGAATATCAATCATGAAAATTACTCCCTTAAATTGTTGTTGACATAAACAAAATTTTATGTCTTTAATTTTATACCCTTTTTAAGCATAGATATTCAAAATTGCATACATCTAATAACCCTAAACCCCTTATAATATCTAGCTTAACAAGCTACTTGGAAGGCTTGTTAAAGGCATTATACATTAATTTAAAAGGAGAAAATACTTAATTTTTTTAATATGACAAATGTGTCATATTAATGAATAATAATATGTTTAAATTACTTTAATTGTCGACCTTTTTCGGCATAAAAACTTCTGCCTCACTATCATCCGGATAGTAAAATCCATTAGGAACCGTTTGTAATTCAATTAAGCTTTCCCACGGACTTTTTACATAAATAGTTCGATTACCTTCAGTGTCTTCATATTTCGTATTCGCATGCGGCTCTGAAATAGGTTGACCTCCAGCTTGCGTCAACTGTTTAACGGCCTCATCGAAGTATTCTGCCTCGATATAAAATGAAATATGCGTAAAACCAATGTCTTGTAACGTTTGCGCTTGACCTTGATGCGCATCTTTAAATTCAAACATTTCAATATTCGGTCCATTACCAAAGACCATCATACGTTTATGAATAATGGATGCCCCTTTTTCTAAACCAAGAATGTGTTCAACTGTTTCCCCACCACGAGGTTCATCCGTCTTTCGTTGACTATCATAAGCAATCTTGCCGTTGAGACCTTCTTTGAAAAAGGCTGTCGCCGCTTCAATATCCGGTACTGTGAGTCCGATATGATTGATTCCTCGATTTATATTCATGCACCATCACCTCTAATAAGAATATTTTAATATGCGAGTTACGTATGTTCACCACGACGGACGCGATTTATAATTTTTTGTAGTCTCTTACGTTTATCTTCCTCATTTTCAACAAAAAAGACAGCACCTTCTCCTTCAATCGCAACCCAAGGTACAATAGCATCGAAATCTAAGTCTTGAATCAATTCGAGGCTTTTAATGGATGCTTCTCGGTCACTTGAATTGAGTATAACTGTACGCCATTCCCCATCATCCACACATAAAAAGTCGCCTGTAAAAAGGAAACGATGTTCACCGTTATCCCATAGAAACATCGTCGTACCTGGCGTATGTCCTGGAGTAGGAATGACTTCTAAATCATCAGCAAGCATTTCACGTTGTTCAAACTGTCCATCAATCGGTACCGTTCGATTGATTGCTGCTACATCATCACGATGAATCCAAAATGGTATATCTATACTAGGCGTTCCACCTAAGGATTCATGCTCATGATTCATTAAAACGCGTGAAGCACCACCTAATAATTGAATATCTGTCACTGCTTCATTTAAACCTGGTGAATGATAAATGACTATATTGCTTTTTGGTCGTTCTAGCAAAAATGACTTAATACGGTAGCGTTTATCAAATGGCAAGACTGCCTTTGTTGTTTCATATAATCCTTTCTGAATACGCGTTAATGTGTTTAATTGTTTATTATCCATAAATGGATCACCCTTTTCCCAATTTGATATCTTAAGCTATACCCTTTTTCTTCATCATAAATATGAATAGCACTGACTCAATACATCTCTTCATTTAAAAAGCGGAACAGTATTCATAATGAACACATTGTCCCGCCCCACCGCATGAGTGACTTTAACTAAAAAACTTGATATAAGCGTCTTATTATTTCAGTCAGTTACGCGTTTTTCATTATTAAATTGAAGTATTATTTATAATCGATTACACGATCAACTGGCATTCTAAATGATGTGTGTGCCTCTTTAGCTTTCTTACCTATTGCGACAATCATCACTGGAACATAACGTTCTAAATCATAGCCAAAGGCTTTACCGATTTCTTCATGTTCAAATCCACCAATTGGATTAGTATCATAACCGTGTTGTTTAGCAACTAACATCAATTGCATAGCAGCTAAACTACTGTCTACTTTAACAATGTCATTCATTGATTGGCGTGTGCGATTTTTATAATTTTCTAAAACAATCGGTAACATTTGTTCTTTAACTTCTTGTGGCATGTGACCATTGACAACCGCTTGTTCATAAATATATTCGCCTTCTTCATAGCATTGTAAATCCCCAAAAATGACAATCATTGCTGATGATGTATCATTTTGGTTTGTATTAAATTGAATTAATGGACGCAATTTAGCTTTCGCTTCATCACTTTCAACCACAACAAAACGCCAAGGTTGCATATTCACTGATGAAGGTGCTTTCGTTGCCTTTGCAATCATTTCATTCATTTCTTCATGAGGAATTTTATAATCTGGGTCGAAACCTTTAACTGATTTACGACCTTCTAATATTTCATTAAAATCATTAAGCATGATTAGCCCACTTTCTATCTTTTTTCTATAGTTATAATTTAAATGCAATTGACAACTATGTAAAATTATATGTTTTTAAAAACTTTATATTTAGACAGTAGGCAGTCTTAATTATAGGAATTATAGCCGAAGAAACGCCTATTTCACGCATGATTATGACATCATATACCTCTCTTATTTCCACTTATTATTAATACGAAAATTTGTATAATTCATTGATTAAAAATTAATAAATAGGGTATCATTAATTTTAACAAAAAAATTAATTACATAATTTAATACAATTAATTAACTAATTATACAGAGTATTCGTAGTCAGTCATAATTTTAAGTCACATGTATACTCATGAAGGGGACGAACATTATGGCAGATAAACTGCAAAGGGAATTAAGCAATAGGCATATACAACTTATTGCAATTGGTGGTGCGATTGGTACCGGATTATTCCTAGGTGCAGGTGAATCCATTCACTTAGCAGGTCCATCGATTTTACTTACATATATTATCGTTGGTTTCGTATTATTTATGTTTATGCGAGCAATGGGAGAAATCTTATTGTCTAATCTAGGATTTAAATCATTTGGTGATATTGCTCATCATCATATTGGTCCAATGGCAGGCTTTATGGTCGGTTGGACATACTGGCTAACTTGGATTATTTCAGGTATGGCTGAAGTAACTGCCGTTGCTAAATACGTTGAATTTTGGTATCCAGCAATACCTAACTGGTTAACAGTTGCATTTACGATTCTCGTACTTGTAGGTATGAACTTATTTAGCGCCAAATTATTTGGTGAACTTGAATTCTGGTTATCACTAATTAAAGTTATTACGATTATCGCATTAATTGTTGTAGGTATTGTTATGGTCATCTTCGCAATGAAGACTGATTATGGTACAGCAAGTGTAGCGAATATTTGGAGTCATGGTGGATTCTTCCCTAATGGCATATCTGGATTCTTAATGGCATTCCAAATGGCAATCTTCTCATTTATTGGTATTGAGTTAATCGGTATCACTGCAGGGGAAACTAAAAATCCATATAAAACTATTCCTCAAGCAATTAACAATGTACCCTTCCGTATATTAATATTCTACATTGGTTCATTAGCTGTTATTATGTCAGTTGTACCTTGGAATCAATTAGATCCTGCGGAAAGTCCATATGTAAAACTATTTGGTTTAGTTGGTATTCCATTCGCAGCGGGAATCATTAACTTTGTAGTTTTAACAGCAGCTGCATCTTCATGTAATAGTGGTATCTTCGCTAACAGTCGTACACTATTCGGTTTAGCGGGAAGAAAGCAAGGCCCACCATTCTTACATAAGACGAATAAACATGGTGTTCCATATTACGCTATCTTACTTACTTGTGGTTTATTAAGTATTGCGATTATTTTAAACGCAGTATTTAAAGATGCTACGAAGGTATTCGTTCAAATCACAACGTTCTCAACAGTGCTCAATATTATGATTTGGACATGTATTATGATTGCGTATCTAGGTTTCGTGAAGAGAAACCCTGAATTACACAATGATAGTAAATTTAAAATGCCTGGTGGCAAATACATGGCATATGCCATTCTTGCCTTCTTTGCATTTATCTTTATCGTTTTACTTATTAATAGTACGACACGTTTTGCAGTACTATTCGCACCAGTTTGGGCAATCGTACTTGTCATCATGTATCAAAAGTATCGAAAAGAATCTGAAAAAGCGACAATCGCTATGGAAGATGAAAAAGATTTAGAAAGAGAATTAGAAGATAAATAGATATTAATTAACTTTATCTAGTAATATCAAGTCATATAATTAACTCCCTCTAAGTAGCCATGATTTTCAAAGCTTACTTGGAGGGAGTTTTAATTTGTTTATTTTTCTTTTAAACGTCCATCTTCCATATGGAAGACTTTATCACAGAACTTAGTTAAACGTTCATCATGCGTAACGATAATACACGTTTTATGACGTTGTTTAGATTGTTCTTTTAAGATTTCCATAACTGCCATCGCATTTTCAGTATCGAGCGATGCAGTTGGCTCATCAGCTAAAATAATAGAAGGCTGTGTATAAATTGCCTTAGCAATCGCAACACGTTGTTTTTGTCCTCCTGACACTTCAGAAGGTAATTTGTTCTCAATTTCTTTTAAGCCTAAATCGTTCAACAATTTATCATATTCTTCAGTACTTAACACATCTTTTTTATAACTCTTCAATAAATGGAATTGTTGTTTGATTGTTAAGAAGGGAACTAAGTTCGTCGCTTGTAAGATAAAGCCAATTTCTTTCATTCTCATTTTAGCTAATTGCTTTTGACTCATTTTTGAGATTTTCTTATCATTTATATATATTTCACCGGCTGTTGGTGTTTGTAACGCTCCAGCCATTGTTAAGAACGTACTCTTACCGGAACCAGAAGGGCCAACAATAGCTATGAGTTCACCTTTTTCAAAAGATAAAGATGTCGGTTTTACTGCTTCAATTGTATGATTACCATCTTGGAATTCTTTAGTTACTTCATCAAATTTTAACATGGTGGCACCTCCTTACCCGATCGCCTTGAGTGGGTCTATTTTTCTAATGGATAATACTGAGAATAAGCTACCAACAAGAGATGTTAGTATTAAAACGATACCAAAGATAATGAGTGTACCGATATTAAATTGGACAGGTACCGCTTCAGGTAAGACTAAACTTGTCAGTAATGTCAGTATTAAGCCAATCAAAGTACCGATTAAGGCTAATATAAAGGTTTGTGCTAACACCATCTTCATTAAGAACCCATTCGTAAATCCTTGAGCTTTTAGTACTCCGAATAAATTCTTTTTCTGCAACGTGATGACATATAAGAATACGCCAATGACTGTAGCAGAAATAACAAATAAGAATGTAATCATAAAGTTCATTGTTAAGTTTTGTGGTTTGTATCCTGGTAGGTTCTCTACAAAGTCATCTATTCCTATAACTTCTAAATCTTTATCAACATTTTTATCTTTCCATTTACTGTCTTTTACAACTACTGCACTGGTTTTATCTGATGATAATGCTGGATTAATTTTTTCAATGGTTTTGTCATTTGCGAAAATAACGGGAGAAGCATTATATTTAGCACTTTCTGAAACGCCAACGATATGTAGTTTCTCATCAGATTGAGATAACGTGATGGTGTCACCAACCTTGAACCCTTTATCTTTCAATGATTGATCGATTACGACATCATTATCTTTATTAAATTTTTTGCCTTCCTCAATCTTTGGAATCAAGAATGAGTTTGATGTTACGCCAAAGAGTAATGCATTCTCTTCACTATCTCCATTCGATGCAATTACGCCAATTTGTTTTAACGGTGCCTCTTCTTTAAATTTGCCTTCAACGTCAGATGATTTAAAGACAGATTGTTGAACCGTTTGGTTGGCATCTTTATTTAAAACAATCGCATCTGCTTTCCATTTTTTGATGCCTTCAGTGTTCATATTAATTAAACCACTTGCTAACCCGGATAGTAAAAAGAGTAAGTAACTAATTAATACTAGAATGCCTATAATTAATCCGAATTTAAGCTTGTTGCGTTTAATTTCGTTCCATGCAAGAAACATTTAATTCCCTCCTTTATATGTATTATTAACAAGTATAGCAATACTTATATTAAAAATTACAATGAATTGACCTAAACTATTTAAATATTAGTCATATTGAACATCATAAGAAAGTTCTACAAATTGGTTATATTGTGTCACGTCTTTTAAATTCAATTGAACTTGGTCAGCAATATCATTAAATAAGTTAACGCCTTGACCTAGTAATTTAGGAGCAAATGTTAAACGCATTGATGTTAAAATGTTTAAATTTATTAACTCAGAAATCAAGGCACCACCGCCTACAATCCATACAAATTCGTCATTGCCAAATCTATTAAATAAAGTATTTAAATCTCCACTATAAAATTCAATATCCCAGTCTATCGCAACATTCTTCGACGTAATCACTATTACTTTTTTGCCTTCGTATGGATTCTCTTTAACATTATTATCTAATAACCATCTAAACGTATTTCCACCCATAATAACAACGTCTACATTGTCATAGAACTGGGCATAGCCATTATCTCCTTCACCTTCTACATCTTCTAAAAATTGTACGCTTTCATATCGGTCCGCTATGTATCCATCTACTGAAACACCTAAATATGCACAAATATTTGCTGTCATCATTATCCACTCTCATTTCTCTATAATGTAACTTGAACCTATTATACCGATTATTACAAAGAATATAAAGAAAAAGACGGAACCGAATTCAAATTGAATTCGCGATTCCGCCTAGACAATAAAATGAGTCATAAAATTAGTGAGCTGTTTGACCACCATCAACAAGATAAACTTGAGCAGTCATGAATTTTGCTGAATCAGATGATAAGAATAATACGATGTCAGCAATATCATCAGGTTGTGCTGCTTTAGCCATTGGCACACCTGAAATCATTTGTTGCCATTTTTCATCGTCATCTTTCCAAGCTTTAGTCATATCTGTTTCAGTAGTCCAGGTGCAACTGCGTTGATACGTACACCGTCAGTCGCATGGTCGAAGCCTGCTGATTTTGTCATACCAATCACTGCGTGTTTTGCAGCAATGTATGGTCCCATTTGAGGGTCAGCAATTAATCCAGCAACTGATGCTGTATTAACAATTGTGCCACCGCCACTTTGAAGCATACTTTCCAATTCATATTTCATTGATAAGAAGACACCTTTAACGTCAACATTCATTACTTTATCAAATGTTTCAGGGTCAATATCTGCGAATTTAGCTGGTTGATTTAATATACCTGCATTGTTAAATGCGTGATCAACACTACCAAATTCATTAAGTGCTTTTTGCATTAATGCTTGCACTTGGTCTGGATTAGAAACGTCTGTTTTAACGAATAATGCATGGCCACCGTTATCATTGATTTCTTGTGCTGTTTGTTGTGCACGTTCATCAACGTCTCCGATAACGATATTTGCTTTTTCTTGTGCGAATTTTAATGCTGTAGCTTTCCCAATTCCTGATGCTGCGCCTGTGATAACAACTGTTTTCCCTTCAAACTCATTGTATCTCATGATTAACATCTCCCTTTGATTTTTTCTCCGTGTGCTATGTGCAATTCTATCGCTTTGAAAGCCATACCTACTATTTATTCGTTAAAGTGACTTTCATAACGTTTCTACCTTTAAAGTGTATTTTTTAATCATTTTGCTAAAGCGTAACTTTATTTCACACGTTGCCATACTAATTTTTGGTTAGGCACATTGCCGTTTACAATACTAAGTGTATCGCCTTCTAATTCAAATAAACGTGGCTGTGTATCGCCTAACCAAGTTGGATTCATACTGACTTCCATAGTGTGATAAACTGTTGAATTTTCTTCATCTAATTCAAAACGACCTGAATATGCAACATAACCATGTGCAGCTTCAGCCATTTCATCTTTCGTACCTGTGTGTAAATCGCCTGATTCATAGGCTTTACGACCTTGTTGCATTAATTGTGCTGACATATAACCATCTGGGTTATACATAATGAAACCTGTCGCATCTTTACCTAGTGGAAAGAAGATGTTGCCATCTTTATCTTCATCTTGATATCTTACTAATTTCCAAGTTCCGATTAATTGTTCTTTAAGTTCTGCCATTTTGAATACATCCTTTCTTAATTTTTGAATACATTTATTATTATGCGTTTGAACCGCCAGAAACACTGATTGTTTCACCAGTAATTGCTGTAGCACCCTCAGAAGCTAAGAATACAACTGTTGCTGCAATCTCTGAAGGTTCTAATAAACGGTTCATAGGCATTTTACCTGTGATATATTTTTCCATTGCTTCTTGTTCAGTTGAACCGTCTTGTTGTGCAAGATGTGCTAATTGGTTTTCAATTAATGACGTACGTACAGGTCCAGGTAATACTGCATTAGCTGTAATACCATCTTTCACTGTTTCAAGTGCAACAGTTTTCGTGAAACCAATTTGTGCGAATTTAGAAGCAACATAAGCTGATTTAAATGGATCCGCCATTTCACCATGTGCAGATGAAATCGTAACAATGCGACCACTTTGTTGTTGTTTCATTGAAGGTAACACGTGTTTTGTCATTAGGAATGTACCTGTTTGAATGACACCAATCACTTTGTTCCATTGAGCTAATGGGAAATCTTCTACTTTATCAATATGTTGAATACCTGCATTGTTAACTAACACGTCGATTGCACCATATTTATTATTCACATCTTCAATCGCTTGTGAAACTTCATCTTCATTTGTAATGTCTACTTTGTATGCAACGCCATTGTTTAATTCACTTGCAGCTTTATCTGCCGCTTCTTGATTCATGTCGAAGATAAAGACACGATCTTGTTCTTTATCAAATGCTTGCGCGATTGCAAATCCTATTCCTTGTGCTGAACCTGTTACGATTACATTTCTTGTCATAATTAATTACCTCCTGTAAGTGTTTGGTGCTGCATTTTCTTAAAAAATAATAACGCCTAATAATATAACAATTAGCGCTAAAAGATTGGCACCTGTGTTTGTTATAAATAAATATTTAAAGCCGTTTTTATGTGTTAATCCTGTAATTGCAAAGAATGTTAATACCACGCCTGTATGAGGCATTACTGTAAATATTGATGATGATATCGTTGCAACTCTGTGAATGACTTCAGGATCAATGCCCATATCAACATAGTGTTTACCGAATGCTTGTAACACAATACCAAGTGAACCTGATGCTGAGCCTGTAATCACACCAAATAGTGCTGATGCAACAGCTAAACTAATTAATGGATTACCAGGAATATTTAATATTAATGAGCGAATTGTTTCGAATCCTGGTGCCAATGTAATAACCGTTCCAAATGCAATTGCTGAACCAGTAAGGAACATTGGCATTAATGAATTAGATGCACCTTCATTGATCACTTTCTTTTGTACTGGAATGTATTTAAAGAATAGCAGTGCTGAAAGTATCACAGATGTCGTTAAACTAATAAGTATGATATTTGAGATACCCATTGCACTACCAATAATGTTCATTACTATGAGCACTAATATTGGTAATATACTGAGTAAAAAGTTTGGTGTTTTTTCTTTCGTTTCCAAGTTCTTATCCTCAATATCATAGTCCGTAAATGATTCACCTTTGGCGATACTCTTGTTTAATGCATGTTTCATATACCAAAGTCCAAATGCAATTGCGACGACCGTTCCAACTATCCCTAGTAACGGTGCTGCTGTTAAAGTTGTGTCTAAATACTTAGTTGGTACAACATTCTGTACTGAAGGTGTACCAGGTAGCATTGTCATTGTAAACGTACCCAAACCAAGCATAACTGGTATACCGATTAAGTTCCAAGCTAAGTCCATTTCTTTGAAAAGTGGTTTCGCTAATGGAATTAATACGAATACAACGACATATAGACTAATACCGCCATATGTCAATATCGCTGTAATAATAAATATGGCAACTAAAATAGCATATGGACTATTCGTACCAGTCTTAGAAACAATCTTTTCAGCGATAGATTGAGCGGCACCACTTTCGTCCATAAATTTCGCTAATAACGAACCGAGTATAAAAACGCCAAAGAAGCTAACGATGAAGTCCGCTAAACCAGTCATATAAGACGCTTTCGTTCCAATTAGTGAGTCGAAAAATGGTAATTTATTCGTCAAAATGACTATAATAGATGCCACAGGCCCTATAACTAAAATAGAATAGTTTTTGACGGACATATATATAATAAAAATAATTGCTAATACAATTCCTATCGTTCCGATCATGTCGATAACGTCACCCCCAACGGTATGAAAATAACAATACGCATTCTGGAAAATGTGTCTGTTTTATGTCTAAATCTATTATCTGACCATATGACCTGAAAGTAAAAGACGTATTTAACTATCAAATATATAACTAAATAGTTATAGCTATATATAAATCCAACTGAAAGGAGGACATCGATATGACCTATAAAAATAAAATTCAATATTTAGAAGCCATTCAACGTTACGGCAGTATTTCACATGCAGCGAAACACCTTTATATTTCTCAACCCTATTTAAGCCGTTATATTAAAGACGTTGAGAATGACTTAGGTGTGACATTAATTAACCGGGACAGCAACCCGCTAGAACTTACGTATTCAGCTGAGCGATTTCTAGATTATTTACATGAAATTGAGGATATTGATACTCAAATGCGCGATGAATTGCAGACGATTTCTAATTTGAAAAAGGGGCGTATCCGTATAGGTGTTAATCCTATTTTAGCTACACATACGCTTTATAGTATCTTGCCAAAGTTTATAGAACATTACCCGGGCGTGGAGATTGAATTAGTAGAAGAAGTGGCACATCGAATTGAACAAATCGTTTCCGATCAAAAAGTGGATATAGGTGTGACGATTTTACCGTTATATACCGAGGATTTATCTTATGATATTTTATATACAGAAAATTTATATTTAGCGTTACCTCCTGGACATCAGCTTATCGAACAAGCTAGAGCACACGCTGACGATGGTGAATTTCCATTTCATTTGTTAGATAATGAGAAATTTATCTTGCTTAAGCCTGAAATGACATTACGCCAATTATCTAATCAAAACTTAAATGATTATAATGTTGTACCTGATGTGATGATGGAAACGGTTAGTGTCGAGAATGCGCTTCGTCTCGTCAATGAAGGCATCGCGATCACATTTGTCCCTAAGAGTGTTAAAGATATGACGTCTCATCGTTTTAATGGCGCGTTTGTCCAATTGAACCCACACCACTATTACAATCGAGTCGTATTAGCATACAAAGAAAATGATAAAAAACCACTATCTAGAGCAGCTAAGACATTTATCCAAATGGCGAAATCCGGAATGAAGCAAGATATGAATTAACAACTACTTGATTAGACATAGAAAAGACGAAGGACGTGGAACAATGAATTCATAAAGAATTCTGTTCCACGTCCTTCGTTTGCTTATTCTCAGACAATAATCATTTAGCCTTAAAATTTATCGTTCAATATATTATGCTTGTTCGCCAACGACTGTGAATCGCTCGTTAATGTGAGCTGCATTTTCAGCTTCATCTACAATTGCAATAGCGTAATCTGCATAGCTAATGTAGCTATTACCTTGACTATTTACAAGCAATTCATCTTTACCTAATGTATAAGAACCTGTACGTTTACCTTCTGCATCGAACTCTGCTGATGGACTAACAAATGTCCAAGTAATGCCCTCGCTATCTTGAAGATCTTGGAGATTACGTCCTTGACCTTTAGCAGTTGGTTTAAACATATCTGGGAAATCTGGTGTTTCAAGTACACGTGTTGTATGCGCCTCATCTACGAATAAGCTACCTGCACCACCTACTACAATCACTCTTGTATCTACCTCTTTAAGCAATTTAATTAGAGCGCGTCCCGCTTCTACATGGGCTTCTTCCTCACCTAATGGCGCACCAAAAGCATTTACAACAACATCAAGATCTTTGATGTCATCTACTGTTAAACTGAAAATATCTTTTTCAAGCACTTTCACATCTTGATCATTTAGTTTGCTCGCATTTCTAACAATTGCAGTGACTTCATGACCACGTGCTTGTGCTTCTGTTAATACTTTATTTCCAACTTTACCTGTTGCTCCGATAATACCGATTTTCATGATTTATTCCTCCACATTTTTATATTTATGGTGATGTCAGTCAATTAGGTCGTTGTGAGACAGCTTCATTATCGCACTTGTACTTGTAACTATAATAGTTACATGCAAGATATAACGGATGACGACTTATCCGTTTCGTTGCAAGATGCCTGTAACAATATCATCCATTGTGACATTAGCCAAGACACCTTCCATCGCATCTTGTGCACGTATGAGAATGATTTCAAGCACACTCTGGATATTGGCACCTACAACACAATTTATATTCGTGTCTTCATGCATTTGGAATAATTCACCTTCGTCAACGACTTCCACCGCTTGATACACATCAAGTAATGTAATGTCTGTTAAAGGCTTTCTCAGTTGAATGCCACCACTTCCTTGCTGTGTTTCGATTAAATTCGCTTGTTTCAATTTACCTACTAATCTTCTAATTACTACAGCATTGGTGTTCACACTACTAGCAATCCAAGAGGACGTTAGTGGTTGCGACTGTTCAACTTTGACTAATGCTAGAATATGCACAGCCACAGTGAAACGACTACTAATTTTCAATCTTCTCACCTCATGTAACCATTATAGTTACAAGTTAATTAGTAAGTCAATGTTTTTGAATTTACTTAATTTTGATTTTAAAAAAGACCCTATCATCAAGATTTTTAAAATCTCAATAATAGGGTCATAATAAGACATAATAATATTAATTATATAAGACTAAATTCACATTAATTATATTCATCTTCGATATCGCCAACGATTTCTTCAAGAATATTTTCTAATGTAATGATTCCCTTGAAATCAGCGTCATTATAAACAGCTGCGATATGCACTTTTCTCTTTTTCATCATTTCTAAAATGTGTTTCAATGGTGTATTCATTTTAACGTTAATAATTGGATTAACGAACGTCTCTAGTTTAGATGGTTGTTCCACATTGAACAATGATTTGGAATGTATGAAACCAACAATTTGATCATCTTTAACAGCTGGATATCTTGTAAACGCATCTACTTTAATTTGTTGAATTGCATCATCAAAACTCGTATTTAAGTTTAGCGTTTTAACATGTTTTTCATCAATCATAATATCTTTTGCGACTAAATTATCAAACTTAAATGCTTGGTTAATATGATGTAACTCACTATCATTAATTTCGCCACCTTCATGGCTATCGTGGATTAATTGTTTCAGTTCTTCCTCAGAATGGAAGACTTCACTTTCTTTAGCAGGTTTCATATTGAACATTTTTAATATCAAACGTGCTGCACCATTTAATATCCAAATAAATGGATACATTATTTTATAGAAAAAGATAATCGGTTTCGCAAAAAGCAATGTAATATATTCTGCCTTTTGGATAGCAATCGTCTTAGGTGCCATTTCACCTACAACAACGTGTAAAAATGTCGCGATAACAAATGCGCCACCAATTGTAAATGGATGTATCCAAGCTTCAGGAATACCAATACTGCTGAATAAAGGATGTAATATAAATTCAAATGTAGATTCTCCTACCATACCGATACCTAGTGCGGTAATGGTAATACCTAATTGGCAGGCAGCTAAGTATTCATCAAGATGATCGACAACCTTTTTTGCGGCAATCGCTTTCTTCTCACCTGCATTAGACAATTGTGCAATTCTTGTTTCTCTGACTTTAACAATAGCGAACTCTGTCGCCACGAAAAAAGCCGTTAGGACTAATAATAATATAAAAGTAATAAGACTAAGTGTGGTCCCCAAATATGTTCCTCCAAAATAAAAAATTGTAGACTTGCTACTATACTAATTATATCAATAATACATATATAATCAAAATATTTAAATTTTGATTAATTATATAAATAGTACTTAATTCAAAAGGTAAAATTGAGAACCCCTCTTTTTTATAAGTAGTGACTTAAGACTTCATAATGGAACGATTTAGACTTACCCCATGGCGGTCAGTCTCAAATAGCTGTAACGCATACATACAATGTTCACCCGGAAGATGTTGTTCAAATTCATCCCAAATCCACATTGCAATATTTTCAGCAGTCGTATTCATATCAGGCAACGTTTCGTTAATGAGTTGATGATTTAATTTAGGTTCGATCACTTTATTATAAATCGCATCTACTTCATTAAAGTCTAATCCAAGACCATAATCACCAATTGGTGAAAGTACGTCTACATACAAGCGATATGAATGATCATGCAAATCTCGAAATATATCTTCACTAAAATAAATTCGATTATCACACTTGAAATCATATTGTTGTTTTAAAACAGTTCGGCCCTCTCTATATTTGAATTGATTGGGTGGTTGGATATGATCGAAATGATTAGACATGATTTCTTCCTCCTTAATTTATCTATTCACTATTTCAGGTTTTTCCCACAGTTTATCCACATTATCCTTTGATAGTTCACCTGCATTAAATTGAGCTAAATGACTATCATAGGTATCTATCTTATATTTCAATAAATTTCTAGCTTTGTGCATTACTTCTAATTTGGCATCTAGTTCACTTAATTGTTCATTAAGTATCTCTTTTTGACGTTGCTGCGTGTCTTCATTTGAAGGTAATTGCCCTAGTTTACAAAACTCTATAAGCAATTCAATTTTCACACCAGCAAGACGTAAGTTTTTTACTAAATATATCCAGTTCAAGTCGTTTGTTCTATAATCACGATAGCCATTTTGATTTCGTTCAACTGGTGGTATAGCGCCTACTTTCTCATAATATCTCAATGTATCTTGAGATAATCCCATAAATTCTACAACTTCTTTCGTATTCATAGCACATTCACTCCTTATCGTTCCCTAAGTTATACCATAATTTAAAAATTTTAGTCATTGGAAATTTTTAAAAATTAATACTTGCTATGGAGTTCACTCCATAGTTTAGACTATTACTATTCTTCTAAAGGGACGTGTCAATATGTTTAAAAAGACAAATCAAATTATACTCTTCATCATTTTATTTAGTTATTTTTTAATATTAATGGATAACTCAATTATATTTACAAGTACTGTCAAGATCGCTCAAAGCCTACATATGGATAAAGCGTCCTTATCTTGGGTATCAAATGCTTATACAATTACATTCGGTGGTTTCTTATTGTTAGCAGGTAGACTAGGTGATTTATTAGGGCGTAAACGTATATTTTTAAGTGGTTTAGTGTTATTTGGGATATCAAGTTTATGTATCGGGCTTGCACAAAATAGTATACAAATTATTACTTTTAGAGCAATACAAGGTATTGGTTCGGCGATTATTGCACCTACAACACTCGCTTTACTTATGGACCATTTCGAAGGTAAGGAAAGAAGTAAAGCCATTAGTTACTACGGCGCCACTGCTGGTATTGGTTCAAGCATTGGTTTACTTCTCGGTGGTTGGTTAACAAGTACAATCAGTTGGCGATCTGGCTTCCTGATTAATGTTCCTTTCACTATTATTTTAATTATCTTAACGTTGCTTTTTGTAAAATCTACTAAGGTTCATCGTGTACGAATTGACTTTATTGGTGCAATACTTTCAGTTATTGCGATAATGACACTTGTATATGGCATGACAAATGAATCTATCATTGCAGTCATTATTGGGTTCATTTTATTAATTATATTCGTAATATTTGAACGCAAATTACCATTTGCATTAATGCCAATGTCATTATTTAAGAATAAGGTGCGCACAGGCGCTTATGTCGGTCGTTTTATATTTATGATGGCAATGTTATCTTATTGGTTTATCTTGCCACAAATGATGCAACATTTATATCATTATACACCGTTACAAGCTGGTATGGCTTTCTTACCTTTAACCATTGTTAATTTTGTTGCGGCATTGTATCTTCCTTACTTTACTGAAAAATTAGGCAATACAAATGTGCTATTACTCGGTCAAATTATACTGACTTTAGGATTAATTATTACAGCTAGTTTGAATCCATTACATGGATATTGGCTTGCGATAGGTATTCCGATGTTACTCGTAGGTCTTGGTCAAGGTTGGTTACTGGCTCCTATTACAAGTGCCGGCATTCATGAAGTAGATGCTAGTTTATCAGGTGCTGCAAGTGGAATGACTAATACCATGCACCAATTAGGTGGCCCAATCGGCTTATCAATTATCGTCTTTTTCACATCAAATATAACGCATATTATTCATTATTATCACGTTGTGATGTGGCTAATTGTTATTTATATGATTATCGGCTTCATTGTGTTATGGATGACTCAACGCCAAACAAAGTCAATTTAAATGGAAAAAAGGAGATGGACAGAATTTTATTAAATTCATAGTCCAAGTCTCCTTTTTATAGTCAATATTCAATAACAATGTCACTTTGATCTAAACTTAAAAGTCACTTTTATTCATTCCAAAAGTTTCTAATTATCTCTACATCTTCAAGTGCCTGAGCTTCTCCAGCTTTGAAAATGTCAGGTCGAATTGATGGATCTACTGTATTACCGCCTAGTTCATTTAATTTATCAAATACTGCTTTACTAGGTGTAATTAATTTGACTTTAGCGCCACTTTCTTCGAGTTCTTTAATGGCATCTTCTAATTTATATGGTGTTGAAACAGGTAGATTCGTCGCAAAGATAAGTACTTTCTTAGCACCTTTAGCTAAATCTGCATTCTCCATGGAATGACATCCACCATCAAAATGTTTGACACCATCAATCGTCGTAGCCGGCCAAACACCTGGTAACGAACCACTTGAAGCCATAGCTCTGTGTAAATTCACTTGACTATCAGACGTTAATGCGACACGCTCTGACTTACGCGCATTAATAGCAGTAATCATCAAATTAGATGGCCATTCAGTACCTTTAATTCTATGCTCTAAGCGAGTAATATGTACGCTCTCATTAAATTTATGATCTTCTAGTGCGTAGATACTATAATTCTCAATCCATTCTTTAGGTGAATTCGAGTGCTCTTGTATTTGAGCATATCTTTCAAAAATCCCTGACATATCTTTAACTGGCGGCATTTCATTTGATTTAGGTGCAATTTGCTCATCATAAATGACATCAAAACTCTTGTCAGATGTTAAACCTGTAGCAGCTTGCGCGCCACCCGATGTACCTATCATTAAATCTGCATGACGGACATCTATACCTTGATTAGATAATGTTAACAGATAGCCTAACTCCCAACCTATGGCTAGCGAACCACCACCGCCAAGTACAATTGCATGTTCTAAATTGTCTTTTTTATTCATATTACATATCTCCTTTAGTCAATTACATTGAATATAATCTCTTTTTATTCATATTACAAAAAAGAAGGGAGGCTGGGATATATTTCCCAGATAAATAGCCAGTAAATAAGGGAGTGGGACAGAATTCTTTTTAAATTCGTCGTCCCACCCCCGCAAGGATGACTAGAACTGAAAAAAGCTTGATTTAAGCGCATTTTCAGTTCAGTCAGCTACTGCGAATTTGCAAAATAGCATCATCATATTATTTATGTCCCAGGCTCTTTTTATAATTATTCAAGAACTTAATGTTCCAGCCTCTACAAATATATATTAGCAGTAGTTGACTGGTGAGCGAGGCCCCCCAGCAAAGAGAATTTCCTGAAGGAATTCTACAAGCTAGGCAAGCTGGGGTTTGGGGACCTAGCAAAGAGAATTTCCTGAAGAAATTCTACAAGCTAAGCAAGCTGGGGTTCGGGGCCCCAGCAAAGAGAATTTCCTGAAGGAATTCTACAAGCTAAGCAAGCTGGGGTACAACGAAATTAATATTGGAAAATATTATTTCTGACCCACTCCCCGACCGATAATTCATATTAATCTAAATAATTTTCAGCATGCTCAAGACCGAAATGTTCATCTTTAGCTTTTTCTTTTTCGTATTCTTCTTGAGAGATTTGTGTAATACTCTCAACTGCATAACTTACTTTTTTCGCGAATTGTTCAACTTCTTCTTCATTTTTAGCCAATACAAATACTGTTAAGATATTATCATCAACAATATCTTTATAATGTTGATAACGTAATTTATAAATATTCATGTGACAATCCCCCTATAAATTAAAAACCTCATGCCGTTTCATTTTTCATGAAAGGTTTAATTAGTAAAATATGCCCTATTTTTATGACTTCCAAACTTCTATATTGCTTACGATTTAAAAAATTCTTAACCAAACCATGTATTTCCACATGTTCTTATTTATATGCATTAAATCTATAGCTTATTACACTAAATATGAAACCTAGTATAAGTAATATCATTGCGAAGGTTAACGCCAACTGATAATTATTTGAGTCTCCGATGAGTACTCCCGCAATCATTGGCGCTATCATTTGTCCGACACTATAAATGACTGTTAATAACGATACAAGATTTAACTTTTGATTTGTATGATACATAAGTTCTTGGCTTTTCGACATAAATAATGTTGTTAAACCTAAGAAGGTTGCACCAAATAGCATCGAAGCAATGATTAATCCTAGCATATGATGTGAAAAGATAGGCAATCCTACACTAATAATTTGTAATATTAATGCACTATATATCGCCTTTTTGTACCCAAACTTTTCAGCAAATAATGACCAAATTAACGTGGCCGGCATAGCGCCTAGTCCTACAAACATCCAACTTAATGCAGCGTAATCTGCGTATGCAGGTATAGTCTTAATAAGTGCGACTAAAAATGTTCCTGTAACAATATAGCCTGCTCCCTCAAAAAAATAGGCAATCGAGAATGGAATAATAAATGCACGATTTAATGCCTTTCCTTGATTCTGATTTGATGACGTTGTATGTATAGAGATTGAAGGGTTGTCTTTCATGCTGGTTAGTATAATGATACCTGCCATTAAAGCCACAACACCTAATATAATCCATGTTGCTTTCCAAGTCTGACCTTGTGTATAAAGAAAGATAAAAATACTACTAGAAAATATCACTATTCCTACTGCACTATATAAAATTCCCGAAATACTTTGTTTATTAGCCATTCTTAATGCTTCTAACGCCACGTTAGATGCTAAAACAAAGATCGTACCACTCGTTATCCCGGCAATTATTCGCAGTACTGACCAGATAAGAAAGTGCTCTGAAAATCCCATTAAAATAACAGAAATTACATTAATCATGACATACAACTTTAAATCAAAGACTTTAGATTTTATCGTAATAAACATAGGTATGATAGCACCGATTAGATAACCTAAATAATTGAATGTCGCTAACAGACCTGCATTCTGGTTATTCATCGAGGTATCTTGTTGCATAAATGGCAAAATCGGCGTATATGCAAAACGGCTAATTGACATTGCAATCATTAATGCTAGCATGCTTAATACCAATTGTTTATAAGCTTGTTTAGGTATCATAAAAAACCTCCCGTCCAGTATGTACCATTAAGTATATACCTTATCAGGAGGTTTGACTCTAATTATTCAATTGTTTGAGTTGTAACTGAACGCCTTTAAAGCGACTCAAGACGTACGCATCATGTGAAATAATGATTAATTGCGTTTGCTTTAATGCGATTAACATTTGAAGTATTTCTTCCTCGTTAATCACATCTAAGTTTGTCGTTGCTTCATCTAATATCAATATCTCTGGTTCTAGAATTAGTGCCTTCGCTATCCAGACACGTTGAAATTGCCCACCACTTAGCGTTGAAATGCTTTGATTGAGTATGCTTTGTGGTAACTTACATTGTCTAAGTACCGCTTCTATTCTTGATGTGTAACTTTGCTTATCAAATTTGTAATTCTTAAGTGGTTCTAATAACGTAGATAATACGGTTTTACGCTGATTTAATGTGTCACGTTGATACTGAGGAACATATTGGATGTGTTTCATCCATTCTTTTGCCGTATATGACTTACGCAATTGGCCATTAAAGTATAAGTCACCTTGATAATTCATATCTAATCCGGCGATAATCTTGGCTAACGTAGACTTACCACAGCCACTTTCACCACTTATAAGTAAATGTTGGTCATTAATTGCACATGATATATCTTTGAAGATAAGTTTCCCATTAATGTATTTAGTTAATCTTTCAATTTTAAGCATAGGCCTGTCTCCGATGTGCGATAGCAATTAAATTTTTCGTATAGCTATGTGTGGGGTTAGCTAAAATGGATGATGCCTCACCACTCTCAATCAATTGACCTTGCTGCATAATACTAATATGAGTGGCATAATCCTTAACTAAGTTAATATCATGTGTAATAAAGATAATTGTCATTTGATAATGTTCCTGTGCCTTAATCAAATAGTGCATAAACTTTTTAACATTCTCTTGATCTAGCGCACTCGTCGGTTCATCTAAAAATAAGTAGTCCGGACGTCTAATTAATGACATTATAAAGGCTACACGTTGTGCCATACCTCCACTAAGTTCAAAGGGATATCGTTTAAGTAATTGTTCACCTTGATTTAAACCGAGTAATTGCATTTTATCTAAGACGTCTTTCTTGATATCTTGTTTAGATAGTTGTGAATGGTTAGCTTCATAAATATATTGGAAATGTTTAGCCAAGGTCACGTTTTGAAACATATTACTTTGAACATCTTGAAAAACGGCATCCGCCTTATTCAAATCAATCCTGATAGCTCCTTGATAGCTTAGTTGTGATGGCTTCATTCCAAGAATAGTTCTCGTCAATAATGACTTCCCACTACCACTCTCACCTATAATGCAATGAAATGCACCTTTAGTTATTGTCAAATTCACATCGTTTAACAATGACCGATTATGATCTAAGATGGATAATTGATTGACTTTAACTACAGGCGTCATTGTGTTATTTTTTTGTTGATCATTTGACATAATAAGGCGAAACCTCCTAACAGTACACCAGGGAAGAAGAAGAGCCAAGGTGCACCATTGAAATAACTTTTCCCGTCAAAGAGAATGGTTCCTAACTCAGGCGTCGGTGGTTTAATACCCAGGCCTAAAAAGGCAAGTCCAGATATACTTAGCATCATTTTGCCAAAGTCAGCCGTGACCAAAGCAAATATATTACTTAGTAAATGCGGAATCACGTGCGCCACTGTCGTTTTAAACGTTGAGTTACCACTTAGTCTTGCATAACTGACAAAGGGACGTTTTTGAATATCTCGTGTTAAATTTCTGAAATAACGTAAATAACGGCCTATCCATCCAATCGTTAAAGCTAGTATCAAACCTAGCATTGAATTACTTACTAAGCTTAAGATGACTAATGCAATAATAAACGAAGGAATTGCCAATAGCATATCAGCAATAAACATGATGATTTGGTCTAACCATTTTCTTTCTATACCTGCAATTAACCCAAAGACCAGTCCAATGCAAACACTTAACAGAATTACCACGCTAGTTAAACTTAATGTGACTAGGCTACCTACAATCATTCTGACTAAGAAATCTCTGCCTAATTGATCCGTGCCTAACCAATGTTGGCTATTAGGTGATTGAAGTGGGTCCAAGTTTTGTGTGTCTTGCATAAAGCAATATACAATTAGTACAAACATCACACTTAATATTGTACTTATGGAGATGTAAGTTTGATATTTTTTCATCACGACACACCTCTTTTCTCATGGGCTTGGCGTTTGGTATGTCGTCGTCGAAGTCTAGGTTCATTGTTTAAAATGATAATGTCGCCTAAATAATTAATGAACATAATTAAGACGATGATAAAGACCACAATGCCTTGAATAAGTGGATAATCTCGTTGATTGATAGCATTAATTAATAATTTCCCTATACCAGACATGCTGAAGATTACTTCAAGTATGACTACTTTTCCTATTAAATGAATCACACTGTTAATTGAAATGGTCATGAGTGGTGCAAATATCTCTTTAATCTGGACAATGATACGCGCCTTTAATGAATAATGTCTTAACTGAGCAAGTTGATACGCATCGTTATCTAATGTTTGCGCAATAAGGTGCGATGTCATCAATAAGATATGACATCCTTCTATAACAACAATGGTGAAGATGGGTAGCACGAAATGTTGCCAGGAATCGCTACCTACAAAAGGTAGCAACTGCCAACGTACTCCTAAATAATATATAAACAAAATGGCTAACCAATATTCCGGCATAGAAGTCATCACTTGAGCGAATCCACGAATACCATTCGCGTATCGAGTATGTGGGCGCGTTCCAATAAAATAACCAACCATATAACCAAATGGCAACATGATACAACTTGAAACAACGATTAATATTAATGTTGGAATGATGGCCTCCATAATCATAGTTGTTACTGGCTCATTTGTACTAAAACTGTATCCCAAGTTACCAGTAAGTGCATGTCCAACCCAATCGATATATCTTAATAAAAAATGCTGGCCCAAACCAAGTTTATGTTGTGCTGCTTCAATATATTCCTGGGTAATCGACGTATAACCATGACGTTGTAAGTATAGTATCGCTGGATTACCTGATGTCTTCTCGACTAAAACGAATATAATAAACGAACTCACGATTAAGTAAAGTATTAATTTAATTGTTCGTTTAAGCATTGTTACTCATTAACTTTCAACGCTTTATAATCAATAGGAGCATCAGTAAGTCCAGAGAATTTGAATTGCTTCACTTTATCACTAACGACAAAGGTTTCATTTGGATAAGCAATAGGCACACCATAATATTGTTGATTAAAGTGTTTAAATATTTCATCAAATGAACGCTGTTGTTCTTTTTTAGATACAGTTGTTGGGAAATCATCTAGTTGCTGAGTCAATGTTTTATCATTAGCTAATACACCTGACTTGCCATCATTATTTTTAAATACTGAACTCATGAAATTATATGGCATTAAGGCATCTGAATACGTTCTATAGAAGATGAGGTCATAATCTTTTTTCGTCCATAACGTATCATAGTATGATTGTGAATCTAACGTTTTCACATTTAACTTAATGCCAGCTTTTTTAAGTTGACGTTGCACTTTTTCTGCTTTATCTTTCCAACTTGAGAATTCTGCAGTTTGAATAACCAAATTAAATGTTAATGATTTACCGTCTTTTTCAAAAATGCCGTCCCTGTTCTTGTGATAACCTTCTTCTTTAAGTAATTTCTCAGCCTCTTTTACATCATAGTCATGTGCCTGTTGATTATCTTTGTTTACAAATTCTACGTTCTTCTGGAATAAACCATTTACAGATTTACCCGCAATATCTTTTGTATCGATGCTCTTACTAATGGCTTCACGGATTGTACGTTGTTTTAATACATCATTATCCGGATTAAATGCCATGAAATGACTTACTGTACTTGGTTTATCTTCAACAGTTAAGTTTTTATTTTTCTTGTCTTGCTTAATTTGCTGATCTGACAGCATTCCTAAAGCGCCACCAGAAATATCTACAGAACCACTTTGAACTGCTGAGTTTCTTGAATCTCCATCTTCAATTGTTTGGAACGCAAGATTATAGTTAACTGGATGGCTGTCGTTGAAATACTTATTTGGCTTCATCGTCGTTTTTTCTTTGCCAGTTTTATCAACGACAAAGGCACCTGTTCCAATCGCTTTTTCAAATTTGCCATTTACTTTACCATTTTCAACGGAATGTGGACTCATAATACGTAATGGTCTCACTTGTGTTAATTCATTCAACACTTGATTTGATGGTGACTTCAATCTAATTTGGACAACATGATCATTTTTAACAACGACCTTATCCAATTTTTTTAACGTTTCTACAGTCGTATCTTTGTTCATCGCTTTCGCACGCTCAATCGAGAATTTCACTGCTTTAGCATCTAAAGCCGAGCCATCTGAGAATTTAACGTTCTTTTTCAAATGGAATTCATAAACTTTTCCTGAGTCATCAACATTCCATTTTTCTGCTAAACCAGCTTTCACACCTTTGTCTTTATCATATTTAACTAATGCATCATATATTGCACTATAGACTGGCATTGCGGCGTCATAACCTTGTGCGTCAAGTTTATCTGCTTTCGCTTCAGTAGGTAGCGATACTGTGATATTTTTATCTTCTTTTTGGTCATTCCCACAACCTGCTAATAAGAGCGTTGCGCTTGCTGCCATTGTAATTAATACACGTTTTTTCATTTCCCGATACCTTCTTTCACGCTTGCTTTAATTAAAAATGATTCCTCATAAAGTGTTTGTAGATAATCATTTGGTGATAGATAAAAATCACTATAATGTGTTAAATCAATCACGTCAGGCACAGGTTCTTTCATTACTGCAACTTCAAACCCTGCATCAACAAAACTATCAACGATATGTTTTAAAGAATGGTTCTGAGAAGGTGTTGCGCCGTATTGATTAATCGTGTCATCCATAAATTGACGACTAGGATTATTGGTTAAATCGGCGAATGAAGCATAGTAAACGCCTCCCGGTTTCAACACTTCTTTTAAATCTTGTGCATGTTGTGGAATGTCTTCGATTAAGTACAGGACAGATGTACTTACAGCAGTATCAAATGTTCTATTTGTCTCTTGTGGTTTATCGGTTAAATAATATGTAAGTGGACGTTCGCCTTTTAAAGTTTCTGCCTTTTCTAAAGATAAACGTGCTAAATCGATGCCGACACCTTCTTTAAATGGCGTTGTGTCATATAATTTTCTTAAAAAGCCACCTTGATTACATCCCACATCTAAAATTGTCTTCCCTTTGATATCCGATGTATCAAGCATTTCTATAGTTCTCTCCCAAGCTTCTTGATGGTCACGCGCCATATCATCATCTGATTCTTGGCCTTTTTGCCACCAAACATCATAACTCTTAGTCATCTAATTCTCCTCGCTCGTTTTAAATCGTAATAATTACGTTTTAAATAGTACTACACTATGTACAATTACACAATAAGAATTTTAAAAGTTATGATTGAATGCAAAAAAATAAGCTATGGGGAAGGTTGACTAGAATTAAAAAGATGCTTGTTACAAGTGCATTTTAATTCAGTCAACGACTGCCAATATATATTTTTAGCCTGAGACATTGATTTATGTCCCAGGCTTACATGTTATTATTTAATATTTATTGTGTTTGAGTTTGTCTACGAGAACGAATTAAATAAACGATAAGTCCTATTACAAATCCTATGATTGCCGGAACAATCCAACCCATTCCAATTGTGAAGAACGGTAAATAACGTTCAGCGAAACTTATTAATGCTTGTGCAAATGATGTCTTTGCAAAGAATTCTGGGCTTGCGTTTACACCATCAAAGAACGCTGCAAACATTGTAAAGAACGTTGTAAATTTATAAACAATTGTCGAATGATTAAATAATGGACTGACAAGCGTTAATAAAATCAGTGTAATCGCTAGCGGATAGATAAACATCAATACTGGCGTTGAATACATAATAATTTTAGTTAACCCGACATTAGCGAAGATACAAGCGAGTAATGCTACACCTGTTGCTAACCAAAGGTAATTCATTTTCGGGAATAGTTCTGTAAATGTCTCTGAAAATGCAGTAATTAAACCAATTGCCGTCTTCAAACATGCGACAATAATAATTAGAGATAAAATGATAATACCGTAATCTCCAAGATAGTGCTGCGCAATTTGAGCCAGTGCGATACCACCATTTTCACTCACTTTAAAATGACCTAAACTCATTGTACCCATTAAAGCGAGTAACGTATAAATAATGCCCATTCCTACGATACTTATAAAACCTGACTTGAAAGTTTCTTTAGCGATCCCATTTGGATTAGTAATACCTAATTTCTTAATTGTTGTCACAATGATAATACCGAAAGCGAGTGATGCAAGTGCATCTAGCGTATTATAACCGTCTATAAACCCTTTCAATAAGACACTATCACTATAATTTGCACTTACTGGGGCATGACTAATACCGCCCATTGGTTTAATAAATGCTAAGACAACTACGATACCTAGTAATACTAAAAATACTGGATTTAAGAATTTACCTATGTAATCTAAAATTTTAGATGGCTTTCTTGAGAAAAACCATGCTATAAGAAAGAATAAAATACTAAATATCGGTAATACAACTTTTCCAGTACCTGCCGAAATAAATGGTGAAAATGCAATTTCATACGATGTTGTTGCAAGCCTTGGTAAAGCAAAGAATGGTCCAATGACCAAATATAAGGCAATCGTAAATGCGTACGCATAGCCTTTACTCACTCGAGATGAAATATCGAAGACGCCATTTGTTTTAGAGATACCAATCGCTACTATACCTAGAAAAGGTAGTCCAATGGCTGTAATTAGAAAACCTAAATTCGCAAGCCAAACATTTGAACCTGCTGTTTGTCCAAGATGAATAGGAAAGATTAAATTTCCTGCACCAAAGAATAAGCCAAACAACATCGAACCAATAAATATATTTTCTTTGATTGAAAGTTTTTGTTTCATCATGTGTCATATCTCTCCTATTATATGTTTACTAGCTATTATACATAAATTTAGTGTCGATTTGTTCAAAATATTCAATAAATTTAAATCATCAACCATTTGAGTTGTTCTTTCATAAAAAAGACACCTCGCCACAGAGCGTTAACTTACTTTAACGCAATGTGCAAGGTGTTAAAGCCATCTTAAGTCTTACTTTTAAAAAATTATTGCTTTACTATGTCGTGAGTTTAAGCTTTTCGAATTTGCCAATGATATGGATCTTCTAATTGTTTCCAATCGCTATCAATTTCATCACCATTGACTAAGCACTGGTCTAATTCTTTCACAATTTTTTCTTGATCTAATTCAGTACCTATAATCACAAATTGTGTATTTCTGTCACCATATTCTATGTCCCAACTTTGCGCAACATCAGGTCGCTGATTTAAAATTTGTTCTCGTTGTTCTTTGGACATCGCAGCCACCCAATAGGTTACCGGACTAATATTACAAGATGAACCTGCTTGTGATAGTAGACATGCAACTTGATTATATTGTGCCAACCAGACGATACCTTTAGCACGAACAATATTATTAGGCATTTGTTCTAACCAATCGTTGAAACGTTTCGCGTGAAACGGTAATCGTCTTGAATAAACGAAAGAACCGATCCCATACTCTTCTGTTTCAGGTGTATGTTCCGCGTGACCACCTTCAGTTAATTCTTTTATCCATCCTGCAGAGTTACTCGCTTGTTCAAAGTCAAAGCGACCTGTATCTAATACGTCGTTAATATCAACTTCGGCATTTGTTGTTTTAATTAGATGTGCATCTGGTTGTAACTTTCTTAAGATATTTTCTAATTTTGTTAATTCTGCTTCGGTTACTAAATCTGTCTTATTTAGCACTAAAACATCACAGAATTCCACTTGATCAATAAGTAAATCCGCAATTGAGCGCTCATCTGTTTGATCTGCACCTTGATCACGATCCACAAGTAAATCTTCGGAATTAATGTCGTTAATAAATCGATTAGCATCCACAACAGTTACCATCGTATCGAGTTTACAGATTGACGTTAAATCGATACCTAATGCTTCGTCAATATAAGAGAATGTTTGAGCAACAGGTACCGGTTCAGATATACCTGTAGATTCAATCACGATATAATCAATATTTCCCTTTTCTACTAAGCGCTCAACTTCTTGTAATAAATCGTCCCTTAACGTACAGCAAATACAACCATTTGACAGTTCTACTAGTTTTTCATCCGTTCTTGATAGTCCACCCCCATCTGCAACTAAGTCTTTATCAATATTGACCTCGCTCATATCATTAACAATAACCGCAATTCGACGACCTTCCCGATTATTTAAAATGTGGTTAAGTAATGTTGTTTTACCTGATCCAAGGTAACCACTCAATACCGTTACAGGTATCTTGCCCATAAAATCATACCTTTCTTTTTATAAATCGTAATAATTACGTTTTATATTTTACATTTAATTATTTAATTGTCAATCGAGCCACGTTTCATTAAATACAGCAATATCAATAATTAACGCCCACTTTAGACCTTACTTTCGGAAACAAATTTATACTATTACCACATTTTTATTGACTATCTCGACTTGACACAAACTGTTTTCGGTGTTTATTATAAAATAAATTAGGTTAACCTAAACTTTTATTTAGGAGGTAATTGATTGATAGACATTAGCAACATGAATTTGCATTTAAATCATAAACATGTGCTTAAAGATATTACTTTAAAGATTCCAATTTCTGGAGAAATTATTGGTATTATGGGGCCTAACGGTGCTGGTAAATCCTCTTTATTAAAAAGTTTAATTGGATCGTTTAACGCGAGTGGCGAGATGAATTTATATGGCAAATCCATACATAAACAATTGCAATATATTACATATATTCCTCAAAAAGCACAATTAGATTTGGACTTTCCAATCAATGTTGAAAAAGTCATCTTGTCTGGTTGTTACCAAACCATCGGCTGGTTCAGACGCGTCGATCACGCGTCAAAAATGAAGTTTCATAAATTATTAAGAGACTTAGACTTGGAATCATTACAATACAAACAAATTTCTGAGCTTAGTGGTGGGCAGCTGCAACGTGTACTTGTGGCACGAGCTTTGATGTCTGATAGTACCGTCTATCTATTGGACGAACCATTTGTGGGCATTGACTTTAATAGTGAACAACTCATTATGGAAAAGCTTCAACATTTAAAAAACCAGGGCAAACTTATTCTCATTGTGCATCATGATTTGTCGAAAGCTGAACAATATTTTGATCGAATTCTTTTACTTAATCATACAGTTAGATTTTTCGGTCCTAGTCATCAAGGGATGCAGCCACAATATTTAAACCGGACATTTCTATTTAATGTGACTTCTACTCTTAAAGAAGGGAGTGACATATCTAATGACTGATTTCATTCAACATTTATTCGATTATCAATTTTTAAATCGAGCTTTAATTACATCTATTGTCGTAGGTATTGTGTGTGGAACTGTAGGAAGTTTGATTATCCTCCGTGGATTGTCGTTGATGGGAGATGCGATGAGTCATGCTGTTTTACCTGGTGTGGCGTTGTCATTCTTATTCAATATTCCAATGTTCATCGGCGCATTAGTCACTGGCATGATCGCAAGTTTATTAATTGGCTACATTTCAAATAATAGTAAAACGAAACCTGATGCAGCTATTGGTATTAGTTTCACTGCGTTTCTCGCAACGGGTGTCATCATTATTAGTCTTATTAATAGTACGACGGATTTGCATCATATTTTATTTGGAAATTTACTCGCTATTACCCGAAAAACATTTTGGACAACCATCATTATTGGCGTCATTGTGATACTACTCATTGTCATACTTTATCGTCCATTAATGATTTCAACTTTTGATGCGACATTCAGTCGTGTGAGCGGATTGAATACAACAATGATTCATTATTTTGTAATGCTGTTACTCGCCTTAGTAACCGTCGCGAGTATTCAAACTGTCGGCATTATCTTAGTCGTTGCATTACTTGTTACATCGGCGTCGACTGCCTTTTTAATCACAAAGAATCTATATTCAATGATGATCGTAGCAAGTTTAATAGGCATAGTAAGCTCTATCATAGGATTATACTTTAGCTTTATTTACAATCTACCGAGTGGTGCAACGATTGTTATTGCAACATTTAGTATTTATATCTTGACTCTTCTCTTTTCAAAAATAAAAACAAAGTATAGAGGTGTACAAACAACATGAAAAAATTTATTCCATTACTTATCGCATTAATCTTAGTACTCGCAGCTTGTGGTTCAAATTCAAGTGATCAACACTCTAAAGGTCATGACAAATTAAAGGTCGTAACAACTAATTCTATTATTTATGACATGGTTAAACAGGTTGGTGGAGACAAGGTTGACGTTCATAGCATTGTGCCTGTCGGACAAGACCCGCATGAATATGAAGTTAAACCGAAAGATATTAAACAACTTACTGACGCAGATGTTATCTTCTACAATGGTTTCAATTTAGAATCTGGTAACGGTTGGTTTGAGAAGGCTTTAGAACAAGCGGGTAAATCTACTGATGACAAGTCAGTCTTCGCGGTGTCTAAAGGAGTTAAGCCAATTTATTTAAACGGGGAAACTGGTAATAAAGATAAGATTGATCCACATGCGTGGTTAAGTCTGGATAATGGTATTCAATATGTTAAGAATATTCAAGAACAACTCGTTAAAGCAGATTCATCACATAAAGCTGATTATCACAAACAAGGTGATGCTTATCTTGCTCAACTTGAAAAGTTAAATAAAGACAGTAAAGATAAATTCAATGATATTCCGAAACAAGAACGTGCCATGATTACAAGTGAGGGTGCTTTCAAATACTTCTCAAAAGCCTTCGATATTAAACCAGGGTATATTTGGGAGATTAATACTGAAAAACAAGGTACACCATCACAAATGAAACAAGCTATCAAGTTTGTTAAAGACAATCACATCAAACATTTATTAGTTGAAACAAGTGTTGATAAAAAATCTATGAATAGCCTATCTGAGGAAACAGGTAAAAGTATTTACGGAGAAGTATTTACAGATTCAATTGGAGAAAAAGGATCGAAAGGAGATTCATATTATAAAATGATGAAGCATAATATTAAAACAATCCATGGCAGCATGGAATAGAATGTAGTCATTCATGTAGTAAGTCCATGGAAATCATCCTCCTATTAAAATGGCCAGTAAATGAGTTTTAACAACTTCATTTACTGGCTTCTTTAGTTTCATTACTTAATTATCTCAATAAAATCTTTATTTGCTGTTAGGAATAAACCTTCTTGTGTTACTAAGCGTGGTGTTGAGTTAGTCGTATAAATGATGTCTCTGATAGGTAATACATCACCTTTTTTAAGTTTACGTACTGTATTGTCTTTAAACTCACGTGAATCATAGAGTTTACACGCTTTTATAACTTTAACTTTCTTAGGCACCTCAGTAATATACTTGTTTAATCCTGATGTGTTGATTAAGGTTATAAAATCCTTATTCGCTGTGATTATACTACCATTCTTTAATATCAGACGAGGTGTGCCTTTCGATGTATATTGAATATCTGACGCTTCAACTCTAGTACCCGCTTCTAGACTACCTACTTCTTCTTTAAATGATACATCTTTGTATATTTTAATTTTTTTCAGTGTCATCATCGGATTCGTTATTCTCGTGAAATATTCACTTTTACGGTTTGTTATTTGCTGTGTTTTATTCTCATTCTTTTTATGCACAAATTCAACTTTGAAATTTTGGCGTTTCATTTTAAATACATCGTTGAAACTTGGGTATGAAGCATACACCAATGAGCGTCCTGACTCACCATAATTCACATTAAAATTAATATTGATATCTTTATTTAACTTTTCAAATTCCTCATGTGGAACATAAATTCTATCGTCACTATATTTATACGTCACTTCATATTCATTCGCTGCATTGTTGATTTCAATGAGACTCACTGATTGAATGCTTATATCGTCTGGTTTCATGACACGAATGACTTCGTATTTGTTTTCTCCCATCATTTGCGTACCTTCGTAAACTGGGTAGCAATCAACAACAGTAGGTTTAATCATGTCATATTGATGAACGAAATCTCTAAAGACAATGCCATCTTGAATAATATAGCGCCATTGGTCATTAACGACATCCTTTGTAAAATTAACAAATACTGATTCATCTGCATGATGATATAACGTGTAGATTTGCTTGAATACTGGATTCGTAATCAATGTATTGATATCAATACCTTGCTCTTTTATTTTTTGTTCAACCTTTTCAATTACTGCATAAAATTTCTCTTTATCTGCAGATTTAATAAATGTCTTCGTACGAAGGAATCTCGAAATAAAGTCTACTTCAACTATTCTAGCTAAAGCCATATGCTTTAATTCTGAAGACATATCCATATCACAGGTTCTATCCAGAACTTCTAAATTTGAGTTTGCTTTTTCTAACATAGATGTTTGCTGAACTAGCGATTTGTTTTCATCGTAACGATTTACGTGATACATAGGTATTGTGGACATTGTGATATCGTCCACTTTTCCAAATAGTTGAAAGAAAAACAACTTATCCTCGCCATATTTCATATGTTCAAATTCAATATGATTATCCATGACTAGACTTCGTTTAAATACCTTTCCTGGTGGTCCTACTGCTCTAAAAATCTTACTAATATCTTGTGGTTTTAAATGTGATGCTTCTTTATAAGAAGTAAACTTAGCATGATACTTCACGTTTTTAGACTTATGTTTATAACTTTGTCCAAAACCAAGGTCGGCATCATCTGCATTCACTTTCTCAATTACTTGAGGGAACCCTTCCTTATCTAACCAATCATCCGCATCAAGTAACGTAATATATTTACCTTGTGCCTGTCTCATTCCAATGTTTCTTGGTTCAGAAGGACTACCTGTATTTTCAGGTAATTGAATTAATTTTATAAAGTCATAGTCCTTTTCATAATGCTTGATAATGTTAACCGACTCATCAGTTGAACAATCATCTACAAATATCGCTTCAATATTATTCTTGTCCATCTTTAAATCAATTAAAGACTCTATGCACTTTTCTAAAAACTGCTCCTTATTGTAAACAGATACAATAATTGAAACTAATTTAGCCATGCTTCTCCCACCTTTTAATCCACTAAATTTTGTTTATAACTTTGATAATACGTTTCATACTTCATTTTCCCTATACCGCCAACAATATACTTACCAAATTTACTTAAATTCATTACATAAGCGATACATATTGAGAATGTCACAGTTAATGTAAACGTAAATAGGATGTTTAACAACGGATGATCGTGTAGCGCTCCTAATCTATGCACAAAGAAGTAATGAATTAAATAAATTGAAAATGAATAATTACTAATGAAAATAATAAATCTTGGAACGTATTTGAAATAAGATGCAATTAAAAAGAATAATAAAATAACCAGTGTCACATAAATAGGTGTATCAAAACGTTTAGAGTCGACTAAAGTTAAAATTCCAAATAGATAATTGCAAACCACAAAAATGGTAACAATTATCGTTCCGCTCACAATATGGATTGTGTATTTTTGAATATGGTTCATTAGTTTCTCATAATGATAACCCATATAGAAACCTAATAGGAAGTAACTCAACCATCCAATAAATATCATCCAGCCTTCTCTTTGCCACAACCAATTAAAATAAATTGATTCTGGTGCGGGTATGAAGTTTCTCATAGCCCAGAATAAAGTGGTAATTATTAATGAGTAGATAACTAATTTGATTGGATTAAGTTTGACCAAATGTTTAGCAAATATTATATGTAGTAAATAGAACTGAAAAATAATTACAATAAAATAAGTTAATGTCCCACCATGGAACATCATAAATACAACAGAATCCATATAATCCTCAAAATTCTTAGGATGTCCATACACATACGCAAGTCCTAAATTAATGATGACATATGGAATGCCTAACGTTAGTAGCTTTTGCTTAAAGAATCCATCTTTCACTTTCGTTTTATACTGCTTAGCTAACAAGAACTCTGAAATAAAAACAAACATTGGTGTCGCGTATAGCAATAACAATTGAAAAATTCTTAACAAGTAGCCTTCATTAGGCATGTCGAATTTATAAAAAGTCGTTGTTATTGTATGTATCATTACAACACTTAAACACGCGATTGTGCTCATCCAGAAAATAATCGATGTATAAACTCTCATTTGTATCTCCCTTTTACATACTAAACTAAGATTGCTTTATGTTTGAATTTTTAAAAAAATCGCAATCAACCCTCATTGTACAATAGTCATTTATATAACTTCAAAAGAATACAAATGAATTATTTTGATTTTTACAAATAAGTTGTTAAACATACTAAGATTAGCTGTGAAGAAATCTATGACGATAGATTTCTTCACAGCTATTTTTTATAGTTGTAGAGAGAAGTAGACTGTAGGCTCCCTTGGATTTTAAATCCGTATTATAAACTA
>NZ_JAVSMH010000007.1:0-106673 GCF_033283605.1 Staphylococcus sp. NWU MKU2 | reverse complement strand
AACTCTCCATAAAAATTTATGATGTTTGATTAGCTCATAATACTAAATAGTGTTTGTAACATTTAAGTTACTGTTTTTTTGGAATTAACGTTGACATATTGTCATTCAGTTTTCAATGTTCATTTAAAGCAATTACATTTATTAATTATATCAATAATCTTTATATTATGTCAAGAACTTTTTTAAATTTTATTTTATTCAAAAATTCTTCTGTTCAAAACTTAATTGATTATTTCAACAAATAACATCTTATATTGTCTTGCAAAGTTTTTCAATAGTCAAAATTACACTTTCTTAACATTAATTTAATGAAATTAATTTCTGAAACAAGAAAGTTTACATTCGTTTTTGACGACTTTTATATAATAGCAAGTTTGCAAAGGTACGTCAATCATTTTCGCATCATAATAATGGCTAAATTTTCACCTCTAATGTATTGTTTTGAATTAAGAGTATAATTTACATAATTTTTATCATTATTTTGTCGATGGATTTATTATAAATACTAGTGTATATGATTTTCGCGCTTAATAAATCATTTAAGGTGTGTTTATTTATCGCTTATAGCTAGTTTTAATAAAAGAAGCAATGGTTTAGTACCATTGCTTCTTTTACTTCTATTCTACTATTCTTCTTTATCTTTGCATTCTTTACAAATACCATATATTTCCATACGGTGATGTGTTACGTCGAACTCTGTGATGTGCTGTGCAAGTTGTTCAACTTCATCAAGTTGAGGATAATGAAAGTCTACAATCTTGCCACATTTCTCACAGATAACGTGATAATGATTATGAGTATTAAAATCAAATCGACTTGATGCATCTCCATATGTTAACTCTTTAACTATGCCAATACTTTTAAACACTCTTAAATTATTATATATAGTCGCAACACTAATATTTGGAAAATCAGGTGAAAGTGCTTGATAAATTTCATCCGCAGTTGGATGTGAATGAGATGCAATGAGATAACGAATGATGGCTTGACGTTGTGGTGTGATTCTTACACCAGCTCTTCTTAGGGCTGCAATTGACTCTTCTAACTCATGATCAATAGACTCTAATTCTGCACTCATTTGATTCACCACTTTCTACTTAATAATAATTATTACTTGATATTAATATAACCGTTTCGAAAGTGTGATGTCAATAAGTACGAACGATTTCCATTAATAACCTTTATATAAATCGACTCTATTCTCAATTACATCATTTTTATTGAGAAAATCATCCAAATTCCTCTCAAATAGTTTTGTAGCATCACTTTTTATATTTTTGTCATTTCCTGTTATATGTGCTGTAATCGTCACATTATCTAATTTATATAATTCATTGTTTGCATCTAATGGTTCATTTTCAAATACATCTAAATATGCATGGCGAATTAAGTTATGACTTAATACTTTTATGAGTATTTTCTCCTCAACAATTGTTCCTCTACCTACATTAATAAATAAACATTTATCATCCATAATTTTGAAATGTCTCTCTGACAATAAATGATATGTTTCTTGAGTTTCAGGTAATGTATTAATAATAATATCAGCTTTATTTAAATGTGATTCTAAATCTTCTATTGTATAAATATTATCGAAACCATCTTTATGATGACCGGATTTACTTATACCGATTATTTCCAATTCAAACGGTTTGAGTAATTTGACGGTTTGTTGAGCTAACGATCCTGTTCCTAGTATTAATACTTTTTCATCGCTCAATCGTTTACCAGTTAGTTTAGAATCATAAACTTTATTTACTTGATTAACATATGATGTACGCATTTTCTTATAGTCATCAAGTATGAAGGATAAAACAAATTCTGAAACTTGTTTAGCCTGTATTCCCCTAGTATTAGTTAAAATAATATTTCTTTCTTTAATAACTTCTAATGGTAGATTATTAACACCTGTAGCATACCAGGAGATCCATTTTAAGTTTGGACAGGCATTAATAAAGTTCTTATCAACGCCACTATCATAGCCAATCAATATCTCTAATTCATCTTTAAGTTCTGTCGGTATATCTACTGCATTCTTGAAAAAGTAAAATTCTAAATCCGGGTAGTTGTTTATAAGTGAAGCTTCTATTTCTCCTAATCGCTTTAAACTAACTATTTTCATTGATTTCACCCCAAAATTTGATTTAGTTCTTCAATTTGTGTTTTTACTTTAACCTTTTCAATGACATCGATGATAACGCCATCCTCATCAATAATAAATGTTGTGCGAACAATACCCATAGATTCTTTACCAAATGATTTTTTCAATTGATAGACACCTATTGCTTTAGATAATTGAAAATCCTCATCAACTAATAAATCAAAATTAAGATTATGTTTTGCAATAAAATTTTGATGTTTTTTCTTAGTATCACCACTGACTCCATATATTTGAACATTCAAGCCATTAAATTGTTCTAAGTTGTCTCTAAAGTCACATGCTTCTGTTGTACAAGTTGGAGTGTTATCACGTGGATAAAAATAAATAATTGTTTTACTTCCTTTTATTGTCTCATTGGTAATCCATTCACCATTCTGATTTTCTAATTTAAAATTTGGAAATTTTTGACCTTTTTTGAGCATTATATCACCTATTTCTTAATTATATTAATTATATGATACGATAGTAAGGAATAATATTAAAATAAGAGAGGTTGAAATAAGATGAAATTCACTGAGAGTGAACGTCTACAACAATTGTCAAATGAATATATTTTGGGTGGCGTTAATTCACCATCACGCTCTTATAAAGCGGTTGGTGGAGGTGCTCCTGTTGTAATGCGCGAAGGACACGGCGCATACTTGTATGATGTTGATGGCAATAAATTTATTGATTATTTACAAGCATATGGTCCTATTATCACAGGTCATGCTCATCCTCATATAACTAAAGCTATTCAAGATCAAGCAGCTAAAGGTGTACTCTATGGCACGCCAACAGAATTAGAAATTGAATTTAGTAAAAAATTACGAGAAGCTATTCCGTCACTAGAAAAAATACGATTCGTAAACTCTGGAACTGAAGCAGTTATGACAACGATTCGTGTTGCGAGAGCTTATACAAAGAGAAATAAAATTATTAAATTTGCAGGTTCCTATCACGGTCATTCTGATTTAGTATTAGTAGCTGCTGGTAGTGGTCCATCACAATTAGGATCTCCTGACTCTGCAGGTGTTCCAGAAAGTGTCGCTAAAGAAGTAATTACAGTACCGTTTAATGATATTGAATCATATAAAGAAGCTATGGAGCATTGGGGAGACGAAGTAGCTGCTGTGCTAGTTGAGCCAATTGTTGGTAATTTTGGTATGGTTGAACCACAACCAGGTTTCTTAGAAAAAGTTAATGAAATTACTCACGATTATGGTGCGTTGGTGATTTATGATGAAGTTATTACTGCATTCCGCTTCCATTATGGTGCAGCCCAAGATCTATTAAATGTATATCCAGACTTAACTGCATTCGGAAAAATAATTGGGGGCGGCCTTCCAATTGGTGGCTATGGTGGCCGACAAGATATCATGGAACACGTTGCCCCATTAGGTCCGGCTTACCAAGCTGGAACGATGGCAGGTAATCCACTTTCTATGAGAGCAGGTATCGCATTACTAGAAGTACTAGAACAAAAAGGTGTCTATGAAAGATTAGATCAATTAGGAAAACGACTTGAAGATGGTCTATTAGAGCTAATTGATAAATATAATATTACAGCAACTATTAATAGAGTATATGGCTCTTTAACACTTTACTTCACAGATGAAAAAATCACACATTATGAGCAAGTTGAGAATTCAGATGGAGAGGCATTTGCTAAGTTCTTTAAATTAATGTTGAACCAAGGTATTAATTTAGCTCCATCAAAATTTGAAGCATGGTTCTTAACTACAGAGCATACTGAAGAAGACATTGATGAAACACTCAAAGCTGCTGATTATGCGTTTAGCCAAATGAAATAGCAAATTTATAACCTACAATAAAGGAACGTAAATTATAACGTTGCCCTTATTGTAGGTTTTTTTAATCAAAACAAAAACTTGTATCTATTCAGTCTTCAAGTGTATACTAGTTTAAAATATTATTATAAAAATATATTTAAAGGAGCGTTATAGTTGAGGCTAGGAGCTCGTATACTTAAGACTGGTATTGCAATTATTCTTGCTTTGTTTATAGCGTCTTTCTTACCTGATAATGTCGGTTTAAAATCTGTAGCAGGAATTAGTGCGATTGTTGCTATGCAACCTAATATCTACCGTTCTATTAAAACTATTTCAGAACAAGCTACAGGTAATGTCATTGGTGCTTTATTAGCAGTCATAATGGTAACAATATTTGGGAAAAATATCGTTATTATGGGTGTTACTGTCATTCTATTAATTGCTATCTTATATAAATTAAATTTAGCTCACGTTGCTACATTAGCTGGCGTAACAGCGCTTATTATAATGGGACAACATACTGGGTCATTCTATGTCACTGCAGCATTTAGGTTTATACTAGTAATGATTGGTGTTGTCAGCGCTTCTGTAGTTAACTTAATATTTTTACCACCCAAATTTGAAACTAAGATATATCACAACTCAGTGAATATTGCTTCTGATATTTTCATTTGGTTTAAACTCGTATTAAATGACGCATCCGATTATCATCAGATAAAAGAAGATGGAGAACAAATTGAATCACATATATCAAAACTTGAACAGATTTTTAATTACTATAATGAAGAAAAAGCATTAACTAGAAAGGCTGCCTTCCAACAAAATAGAAAGAAAATTTTATTTAAAGAAGTTGTAGGCACTACAAGACAAGCTTATGAAGTACTAAATCGTATGGCTAGATATCAGAATGATCTTCACAATCTAAATTACAATTTAATTTTCCAGATTAAATTAGAATTAGATTCATTAACAGCCTACCACGAACAAATTTTAAAAAGCTTGTCGAAAAAAGCTCGTTACAATGTGGAACATTTTGATAATCAAATCATGAATCCTCAAAAGAAAGACCTAATGGATGCTTTTCAACAGCAGTTAATTCAAAACCCTTATCAAGTAGAATATTCATATTCAAATATCATGCAAATTATTGCTACAATAGAAGAATATCGTTATTATTTAGAACATCTAGATCGATTAAGATTAAGCTTCTTCACTTATCACCGCAATGACACTGATATAGATATTGCTGATGAGGATTTTGATTTATAACAAAAAATGGGGTTACGAAGCTTGTAAAATTTTCTTTATGAAATTCTCTTTGCTGACCCCCGACCACTCCGGCAAGGTTGACTAGAATTAAAAAGGATTGTTACAAGTGCATTTTTAGCCAGTCAACTACTGCCAATATATATTTGGAGCCTGAGGCATTGAATTATGCCACAGGCTCATTTTTTTACTATAAATTTTGTATGCTATATAAATGCTCATAAGCACCTTGTTTTTCAATCAACTCTTTATGCGTTCCTGTTTCTACTATTTCACCATTTTGCATTACAATTATTTTATCTGCATGTGTAATTGTTGATAGTCTATGTGCAACAATGAGTGTAGTTCTGTCTTTACTTAATACATCTAATGCTTCCTGTATAATTGCTTCACTTTCTAAATCTAATGCTGATGTGGCTTCATCTAAAATTAAAATTGGTGGATTATTTAAAAAGATTCTTGCAATTGAAAGACGTTGTTTTTGACCACCAGATAATTTAACGCCTCGCTCCCCTACTTCGGTATCATAGCCATCATGAAGATTCATTATAAATTCATGCGCGTTTGCCATTTTAGCCGCTTCAATAACTTCTTCCTCAGTAGCATCTGGGCGACCTAGTAAGATATTTTCTCTCACTGTATCTGAGAAAAGAATATTATCTTGTTGGACTAGACCAATTTGATTTCTTAAACTACCAGTAAGAAAGTCTCTAACATTATGATCATCAATTAATATTTCACCTTCAGACACATCATAGAAGCGAGGTATCAAGTTAATTAAGGTTGACTTACCACCACCACTCATACCAACAAAAGCTACAGTATCCCCTTTATTAATATTAAGATTTATATCTTTTAGTATAGTTGATTCATCTTCATTGTATTTAAAACTTACATTCTTCAACTCAATATGCCCTTGTTTAATTTCAATAGGTTGAGCGCCAATACCATTTTTTATATCGTAATCTTCATCCATCAATTGGAATACCCTATCCATAGATGCAAAACTTTGAGTTAGTGTTGTAAAGGAAGAAACCAATCTTCTCAGTGGTCCGAATAATTGTTCCAAGTATCCTACAAATGCAGCAAGTGTACCAACAGTGATTGAACCATTAATGGCTAAATAGGCACCGAAGCCAATTACGATTATTGGTCCTAAATCTGTCACAGTATTAATTGCTGCAAATGAGTAGGCATTCCATGACGTATGTTGAAATGCTCGATTTAAGAAATGTTGGTTTTTATGATCAAAGTTTTTAGCTTCATTATCTTCTATCGCAAAACTTTTAATTACAGACATACCTTGTACACGTTCATGTAAAAAGCCCTGTACTTCAGCTAAAGCTTGCGAACGTTTACGAGTTAATTTTCTTAAACGACCGAAGAAGAAATACACTGTCAAAATATAGAATGGAAAGATGAATATAGCTGCGAAAGTTAACTTAACATCTAGGAAAAACATGATAGATAGTGCAATGACAATTGTTATACAATCTAACCATATGTTCATTAAACCGGTTAAAATAAAATCTTTAGTTTGTTCTACATCATTTATCACTCTTGAAATAACTTGCCCTACCTGATTGTTCGCATAAAATCTAGCACTTAAAGCTTGCAAATGATTATATAATTGTTTTCGAATATCATATAAAATCTTGTTACTCGTCCATTGTGCAAGATATTGACGTAAGTATTCGATTGGTGGTCTCACAATTAAGAATATAAATAAAGCTATGCCGATAGCTACACTTAGATGTTGAAATTTTTCATTCGTAGAAAGTGCACTATTATTAATAACGCCATCAATTGCATATTTGATAAGTAAAGGAATTAACATAGGAATGCCGAATTTTATAATCCCGATAATTATCGTCGCTATTATACGATATTTGTAAGGTTTAACAAATTCTAAATAGCGTCGTATCATACTAGTCCCCCCTATAATTTTCAATTCAATTTTTTAGAAAATTAATAGAGGTTGAAACTTTCAATTGCAAACAATCTCCTTTTGCAACTTTAAGTAAATTCAACCTCTGCTTATAATTACTCAAGTACTATAAAACATATATGTAGCAATTACATCTTTTATGCTTAGTAATTTCGAATTTTTTTGTAACGCTCTTTCCAAACTTTTATAAAATCAGGGGCGAACGGACCTTTCTTTTGTTCTATCCACTGCTGTAAAATATCTACATTACGGCGTAAAATAACATCGATATCGTGTGGATAATTCATCTGATTCATATGTTGTTCATACTCATCTTCATCTAGCAAATGATATTTACCATTAGGATAAACTTTAATGTCTAAATCATAATCGATATATTTCAAAGCTTCTTCATCACAAACGAATGGTGATGAAAGATTACAATAGTAATAAATGCCATCTTCTCTAAACATACAAATAACGTTAAACCAGAATTCTGAGTGAAAATAAACGATTGCCGGTTCTCGAGTAATCCACGTGCGACCATCACTTTCAGTAACTAAAGTATGATCATTTCCACCGATAATAACATGATCTGTTCCTTTTAAAATCGTCGTTTCAGACCATACTCTATGAATATTACCATCGTGTTTGTAACTTTGAATTTTTATATTTTCGCCTTCTTTAGGTATGGATTCTTTTACCATACTCCACACCACCCTTTTAGTAATTTTCGCACTTTAGATTATATCATAATTTTAATTAAGTCTTTAAAGATGCGTTACTATTTTTAATATAGCCTTCAAAAATCACCTATAAATTTATGTTTTTAACCATTTATATATTTATATATTTTATCCATTGATACAGGTAATGTATATTCATCACGGCGATTTAAATTCATCCACTCAAGTTTATAGTCTTCCATCATTTTTTTAGAAAGAGATACTGTCTCAATTACACTATATACTCTAATATCCCAAGTCATATGAGTGAATTGATGTTTTAGCTTAAACACTATTTCCTCAGCTATCGATAGTGACATTCCTAATTTATTCTCTAATTGTTCCAATGCATTTGGTGCTTCAAACATAGGAAATTGCCACATACCATTTAACAATCGCTCTTGTCGTTGCTCAATTAAATACTCCCCTTTTGCATTTCTAACTAAAAACACATGTTGCTGAATCGTTTTCTTCTTTATGTTTTTAGTTTTTACTGGTAAATCTAGCACAGTCCCTTCTTTGAAAGCACTGCAGTTGTCTTGAACAGGACAGAATAAGCACAACGGATTCTTAGGTGTGCAAACTAATGCTCCTAATTCCATCATTGCTTGATTGAAAGTACCAGATTGATGATAAACATAGGGCTGTAATTCTTTTTCATATGCCTTTCGTGTTGATTGCAATTTAATATCTCGTTGATCATTATTTAATCTAGACCATACTCGAAAGACATTACCATCAACGGTTGCTAAAGGTTTATTAAACGCTATACTCAATACAGCTGCTTGTGTATATGGACCAACGCCTTTAAGTTTTCCAAATTGATCTGGTGTTGAAGGAACGACGCCATTGTATTCAGATGCCACTTCTTTTACAGCAGTATGAAAGTTACGTGCACGGCTATAATAACCTAAACCTTCCCAATATTTAAGCACTTCATCTTCATTTGCCTGACTCAAGTCTTCTATAGTCGGAAAACGGCTAATAAACTTATGATAGTAGTCAATAACGGTTTTAACTTGTGTTTGTTGAAGCATAACCTCACTTAACCAAATATAATATGGATTAGAAGTCTCACGCCAAGGCATTTCTCTTTGATTTTCATTAAACCACTGTATTAATCTTTTTTTAAATGTAGATTCATTTAACATACTTAAATCCTTTCCAATCTCATTATTTATTTCATCTAATCGGTTTATAGCAAACTAATAGTATTTTAATAAGTTTCTTAATTTCGTTATTTCAATTTTTAGATTATAATATATATTAAATTAACATGAAAAGAGTGAATGTTATGGATACAGCCACGCATATAGCAATAGGTGTTGGATTAACTGCTCTAGCTAGTCAAGATCCAGCTATGGCAAATACTATGGCAGCTACTGCTACAACCTTAATTGCCGGATCGTTAATTCCAGATGGTGACACCGTTTTAAAATTGAAAAATAACGCCACATATATTTCACACCATCGTGGTATCACTCATTCTATACCATTTACAATTTTGTGGCCTATACTGATCACATTTATTATTTATGTTTTATTCCCAGGAGTAGATACAACGCATATATGGTTATGGGCACAGTTAGCAGTGTTTTTACATGTGTTTGTTGATATATTTAATTCTTATGGTACTCAAGCTTTGCGTCCACTCACAAACAAGTGGATTCAATTAAGTGTTATTAATACATTCGATCCAATCATATTTATTATACTTTGTGTAGGGATTGTCGTTTGGTTATTCGGTGTACATCCATTCATAGTATTCTTTCCAATTATTGGTATACTCATCATTTATTATATTATTCGTTTCAAAATGCAGAGTATCATTAAAAAGCAAGCATTAAGCCAGATTAAAGCACAGCATAATCCTGTTAAAATATTTGTGGCACCTACGATGAAATTCATGGAATGGCGCGTTGCTATTCAAACTGAAGAACATGATTATGTTGGAAGAGCATTTGGTCGAAATGTTGTCTTTAGTGATAAAGTTAAACGACAGAAATTTTCTCCAGACACTTTACTCTGGCAGATTAAAAGTAATAAAGACATTAGAACATTTTTGAACTTCTCATCAATTTATCGATGGCAAACTCGTAAGCTGGATGACGACACTACAGAAGTTCGTCTAATAGATTTACGCTATTTAAATAAAGGGCATTATAGTTTTGCTGCAATAGCACATGTCGATAATGATAACAATATAGATCACTCATATATAGGATGGGTTTTCACTGAAGAAAAATTACAAAAAAAATTATATTCTAAATAATTTTTAAAAAGAGTGAACCAGAACCATAAACTACACTATGATTCTGATTCACTCTTTTATTTATTTTTTGTCGCAATTATATTAGAGGAATATTTATATTTTGAATGTGCTACATATCTCATAAGCATAAAATTAATTGCTCCAATCGTTACTATTATTAAAATGAAATAGATATGATATGAAATATTATACATATTCACTACGCCATAAATCGTAGAAGTCGCTAATCCATCAATTAAATAAAACAGAGGATTTAACTTTAACAATTGAATCATTAAATTCTCATTTGCAGAAGGAATAAAAATAATAGGTACTATAAAAAAGTTTATAACTACAGCTAACCAGAATATCATAGTCATATTTTTATATATAGTATCTAACAATCCTAAAGTAACAGATATGAATATTATAAATAGAATCATCATTATATAAAATACAATAAATGCAATGAAAGATGCATCGAAATTCACTGGTTTAAACAATAAAGAAATAATTGATAATATACAACAAATAGAACTTCCGATAAGTGCGTTCGCAACTGTAGTTATCAATGGTGTTGATTGGAACGACTTAGTTATTAAATAATCTTGACTATACTCTTTAAAAGATTTAAAAATTGTCGCAAACATTGTCACAAATGTAATCAAAGCAACAATTCTATATAACCATCTAGCTTTACTAATATCTTCAATCTCGATAAACGACAGCGTAATTAGTGCTATTAATACTAAGACAAGTTCAACAATGAAGAGAAATGCAAACCATTTCCAAGTATCTATTATACGTTGCTTAGTAAACTTTATTAGTGAAGGGAAAAGTTTTATATATAATAAAATGTTATCTATCATTTTTACACCTACAATTCAATGTATATCCACTTACTATTTTTCATATCTGCGATTAAATATCCATCACCTGACTTAACTATCCATAAATCTTGATTAATATGATATTTATCTTTAAGTTCATCTTTATTAATTATTGGAAAAACAAATCCTGTTAATTTATCTTGATCATTAAATAACATTTCTACTGGTTGTTGCGTTACTCCTACAACATATCTAGAATCCTTATCGGGAACAAGTGTTTTTTTAACTCGATCATGTTTTTTATGTAAATGGCTATTATAATAATCTACAAAATTACTATAATTTGATTTCATATATGGAGATAATTTTTTAAATGAATGCGACTCATATAAAGCTGCTGGGTTAAAATATTGTAATTTATGTTTTTCTACAACATAATCTTGATTATCGATATTAACACGATATTTTTTTGAATTTTCACCTGTTATTGTTAAAAATGCGTATTTAGGAACTTTTGTATTAGAATCACCATTTAACGTTATCGAGTCGTCTAATACGATTCCATATGCCAATTTTTCCTCAAATGGGTCTTTATTTTCAACTTTCTTTTGAGCTTCAATTATAGGAACATCAAAGCGCCCAATGTTGTTAATGACTAATGCTCCAACGATGGCCAAACAAATCAAGCTTGCAATCAAAATTGTCCAAAACCTCACGACAAAATCAGGAACTTTCGCATGTCTATATCTTTCTACTCTTTTAAAGTTATAACTCATTTCAGGGAGTCGACTACGACTTTCTTTCCAATCTAAATCAAAATTTTGCTGTTCTTCATCATTTCCTATACTCATTCGATCTTGCTCATGTTCTTTAAACACAGGTAAAACTTGATTTAGTGAACCTTCCATCCTTAATTGCCCATGTGAAATCCATGCTACATAATTACTTACTTTTTCAACTTTTTCAATATCATTATCGATGAATACTAACGAATTATTATCGTTAACATAGTCTTTCGATAATTGTTTTGCTTTTTCTAAAAAGTCTTCATCAAGATGTTCAATGATATGGTTCAAAATAATCAATTCTTTTCGACATACACGTGCAATGCTTAATATTAATTGTGCAAAATCAGAGTGACTAAGCATATTTATATTAAACGTAGACTTATCATCTAAATGTGCAAATTTGATAATTTGATCAACACTGTGTGATGTTGTTTCGTAAGAAAATAATCTTTGAATTTCTTTTACATATTGTCGCACTGTTATATGTATTAAATGTTTGTCTTTTATATCACCATAATAAGTAGAGACCGATTTATTAATTTTACCTCTATCAGGTTTAATATCACCAGCCATTATCCTACCTAATAAAGTTTTAGAAGCCCCCAGCTCGCCAATAATAGCTAAAGCCTCACCTTGATATATATGTAGTGAAATATTGTTTAATTCTATGTCTTCTGCGGCATAACCAAATGGTAAATACCACTTTCTATTTTTCTTACTTCTATAATAATGCGTGACATTGAGCATTTTTAAGACTATTGAACTTCCCATTCATGTTACATCCTTCTAAATTTTTAATAAAGCGAGTGGCAATCCTTCTTCAGGGGTCTTACTATTAATTCTATATCCCCATGCAAATACACCTTTTAATCGTTCGACTTTGAAGTATTGGTCGCTTCCATCATTAAGTTTATACATTCTACCAAGCACTACCTTAGTACGATCGACTAAGTAACTTTCAGCAATGATGACTTTACTTTGATATACATCGTACTCATTCATGATGCCATTCATTTCAGCTTTACGCATTTTTTCTTTATATGTTTGTATTTCATGTCTTAATTCTTGCTCAGACATTTCACTTAGCTTTTTATCATTCATCTGAAATACCACTTTCTTCTAATTTTGATTTAATTTTATCATATTTATATCCTTTTCTCATAAGTGACTCTATCGTCTTCATTACTAATTGTTGTCCGTCATACTTACGTCTTTGTTTTGTATATACTTTTTCAAGATCTTTTTGCAATAAATCATCTAATATATTTTCATCTTGTTCAAAATTTAATTCAGCTATTGCTTGTTGTGCAACATCCATAGAATATCCTTTTTGTATCAGACTTTGAAGTACCTTCTGACGTATTTTAATTTCAGGGCCTTTTTTAGTTTTCATAATTTTTTTGGCAACTTCGATTACCGCTTCAAATGATTGCTCTTCTTCGTAAATCGGAACATATGTATTTATAATATTAGGTTCAATTCCAACTTGATATAATTTCTGTCTATAAATTTCAGGACCTTTGTCAGTAGTGTTTATCATCGTATTCTTTAAGCTTTCAGCATAATCTTCATGGTTAATATACGATTCTTTGTAACAATAATCTATAACTTGTTGGATTGCTATGTCACTTATTTCATTTTGTTGCAAATGTTGTCGCACTTCTTTTTCAGTTCTTTTTTTATATGATAAGTATTGAATTGCCATATTAATACCTAAACGATAATGCTCATACTTTTGAATATTCTCCATATCTGATGGCTCAAGAATTTGACCTTTTTTTAAATTGAACTTTACAAGTGTATCGATATCTATTCCCATTTCAAATACTTCATCCAAGAATAGATTAAATCGTTCTTTGTTATTCTTTTGTACTTCTATTTTCGTAATTTTAGTCATACACCCACCACCTTCACTTATAAATATGTCCTCTATTAACTCATTCAGTTTAAAATATTCTAACAATCATTATTTTATATCACTTATCGCATTACACAAAATGTTTTACCTATATAAAAAGTCCTCATAAAGTTCATTTATATTATGACTACTTTATGAAGACTAAATTATAATTACGAAATTTGTATATACGCATGCAAAACAAATCAATAGTTATTTAGTTGACTTAATGCCTCTTGATATTGGCTATCAGATATATATTCTTGTTGTTTCATTTTTTCAAGGTTTGTTTTAATTCTATTTTTAAAGTTATCAGACATATTACTTATATCATAAACACTAGGTGCATTGACCTTACTAGCTAATATCGCACTTTGTAATACTGTAATTTGAGACATACTATCACTATTTTTATTTACTGTAGTACCAAAATAGTAATTGGCGGCACTTTCGATTGTATATTGATCGCTACCGTAATAAATGTTATTTAAATAAAAACTCAATATTTCATTTTTACTATATTGTTGTTCTACTTTATGTGCTACAAACAATTCTTTTAATTTTCTAGTGAAAGAACGTTCATTATCATAATAATAATTTTTCACAGTTTGTTGCGTAATTGTACTTCCACCTTGAACATCTCTATCCCCTATCGTTGAAAACAATGCTCGTGTTGTACGTTTTACATCAAAACCGTGGTGTTTATAAAAACGTTCATCTTCCATTGAAATAAATGCACCTTTTACATAATCAGGCATATTATCTGCAGATACATAACTGCTTTTATTTTCAATAGTTTTAAGGTCATCAACATTTGCTCTAGAAGATAAGTAATACATTAATCCGATAAACAATGCAAATATGATGATAAATATAATAAACAGACGTAAAAATATGCGTTTACTCTTTTTCTTTTTAGGTGGTTTACCTACAGGTTGATAATACGTATTGTAATGTGGTTCATTACGGTATTGTGAATGTCTCTCAGGCGAGTTGTTCATTCTTTGGCTTCTTTTCATGCGGTAGCTCCTTTACTTAAACTCACTCTATATTTGAGAGTTTAACAGTAGTTCTTATAATAAGCCATACTTAAAGCGAAAAATCGGTCCCGGGGTGTATGAGAATATATGACTATGAGACCAATATCTGAAGTTAAGTCATTAAATTACTATAACTAAATTTTTGAAAGCAAAAAAGAACCGAGAAAAGACATATTAAAGTCTCTCCTCAGTTCATTAAATATTGCGAATTTATAAAATTGACTTATAAGATTATATCGAATAATATTCAAGCTTTACATCAACAAGATTTATGCTTGAAGTTGTTTAACAATTTCTCTGTTAAAATCATCTAAGTCATCTGGTGTACGACTAGTTACGATATTTTTATCAACTACAACTGATTCGTCTACTACGTTTGCACCAGCATTTGATAAATCTTTACGTACATTAAGTACAGCTGTTAGCGTACGTCCATTTAAATCATCAGTATCAATTAAAATTTGAGGTCCGTGGCAAATTGCAAATGCTGGAACATCATTTTTAGTGAAGTATTTAGCAAACGTACCATATCGACCTTCTGCATCTCCGCGAAGATGGTCTGGTGAGAATCCACCTGGAATTAGAAGTCCATCATAATTTTCTGGTTTAGCATCAGCAATACTTACGTCTACAGTAACTTTTTCACCATGCTTACCTACTACTTCAGCATTTGCAGTATCACCAATGATTTCTGTTTCAAAACCAGCTTCTTCAATTGCTTCTTTAGGGCTAGTTAATTCAATATCTTCAAATTCATTTGATAAGATAATTGCTACTTTTTTAGTCATGTATTAATCACCTTTCTTGTTCGAATTATATTTATTATATAGACGAAATAGAAGGCTATTAAACATAGTTGAACTTAAACGGCTATTATTTAGTTAGACACTTGCTTTACTTTTTCTTCTAATTGATCTAGTAAGCCAATCCATTCATCAATGTCTTCAACACTTACTTCATCAGGATTAACATGATCAATATCTTCTAAGAATTTTGATAATCTCGTTTTAATTTGTTCCATTGTTTGTTGTTCATTCATAAATGTTTCTCCTTTTTTATATGAGTTTATTTAACAATACGTTAATTTTATCCTAACAGAATTTGACAAAAAGGGATATAATCTTAATAATGTTTACTGTACTTTTGCAACGAATAGAGGAATTTTTTTAGTTTAGGAGTAATAAATATGTGGATGACAAATCAGAAAAAACCCATTTCAATTTCAAATGATCCTTGGGAAGCTTATAACGATATTGAAGACTACGGACAGTTGACGTTGAGTAATATAGAATTTACAACCACAACGCTATGTAATATGAGATGTAGCCATTGTGCAGTAGGTTATACATTACAAACAAAAGATCCGGATGCATTACCTATGGATATTATTTATCGTCGTTTAGATGAAATACCTCAATTAAGAACAATGTCAATCACAGGCGGAGAACCAATGTTCTCAAAGAAATCAATTAAAAATATCGTTAAACCCCTATTAAAATACGCGAAAGATCGAGGTATTTATGTTCAAATGAATTCTAATTTAACATTGCCTCAAGATCGTTATTTAGATATCGCGGAATACATAGATGTTATGCACATTTCACATAATTGGGGAACTATACAAGAATTTACTGATGTTGGCTTTGGCGCCATGAAAAAACAACCACCTTTAAAAGCAAAATTAAAATTATATGAACAGATGTTAGATAATGCGAGCACCCTTTCAAGTCAAGGTATGTTTGTTTCAGCTGAAACGATGTTAAATCAGAGTACTTTACCTTACTTAGATAAAATTCATAAAGAAATCGTTAATGATATGAAATGCAATCGTCATGAAGTTCATCCTATGTACCCAGCGGATTTCGCAAGTCAATTAAATGTGCTTTCTCTAAAAGAAATGAAACAAGCAATTCATCATTTATTAGATATTCGAGATGAGAATGTATGGATGCTGTTTGGTACGTTACCTATCTATCCATGTATTAATGACGAAAATGATCAAGCACTATTACAACGCTTAAGAGATGCAAAAAATGTGACAACACGAAATGATCCAGATGGACGAAGTCGCTTAAATGTAAATGTGTTTAGCGGAGATGTCATTGTAACAGACTTTGGAGATGAAAATGGTACCATCTCAAATATAAAAACAGACAAATTGACTGATGTATTTAATAAATGGCTCACTTCAGATTTAGCAAAATCTTTAAATTGTCATTGTGAGGCATTTCATTGTTTAGGCCCTAATGTTTTAGTGAAAAACATGTATTATCCAAACACTGATTTCAAACAGAAAGAAATAGAAATGCACACAGAAAATATTTTTAGTTAAGCATCCATAATTCACATATATCTATAAACTAAGCACCACATAAAGTAAGTTTTAGAATAACATTATGTGGTGCTTAGTTCTGTTTTATGAGAATTATAATATATTAGTTCCAGCGTTTAACTTGTCCGTGATTTATAATTCTTCAATATGTTGTGCATTCGATAAAAATTCAATCGTATTTTTACTTTCTTCTCTTCTATCTTTTCTACGCTGTACACGCTTAGGCGCACTTTCATAGAACCATTTTTCAACTTTTGATTCTGGATAGACATCTGGTACTTGGACTGGCTTACCATTATCATCTAATGCAACAAAAGTTAAGAAACTTAAGGCTGCTAAATGTCTTTCTTTATTTAATACATCCTCAATAATTATTTGAACACAAACTTCCATTGAACTTGTACCTGCATAACTAACCATCGCTTCATAAGAAGTAATATCTCCTGTTTTGATTGGTCTCAAAAAATCTACAGAATCAGTTGATGCTGTAACTACTTGGGCATTAGCATGTTTCATTGCAGTAATGGCTGCAATTTCATCTATGTTAGCCATCAATGATCCACCAAACATTGTGTGGTGATGATTGGTGTCTTGAGGAAATACTTGTTTAGCTTTATAACTTTTTGATTCAGACATTGATTTACGAATACCTTGAGAATTTGACATGCGTTATACCCCTTTTATTTTAATTTCTATTTTTATTGAGCCCAATTGCCGTTTTTAAACACTAATTCTTTAGTGTCATCCTGTTTAATTCCATAAATCGTTAAATCTGCACTTCCTATCATGAAGTCAACATGGACATTTGAATCATTAAGACCACTGGCAATTTTTTCTTCAGTCGTCATTTCAGTACCACCTTCAACATTAAAGCCATATGCCGAACCAATGGCTAAATGACATGATGCGTTTTCATCAAATAACGTGTTGTAGAAAATAGTATTACGATTTGAAATTGGAGAATCATCAGGTACTAAAGCGACTTCTCCTAGTCGCTTAGAACCCTCATCAGTATTGATCAAATCTCTAAGCACATCTTCGCCTTTGTCTGCTTTGAAATCTACGATTTGTCCATCTTTAAACGTTAATGTAAAGCCATCAATGATTGTACCATTATAGCTTAATGGCAATTTATTTGTTACATATCCATTAACGTTGTTACGATCAGGAGCTGTAAAAACTTCTTCAGTTGGTAAATTAGCTATAAAAGCTTGTTGATTGCCATTAACATAGCTCGTAGCATCTTCCCAAATATGTCCTTTTGGAAGTCCTACAACTAAGTCTGTTCCTTTGGATTGATAATGTAACGCTTTATAATTTTTTTCTTGCATCAATTTAGCATGTACACTTAAGTTTTCTATATGCTTTTTCCAATTTTCAATAGGATCGTTCCCGTCAATTCTTACGATATCAAACACTTCATCAATAAACTTTTCTAATGCAATTTCTTCATCTAAATCTGGATAAACACGTCTAGCCCAATCTTTAGAAGGAAAAGCAGCAACAACCCATGGAAACTGATTCTTCTGACTTCCTTCCATATATCCTTTGAATGCTTGACTATAACTCATTTGATTGGCTTTGAGTTTTTCAGGGTCTATACCATTTAGCAAGTTTGGATCACCACTAAGTAAAGCTAAATTTGCAGCGCCACGATTAGCATAATCCATTCGTTCATCTACTTCATACGATTTAACTGCCTGATTTTCAAAGTAATCTACTGATTCATACTCAAATTTAAGTCTATTTAATTTAGAATCTGAATAATTTACTTTTACGTCTGATGCTCCAGCTTTATATGATTCTTCAACTATTAAACGTGTTAAATCGATGGCATCAACTGAAGATCTAATAAAAACAGGTTGTTTAGGTTGTACATTCATACCTATTTTAACTAATAATTCTGCATACTGTTGTAATTTCTCGTTATAACTTAATGAAGTCATATCATCATCCTCCCTAATCTTGACGTAAGTTTCCCAACTCATCAGCAATTGCTGTAACTTCGCTTGGTGAAAAAGAATCTTTAGACATAACAAAATTATGAATTTCTTCTATATCTTGCTGATTGGCATTTTTAAATTTATCTGGATTTAACAAACCTTGATTAACAATATTTAATTTTTTTCTAATATCTGCAATCATTGTTTCATTTTTATTTTGACTCACGTTATCACCTCTTTAATACAATATTCTATCAAAGTATGATAATTTAACAAACTTTTATCGTATATAGTATTATTATGTCTTTATAAAATTTTAAAATAACTATAAAATGGTTTATATAAGATTAATTAGGGGGAATACAATATGGTAGATGTAGCATTTGTATGTCTAGGAAACATATGTCGCTCTCCTATGGCTGAAGCAATCATGCGTCAACGTTTGATAGATAGAAACATTTCAGACGTTAACGTTTACTCAAGAGGAACAGGTAAATGGAACCTTGGAGAACCTCCCCATGAAGGTACTCAAGATATTCTTAATCGCCATAATATACCTTTTGATGGTATGATTAGTGAGTTATTTGAATCAAGTGATGATTTTGATTATATTATTGCTATGGATCAGAGCAATGTTGATAATATCCAAAACATCAATCCTAATATAAAAGGAAAATTGTTCAAATTGCTCGAATTTAGTAACATGGAAGAGAGTGATGTGCCAGATCCTTATTACACTAATAATTTTGAAGGTGTATATGAAATGGTACAATCATCTTGTGACAATCTAATTGATTTCATCGTCAAAGATGCAAATTTGAAAGAGGGGTAAATAAAATGGAAAACAAATTAATTCCTGGTATTTTAATTGGCGCTATTGTTGGTGGTGCTGCTACTTTAGCTGACAAATCAACACGTAACGCTTTAGTTCAATCTGTAAAAGATGTTAAAGAAGGTAATCGTTCACGCAAACCTTCTAAATTCAATTCTATTAAAGACGAAGTTTTATATTGGAAAGATACAATTGAAGAAATTCGTCGCAATAACCCAGAATTAGAAAAATCAATTAAAGATGCTAAAGATACTTTCGTTGAACGTAAGAATAACCGCATTGGTCAATAATTGATTGTTTATTTTAGCTAAATCTCTTTTTTATAACTTTAGTTAAAATAAAAACTAACTGAAAGTGAAAAGTAAAATATTATTTTTGTTTTTCACTCATAGTAAGGTGGGACAATGAAATCTTTATTATATAACAGGTTTCTGTCCCGCTTATTTTACTATTTAAATTAATGTATGTGGTTAAAGCAAAGGAGATTGTTATGTCAAAAGAAAATAAATCAAACTCGAAGTATCTTAACTCTATTAAAGACGAGCAAGAGAAGAATCAAGATAAAATTAATGTTGATCGTACATATGTAGAGCCTCAAGAATTTCAATCTAAAGAACCAAAAAAAGACAATCAAGTCTTTTTCGTTTCAAGATTAAACAAACCAGCTAAGTATACAAAAAAATCTAATTTTCTTTCTTATTTAATTTATCGAATAGGCAAAGATGACGCTTCAGGCTTAGCAGCACAAATGACCTATCATTTTGTATTAGCTATGTTCCCAATGTTAATTTTCCTATTAACATTGTTACCATTATTTAACCTAGACCAAAGCCAAATCACTGGTTTATTAAGTAATGCACCTGCTGACACATCGAGTCTTATTAAAGGTGTAATTAGCGATGTCACTAAAAATTCTAGTGGCGGTTTACTTTCTATCGGGTTAATCTTAGCAATTTGGTCAGCTTCAAATGGTATGACTGCAATTATGAATTCATTCAATGTAGCTTATGATGTTGAAGATAATAGAAATGGTATTCTTTTAAAGATACTAAGTGTTATTTTCACGATTGTGTTAGGTGTCGTATTTTTAGTTGCGATGGCATTACCTACTATGGGGTCAGTTATTGCTCATTTCTTATTCGGTCCTCTTGGATTAGATAGTCAAGTTAAATGGATCTTTAGTTTAATTAGAGTTGTATTACCATTAATTATTATTTTGATTCTATTTACAATTCTATACTCTGTAGCTCCAAACGTTAAAACTAAACTAAAATCAGTATTACCAGGAGCTATATTTACATCAGTCATCTGGTTACTTGGGACTTTCGCATTTGGTTTCTACATTTCAAATTTTGGAAACTACTCTAAGACTTATGGCAGTATCGCAGGTATTATTATCTTATTAATTTGGTTATATTTAACAAGTTTTATCATTATTATTGGTGCTGAAATTAATGCAATCATCCATCAAAGACATGTTATTAAAGGACAAACTCCTGAAGAAGCAGCGCTCGACCATGATGATAATAACCAGAACCACTATAATGAAGATACTACTTATGAATATAAACATACAGCTACTGGCAAAGATGAAGACTATAAAGTCGATAAAGATCCAGAAGATAAACATGAAGAAGATGCTTCATTGACTGAGAAAATTAAAGATAAATTTACTAATAATGACGATGATAATAAAAAATAAGTGTTTAAATACTAATTAAATTAATAAAAGGTTGAGGCAACGGTTTATCGCCTCAACCTTTTTTATTGAATCAAATTATGTTGGAATGCATAAATTACGGCTTGTGTTCTATCTTGTACTTCTAATTTACTCAATATATTACTTACATGAGTTTTAACGGTTTTAATTGTAATATGAGAAGCACTCGCTATTTCTTGATTTGAATACCCTTTTGCAATTAATAATAAAATTTCCATTTCACGCTCAGTCAGCATTTCATATAATTCTGCACGTTTCTTCATTCTGTTACGCATCTTAACTAAAACTTCAGGTTCAAATACCGATTCACCATTATAAGTTTTGCGTACTGCGTCGGCTATATCACTAGCACTAGTCGTTTTTAAAATATAGCTATCTACACCAGCATCTAATGCTCTATATACTTCTTTATCTTCAATAAAACTAGTTAACATTACAACTTTAATATGCGGCAAATCTTTTTTGATTTGAGTAGTTGCTTCGACACCATCCATGTCATCCATTAATAAATCCATAAGAATTAAATCAGGTTTTAATTCATGAGCTTTTGCAATGGCGTCTTTACCAGATTCCCCTTCTCCAACTATCTCAATGTCAGATTGTGTTGATAGATAACTTGATATCCCAATTCTAACCATTTCATGGTCATCAACGAACAAAACTTTAATCGTCATTATTATCATCCTCCTTATTTAACGGTGCTTTAACTTCTATTCTCGTTCCAGAATCCGGTAACGAAACAATATGGAATGTCGCACCAATTTCTAATGCGCGTTCCCTCATATTTTTTAATCCATAACTTTGTTCTAATTTCTCGTCAACATTGAATCCTTTACCATTATCTTGAATTCGAAGTAATAGATAATCTTGTTGGTTAAATAATTCCACTGTAACTTTAGATCCATTAGAATGTCTTAACGTATTTGATATAGCCTCTTGTGTAATTCTAAATAAATGATCTTCTATACCTTTAGGCACCTTAAAATCTTGAATATCGTGTATGACTTTCATAGGCACTTTCTTTTGCAAATCAATAACTAAATCTTTGATACCTTCACCTAGAGATTTATCTTTCAGTCCTAAAGGTCTTAAATGAAGTAACAATGCGCGCATTTCAAGTTGAGATTCCTGTACCATTTTCTCTAATACTGGTATTTGTTGATCAAGCGGTGCCTCTAATTTTGTTTCTTTTATTGCAGATAACATCATGCTTGCTGCAAAAAGTTGTTGACTAACAGAGTCGTGTAACTCGCGAGCTAATCTCTGTCGTTCATCCTCAATGATTTTCTTAACTTTAACATCATTCATATTATAATTCTCATTAGTTAAGTTTTGCGTTTTCATTCGTAAACGGTGTAACTCTTGATTCAACGGAACTAATGTTTGATAAATATCTATGGTTTCGTTATAGAGCTCAATGTTTTGATCATTAATACCTACTGTTTCTCCTTCAATGGCATGCTCGATTTGCGACTTAATCCACTGATTTTGTTGATTAATTTTATATGCGAGAATTGAACCTACTATAATACAAAGTAAAATGATGACTAAATTTAAAAATAGAAAAACAGGTATCCCAAAAATTTGAGTATAAAACATACCTTGGAAATAGATAATATTAACAAATACTTTATCTATAAATAAGAACGCGGTTAACATGCTATAAACTAGTATAAGCATTGAACCGATAGCTCTTAAGTAGTGGTTCATCGATAAATCACCTCAACATCTCCTATGAATGTTGAAACATAAACATTGACATTATAATTCTCTTCTTTAGGCTTCTCTTCAACTTGGATATGATTATTTTCAACTTTATACGATTGGCCATTTAAATAAGCATTTCCATATAGAGCAGCCATGTGTAAATTAATATTATAATTCAATGGTACCACTAACTGAATTTTCCCTAAAATATGTCTTACTACTATCGTATTATTCTCTTTAATATTTGCGGCTTTTGTCATATCAATGTGTATATCACCAACACCATGTTGAATTTGTACATCTTCCCATTTATAAACATATACTGGTGTGCGTTGCTCTCCAAACCACTTTTGTTTAATAAATTGAGGTGATGTAACTTCATCTTCTGAAGCAATCACTTTTAAAGGTTTAAACTTAAAAATGAGATATCTAATGATTACGATAACTAGAAAGACAAATAATATTATGATGGTATATTTATTCGACAATAGAGTAAATGCTATAAGCAATGCACCTATCCAAAACGCTAAGAGACCCCTTACTTTATGAAAGTAAAGGTAGCCTACATAAACTAATATACATCCTAAAAGTAATACAAATAGGTAGCCTATTTTCTCAAAAAAGATGTAATAAAAATTGGCAATAATCATTAATGCCGTAAATATGATTAATAACTCTGTCGATATATATTTTCGAGTCAATGTGTCGCCTCCTATTCCTTTCAATTAAGCTACTACACTCATTTGTTCAATTATGTCACATTGGCCTTGTGTTGTGATCTTTTCTTTAGAGCAACGATGAATATCCGCTTCAATTCTTGCACAATAGGCTTCAAATAGATCAAGCTGTCTTTTAAGACCTTCAATTTCATAATTATTAATTTCTTGTGCATGTTTAATATTATACGTATTAGTAATATCAATATATTTATTTTCTAATGTTGCAGTTAAACTGTCAATCAACTTATTCATTTGCGTTTTCTTTTCTTTTAAATATTCAATGTAATTTTCAATGCTCTTTAATTTTTGATCTAAACTAATTTTGTAATCATTAATGTTTCGTTTAATAACTACTTTAAGAAAGTGTTGTAAATATAAGTCCATATAATTCATAGAACCACCTCGTCCTTGATTAAGCTCAATTATAGTTTAAAGTGACTTAAACTCATATAGGCTCTAGGACCATCTTACTCTCATACTTTAGTACGATGTTTATTATTTCTATAGAATTCATATAAAATTCATGTAAGTTATACCTCAAATTTTATTTTCAACTTAAACAGGTGTATGATTAATTATATTTATTTTTGAAAGAAGGTAACATCAATGATTAACACACATCGTCTTAATTGGCTTCCTTATGTACTTATTGTGATTTCACTTCACATTCTGGGTTTTGGCTTCCTCTATTTAGCAAATACTAATCATCTACTACTAGGTATGGGATTACTTGCTTATACATTAGGACTTCGACACGCTTTTGATGCAGACCATATAGCTGCTATTGATAATACAGTGCGTAAATTAATCCAACAACAACGTAATCCAGTGGGTGTAGGTTTCTACTTCTCAATTGGACATTCTACAGTAGTCTTTTTTATGGCTGTCTTTTTAGGCATTTCAATTAAATGGGCTAAAGATGCATTACCCCACTTTCAAGAAATTGGTGGAATTATTGGCACTCTCGTTTCAGGAACATTTTTAATTCTCATAGGTATATTAAATCTAATGATATTAATTTCTTTAATAACTTTATTTTTAAAGTTTCGCAAAGACAAAATTAATGATGAGAAGTTAAATGATTTATTAGATACACGTGGCTTTGTTTCTCGTATGGTCGGACCATACTTTAAATTTATTAGTCATAGTTGGCATGTCTTGCCACTAGGCTTTCTATTCGGTTTAGGATTTGATACTGCTAGTGAAATCTCATTGCTAGCTTTATCTTCAGGTGCGTCACAGCAAGCAATTTCATTCGTAGGTATATTATCTTTACCTATATTGTTTGCTGCCGGAATGAGTTTGCTAGATACATTAGACGGTATACTGATGACTTCTGCTTATAATTGGGCATTCTTCAATCCTATTCGGAAAATTTATTACAATATTACAATTACTGCTATATCTGTTATTGCTGCGCTATTAATTGGTACTGTTGAATTACTACAAATACTAGTTGATAAGCTTCAATTAAAAGGTTCTTTCTGGGAATTTATTGAAAACATACAATTTGATAATATAGGTTATATTTTAGTGATTTTATTTATTATCAGTTGGCTCATTTCCACTTTAATTTGGAAATTTGGCAAAGTTGAACAACGATGGTCTTCATAGATTCATTTCTTTGACATTATTCGTAGAATAGTTAATACTTTAGTGACTTTCACAAAGGAGATTATGATATGAATAAAACTATTGCTCTAGTTACTGGTGCTTCATCAGGACTAGGATTTGAAACATCGCTCATGCTGGCTGAAAAAGGATTTCAAGTATATGCCACGATGCGTAATTTAGAAAAACAAATGAATTTAAAAAATGAAGCGACTAAAAGAAATGTAGACCTAACCATTTTAGAATTGGATGTAACCAAATTAGATGGTATTAAATCTGCTGTTGAATTCATTATACAAGTAGAAGGTCGTATAGACATTTTGATTAACAATGCTGGCGCCGGCTTTAATAAAACTACAGAATAAGCAACCGATGAAGAAATAAATTGGCAACTTAATTTAAATTTAATGGGTGTTATTCGAATGACCAAAGCTGTATTACCAATCATGAGATCACAAAGAGAAGGTCGTGTTATCAATATTTCGTCAGTTGGAGGCCTAGTTGGGCAACCTTTCAACGAAATATATTGTGCCGCTAAGTTTGGTGTTGAAGGTTATACAGAATCTTTAGCAAGTTATATTCAACCTGAATTCAATATTAAATTTACTATTATTGAACCTGGTGGCATACAATCTGAATTTATGCCCAACATAATGAACCACCTAACTCAAACTGGTGGCATACAAGAAGATGAATATACGCACTTATACAATTCATATATCAGTGGTATTAAAGAAAATTATGGGCATGATGCTTCTCAAAGTTCACATGAAGTTGCGCAAGTCATTTTAAAAACTATTGAAATGAAAGAACCACCTATTAGAACGCGTACGTCTGATTGGTCTGAAACTTTCACAAAAATTAAAACCAAACTAGACACAGATGGCAAACAACAGCAGCAACAAGTCTATAAATTATTAGGTAAATAACTTTATAAAACTAACTAATATAAACTTAAAAAACCAGTAAATGAGCGTTGTCATCTCATTTACTGGTTAATTTATATATATCGAATTTTTAATTAAAAGTAATTAAATATGAAATTAATCAATTTTTGTAGTTAATAATGGTCCATCTTTAGTAACGATAACCGTATGTTCGATTTGAGCGACAAAACTTTTATCTCTAGTTTCGAAGGCCCATTCGTTTTTACCTTCTGTTACAAAAGTTGCTTTAGAAGAAATAAATGGCTCTACTGCAATTACAACCCCTTCTTTAAGTAAAGTTTTATCTTTAGGGTCATAATAGTTCATAACATGGTTAGGCGCCTCATGTAGTGATTGACCTACACCATGCCCAGTTAGATTTTTAATGACAGTTAAATCATTTTGACGTGCTGTTGCATGTACTGCTTTACCGATATTACTTAATTTAGTTCCTGGTTTAACTTTTGCCATTGCATTTTCAAATGCCATTAGTGCAACATCACATACTTTTTGTTTAAGTGGGTCACTTGCTTCGCCCACAACAAAAGAAATACCTGTATCAGCGTAATAACCATTTTTTAAGGCTGATACATCAATATTAACTAAATCTCCTTCACGAATGATTCGTTTGCCAGGAATACCATGCGCTACTTCTTCATTAACACTTATACATGTTTGTCCAGGGAAATTCTCATCATGAATAGGTGCTGAAATAGCACCATGTTCTTCAAATAAATCTTTAGCTATATTGTCTAATTCTTTAGTTGTAATACCTGGTTTAGTAGCTTCTTGCATAGTATCTCTAACCTTAGCACAAATGTAACCTATCTCTTTTAAGGCTTGTAATTCTTCTTCTGTTTTTACAATCATAATATCCCGTTCCTTTTTAAATTGTGATTACATCTTATTATACCAAAAAAATTTTGATATACTAAATATACAAAAAATGAAGCGCAAAATAATTTCTGTTTAAAAGATAAAATTATAATTGTTATTTTCGTACAACGAGAGGATTTATCATATGGATAAATGGTACAAGAAAATTATAGGAGCGAGAACAATCAAAACTGGCTTAGCAACCTTTTTAACATCGCTATTTTGTTTGATGCTTGATCTCACTCCAATCTTCGCTATATTAACTGCTATTGTAACTATCGAACCTACTGCAAAGGCATCATTAAAAAAAGGTTATAGAAGATTGCCCGCAACGGTTATTGGTGCATTATTTGCTGTACTTTTTACTTTTATTTTTGGTGACCAATCGGCTTTAACGTATACGTTCAGTGCACTTTTTACTATCTTAGTTTGCACTAAATTAAACTTACAAGTTGGTACTACTGTTGCGGTGTTAACATCGGTTGCCATGATACCTGGCATACACGACGCCTATTTATTCAACTTTTTTTCAAGATTATTAACTGCATTAATCGGTTTGGTTACAGCAGGATTGGTCAATTTTATAGTTCTGCCTCCTAAATATTATCAGCAAATTGAAGATAATTTAACACAATCCGAATATAAAATGTATGAGTTGTTCTCTTCAAGATGTAACGAATTATTATTAGGAAAATTTGATTCTGATCATAGTAATGATCTTTTAAATAAGTTGATGGGTGTAATAAACAAGACTGAAACTTTAACCGGCTATCAAAAAGACGAATTACGTTATCATAAAAACAAAGAAGATGAATGGAAACGATTAAAAAATATTTCGAACCGTTCCTATATCGATAGATTACTGGCTACTCACCTATCAAATATTATATATTTACCTAAGCACATACATTTAGTTTTTACGCCTGAGGAAAAAATAGCTATTATTAAAATTAGTAATAGCGTCAATAATATTATCAAAAGCAATCATTTTGAGCCTCACCGTTCATCTGCATCAACACTTAAATCTTCTGTCAAACGCTTAGAAGAATTTGATCAGAATCAAATCAAAAGTCATGTCATTTATGAAATACTTCTAATCTATAAATTATTAGATAGTAGATATAATGACAAATAAAAAATGACGTACTGGAAAATTTCTATAGATCCGGTACGTCATTTTTAATTGTTTATTATATTTGTTATTTTTTTGATCTTTCTATAATAACTCGTTTAGCCGCTTCTTCTTCAGTGTTATCTAATTGTTTAGGTTCAAAAGGTATACCTTTACGTTCGCAGGCTTTTTCTAATAAATAATCAGTCAGTTCATGATTCTTTGGAAGGATAGGTCCATGTAAATATGTTCCTAATAAATTTTTATAGTGAATACCTTCTTGTTTATCATCATCATTATTACCGTAACCAACCGTAACGTGTCCTAACGTACCAAAATTATGATGTGTTCGACCACCATGATTCTCGAAGCCAACTATCGTTCCAAATGTGTCACTCTCGATTACTATATCACCAGTTAATCGTTCAGTTCGTGACTCAGTATAGAAATCTAAGATACCTAAACCTTCAAGTTCAGTTCCATCAGGCGTAATATATTTTGTTCCTAAAAATTGATAACCACCACAAATCGTTAATCCTGGCATACCATCTTCAATAGCATTTTTAAGTGTAGTCTTTATCTTACTTAATTCCTTAGTAGCAATACTTTGTTCTCTATCACTGCCACCGCCGATAAAGAAGATATCACAATTATCAAGCGTCACACCTTCAGTTTGGTTAACTTCTACTACATTTAATTGAATACCACGTTTCTTTGCTCTTTGTTTGAGCGCAATAATATTTCCTATATCACTATATAAATTTAATTTATCTGACATAAAATGATAAACGGTTAATTCATTCATATTTATTGCCCTCCTTTAAATGTACGATTAAGTTGTTCTAACATTGGAGATAAAGATGTGTAGTTAGGAATAGCTACCGTGAAACCTTCATAATTCATTGTCATTGCAGTTGCTTTATAAATATCTTTTTCAAGTATAATTGGAACATTTACTTCGGCTAATTTCAGACGTAATTGTAATTCTTCAGCTCGAGTCCCTGTAACAATGATCGTTTCAATATTTTGTTCGCTTAATTTCTCGAAATCGGCATCATAAATCCAAGAAGTATCACGACCATCAGCAGCATTATCATTTAGACTAATGACATATACTTTTTTACCTTCTAACTGTTCTCCTACTGATAAACTAGCATTCATACCTGCAGGATTCTTAGCTAAATTAATCATAGCTTCTTTATGATCAAGCTTGAAATATTGCATACGACCATTATCTGAAGTATATGATTCGAAACCAATTCGAATAGACTCATCATTGAGCCCTAATTCTCTCAACACAGTATAGGCTGCTAGTGCATTATAAGCGTTGAAGTCTCCGGCAATTTTCATGTTAAATGTTGTTTCATTTATATTTAATGCTAAGAACGGTGATACTGTGAATGATGAAACTTCATATTTAGGTAATTCACGTTTGAATCCACATGAACAATGGTAATGACCGATTTGATTATAATGAATGTAATCGTATGCTAATAATTTGCCACAATTTGGGCAATACTTACTCTCATTCATAGTACTTTGCTCAAACTCATGCGCGTGTGCTTTCATACCATAATAAATGATAGAGTCACTAGCTATTTTAAGTCGACTTACAAAAGGATCATCTGCATTGAGTAACAATTTAATTCCTTTATTACTAATTGACTTAGCTATATTATTTACCATTATATCTATTTCGCCAAAGCGATCCATTTGATCACGGAAGAAATTAGTAAATATCATCATTGATGGAGTGACTTCTTTTAAAACTCGAGGAATAGATCCTTCATCGATTTCAATAACCGCTACTTTAGTATTTTTAGTGCTCTGCATGATAAAGGCAGATGTGATACCTGCTGCCATATTAGCACCTTCATTATTATGTATAATTTCAATATGATTTGCTTTTAATGTATGTCCTATAAGATTAGATGTAGTCGTTTTACCATTAGTCCCACTAATAAAAACGATGTCATCTACTTGTGCAGCTAATTTTCTTAATATATTTTGATCCACTTTGCGGGCAACTTGTCCAGGTAAATCTGTACCTTTCTTCCCAGCAGCGATACTAGCCTTACGAGCCAATTTCGCTAAGTGCGTTGCAGTCCATTGTCTCATGTGCTTCCTCCTCATATAAATCACTTGAATAATTATAACACGTAAAGGGTATAACAAAAAAACATTCTCAATTAAAAATAACAAGTTACATTCTAGATTATAATAATTATTATTTACTAATGAGAATAGATTTGTTATACTCTTAATGAACAAAGACAAAATCAATTACAAAATCTTAAATAGAGGTGACTTAATTATGCTAAGTAAAGACTTGTTAGAAGCACTTAATGATCAAATGAACCATGAATATTTCGCAGCTCATGCTTATATGGCAATGGCAGCTTATTGCGATGATGCTTCATATGAAGGTTTCGCTAACTTCTATATCCAACAAGCTAAAGAAGAACGTTTCCACGGTAAAAAAATCTATGATTATATCAACGATCGTGGTGAACATGCTGAATTTAAATCAATACCAGCGCCTAAAACTGAATTTAAATCTATCCTTGAAACATTTAAAGATGGATTAGCACAGGAACAAGATGTTACTCGTCGTTTTTACAATTTATCTGAAATAGCTCAAAAAGATAAAGACTATGCTACGATTTCTTTCTTAAACTGGTTCTTAGATGAGCAAGTTGAAGAAGAATCAACATTTGAAACACATATTGATTATTTAAACCGTATTGGCGATGACTGCAATACTTTATATTTATATGAAAAAGAATTAGCAGCTCGTTCATTTGATGAAGAATAACTTTTATCTCATGGTTTAATTATGATTGAGACAAATGATTTTTAGTACTTGCCTAGTACATGTAAGTAACTAACATGCACAAAAAGGTATAATGCTAGTTATTCATAAGACTCATAAATATTACTGGAGTGGATAATGAATTCGAAATGAATTCATTTCCACTCTTTTTTATTTTAAGAATGCAACATTCTGGAATTATATTTATATTTTTAGCTAAAATAAAAGAATCAATACTTGAAAGGACAGTGTTAGGAATGGAAAATGCCTTTATTGCATTAGACTTCGAAACTGCAAACGGTAAACGTACAAGTATTTGCTCTGTAGGTATGGTCAAAGTAGTTAACAATGAGATTGTGGAATCTTTTTATACTTTAGTTAACCCTTTTGATTATTTCTCTCAGACAAATATTGAGGTTCACGGTATTACACCTGAAGACGTAAATGATGCTCCTAGTTTTGAATATGTATTCCCCTATATGATGCAATTTATTGATAATTTACCTGTTGTTGCTCATAATGCTGCTTTTGATATGAATGTACTACATCAAAGTTTAAAACAGTTAAATATAGAAACACCCTCCATGATTTACTTCTGTTCATATCAACTTGCTAAACGTACAATTGATGCATATCGTTACGGACTAAAACATTTAATGAAACATTATAAATTAGACTTTCACGGTCATCATGATGCACTCAACGATGCTAAAGCATGTGCAATGATTACGTTTAGATTATTAAAACACTATGACAATTTACAAAGTATGCTCCAAATTTATGGCAAAAATTTAAAAGATAAAGGTTAACCCACATGAATTGCAATTACTGGTTTAGTTTAATTGCTAAAGTCATCATGAACCTTTATCTTTATATAAAATCATAAATCGTCATATTCTCATATGTTGACTGTTCTAAATTGCCAACCGTTACACCGATTAACCTTATTGGAACATCAGGATCCTTCAAATCATTATATAAATCATAAGCTACATTATATATATCAATATCTCTACTTACTGCCTCTCTCAAACTTCTTTGCTTAGAAAATGTTTCATATTGATAAGTTTTTAATTTAACTGTTACGGTACTACCTGATTTTTGTAACTTGGATAAACGTTCTGCTGTCTTGCCAGATAGTTCCCATATTTTTTGTAAAATTTCTTCATCATCATTCACATCAGTTGAAAATGTTCGTTCAGTACCCACGGATTTACGTACTCTCGTTGCTTTTACTTCACTATGATCAATTCCTCGCGCTTTAAGATATAAGCCACGACCTCTTTTTCCGAACCAACGTATTAATTCAAATTCAGTTTTATCATACAAATCTTTACCTGTATATATATCATGGTTATGCATGACTTTTTTCAATGCTTTACCCACACCTGGAAAGTCACCAATATCAAGATTCATTAAAATATCGTTTACATTATTATAATCGATAACCTTCATGCCATTAGGCTTATTCATACCACTTGCTAATTTTGCTAAAAATTTATTATAAGATACACCTGCCGAAGAAGTTAAACCAGTTTGTTCAAATATGTCGCGTCGAATAAACGTTGCGATTTTGGATGCAGACAAGTCAGGTCTAACAAGGTGAGTAATATCTAAATACGCTTCATCCAATGACATTGGTTCTACAATATCTGTATAACTTTTAAATATAGACATAATCACGGCAGAGGCTTCTCTATAAGCGTCAAATCTTGCTCTTACATAATATCCATTAGGACATAATTTATGCGCTTGAGACATTGGCATTGCAGAATGAACCCCATATTTTCTAGCCTCGTAAGAAGCAGTAGAAACCACACCACGAGTACTTGCCTTACCACCTACAATTACAGGTTTACCTTTTAATTTAGGGTTATCTCGCATTTCTACTTGTGCAAAAAAGTAATCCATATCTATATGAATTATCCTTCTTTCGGCCATCGTCTCACCTCTTTTAAAATAAACTAAATAAAATAAGCCTCAATATAATTATAATGTGACTAGCAACAAATCTCATGAAATGTGCACATAAATAATTATATTGAGACTCACTATTTATTCAAATTCGTTATTAGCTTGTATAGGTCGTTGATGATACATAATTAAACCTTCATCTGATGGATGTACATATTCAAATTTATTAGTAAATGTAATACCTACTAAATATAAATCAATTAAGCAATATCCAAAATGTATACTTAACATAATAATAATTGAGGAGTATGCGTAAATACTGAAAATAAACATTAATACTCCTGTTAATATAAACATTGGAGCTAGCATTATTGTGCAAAATTGCCATTTATTAAAATATTTTTTGGAAATATGTACTAATAAAAAACCCTTTTTATATTTAAAATGAGGCTGTTCTCCTTTTGAACAGATAAAAAATGAAATTCTATGAATCAGTTCATGTAGTCCTAAAATAACTATAAAACCTAAAATACCATATAATAAGTTAGCTAAAAATGTTTGTTCATGAATGGTTGTAAACATAAATGCCCATTTATAAGTAAACACTATCATAAATAAAATCACTACTAATTGAGTTGCCATAAATTTAGGTAAGTTGATTCTATTTGGAGAAAAATCAATTTTCTGCACAATAATGACCTCCAATCTCTGTTAATTTTCAACCATAGTATACACAGTCGATGTTGAGAAAAAAACCTTTTTTATAAGATTTAATGCTCTGTAACCATTTCTTAATATTTGTATTAAAATTTCACGTTTAAGATTTTCTTTCAAATAATGCAACTGTCTCTACATGTGTTGTTTGAGGAAACATATCGACTGGTGTAATTTCTTGCAATTCATATTGTGAATCTAATATCTGAGCATCTCTTTGTTGCGTAGATGGATTACAAGAAATGTAGACAATACGCTTAGAATTTAGTTTGAGCAACGTTTGTAAGAAAGTTTCATCGCACCCTTTTCTCGGGGGATCTACCATAACAACATCTGGTTTGATACCTTGTTGTTTCCATTTTATAATGACTTCTTCTGCTTTTCCACAGACAAAAGTTGTATTTTCAAATCCATTTAAAGTCGCATTTTGTTGTGCATCTTTAATCGCTGACGGCACGATCTCAACTCCATAAACATGTTTCGCTACTGGCGCCATATATAAACCTATCGTACCAATACCGCAATATGTATCAAGAACTGTTTCTTCACCTGTCAATTGCGCATACTCTATAGCTTTCTGATATAATTTTTCAGTCTGAGAAGAATTTATTTGATAGAATGATTGATCACTTATTTTAAATGTAGTGTCACTAAGTTGATCAGCAATCTTATCTTTGCCATATAGCGTTACAGACTGTTCCCCCATAATAACATTGGAATGACTATTATTAATATTTTGTTTAATGCTAGTTATGTTAGGAAAAGTTTCTTTCAGTTTTTCAACTAAAATTGAAGCTTGCTGGAAATTTTTACCATTTGTTACAAAAACGACCATCATATCATCAGAATAATAGCCTGTGCGAATAACTAAATGTCTTAAAAGTCCTTTTTTTGTACTCTCATTATAAACACTAATATCGTAATCAATAATATATTGTTTGACGTGGTTCATAATATCTTGATGTATATCATCTTGGATTAAGCAACTATCCATATCGATAATATCGTGACTTCTTTGTCGATAATATCCCATAATTGCTTTTCCTTCTCTATCTTTACCAATTGGCAACTGTGATTTATTTCTGTAATGCCAGGGATGATCCATACCGATAGTTTTGTTAATGATTGTATTGCTAAATTGTGCTTTTCTATGGAATAAGTTGGTAACTTGTGACTGCTTCATAGCCAATTGGGCATCATACGTCATGTGTTGCAATTGACAACCACCACACTTCCAATAGTATTTACATGGCGGTTCCACGCGTTGCTCACTTGATTTAATAACTTGAAGAAGTTTACCAATAGCAAAATTTTTCTTCACTTTTATAATTTTATATTTAATCATTTCACCAATTAACGCATTTGGCACAAATATCGGATAACGGTCGATTTTAATGACTCCATGCCCTTCATGTGTTAAATCAACAACGTTACCTTGTTTTATTTCATTTTTATTTATGGTTTCCATTATTTCACCCCACATAAAAAGAGGTTAGAGTAGTTTAATCTTGGTTTTGTTTTCATACCTAAGACATCAAAACTATTGCTCAACCTCTTCAACTGTATAATTTATTCTGATATTTCATTGTTTTTTATAATTTCTTCATTCGATGGCTTCTCTTCAATAATGCCATCTTCAACTTGTTGATCTTCAGTTAATTCCTCATTGTATATATCTTTTGGCGTACATACTTCGATATGTCTTTTTAAATTCAAGAAATTAGCTGGTAATTTACCACCATATTCACCATCTACATTCAGTTGCATTTCAGTAAAGGATGAGATATTAATTGATTTAGCTTTCTCATAAATAACTTTTGGATGTTTAATGTGTTCTCCACGAGATGCTAAAGTCATGATGTGCCCTAGTTCAGCAAGGTTAGCCTTTTCTACAATAATTAATGTGAAATGCCCGTCGTCTAACTTAGCATCAGGAACTAATTTCTCAAATCCTGCCATTGAGTTTGTCAGTCCCAATAAGAATAATAATGCCTCTCCTTGAAAAACTTGATTATCATATTCTATACGCAAATCTACAGCTTTCATTTGAGGTAACATTTCAAATCCTTTAATGTAATACGCAAAGGGACCTACAATTGATTTTAATCGACTTGGCGTCTCATAAGAAACTTGAGTTAATTGACCACCAGCTGCTAGATTGATGAAATAACGATTATTCATTTTTCCTATATCCACTTTAGTCGTGTGATCATCAATAATAACATCAACAGCACCCATAATATCACTTGGTAAGTGTAAGGCTCTACCGAAATCATTCACTGTCCCCATAGGGATGATACCTAATTTAGGGCGATTGGGTTGTTCAGCTATGCCATTAACAACTTCATTAAGTGTGCCATCTCCACCAGCTGCTATAATGATATCATAATCTCTTTTTAGTGCACGTTCAGCTTCAAGCGTGGCATCGCCTTCACGTTCAGTTGCATAAGCACTAGTCTCATAACCGGCACGTTCTAATTTAATTAAAACATCTGGTAAAGTTCTTTTAAAAAGTTCCTTTCCAGAAGTTGGATTATAAATGATTCTTGCACGTTTTCTCATAAATTATCCCTCATCTTTTTATACATATTCTTATATTAAATGATTTATAGGAGAGTTGGAAGTATTTAAATCAATAATCTTTAAAATACATTTATTACACTATTTACAATTAAATAATCATAGCAGTTATAACATTAAAAATAATTGAACTAAAAACACCAAACACCAAAATTAAAAGGCTTGTTCCCTAACCATGATAGGAAACAAACCTTAAATGATGCTTTAATTCATTATGTTTAAATCTTTAATTAACGTTTATCTAATTCTTGTTTTAATATTTGGTTTACTTTTTGAGGATTAGCTTGGCCTTTAGATGCTTTCATAATTTGACCAACTAGGAAGCCCATTGCTTTCCCTTTACCATTTTTATAATCTTCAACAGATTGAGGATTATTATCTAAAGCTTCAGTGACGAATTTAGTTAAAGTAGCTTCATCAGAAATTTGAACTAAACCTTTATCTTTCATGATTTGTTTAGCATCGCCACCATTTTCAGCTAATTCTGGGAAAACTTTTTTAGCAATTTTACTACTCATCGTACCATCTTCAATAAGTTTAATCATACCAGCAAGGTTTTCTGGTGTTAATTTAGTATCTTGTAACTCAACTTGGTTTTTATTTAAATATTCATTAACGCCACCCATTAACCAGTTTGAAGTTAACTTAACGTCTGCACCTTTTTCAATAGCACCTTCAAAGAAATCAGACATTTCTTTAGTAAGTGTTAATACGTGCGCATCGTATTCAGGTAAACCTAAATCATTTACATATTTAGCTTTACGCTCATCTGGTAATTCAGGGATTGTTTGACGTACACGCTCTTTCCATTCTTCATCTACGTATAAAGGTACAATGTCAGGTTCAGGGAAGTAACGATAGTCATCTGAGCCTTCTTTAACACGCATAAGAATTGTTTTACCAGTTGATTCATCAAAGCGACGTGTCTCTTGTCCAATTGTACCACCGTTTAATAATTCTTCTTCTTGGCGTTTTTCTTCGTACTCTAAACCTTTTCTAACATAGTTAAATGAATTTAGGTTTTTCAATTCAGTTTTTGTACCAAATTCTTCTTGTCCATAAGGACGTAATGAAATATTGGCATCACAACGTAATGAGCCTTCTTCCATTTTACAGTCTGATACACCTGTATATTGAATAATTGAACGTAATTTTTCTAAGTAAGCATAAGCTTCTTTAGGAGATCTAATATCTGGTTCAGATACAATTTCAATTAATGGTGTACCTTGACGGTTTAAGTCTACTAAAGAGTATCCATCTTTATGTGTTGATTTACCAGCATCTTCTTCCATGTGAAGACGTGTAATTCCGATACGTTTTGTTTCACCATCTACTTCAATATCAATATAACCATTTTCCCCAATTGGTTGATCAAATTGAGAAATTTGATAAGCTTTAGGATTATCTGGATAGAAATAGTTTTTACGGTCAAATTTAGAATTTGTAGCGATATCCATATTTAAAGCCATTGATGCACGCATAGCCCAGTCTACAGCACGTCTATTAACAACCGGTAATACACCAGGATATGCTAAATCAATAACATTTGTATTTGAGTTAGGTTCAGCTCCAAAATGTGCTGGTGATGGAGAGAACATTTTTGAGTCTGTTTTTAGCTCAACGTGAACTTCAAGTCCGATAACTGTTTCAAAATGCATTATTTCCACTCCTTATAATTTTTCATATGCGTCATGTAAATTGAATTGTGTTTCATATTGATATGCCACACGATATAACGTCTTTTCATCAAAAGGTTTACCGATAAATTGTAAGCCAATTGGTCTACCGTTTGATTGCCCACAAGGAACAGAAATACCTGGTAAACCAGCTAAGTTAACAGGTGTAGTTAATAAGTCATTAGCATACATAGTTAAAGGATCATCGATTTCATCACCTAAGTTAAACGCAGTAGTTGGTGCAGTTGGACCTACAACAACATCATAGTTTTCAAAAACTTTATCAAAGTCATTTTTGATTAATGTTCTAACTTTTTGTGATTTTTTATAGTAAGCATCATAATAACCAGAACTTAATGCAAATGTACCTAAGAAGATACGACGCTTAACTTCAGCACCAAATCCTTCTGATCTAGACATTTTATATAATTCTTCTAATGATTGCGCTTCTTTTGAATGGTAGCCATAGCGAATACCATCAAAGCGAGCTAAGTTCGCTGATGCTTCTGATGACGCGATAACATAATATGATGGAATACCATATTTCGTATTTGGAAGTGATACTTCATCAACTTCTGCACCTAAAGATTTAAGTGTTTCAACTGCATTCTTAACAGCTTCTTTAACATCTTCATTGATACCTTCACCTAAATATTCTTTTGGTAAAGCAACTTTTAAGCCTTTAATGTCTTTACCAATTTCTGAAGTAAAGTCAACATCTTCAACTGGTGCACTTGTAGAATCATTTCTATCAACGCCTGAAATTGTCTCTAGAACGATAGCGTTATCTTTAACATTTCTAGTGATTGGACCAATTTGGTCTAATGAAGATGCAAAAGCAACTAAACCGAAACGTGATACACGTCCGTAAGTTGGTTTCATACCCACTACACCACAATATGCTGCTGGTTGTCGAATTGAACCACCAGTATCTGAACCTAGACTGAATGGTACTAAACCTGCAGCAACTGCTGCTGCTGAACCACCTGACGAACCACCTGGTACAGCTGTATGATCGAATGGGTTAACAGTTTGTTTGAAATATGATGTTTCAGTAGAACCACCCATAGCAAATTCATCCATGTTGAGTTTACCGATTAGTATCGCATTTTCATCATGTAATTTGTTCATTACAGTAGATTCATAGATTGGAACAAAACCTTCTAACATCTTACTAGCACATGTTGTTTCCACATCTTTAGTAATGATGTTGTCCTTAATTCCCATAGGAATACCAAACAATTTACCTTCCATTTGGCCTTTTGCTTGTAATTCATCTAATTCTTTTGCTTTTTTAATAGCATTATCTTTATCTAGTGCTAAAAATGATTTAATAGTAGGATCCGTTTCTTCAATTGCATCATAGATGTCTTTGACAACTTCTGAAGGCTTAATCTCATTGTTTTTAATCATTTCTGATAATTTTTCAACTGATTCATAACGAATACTCATCTTAAGCTTCCTCCTCATTCATGATAGCTGGTACTTTAAATTGACCATTTTCTGTCTCTTTAGCATTTTTTAATGCAAGTTCTTGAGGAATGCCCTCGATTGCTTCATCATCACGTAACACATTTTGTAAATCTAATACATGATAAGTTGGTTCAATACCTTCTGTATCTGCTGTGTCATTTTGTTTAGCAAAATCTAAGATACTTTCAAGTGTATTAGCCATTTCTTCAGTTTCTTCTTCAGAAATTTGAAGTCTTGCTAAATGTGCTATATGTTCAACCTCTTCACGTGTAACTTTAGTCATTTATTAAAAGCCTCCTTATTACTCATTCATCATAAAATTGTATCAAATTTTCACTTAAAAATCTAAATATTTATTGAGACAACATAACTTCATGTCATTATTGATGATTAATTCATAGGTAAGTAATTAATAAATGTTTTTTAAATAATGTAACTCAATTATTAATTTAACGAAAATACTGACCTAAATTATATATCAAAAATATTTATAATCTTTAATATGCATATTACGTATAATAAAATCAATAAAAATTATTACATTTTGAAAACGCTTACCATTGTGCTTTGAAAGTGTTTTTCTTTTCAAAAATTAAAATTTATACTTCTCTAAACCATTCACTACATTGTATAATATTACATGTAACTAAATTATTTAAAAAAGTTACATACTCATGTAATTGAAATTTACAAATGTTTATAAGTCATCTAAGTCTTTACATCATATAAAAAAAGGGGGTATTTCTTTATGCTTATTTTAGGAGCAAGCTTGCCTAGTCAAGTTAATACCAGTTGGCAAACATACATAATGATTGCGATTTATTTTATTATTTTACTTATCATTGGATATTATGGCTACAAACAAGCTACAGGTAATTTAAGTGAATATATGCTTGGTGGACGTAGTATCGGACCATATATCACAGCTTTATCTGCAGGTGCATCAGATATGAGTGGCTGGATGATAATGGGGCTACCAGGTTCAGTCTATAGTACTGGTTTATCAGCAATATGGATAACAATTGGTCTCACATTAGGTGCATATGTTAACTATCTAGTCGTTGCACCAAGGTTGAGAGTTTATACTGAAGTGGCAGGTGATGCAATCACCCTTCCTGATTTCTTCAAAAATCGACTTAATGATAAAGAAAATATTATTAAAATCATTTCTGGTTTAATAATAGTTATATTCTTTACTCTATATACGCACTCTGGGTTTGTATCAGGTGGTAAACTATTTGAAAGTGCCTTTGGACTAAATTATCATTTTGGATTAATTTTAGTTGCAGTTATCGTTATCGCTTATACTTTCTTCGGAGGATATTTAGCTGTATCTATAACTGATTTCTTCCAAGGTGTAATCATGTTAATTGCAATGGTTATGGTCCCTATTGTTGCAATGTTACAACTTAATGGATGGGATACGTTTTCTCGAGTTGCTGAAATGAAGCCAACAAATATGGATTTATTTAGAGGGACAACTTTCCTGGGCATTGTTTCATTATTTGCATGGGGTCTAGGTTATTTTGGACAACCTCATATCATCGTTAGATTTATGTCTATAAAATCACATAAAATGCTACCTAAAGCTCACCGTTTAGGTATAAGTTGGATGACTGTAGGTTTACTTGGTGCTGTTGGCGTAGGATTAACGGGTATCGCATTCATTCCAGATAATCATATTAAGATGGATGATCCTGAGACACTATTCATCATTATGAGTCAAATTCTATTTCATCCTTTAGTAGGTGGGTTCTTATTGGCTGCCATTCTTGCAGCTATCATGAGCACAATCTCTTCACAACTATTAGTAACATCAAGTTCTTTAACTGAAGACTTTTATAAATTAATACGTGGTGAAGAGCGTGCGAAAACACATCAAAAAGAATTCGTGTTAGTTGGTAGATTGTCGGTATTAGTTGTGGCAATTGTAGCAATTGCGATTGCTTGGTCTCCTAATGATACAATTCTTAACTTAGTTGGTAACGCATGGGCCGGCTTTGGAGCTTCTTTCAGTCCATTAGTATTATTCTCACTTTATTGGAAGAAGCTAACACGAACTGGTGCTATCAGCGGTATGGTAGCAGGTGCCCTTGTGGTAATTATATGGATTGCTTGGATTAAACCTTTAGCGAGTATAAATGAAATTTTCGGAATGTATGAAATTATTCCAGGATTCATCGTTAGTGTCATCGTTACATATGTAGTGAGTTTATTGACTCAACATCCAGGTGACTTTGTTGAAAGAGATATTGAAAAAGTTAAATCTATTGTTCGTGAAAAATAATAATATTAAACAAAAACTACGGATAACCCAACTTGTAGGCGTTATCCGTAGTTTTTATGTTAATTATTATAAATATGAACTTGAGGCTCTTTATCTTCTTTAGATTTACTAATTAAAGCTCTTGGTGTATTTCCGTCTTTAATTCGAATTTCATAGCTATCGATATTGTCAAAATATTTTCTAGCTTGTTCTGTAACATATTGGGTAATACCAATCGTTTCAGCTTGACTATAATAATCAATAGGTAAATCTATAGTTAATTGTGTTGGTTTTTTACCGTCAAATTTAACTTTACCTACTGCTTGAGTGAAGTTAGTAAAGTAAGATTGTAGGTTGTCGTTGAATTGTTTAAAATTATTATTCAAATTTTCATTGTATTTTTTTGCTGTTGAAGATGGTAATAATGCTGAAACTTGATCAATTTTTTTCCATTTATTAATTTTAGTTTGATCATCATCAACTGTAGTATTAGCAATAAATTCTCCTGGTGTAATTGAATTTTGATCGGATTGTTTATAAATCGCAAAATGAATAGGAATATCTTTTAAATCATCATTGGCTCTTAATCTTGTTAAGATTTCTGAAGCCATTTGTTTACCTTGTTTTTCAATTTCCTTATCATCAAGTTCTTTGCTAAAAGTCTCTCCATCTTTCTCTTTTTGATAATAATATACACTATTCATGGCTAAGCCAATTGTCATATCTTTAATATTTTTTCCTTTTGTATCCCCACTATCGTAAAAATCTTGTTCAAGAATATTAGATAAATAAGCTGGAGATTGTTCTGCGATTTTTTCTGGATCATCCTCACCTTTGTGTGATGGATTTAATCCTAAATTTTCACTCGCTTTATTGGATTCTTTCTCTTTTTCACTCATTTTATCTATTTCTTTTTTAGTGTATTTGGGATTTAAATAACTATTAAGAGTATCTTTATCTAGATATTGGCCGTCTTGATAAAGGTAATCATCAGTTGGAAATACATCTTTACTTAGCGTCAATAAACCACTTTCGAAATCGTCACCATTGTAACTATTTGCCATATTATCTTGTAATACACCACGGGCCTTACTTTCTTTGAATGGCAAAATCGTGCGGTAATTATCACCTTGTACGTTTTTATCTGTTGCTATTGTTTTCACACTATTTGAGTCAGTTTTAGTTTCTTGTTTATTCACAGATTGGTTATTTTTATTATCATTGTTATTGCCACATGCTGTTAACAACACAATCGACGTTATAATTAAGAATAGGGTCCGCTTCATTGCCGTTCTCCTCTAACTTGATATTTCATTTTGTTTAGCCACGAAATGCTCTTCTGTCCAAATTTCAGTACCAAACTTTTCTGCCTTAGTTAATTTAGAACCTGCATCTTCACCAGCAATTACTAAATCTGTTTTTTTAGTTACACTACTTGTAACTTTTGCGCCTTGTAATTCTAACCAGGCAGTTGCTTCTTTTCGTGTCAGTTGTTGTAATTTACCTGTTAAAACAATTGTTTTATCTTTAAAATCAGGGTGCCCTTCTATATCAGAAGTTTTAATTCCATTATAAACCATATTGACATTTTTATATTTTAATTTTTCAATTAATGCTTTAATATCTTCATTTTCTAGATATGTCACAACAGATTGAGCTAACTTATCTCCAATATCATGAATACTAATAAGTTCTTCTTCTGTTACTTCAAGTAGTCTATCCATTGTTTCGTATTTTTCAGCTAGAACTTGACTTGCTTTAACTCCTAGATGACGTATTCCTAAACCAAATAATAGATGCTCTAGAGAATTGGCTTTAGCATCTTCAATCGCTTTTAGTAGATTTTCAACTTTCTTGGAACCCATACGCTCTAAAGGTAATAAATCGTCTTCAGTTAGGTAGAAGATGTCTGCCACATCTTTAATCACATTGTGATGATAGAGTTGTTGTATAATTTTAGTTCCTAAGCCATCAATATTCATGGCTTGACGTGATACAAAGTGAATCAGTCCCTCTACAAGTTGAGCCTGACACTTTGGATTTATACAACGCAATGCAACCTCCCCTTCAATTCTTACCAACTCATGGTCACAACTCGGACAATGTGTTGGCATTGAATATGGTAATGTACCTTCAGGTCGGCGTTCCGTTATACTTTTCACTACTTCTGGTATTATATCGCCAGCTTTTTTAACTACTACACTATCCCCAATTCTGATATCTCTCTCATGTATTAAATCTTCATTATGTAAAGATGCTCTAGATACAGTTGTCCCAGCAACTCTTACAGGATCAAGAATCGCAGTTGGTGTTACAACACCTGTTCTACCAATACTTAACTCAATATCTTGTAATGTTGTTACCACTTCTTCGGCAGGAAACTTATATGCAATCGCCCATCTTGGAGATTTCTGAGTGTATCCCATTTCATCTTGTTGTTCAATGTCATTCACTTTTATAACGATGCCATCAATATCATAGGATAATTGTTCACGCTGTTTTGTCCATTTCTCAATATATTCTAATACACCTTCAATATCACCCACGCGCATACGTTCATGATTTGTCTTAAATCCTAAACGATCTAATTCATCCAACGCACCACTCTGAGTAGTTGCATCAAAATCTGTGAAATCATTAACACTATATAAGAATACACTTAATTTACGTTTAGCTGCCAATTTGGGATCAAGTTGCCTTAACGATCCCGCTGCTGCGTTTCGTGGATTAGCGAATGGTTGTTCTTCATTCTTTTCTTTTTCTTCATTTAGTCTTATAAAAGAACTACGAGGCATGTAAGCTTCGCCACGCACTTCAAAACTCAATGGTTCATTAATCTTTAATGGAATAGCATGAATGGTGCGTAAATTTTCAGTGATATCTTCACCTGTAGTACCATCCCCTCGAGTTAAACCTTGAACGAAGCGACCTTCTACATATTTAAGGGACACAGCTAATCCATCAATTTTCAATTCACACATATATTCAACACTACCGACTTGTTCACGAATACGTTGATCAAAACGACGTAATTCTTGTTCATTGAAAGCATTACCTAAACTTAACATTGGTGTATCATGATTGACTTTTTCGAAAGAAGATTGCACCTCTCCTCCTACACGTACAGTAGGAGAATCAGGTGACTTAAATTCAGGATGTGCCTCTTCTATATCTATTAATTCTCTTAATAATTTATCGTATTCACTATCTGGCACTGAAGGATTATCTTGCACATAATATTCATAACCATATTGATTTAATAAATCATGTAATTCATTCACACGACTTTGGATATTGTCCATAAATTAATCCTCCTTTTTCTCGATTGGGGCAAATTGAGCTAACAGGCGCTTTGGTCCTTCTGATTTAAATATAATATCTAATTCAACTGAGCCATTTTTCTCATTAACGTTACTTACCATGCCTTCACCCCATGATTTATGCGTAACTTTATCTCCTATTTTCCAATCAGAAGCAGAGACTTGTTTTTTAGAAGTCGTTGTACGTTTGCTAAATCCACGCTTAGGTTGTTTGGATGATGCTTTTGGGGTAATCGTTTGACGCTGTTGCTTAGATGGTGTCTCTAATAGATCTTCCGGGATTTCACGTAAAAATCTTGAAGGCATATTAGATTGTGAGCGTCCATATAACATTCTAGACGTCGCGTGCGTAATATATAGAACTTCTTCAGCTCTTGTTATTGCTACATAACAAATCCGACGTTCTTCTTCCATTTCGTGGTCATCATCACTCTTAATTGCACGAATATGTGGAAATAGCGATTCTTCCATTCCCATGAGAAACACAATTGGAAATTCTAAACCTTTCGCCGAGTGCATTGTCATAAGGGTTACGCCACTTTCAATTTGAGCTTCATCAATGTCTGCTACTAGTGATAAATCCGTTAAAAAGTTAATCAAGGATTGTTCCTCTAATGGTGTATTCTCTTCATAATCTTTAGGCACAGACATAAATTCATCTATATTTTCAAGTCTACTACGTGATTCCAGTGTTTGTTCACGTTCAAGCATATCTCTATACCCAGATTTATCTAATATTTCAACAACAATTTCACTTACCTCTAAAAATTCCTGTTCTTTAATTAAGTTTTGAATTAGTTCATAAAATTTAATGCACTCTTGAGTTACTTTTTTTGAAAGACCAATAAAATCTACTTCTGCTAATGCATCAAACATACTTATATTGTTATCATTCGCATAGCGTTGAATTTTCTCAACTGATGAAGGTCCTATACCTCGTTTTGGAACATTGATAATGCGTTGTAAACTAATTTCATCATTACTATTAGCTACTACTCTCAAATAACTTAATAAGTCTTTAATTTCTTTTCTGTCATAGAATTTTTGGCCTCCAACCATCGTATAAGGAAGATTGGATTTCATAAATGTTTCTTCTAAAACACGTGACTGTGCATTGGTTCTATAAAGTATTGCCATATCACTATAATCTTTTCCAGCTTTACGGTGTTTCATTATTTCTCTAACCACATACTCAGCTTCATCACGCTCAGTCATTGCTTCATAATATTTAATTTTTTCGCCACCTGTATTTGCAGTCCACAGGCCTTTAGGCTTTCTTTCTGAGTTATGTTTAATGACTTCATTTGCAGCAGTTAGGATGGTCTTTGTAGAACGATAATTTTGTTCTAAAAATATCGTTTTAGCATCAGGGTAATCTTCTTCAAAAGATAGGATATTTTGAATATCTGCACCCCTCCAACCATAAATTGACTGATCTGAGTCACCAACTACACAAAGATTTTTAAATTTACTAGCTAACAACTTTACTAATGTATATTGTGCTTTATTTGTATCTTGATATTCGTCTACGTGAATATATTGGAATTTGTTTTGATAATATTCAAGTGCATCTGGAATGCGTTCGAACAACTGAATTGTTTTCATAATTAAATCGTCAAAATCAAGTGCTTCATTTCGAGTCAATTGACGTTGGTATCCACTATAAACAGTAGCTACCATTTGCGAATGGAAGTCATTAGCCTCATCAATTGCATCTTCTGGTGTTTTAAGTTCATTTTTTAAGTTACTAATCGCCCCAATAAACATTCTTGGTTCAAAGCGTTTACTGTCAATATTTTCATTTTTTAGAACGTCTTTTATGACGGATTTTTGGTCAGTAGGATCAATAATAGTAAAATTACGTTCAATGCCTATTCTATCTGCATCACGTCTTAATATTCTTACGCACATAGAGTGGAATGTAGACATCCAAATCACTTGTGCTTCTTCCCCTACTAATTGTTCAACACGTTCTTTCATTTCTTTAGCTGCTTTATTTGTAAAAGTAATTGCTAATATATTGTAAGGAGAAACGTCTTTTTCATCTAATAAATAGGCGATACGATGTGTTAATACTCTCGTTTTACCTGAACCAGCGCCGGCCATAATTAGTAATGGACCTTCTGTAGTTCTTACCGCTTCACTTTGCTCTTTATTCATATTATTAACTAATGAATTCATTTATTAGACTCCTTTTTTATTTTTACTGTTTTAATAGCCTTTTTAATATCGTCATAAATAATATTACCTACTACAATAGTGTCAGCATATTGTGCCATCTCTCTGGCTTGTTCTATAGATGTAATGCCACCGCCATAAAACAATTGTGTATTCGTTAATAATCTGGATGCAGCTTCCACTTTTTCAACATCGCCATACTGACCACTATATTCTAAGTACATCAACGGTAGTTTGTACATCTCATTAACCATTTGCGCATATGCCTCTACATCTTCAATATCTATATTAGTATTTGATTGCGTTAATTTTGCTACTTTACTATTAGGATTTAAAACTAAATACCCTTCTAATACGACTTCATCAAAATTAACCATGAATCCGAATTGCTTTAGAGCTTTATGCATCATTCCATTATGATATGTAGTATCCTGACTATTTAGAACTGTTGGTACAAAATAAAAATCGAAACCGGGAATAATACTCTCAATATTAGATATTTCGAGGACTAATGGTAATGGATATCTTCTTACTCTACTCATCAAATGAATGACATTATCTTCGGTAACATTATCTGTGCCACCAATCATGATAGCATCAGTATCTGACATACATAGTACATCTAAATCATTATCACTTATTTCTTTGGTGGGATCTAATTTAAACACATGTTGCCACGCTTTAATGTCATACATAATCCTTTAACTCCTTTTTTTAACATACACTAAATTATATCATTTTTGGTGTACCAATTCTAAACAGAATCATTAGAATCTATACTGTCTATTAAAGAACGAAAGACCTAATATCTTATAAGTTTATTTGTTAAAAATTAAGTAAATTAAAAGTTGTTTACTTACTATTAGCCTGTATAAATTCAATATAAAACAGAACGCTCCCATCAAAATATCCAAATTATTGTCAATTTTGAAGGGAGCATTTCAATTTATAAATATATGTTAAACGTAATATTATTTTTTTGTTTCTATATTTAATCGTTCTAATATCATTGTATATGCGTCATTACCCCATTGTAATGATCGTTTTACTCTAGATATTGTTGCTGTAGAAGCACCAGATTCTTTTTCGATTGTTGCGTAAGTATACCCTTGTTTAATCATCTTAGCAACTTGTAATCTTTGAGATAATGATTGTAATTCATTGACAGTGCATAAATCATCAAAGAATTGATAACATTCTTCTCTATTTTCAAGTGTAAGAATCGCATCAAAAAGTTCATCTAACGCTTGTCCTCGTAATTTCTCTATTTGCATCTCAAACAACCCCTATAATCCGTTTTCAATATAATCTCATTTTAACGCATTAAATAGTTAAAGTGTAGTATTTTTATTGAAAACCGTTAACTTATTACTCTAAACCTGCACGTTTAAAGATTGTATCAACTTGATTTAAATGATGTTCAGGGTTGAAACATTCATCTAATTCTTCTTTAGAAAGCACATTAGTGATAGACTCATCCTTTTCTATTAATTGACGGAATGGTGTTTTAGTTTCCCAAGATTCCATTGCTTTAGGCTGCACTCTATCATATGCTTCTTCACGAACCATGCCTTTATTAATTAACGCTAGTAATACACGTTGTGAGAAGATTAGTCCAAATGTTTTATCGATATTATTTCTCATGTTGTCTTCAAAAACAGTTAGTCTATCAACAATATTAGTGAATCTATTTAAAGCATAATCTAAAGCAATTGTAACATCTGGTAACATGATACGTTCAGCTGAAGAGTGAGAAATATCACGTTCGTGCCATAAAGGCACATTTTCATAAGCCGTTGTAATGTAACCTCGAATCACTCTTGAAATACCTGTTATATTTTCTGAACCAATAGGATTTCTTTTATGAGGCATAGCTGATGACCCTTTTTGACCTTTTGCAAATGCTTCTTCAACTTCACGTGTTTCTGTTTTTTGTAAATTACGTATCTCTACCGCAAATTTTTCAAGAGATGTAGCTATTAGTGCTAGTGTAGCGATATAGTATGCATGACGGTCACGTTGTAATGTTTGAGTAGAAACGGGTGCAGTATCAATGCCTAAATGGTCACATACATATTGTTCTATTTCAGGAGGAATGTTAGCAAATGTACCAACTGCACCACTCATTTTACCAACTTCTATTTCTTTACGTACCTCTTTGAAACGCTTTAGATTACGTTTCATTTCTGTATACCATAATGCCATTTTAACACCAAATGTAGTCGGTTCAGCATGTACACCATGTGTACGCCCCATCATCAATGTGTATTTATAATTTTTAGCTTTCTCTTCTAAAACTTTTATGAAACGTTCAATATCTTTCTCAATAATTTCGTTGGCCTGCTTTATAACATAACTTAGCGCTGTATCAACTACATCTGTAGAAGTTAAGCCATAATGAACCCATTTACGTTCGTCACCTAACGTTTCCGATACTTGTCTAGTAAATGCCACAACATCGTGTCTTGTTTCTTGTTCGATTTCTTGAGCACGTTTCACATCTACTTTAGCGTTCTGTCTTATTTTTTTTACATCTTCTTTAGGAATGTGGCCTAATTCACTCCAAGCTTCACAGGCCAAGATTTCAACCTCTAACCAAGCTTCATATCTATTTTGATCAGTCCAAATATTTGCCATTTCTTCTCTTGAATAACGATCAATCATTTCTAATCTCCTATTCTATGTATAAATTTATAATTCAAAACTGTACATTAAACGTAAATTATCGTGAAAAGTTCGTTTTTACAACTTCATTTTTAGTTTAACAGATAATTAATCAAATGTATAAATCTTTTTTTACAAACTTAGTATAATGGATTTTATCTAAATAATACACTTATCTAACAATAATCCGATAATAAAAAGAGTAAAAAGAAGTTGTACTTTAGCTTCTTTTCACTCTTAATAAAAATTAATTTAAGTTGTAATTTATATTATTAAATCAAAGCTTTTTACCAACAAATTGAATATCCTGTCTTAATACTACTACATTACCTTTTTCATCTTCAGTGTATATAGGTTTTTCAATTCGTTTAACTGGCATATAGCCTTCTTCACGCATACGTGTTAAACATTCTGAGATTGTTTCATTTTCATTTACTTTGAACTTCATCGTCATGCTCCACAACACTTTCTATTTCTTCTACTTCGTATGCTTTTACTTTTCGAGTTCGAACGCCTTTAGTCCAGAAACCGCCGTGAATCGCTCTTGGCTCATACGCTATAATAAACGCTTTCTCATCTAAATTTCGTACTGTCTCCATTAATTTACGTTCATAACGTCTTGGCGTTAAAATCTGCATTACCATTCGACTACCATCGCGACCATGTGCTGCATAGTGTGTAACACCATAACCTAAATTTCTTAACTCATTTGGTAAATCAATTTCATACTCTGATGAGGTTACATTTACGACTGTATAACCTAATGCGAGTTTTTCTTCAATTTTCATACCTACTAAAATCCCAATCGAAAAACCAAACGCATAAGCAAAGATATTTTGAATTTGGTCTAAACTAGACATTACCATACCAAGACCAACTACATATACTAACACTTCAAGGAAACTTACTGCAGCCGCCATATAACGATAACCTTTTAACGTTAATATTGTACGCATTGTTAAAAATGTAACATAAAAAACGTTGATGACGAATATCGCTAATACCATTGACCATGGATTTGAAGTTATCACTGACATACTAATCCCCTTTTCTTACATGGATATCTAAAATCGAAATAATTTTATCAGTGAATTTTTATTTTGTCACTAGAAAATCTTTTTTTAATTTTTAGGCCAAGTATAACGCGTATAGGCTAATTCACGTTTATGTGCATTTTTGACATAGTGATTTTCAATCGTATCACGGGCTACACTAGATATGTGTTTACCTTCTAAATAGTCATCAATTTGATCATAAGTAACACCCAAAGCTTCTTCATCAGGTAATTGTGGTTTATCATCCTCTAAATCTGCTGTGGGAACTTTTTCGTATAAATGCTTTGGTGCGTTCAAATATTTAAGTAGCTGTCTTCCTTGTCTTTTATTTAGACCAAAGATAGGTGCGATATCAGCAGCACCATCACCGTACTTAGTATAAAATCCTGTAATATTCTCTGCAGAATGATCCGTACCTATAACAATACCACTACGATTTGATGCGATTGAAAATTGAACCTTCATACGTTCACGTGCTTTTTCGTTACCACGTTGAAAATCTGTTAATTCAATACCAGCCTCGTTTAAAGATTTAACACTTTGATCAACAGCAGGTTTAATATTGACAGTAATGATTTCATCGGGATGAATAAAGTTTAATGCGTCTTCAACTTCTTCTGCATCTTTCTGCACACCATATGGTAATTTCACAGCAATAAATTGACAATCTCGCCCTTCATTACGTAATTCTTCAACTGCTAGCTGAGCTAATTTACCAGTCAAAGTAGAATCTTGACCACCAGAAATACCTAACACTAAAGATTTAATAAATGAATGTGATTGCACATAGCTTTTAATAAATTGAATAATTTCACGTGACTCTTGTTCACTATCAATATGTTTCTTCACTTTCATTTCATTGACTACAATATCTTGTAAATTAGTCATTGTCTTCCTCCATCTCTTTTACGTGTTCTGCAACTTCGAAAATACGCTTATGTTTGTTGTCCCAACAAGCTGTACTTAAATCCACAGGGTATTCTTGAGGATTTAAATAACGTTTATTTTCATCCCATAATTTAGATAATGCATTTTTAGAGTATTCTTGTGCCTCTTTTTCACTCGGTAATTGGTAAACAAGTTTCCCATTTTCAAAGATTGAATGATGCAAGTCAATCGCTTCAAAGTGTTTGATATGTTTCATTTTATACGTGTGAACTGGATGGAACATTTTTAAAGGTTTTTCTTTATTAGGATTCTCATGTTCTAGAGTAATATAGTCGCCTTCTGCTTTACCTGTTTTAGTATTGATGATGCGATACACTTTCTTCTTACCAGGTGTTGTCACTTTTTCTGCATTGTTGGACAGTTTAATTCTATCAACATATCGACCGTTATCATCTTCAACTGCTACTAGTTTATATACTGCACCAAGTGCTGGTTGGTCATAACCAGTAATTAATTTCGTACCTACACCCCATGAGTCAACTTTAGCTCCTTGAGATTTCAAACTCATTATCGTTTGTTCATCTAAGTCATTAGATGCGATGATTTTAGCATCTTTGAATCCCGCTTCATCTAACATTCTGCGTGCTTCTTTAGATAAATAAGCAATATCTCCAGAATCTAAACGGATACCAATGAAATTGATTTTATCCCCTAGTTCTTTCGCTACTTTAATAGCTGTAGGAACACCTGATTTAAGCGTGTGGAACGTATCAACTAAGAACACACAATTTTTATGACGTTCTGCATAAATTTTAAAAGCTTTATATTCATCACCATATGTTTGAACTAAAGCGTGTGCATGCGTACCAGAAACGGGTATACCAAATAATTTACCGGAACGCACATTACTAGTAGAATCAAAACCACCGATATAAGCAGCTCTTGCCCCCCATAGCGCAGCACCTAACTCTTGTGCACGGCGAGTTCCAAATTCCATTAATGTATCATCAGGTGCTACTTGACGAATTCTACTTGCTTTAGTCGAAATTAATGTATGGAAGTTGATTATATTAAGTAATACAGTTTCTATAAGTTGCGCTTGAATTAATGGTGCCTCCACTCTAAGTAAGGGTTCATTTCCAAAACACAATTCACCTTCTTGCATTGAACGAATATTACCAGTGAACTTTAAATTTTTTAAATAGTTTAAGAAATCATTTTTATAACCTATTGACTGTAAATATTCAATATCAGAATCACTAAAATGAAAATGTTCAATAAATTGAATTACTCTTTTTAAACCATTAAAAACTGCATATCCACTCTCAAATGGCATACTTCTAAAATACAAATCAAATACTGCATTTCGTTCATGAATACCATCATTCCAATAGCTCTCTGCCATGTTAATTTGGTATAAGTCATTATGTAACATTAAACTGTCATCTTCGTAACGATACACCACAATCTCTCCTAACGATATTTTAGTACATTTTATCATAATTCAGTAAAAGTGCGTATTCACATCCTATTGATACAATTAAAATTTAAATAAGTACCAATAAGACAAATTCGTGACAATCTATGTAATTGAATGAGTTAATTCATTGTCTAGATTATAATATGAACCGAGGTGGTTATATGTTATTGGAAGAAGCAAGAAGTTTTATCGAAACGATGTATCGTGAACTTAATTACAATCCATCTATTTTTGATAAAAGAATAAAAGAGATAGAAAAAGAAATTGAACTTACTGGTACATATACGCATACTTTGGAAGAGTTGACGTATGGTGCTAAACTTGCTTGGCGTAATTCTAATCGCTGTATTGGGCGCTTATTTTGGGATTCTTTATATGTAAAAGACGCTAGGAACGTTGATAATGAGCGTGATTTTATAGATACAATCAATCATCATCTTAAACATGCGACGAATAATGGTAAGATCAAGCCTTATATAACGATTTTTTCACCTAATCAAGCACCTCATATCTATAATAATCAACTTATTAGATATGCTGGTTATGAACATGCCGGTGATCCATCTGAACGTGAAATCACACAATTAGCGGAGCATTTAGGTTGGAAAGGCAAAGGTACTGATTTCGATGTACTACCACTCATTTATCAATTACCTAATGATTCTATAAAATGGTATGAGTTACCCAATGAATTAATAAAAGAAGTTGAAATAGAACATGAACATTATCCAAAATTAAAAGATTTAAATTTAAAATGGTATGGTGTTCCAATCATTTCTAATATGGATTTGAAAATTGGTGGCATTACTTATCCAACTGCCCCGTTTAATGGATGGTATATGGTAACAGAAATTGCAGTACGCAATTTCACTGACTCATACCGCTATAATTTATTGGAAAGTATTGCAGAAGCGTTTGAATTTGGTACACTAAAAAATAATTCTTTTAATAAAGATCGAACACTCGTTGAACTTAATTATGCGGTATACCATTCATTTAAATCTCAAGGTGTTTCTATTGTTGATCACCTATCTGCATCAAAACAATTTCAATTATTTGAAGAAAAGGAACTAGCAAATAACCGTGATGTCACTGGTAAATGGTCGTGGTTAGCCCCACCACTTTCACCGACCCTAACTTCAAATTATCATCATGGCTATAATAATGAAATCAAGGATCCTAATTTTCATTATAAAAAGAAACAGTCAATGAAATGTCCATTTCACTAGTGTTCGATAATACGAGGTGACGAACAAAGATGCGTTTATATTATTTAGGCCCTAAGGGAACATTTTCTTATTTAGCTGCAACAACTTATTTATCTGAGGAAGAAGTTACATATTCACCTAAATCAAATCTTTATGAAGTAATTAAAGCCGTTAATAGTCATAGTGATGCTGTTGGTATCGTACCTATTGAGAACTCAATTGAAGGTACTATTAATATTGTTGCGGATGCACTTGCACAAGAAGATATTTACGCTCATGGCGAAATCCATTTAGATATTAACTTTGGTTTATACGCTAATAAAGGTACTTCACTGGATGATATTGAAAAGGTCTATTCCATTGCACCAGCAATAAGTCAAACGAGTCAATATATCCATCGACATCATTTCTTATATGATTATGTTGATAGTACGATTCAAAGTTTAGAGAAGATTGACACACATGTCGCTGCTATTGCACCATTAGGAAGCGGAGAGTCATATGGTTTCGAACCGATAGACACACATATACAAGACTATCCACATAATGTCACTCGTTTTTTAGTAGTAAAAAGTAACGAGCACTACAATGAATTTGCTTCTAGTACACTATTACTGATAACACCTAAACATGATAAAGCTGGATTATTAGCTAGTATACTTAACACATTTGCATTATTTGACATTAACTTGTCATGGATTGAGTCTAGACCTCTCAAGACGCAGTTAGGTATGTACAGATTTTTTGTTCAAACCGATATTGGGAAAAATGAAAAACTCAATAAGGTTATCACAATATTACAGACTTTAGATTTTGAAGTTAAAATTATAGGTGCATTTAATCGCCATTAGATAAATATCGTAAGGCATTATGACGAAATTATAAAAAATTTGTTGTCTTGCCCTTATTTAACACTGATGTATCGAAATTAAATAGCCAGTAAATGCGTCTTCAAAACGTATTTACTGGCTATTTATTGTTGGGTTGTGTTCGAAAACATTATCTCTACTCAGTCTACATTAATTTTTTTAATAGTAACATCTTCACCCTGGTTTAGGGTTAAATCTTCTATATCTTCTAAATGTATGGTTTGTGATGCTTTATCAAAAGTATTTCCGGCGATAAACACTTGCTGATGTTTTATATTATTATAGCTTCTAATGTGAATGGCATCTTTTTTCATTTCTCCAATAAAGTGATTACCAATCACACTGAAATTCTCACCAGCTTGAGATTCCATGACTTTGCCAGTAACAGGGTCAGCAGCATTCTTTCCATCTTTTACCCCTAAAAATCGAATACCACCTTTACAATTTTTGAATTTATTGCGTGAAATAATCATATTTTTAGCTTTTAAGGGTGTTAGTGCATAGTCTTGAGTCCCCTCAAAACAATTATCTTTTATATGAACATTTTCGTAGAACTTATTATACCTGCTTGCATGTGAGCCAATTGCTCTATTCCATGGACGCATTTGATGGTCATCTGAATTCCCAAAATAACAATTCTCAATGACTACATTTTTAGTGATAGTTCCGTCTGTCGTCCCAAATTTAGGAAACGCACCAGGTACTTGAATATCTAATTGAATTGCTTCAGAAAATGAACGATCTCCATCGAAATCATTAAAACCTTTAAAATTGCAATTCTTGATATACAAACCATTGATACCACAAGCGTCTAGAGCGTGTCCGCCAACTACGTTTAATACTGTTACACCTATTAATTGAATATCTTCGGCATGTCCAATTGACATCGCAGTATTATTGTAGGGATATTCAGAGCCATTCATATCAAACGTTCCACCTTTAATATAAATATGACTATTACCTTGATATCCTTTATAAAAACCAAAACGATGGCCATTTTTTAAAAGTGCATCCTTACCACATCTTAGTAATGTCGTATCATCTTCTAGTAATAAAGTTGTTGAGTCATAAATAATGAGTGCTTTCGAAATATAATATGTACCGCTAGGTATAAGTACTGTGTGTTCACCATATCTTGCTTTATTCAGTGCTCGTTGTATTGCTTTAGTGTCTTTACGTTTATTACATCCTTTTAATCCATAATCTTGAGCATTTATTAACATAACGTATCCCCTATCTAAACTTTCAAACCTATTATATTGCTATATACCATTTTAGAATGGGATTAGCTATAATATATATAATGATTAATGAGGTAATAATTTAATCGTTTCTATATAATTATACAATTTTTAAATAGCTCAAACATTTAATAGAGAGGAAGATTGATCATGACTAGAAAAGCACTAATAGTAGTAGATTATTCTTATGACTTCATTGCAGATGATGGTCGATTAACATGTGGTAAACCTGGGCAAGATATTGAATCTTTTATCCTGAAACGTTTAGAGGCATATCAGTCTGAAGGCCAAGACATTTTCTTTATGATGGATTTACATTATGAGAACGATATGTTCCATCCCGAGACACAATTATTCCCTCCTCACAATATTGAAGGCACAGCAGGACGTGAATTATATGGTAAGATTAAAGCCTTTTATAATAACATTAGTGGAAACAGTAATATTCATTATTTAAATAAGCGCCGTTATGATTCATTCTATGGTACACCTCTCGATAGTCTATTGAGAGAGAGAAATATAAAAGATATTGAAATTGTGGGCGTTTGTACAGATATTTGTATTTTACACACTGCTGTTTCAGCCTATAATTTGGGGTATAACATTACTATTCCTAAAGATGGTGTTGCTTCATTCAATGAGAGTGGTCATAAATGGGCTTTAGGACATTTTGTAAACTCATTAGGCGCAGAGGTAGATGTAGCTAAATGAAACATGATAAAATAAGATGAAAAATTAAATGATAAGGGTGGTTAATAACAATGGCAAAAACTTATATTTTTGGACATCAAAATCCAGACACAGATGCAATAGCATCAGCTATCATCATGGCTGATTTTGAACAATTAACTGGTAACTCTGAAGCGACGCCATATCGTTTAGGAGATATTAATCCTGAAACTAAATTTGCTTTAGATCATTTTGAAGTTAAAGCACCAGAATTATTAAGTGATAATTTAGATGGTCAAGAAGTAATCTTAGTCGATCACAATGAGTTCCAACAAAGTGCTGAAACAATTTCTGACGCAGAGATTAAACACGTTGTGGATCATCATAGAATCGCTAATTTCGAAACTGCTTCACCGCTTTGGTACCGCGCAGAACCAGTTGGTTGTACTGCTACTATTCTTTACAAAATGTACAAAGAACGTGGCTTTGAAATTAAACCGCATATCGCAGGTTTGATGATTTCAGCAATTATTTCTGATAGCTTATTATTCAAATCTCCTACTTGTACTGATGAGGATGTAAATGCTGCTAAAGATTTAAAAGATTTAGCAAATGTTGATTTAGATGAATATGGCTTAGAAATGTTAAAAGCTGGTGCATCAACTACTGATAAATCTGCAGAGGAATTATTAGACATGGATGCTAAATCATTTAATATGGGCGACTATGTTACACGCATTGCCCAAGTAAATACTGTCGACATCGATGAAGTATTAAATCGTAAAGAAGATCTTGAAAAAACAATGTTAGAAACAAGTGCTAATGAAAAGTATGATTTATTTGTATTAGTAGTTACTGACATTATTAATAGTGATTCTAAAATCTTAGTAGTAGGTGCTGAAAAAGATAAAGTCGGCGAGGCATTTAAAGTTCAATTAGATGATGGCATGGCATTCTTATCAGGCGTTGTATCACGTAAAAAACAAGTGGTACCTCAAATCACAGATGCTCTAACTAAATAAAACATATTGGCAATTTAGTTATCGCCTTTATATACGCAGTTGAATGAATCTTTTCATTCAACTGTTTTTTTATTGAAAAATATTTAGGGTATAGATATGATGAATTACATCATTTATTTTAATTTAATTCTTTAATATAGATTTTACTATTTAGGAGGTATCACACATTGCCAAGCATTGAGCAACAATTTGAAGAAAGTAAAGCTTTTTTCAAAACACATAAAACGAAAGATTTAAAATTTCGAAAACATCAATTAAAACTTCTAAGTAAAAGTATTAAAAATCATGAAAATGATTTACTAGATGCTCTAAAGACTGATTTGGGAAAAAGTCCTGTTGAAGCATATGCCACAGAAATTGGTATCACACTAAAAAGTATTAAAACTGCGAGAAAAGAACTTAAAAATTGGTCTAAAACAAAACAAGTTGATACACCTCTATTTATGTTTCCGGCAAAAAGTTATATCAAACAAGAACCATATGGCACAGTATTAATCATTGGTCCATTTAATTATCCTGTACAGTTACTATTTGAACCTTTAATTGGGGCTATTGCAGCTGGAAATACTGCTATTATAAAACCATCTGAATTAACACCTCACGTTGCCACGGTCATTCGTCAAATTATTGAAGACGTATTTACTACTGATTATATAGGTGTTATCGAGGGTGGTATAGAAGAAACACAAACATTAATTAATCTGCCATTTGACTACATATTCTTTACAGGTAGTGACAAGGTTGGTCAAATCGTGTATGAAGCAGCAAGCAAAAATTTAGTTCCTGTTACCCTTGAATTAGGCGGTAAATCTCCAGTTATTGTAGATGATACTGCTAATATTAAAGTTGCTAGTGATCGTATTAGTTTCGGTAAATTTACTAATGCAGGACAAACATGTGTGGCTCCGGATTATATATTAGTTAATAAGAAGGTTAAAAACGAATTGATTGAAGCACTTAAACAAAGTATTCAAGAATTTTATGGTACTAACATAGAGGAAAGTCCAGATTTTGGTCGCATAGTTAATGATAAACACTTTAATCGCTTAAATGAATTACTTAACGTGCACCAAAACCATGTTATTTTCGGTGGTAATGCAAATGCTACAACACGCTATATAGAACCAACTATTTTAGATGGTATTACGTCAAGTTCTAAAATCATGCAAGATGAAATCTTTGGACCTATATTACCTATTATTACTTATGATGATTTTAATGAGGCAGTAGATATTATTCAGAGTAAAGCTAAACCGCTAAGTTTATATTTATTTAGTGAAGATGAGAATACTACACACCGTGTATTAAACGAATTATCTTTCGGTGGCGGTGCAATTAATGATACTTTAATGCATCTTGCTAATCCTAATTTACCATTTGGTGGTGTCGGAATGTCTGGCATTGGACAATATCATGGTAAATATACTTTCCAAACCTTTAGCCATAGCAAGTCATACATCTTTAAGTCTACGCGATTAGATTCAAGTGTTATGTATCCGCCTTATAAAGGTAAATTTAAATATATTAGAACATTTTTTAAAAACTTATAAAAATTTGCAAAAAGCCACGACATTTTACACTGCCGTGGCTTTGTATTTTACTTAAATAAAACTAACATGTACACCTTCAGGTGCAATTTGTTGATTATCTGTTGGCGTTAATTTACCAGTATTTGTGTCTCTTTTAAAAACTGTAATTTCATAATTACCCTGTTGATGGGCACAAACTAGATAGTCATCTGATTCAGTAATATTAAAATCTCTTGGGAATTGGTCCCCACTTTTAACGATTTCTACAGGGTTTAGTCCCGCGCCATTCTCTGTAATCGTGAATACCGCAATACTGTCATGACCACGGTTACTAATATATAAAGTTTGTTGATCATGCGATAAGCGAACAGCCGCTAATTTAGTGTCATCATTAAAATCTTCAGGAACAGTTAAATGACGTTCTAGTTCTTCAAATTGACCATCTTTATATTTAGCTACGCTAACATAATTAGATAATTCATGAACAATGTAGGCATATTCACCATTATTGTGAAATGCAATATGTCTTGGACCATCTTGATCTTTAAATTTAGAAACTTTGTATTCTTTAAGACCTTCATTACTGAATTCATAAGTTACAACTCTGTCTGTACCTAAATCAGTAGCTACAACATATTTGCAATCGGGTGTTTCATTTATATAGTGGACATGTGAATGCTCTTGACGCTCATGACTTCCAAGTGGATAGTCGTGATTTAATTCTTGAATTAACTTAATAATCTCACCTGTATCTTTATTCAATTGATATATTCTAGTGATACCGGCGCCGTATACCGCTTCAAATAAAAAATTGTGGTCTGATGATACCGATATATAGCAACCTGTACCCTCTTCAGATTCTAAGCATTTATTAATTAATGTTAACGAACCAGAAGCTTCTTTTTTAAAAGCAGCTACCCCGCAGTGTGCGCCTTCTTTAGTGATTGCGTATAAATAATCATCTGTTTGAGCAAGATAAGTAGATGCTTCAATCTCATAACCAGTATTAACAGAACTAATTTGTCCACTATCTTCATTTAATTCGAATAAGTAAATACCTTTACCTTCTTTTTTTGTGTATGAACCAATATAACCCTTCGTCGTCATCAGAATACCTCCTATTGTCTAATTACCTTTATTTTATTAAAAGATTGGTGTCTATGACAATTATTCTTAATCATTGTTTGAATTTATTGAAATAAAAAACCAGTAACTTCAAAACTGAAGTCACTGGTTAAATTAATATTATTACGCGTTATTACTTTCGATATCTGAAACGATTTCTTTAGTTTTTCTTTCGATATCTTCAAAGTCTTTCTTGAAGATGTAAGCAAATGCTACAACACCTACACCAACTACTACTGATGTAATAACTACTAAGCTTAATAAGAATTTGAATAAACCTTTAATTAAATCCCACATGTATGTTTCACCTCTAAATAGATATAAGTATGTTTACAATATTATATATTATCATACTTACTGTTATGGTTAAATAGATAGCATTTTCAACATTTAAAAACTTAAAAATTTAAAGAAATAAATGTAAATATTACTGTGTAATACTTTTAATTCTTTATCATAAGCTAATTTAAACCGAAATAACCATTTACATTTTAAATTTCTTATACAAGTCTATAGCTGCTTTTCTGAAATCATTAAATGATGACATGGTATCCCTCCTTGAGATTTTTATGAATCTTGCTATCATGTTTAGTATAATTATATTTTGAATTGAATTCAATCAATCCTATGTTATAAATAAACCTTATAGGAGGCTATTTAAGTGCAACAAGTGAAATCAGATATAATGACGTTTAGAGGATCACATTTTGATTTAGGAGTCAGTACAGCACAATGGCTAAAACAAACACCCTTATTGCAAAATCGTGAACGTGAATGGAAAAAACGTATGCCCCGATTTGATATAGATGTTAACGAAACGTATCAAGTATTTCAAACATACGCACCAGAAATATGGGAAGAGTTAATGGGTATGCAAGAAGTACTGAACTTACCTACAAAACAAATGATATTAAATTTTGCACATTACCGCTTCACAGATTTAAAAGAGAGTGGATGTACTGTATTTCAAGGTAAGGATTTTATGGTGCGCAATTATGATTATCATCCTGCCACATACGATGGGAGATATTTATTATTCCAACCTAATGACGGTGGGCTAGCGCAAATTGGTCCTACGTCTAGAGTGACAGGTCGTATGGATGGTATGAATGAAGCTGGTTTGACGATGGGCTATAACTTTATGCATCGTAAACACCCTGCTAATGGCTTTGTATGTTATATGATTGGTCGTCTTGTTTTAGAATATTGCAAAGACGTTGATGAAGCCGTTAGATTCTTGAAAGAACTCCCTCATAGAAGCTCATTCAGTTATATTTTAATGGATAGAAAGCTTAATCACGCAATCGTTGAGGTTACACCACGTTCTTTTGATGTCAGATATGATAAAGTATGTACAAATCATTTCGAAATCTTAACGCATGAAAACCGAAATTACACAAAAGAATCACGTGAACGTTTAGAACGTACTGTCTCACAAACCTCACAAAGCTTAGATAAACATACAGCTTTTAAATTGTTTAATGACCCAAAATTCGAAATATATAGCAAATTATTTAGAAGTTGGTCAGGTACGATACACACTTCAATGTATGAACCACAAAACTTAACCGCTTGGATGACTCTAGGAGAAAATCAAGCACCCACTTCAATTAATTTTCAATCATGGCTAGATGGTAATGAGTTAACTATCCAACAATTTAACGGTCAAATTGATACCAATTTAACATTCGCAAATTATTAAAAAATCGACGAACTTTGAAATCGTCCGTCGAATTGAAAAAATGATTGCCTCTTATTGTTTAGGCAATCATTTTATTGTGATGTCTTCTTTTACTGTATAAAATTCAATTACATTATTACTATTTCCTACCTTACCTTTATTAAAAGCTTTATTTTCAACTTTTCCCTCTCCTGTACCTGGGTGTAATTTTAATAAAGTATTTTTAGGCTCATCCTTATAGTCTAAATGAATATAATCATGCTTACTTGAGCCTTTTACATCTGTTTCACTACTCATGTTTGTGAAATTAAGATAACCATCTTCACTTACAAATAATGATTTTTGAAGCTTTGAATTATCTACATTCATGTCACCCAAGTAAGTCTTAAATTTACTATTAAGTATTTCACTATTTTTAATATTTACTCCACCGGTATTATTCCTAAAGGAAAGGTTATTTAATTTTGAATTGTTAATTTTTAAATGACTGTTGTCTTGATAAATCGAACCTTTCTTCGCGTTAATGCCATCAAGATTCACATTTCCAAATCCTGAATATACATCTAAATTATTAATGTTTTTATTTGGAAGTGTAACTTCAATTTTTGATTTACTTTGATTAAAAGGATTAATATTAACGCTATAACCCCTCTTATCAGATTTATGCTCTTTTATATTTAATGTATCTTTTGTGCGATATACCTTAACATCATTATCACCATAATATTTAACACCACAATGTTCTCCTTGCTTAATTGTGAGTTCTGAATTATAGCTGTCAATATTTAAATTATTCATTTTCACATTACTGTATGCTCTATCATATTTTAGCTTTTTATATTCATCTTTATCATGCACAAACCAGACTAAAGTTGCTGCTAAGAAAAATCCTACAAATATTACTATGCCTGTTATCATTGCCTTCTTCATTGTTTAATTCTTCCTTTAACCGTTTGGATATACCAAGTTAAATATTTTAATACAAGTCGATATAAATTTTGTGTAATTTTCATGGTAACTACAAATAAGACGATACCTAATCCAGCATATGAAATGCTAAATAAGAAATTGCTAAACGAATCAACAATCCCTTTTATGATACTCATTGATATTATTATTAATGGAAGAGAAATTAAAAAAACAGAGAATATAAACACAACAATCAATAACGCTATAAATATTACAATAGGGATGATGATGAAGAAAAAAGAAAGCACGCCAAGACTTAATGAAGCCATTATAGCCCTAATAATATTCCGTAGGTTAGGGGTTACTTTAGCATAGGATATTGCTTCTTTGGCTTTAACTTCTTTACCTATATCATGTGGTTCTCTTAAATCCGATATAATATCTTTTTCTGATTTCCCTTTCGATTCTTGTTCATTGAAATGATTTTCATAATCATCCATGAGTTTATCTTTTTCTTCTCTTGATAATTCATCAAGTTCTAATTCAAGTTCATTTAAAAAGGTAATCTTATCCATTATTTCACTTACTTTCTTAATTGAATTATCTCTATCTTATCGAAAAGTAGCTTATTTTGAAGTGCATTGTAAAAGTATCACTTTTTAACGACTAAAAAATTCAATTCGTTTAACCACATTATCCTTATATAAAATGGATAGCTTCATATGGTGCTCTTTATCAACATAAATTAACGCATCATATCCCTTACCTACTTTATCTTTACGATAATTATCACCTAAATAATTGATTGCATGATCCACTCTATCTCCAATTTTAACACCAAAGTTTGTTGTTACATCATGATCATTAATCAATACGATCCCTTTTACTGTTTGGTGTTTATTTTTTACTTTTACAATTAAATCTTTATGTTTTTTATCGTTATAGAATTTGTATCTATCCAACTTTATGTGATGATTTATCTCATAATCATTTTCATTAAATGGTTCATTTAATTGAATATCATTTATCTTCACTTCAGTAAGATTAATTGTTTTTTCATTTTTATAGATTGTAAGACACGTAACCACTATAAAAGCTATTATTGTAAAAATACTAAAGATTATCCATCGATTTTGAATGCGCAACCGTACCACCACTTCTATTCTTATTAACTTAAAAATATCATAACCACTTACTGAGAAACATCTAAACCACTACAATCATTTCTTACAGAATTGTAACGTTGTTTTAACATTCTTATAATTGTGATAAAACTAATATATTTTAAGTTTTATAATTATTCATTCTTAGTAAAAATTGTTATAATGATATAAATTTAACGGGGAGGTTTTATTTATGGCTAATTTAGAAACATATTTTAATAATAGTCAGCCACTTGATGAATATATCGATAACATGACTGTGAATAAAGATAATGTACTAACAATTTTCAATGCATTCACATTACCTTCGTCTGACGATAGAATCAATCAACTTAAAGATAGTTCTTATTCTAAAGTCTTGGTTATAAGTGAAGATTGGTGCGGCGACGCTATGATGAACTTACCTATATTAAAGCGTATAAGTGAATCACTACAGTTAGAAGTACGCGTATTCCATAGAGATGAAGACACAAATCTCATTGATCAATATTTAACAAATGGTACAGCACGCTCGATTCCAATCTTTATCTTTATGAATGATCAATTTGAACAAGTGAGTGTTTGGGGCCCTAGAGCTCGTGAAGCTCAAGAATTTGTTACTCAACTTAGAGCTGAAAAACTACCACCTAAAGATGCACACAATTATGAGGATAAAGAAAAAGAAGTACATCATGAAATCACTTCTAAATATAAATCAGATACTGACTTATGGAATCAAGTTTATGACTCTATAATCAGTAAGTTAATTCTATAAAAGGATATATAGTAAGAGGGTAATAAAACAAAATTTGTTTTACTACCCTCTTTTTTGGATATCAATTTCTTGGCATATATTATATATCCCTTTTAGCTGCATAAGCAATATTCGCAATGAATAAAATAACAATTGATGTTAAAGAAATAAACCATTGCCAATTTGAAAATTTAATACTATCTGTTTGAGATTTCTCAGTTAAATAACTAAACGGAATATACTTTAATGATTTTTGAATTTTTTCTCCCCAGTCAGGAATCAAACCAATAAAAGGTTGAATAAATGGAACTATAAATACTAAGAATATACCTAGTGTAAAAATTACTGCCGGTTTTTGAACAATTAATGTAACTAAGAATAATAGTAAACCGAAGAATAGTAAGAAGATAAGATAGAACCAAATGTTCGTTAAGAACTTATCTCCGTCTAAATTTTTTTCGTCTGTAAACACTTGTACTAACATTAATGTGATATATGTGATGAATGCAAAAATGAATGAAAATAAAATAATTGAAATTGTTTTAGCAATAATATACCCAATTCTATTTCTCACTTTATTCATATAAAGTTGAATCGTACCTTGTGAATAATCACGTGTAATTGTCTTAATCACTACTAACAAGCCAAAGAATAAGAACATCCAATTTGCCATAGATAAAATAGATGAATAATTTACTTGATCATTATTTCGTGCCATTAAGAACGTTATTAATCCTAAAACTAACCAGATTAAAATTAGTGCTATATATGTTAAATAGCTTTTACAAAAACTCAATATATCATATTTAACTAATTGTAAACTTCTCATTTATTTGTCACCTCTTTGATTAATATTAAAGTACGTATCACGAAGCGAACTTTTTCTTGTTTCAATATACTTAGGATATAAATCTTTTTGTGCTAAAGATTTGAGTAATTGTTTATAATCTTTTTGTGCTTTAATCATTATTTCTCCACTATCTTTGTGTGATTGAAGCACGTTAAAATGTTCTGTTAAATAATCTAGTGCTGTATTAAATTCACTAACTTCAAATTTAATCGATGTATGATCTTGCGCACTACCATCTTTCATATTGACATCTTGTACAAAGTTTCCATCACGTAGAAAGACAGCTCTATCACAAATCAATTCAATATCTTCCAATTTATGACTTGAAATTAGAATTTTCATTTCTAAATCATTCACTAATGATTGAATTGTCTCTAATACATCAATTGAGCCATCTGGATCCATACCGTTTGTCGGTTCATCAAGAATTAGATATTTTGGTTTGTTCATTAATGAAACTGCAATCGCAAGTTTTTGTTTCATACCCATTGAATACTTTTTCACTTTTTTCTTAATGTAAGGTCTCATGCCAAATGCGTCTATGATTTTATCTGTATATTCCTTGTCGAAACCTTTGCCTAGAACTTGAGCAAATAATTTCAAGTTATTTAATCCTGTTTTATTATCATATAATTTCGGATGTTCAATAAGATAGCCAACGTTCTCGTTATCATTTAATTGAACTTTTCCTTTAAAATTAATAATATTGCCATTCATGACTTTCATTAATGTTGTTTTACCAACACCATTTTTACCAATTAAACCTACAATTTTACTATTTCCAAAATCAAAATTGATATTATCTAAAACATTGTTATCTCCATATGTTTTTGTAATATTTTCTAATTTCATATAGGCCCTCCTTTATTTTCACGCTGAATTATACGTTTTAATTGAATCAAATAATTTAAAATCATCCAAACAATACTTAAGCTTAATAAACCATAATTGTTATATATGCTAAAGATATTATAAGAAATATGATGATGAAAAACGAATGCATTAATTAGTGTAAAAACTATTGTAATAGCAAATGGAATAACTAACATCATTATCAAGATATAAGGTGCATATGATATCCCTTCGCGTTTCTTTTCAGTATTCCTACTAAATGCAATTGGAATACTTAAAAAGTTTACAAATATAAAAGCAATCGCAGTTGAGTATCTTAAATCCCCAAAATCAATATTAGAAGATTGAAAATTGTACAAAGCGATAATAAAACCACCAAAAAGTGTTAATACGATACAGGTAATGTAATTCGCATTAAGCATGTCTTTTTTAGAGACAGGTAAACTTTCGTAAAACAAATATGAACTTTTACCTCCTAATCTTCTATGTAGTCTAAACAAGTGTCCAGAGTCTAATATGCTAACCGCCATTAATGTGATTGCAATCGGTGCATAGAATAAAAAATAAAGTTCTGTTTTAGAAAATACGAAAGCATATAACGGATTTAATAGAAGTAATAAGATATAAATGGCAATCGTTATACTCCTACATTTAAAATTTCTAATTAGTAATTGCGTCATTTTATCAACCTACTTTGCTGAAAATCTTGTTGATTGTCATTACTTTTAGACTTTTCAATGTAAATCATAAGTTCTTCAATCGTAGGTTGTTTAATATTAACTTTTTTTCCGAACAATTCTTTAAACACTTGGGCCTGTTTAGTAAAACCAACAAAACCTGTCGACTTCACTTCTTTATAAAGGAACAAGCGATTTAATTCCTCGTCTAAATCTTGATTATCACCTTGTACAATTGAGTATTGTTCTTGAAGTTGATGACGAAAACCTTGCATAATAACTTCTCCATCTTTTATATGTACAAGATAGTCAGCAATTTTCTCTAAATCCGAAATAATATGGGTTGAAATAAATAAAGTCTTATGTTCGTCGAGTAATTCACTTTGTAAAATTTCTAACACTTCATTACGAACAATAGGGTCTAACCCCGCAGTTGGTTCGTCTAATATAAACAATTCAGCATGGTGACTCAAAGCTAGTGCTAAAGACAATTTCATTTTCATACCTGTAGAAAAATGTTTTATTTTTTCATTGAAAGGTAAATTGAATTTTTCTAAATAATTTTTAAATGCTTGTGAGTCCCAATCGGTATAAAATGGTGAAACCATTTTTTCAAGTTTTTTTGCAGTCCATTGTTGGTTAAAATAAACTTCTGAATAAACAAAACCTATTTTATTTTTTATCCATTTCGGTTTATTTGCTATTGGTTCACCAAATATTGATATATGACCATGATTAGGTTCTATAATATCCATTATCATACGAATTATCGTTGTTTTCCCTGCCCCATTAGCCCCAATGAATCCAGTTACAAATCCTTGAGGAATACTGAATGAAAGATTGTTTATTGAAAATGCACTACTTTGAAACGACACATCTTTTACTTCAATGACATTCATTCTTCTTCCTCCTCATAAATTAAAGCTAGTATTTCTTTTAATTCCTTGAGAGGCATATCTATTGTTTTAGCTTCTTTAATCATTAATCGAGCAAGATTTTCAATTACAAAGAATTGCTTTTCTTTTAATATGGAACTATCTTGTTCTTTAACAAATGTACCTTTTCCTCGGACAGTTGTTACGAATCCCTCTTTCTCAAGATCTTCATAAGCTCTTTTAGTTGTAATTAAACTCACCTGTAAATCTTTTGCAAGCTCACGCATCGAAGGTAAGTGGCTACCAGCTTCAACATACCCCTTTAAAATATTCTCTTTTATTTGTTGTTTGATTTGTTCATAAATGGGTTGTTCACTGGTGTTCTTCAATATAATTTTCATTGATGTCCCCCTTTAATAACTGTATATAAATAATATACACACTATATACACGTTTGTAAAGGAAATTATGCAAATACTTGTATTTGTTGGTATTAAAGCTACAAACTGTATATACATTATAGATACAATTCTATTTAAAAATAAAACTCTATATCTAACGTCAAACGCTAATATAGAGTCTAAAATGTTATTTTCTGTTTTTCTTTCTATCATTATTACGATTAATAAAAGCACATATGATAAACATAATTGCTGCTAATAATAATTTAACACCTTGATTCTCGTGTCCTGTAGCCTGTAAATAATATCCAATAACAAATAAGATAATTGCCAAACTAACGAAAATCTTAGTTAAATGTTTCATCATAATCAACACCTCAATACATGTATTATAACAAATTAAAATTATAAATTTGCTTACTAAATACAATTAAAATTGAAAATATTAATCCATGTGTTACAATTTAATTGTATCCACGAATTACATTACACAACCCCTAACTTGTGACGGCAAGTTAGGGGCTTTTGTGTATGGTCATCTATTTATCTTTCCACTTAGATTCTAACCAAACACGAAATACAACGAGTATACCACCCGAAATTAATGTCACCATACCATCTAATAGCCACGACATTACACTACACCTCCAAATGAAAAGTGTCATATCTTATGATGACCTGTCATTATTCTAACATAAAACGCGAACAAATGTTCGCTTTTGTAAAAACTCAATTATCAATTCTTTGTAATCATTATAGGAACACTTTATCTTTAAGGCATTTAAAGATAATATATTATTAAACACTAAAATAAAGTGAGGTTAAATAAATGAACCCATTAGCACAAAATTTAAATAATCAACTTGTTGATCATTGTCCAGAAATATTAAGTATGCTATCAAATTTAGGTCAATCAATGTATTATCCAAAAGGCATTTTATCTCAATCTGCTGATGCTAAAAAAACTAAATATAACGCTACAATTGGAATGGCTACTAATAAAAACGGGAAAATGTATGCTGATACTTTATTTGATGTCTATAATCATTTATCTCCAGATGAAGTCTTTCCATACGCCCCACCTCAAGGATTAGAAGCTTTAAGGGATTTATGGCAAGACAAAATGCTAAAAGAAAACCCTGATTTATCGAAAGAGACAATTACTAGACCTATTGTCACTAATGCGTTAACTCACGGGTTATCTTTAATAGCTGATTTATTTGTAGAGAGTGGAGATACTGTTTTAGTACCAACACATAATTGGGGTAACTACAAACTAATTTATGAAACACGTCATTCTGCAAATATTGAGACATATTCGATCTTTAACCAAGAAGGACATTACACAACAAATGATTTAGTTACTACTTTAGAAAATTTCAATCAAGACAAAGTCATTTTAATTTTAAATTATCCAAACAATCCTACCGGCTATACACCGAACAACGATGAAGTTACAACTATAGTTTCAGCGGTTCGTTCACTAGCTGAAAAAGGAACAAAAGTTATAGCTGTAGTAGACGATGCATATTATGGTTTATTCTATGAAGATGTTTATCGTCAGTCTATTTTTACTGCACTAAATCAAATTGAATCAAGCAATATTTTACCAATTCGTTTAGATGGTGCTACTAAAGAATTCTTTGCGTGGGGGCTACGTGTTGGTTTCCTTACATTTGGATTAAATAATAATGTTGCTAAAGAAGTGTTAGAAGCGAAAGTTAAAGGTTTAATACGAAGTAATATTTCAAGTGGACCAATGCCTTCTCAAAGTGCTATTAAATACGTTTTAGAAAATCATGATGAATTTGATAAAGAAATTCAACAAAATATAGATACATTACAAGAAAGATATGAAGTTACAAAATCTGTTGTTTATGACGATAAATATAAAAATCATTGGCAAGCCTATGATTTTAATTCTGGTTATTTTATGGCAGTCAAAGTCAATGGCGTAAATCCTGAAGAACTACGTACCCATTTAATTAACGAATATTCAATCGGTATTATAGCGTTAAATGACTCAGATATCCGTATTGCTTTTAGTTGCATTGAAAAAGATGATATTCCACATGTTTTTGAATCAATCGCAAAAGCAATCGATGATTTAAAGTAAACGATTGATATAAATAAAAAGAGTAATTATGATGACATTGAAGAAGTATTGATATTCGATTTATTCATTCTATCGAAACTAAAAATAACTCGAAAGCTGTGATCTAAATGGTAATTATTTTTTCAATATTACTTATTATTACATTAATCTCCACGTCATATTATTTGTATCTTTACGCTTTTACTTCGAAAGGACATGTATCCAAAAATTTATATTTGTTCATAGGATCACTCATTCTATTTATTTTATTTGGAGCATGGTTATTAGATTTATTATAAATTTTCGGATTATAGTTCTTAATTAAAAGACGAGTCTTGGGTTTAATTCCTAGACTCGTCTTTATTTTAGATAATATGTTTTTTCATATTGTTATAATCTTTCGAAAGTTAAGTTATCTTTATATTTCTGTTGTCTTCCATTTTCTAATTTTAGTTCTAAATGACTTAAATGGTGCTACGGTGTTAATGTGAATCCATTTCCAAACTGGCCATTTGGAAGGCGTTGATGAAGCCCATTGCCTTTTTCCACTCTCAAATAATGTTTCATTATCTAAACTTTTAATTAAATCAATAATGCTATCTACTTCCTTATTGAACTGATTAATAAGTTGTTCTAATGTGTAGTTTGAGTACGTTTTATAGAATTCTTGATATAATCCTCCTAAATTATTCCACTTATAGTCAGGACTGGGAGTTACAACTGGTATATTATTTTTATTATCATTCTCCCACGATTGAATTAAATTTAACCATCCAAGCTGGTATGCGATCATCTGTGCAGGTGTTCTATCGACACCAATTTTATATACATCCTTATCTGATTCTGATACATCACTAAATTCATTAATAAAAAGTTCAGCCCTCTTACTAATTTCAAATATTAAATCATCTTTATTTGAATAAGTCTGCATCTTATCACCGCCTAGCATTTATATATTTATTATATATTGTAATGCACATTTAATCAGTTTAAATAAACATTTATATTAAGATTTCCCATTAAAAAAGACGCTTTTCAAATGTGATTTTTTTTCGAAAAGCGTCTAAATTAATTAATTTGGTTAAGTTTGTATGACTTACATCATACCTGGCATACCACCCATACCTGGATTATCATTATTATCTGGTTCAGGGATAGTTGCAACTACTGCTTCTGTAGTTAAGAACATCGCAGCAACACTTGCCGCATGTTGTAAAGCTGAACGTGTAACTTTAGTTGGGTCTACAATACCTTCTTCAAGCATGTTTACCCATTCATTTGTCGCAGCGTTAAATCCAACACCTGCATCTGCATGTTTTAATCTTTCAACAATAACTGAACCTTCTAGCCCAGCATTTTCAGCGATTTGACGTACAGGAGCAGATAAAGCTTTAAGTACGATATTAACACCTGTTGCAACGTCACCTTCAGCTTCGATTTCATCTACTTTATTATAAATATTTACTAATGCAGTACCACCGCCAGCAACAATACCTTCTTCAACTGCAGCACGTGTAGAGTTTAAGGCATCTTCAATACGTAATTTACGTTCTTTCAATTCAGTTTCAGATGCAGCACCTACTTTAATGACTGCAACGCCACCAGCTAATTTAGCTAAACGTTCTTGCAATTTCTCTCTGTCAAAGTCAGAATCAGTTTCTTCAATTTGTGCTTTAATTTGACTCACACGAGCATCAATACTATTGTCATCTCCATCACCATCGACAACTGTAGTATTATCTTTTGTTACTTCAACTTTATTAGCACTACCTAACATATCAATTGAAGCATCTTTTAATTCTAAACCTAAATCATCTGTAATAACTGTAGCTCCAGTTAAAATAGCTAAGTCTTCTAACATTGCTTTACGTCTATCACCGAATCCAGGTGCTTTTACTGCAACTGCAGTAAATGTTCCACGCATACGGTTTAATACGATATTTGTTAAAGCGTCTCCTTCAACTTCGTCTGCTACAATTAAGATTGGACGACTAGATTGAACAACTTGTTCTAATAAAGGTAAGATATCTTGGAATGAAGAGATTTTTTTATCTGTTACTAAAATATATGGTCTTTCTAACTCAGCAATCATTTTATCTGAATCTGTAACCATGTATGGTGATTGATACCCTCTATCAAATTGCATACCTTCAACAACTTCTAATTCTGTATCAAGTCCGTTTGATTCTTCAATGGTAATAACACCATCATTACCAACTTTATCCATTGCTTCAGAAATGTATTTACCGATTTCTTCATCTGCTGCAGAAATTGCACCTACTTGTGCGATTTCATTTTTATTTTCAACTTTTTGAGAAATATCGTGTAGAGCTTGTACAGCTACTCTTACTGCTTTATCAATACCCTCACGTAATCCTACTGGGTTAGCACCACTTGTTACATTTTTCAATCCTTCTTGAATCATTGCTTGTGCCAATACGGTTGCAGTTGTTGTACCATCACCAGCAATTTCGTTTGTTTTATTAGCAACTTCTTGAACTAATTTAGCTCCCATATTTTCATAGGGATCTTCTAATTCAATCTCTTTAGCAATTGTGACACCATCATTTGTAATTAATGGTGCTACATATTCTTTATCTAATACAACGTTACGTCCTTTAGGTCCGATTGTAACTTTAACGGCGTTAGCTAATTTATCGACACCACGTAACATAGCTTGTCTTGCATCTTCAGAAAATTTAAGGTCTTTAGCCATTGATTATACCTCCATTATTTAAAATAGTTTAATATTACTAATTAATTATTATTTATAAATTTTAGTCTTCAATTATAGCAAGTAAATCTTCAACATTTAAAATTAAGTATGTTTCATCTCCACGTTTAACTTCTGAGCCAGCGTATTCTTGGAATACAACTCGATCTCCTTCTTTAACCTCTGGAGCAACCTTTTCACCATTGTCTAAAACTCGTCCGGTTCCAACAGCTACTACTATACCTTCGTTAGACTTTTCTTTTGCACTGTCAGTAAGTACAATGCCACTTTTAGTTGTTTGTTCTTGTTCTTTGCGTTCAATAATCACACGATTTCCTAATGGTTTAAGCATGATCGTTCCTCCTTAACAGGTTCCTTTTTAGCACTTAAATGTAATGAGTGCTAATCTATATTTTATATTAATCAAATTTGGTCAATTTTTCAAGCGAAAGGGTTATCTATATTTTGTATAACATACAAATTTACGATAAACTAACTAATGTTGATTATTATTTTTGGAGGAATAGAATGAAGAGAATTTGGGTAGCATTTCTTACCATTGTTATTTATGCATTAGCACAGTTCTTACCCTTACTTGCACAGCAATTACCTTTCTTTAAAGATTTAAAAGGGATGGAACTAGCTAAAGCGGGCGTATACACTCAAGTTATTTTATTTGTAATAGCAGCATTATTAATAATTTGGTTAAATAGTATTATCAAAAATCCAACAACACTGGAGCGAGGTTATAAAGAACCTAAACGCTACATTTTACCTTGGGCTTTATTAGGATTTGTTGTCGTGATGATTTACCAAATGGTAGCTAGTCTAATCACTATGTGGTTAGTTGGACAACCACAGCAAAGTCCAAATACTGAGAGAATTATGGCAATTGCAAAACAGCTTCCAGTTTTCATATTATTAATCTCAATAGTTGGCCCAATTCTAGAGGAATACATATTTAGAAAAGTTATATTTGGTGAAATCTATAATAAAATTAAAGGAAATCGAATTGTTGCGTTCTTAATTGCTTCAATAGTAAGTTCAATTTTATTTGCGATAGCACATAACGATGTTAAATTTTTCTTCATATATTTTGGTATGGGTATGTTATTCTCTCTTGCTTATGTTTTAACTAAACGTATTGCGGTTCCAATTATCATTCATATGTTACAAAATGGTTTTGTAGTGGCAGTCCAATTTTTCTTTGGTGACACAGTTAAACATTTACAAGAACAAAGTAATTTTATAATTCATTTTCTATTTTAATAAATGAACGCATCTATTAATCTCATCATTTTAAATGACAATAATAGATGCGTTTTCTATTTTAGTTTTTAATTTTCCTATAAATAAACCTACCTGTAACACCTACGAAAATCATAATTATAGATGTAATTAAAGCAATATTTATGTTTTTATATTTATCTTTATTTTCCTCTTCTTTACTTTTTTCATTGGTATCTATAATTTTATCATCATCATGGCTCTGTATATCTGCATCCTCTTTTTTATCTCTATCACTTGGCTTTTTCAATTCAGGCATAGATCCGATTTCTCCAGTTATAAGTGCCAATACTTGCTCATCTAAATTTTTATAATACTTTTTCGAATTTAAAGGGTTAAAATATTCAAATCTGAAATAGTTAGAACCTTTTTGTAAATAATCTAAGTATTCATTATTAAATGATTGTTTTCGGAAAAGTCTGTAAAAATCTTGATTCGAGATATACTCATTATTATTTCCCAACCGGTTTACCTGATTAATAATATATGGATTGTATTTATATGAACCAGTTGCTAAACTATTTAATCTATTTAATAGCATTGACTTGCTATAAAAAGGAACTTCACTTCGCATATTGTCATTATTTGAATAAGTTTCAATATGACTTTGTCGATGATTTTGTTGTAAGTTATCGCCATAGTGCCATTGATTAGTATTAGACCCACTCATAATTGATTGATTTTGATTTCTGTTAGAATGAGATGTCGAGTTGCCATTATTCTTATGTGGGGAAATTTGATGAATCATTGAATCAGATACACTGTTGTTGTGATGATTAGAACCAGTTGAATGGTTTCCGTTTGTTGAACCATTATTATTATTAAAAACGGGTTTATTAGGTTTTACTGTATCATTGGTACTTGAGTGACCTGAATGATTGCCTGGATAGTTACTATTATTATTTGAATTGCTATTGGAATTATTTTGCGAACCATTATTTGATTCATTTGATCCAGAATTTGAATGATGATCACCTTGATTCGAACCAGAATTCCCATCATGTTTAGGTGGTTGCTGATGATTGCCACTGTCTCCTGGCTTATTTCCTCCATCATCTTGCTCGCCTGAGTCATTATTCCCTGGACTGTTTCCATTGTCGGGTTTACCTGAATCATTATCTCCTGGTTGTTCTCCGTCATCTGGGTTGCCTGAATCATTGTCTCCTGGTTGCTCTCCGTCATCTGGATTGCTTGATGAATCATTGTCTCCTGGCTTATTTCCTCCATCATCTTGCTCGCCTGAGTCATTATTCCCTGGATTGTTTCCATTGTCGGGTTTACCTGAATCATTATCTCCTGGTTGTTCTCCGTCATCTGGGTTGCCTGAATCATTGTCTCCTGGTTGCTCTCCGTCACCTGGATTGCTTGATGAATCATTGTCTCCTGGTTGTTCTCCGTCATCCGGTTTACTTGAATCATTGTCTCCTGGTTGTTCTCCGTCATCCGGTTTACTTGAATCATTGTCTCCTGGTTGCTCTCCGTCATCTGGATTGCTTGATGAATCATTGTCTCCTGGTTGCTCTCCGTCATCTGGATTGCTTGATGAATCATTATCTCCTGGTTGTTCTCCGTCATCTGGTTTTCCTGAATCATTGTCTCCTGGTTGTTCTCCGTCATCTGGTTTTCCTGAATCATTTTCTCCTGGTTGTTCTCCGTTATCCGGATTGCTTGTATCGTTGTCTCCAGAATTATTTGTGTCATCACCATTATTTAAATCAGTATTACTGCCTGAGTTACTATTATCAGATGAGTCACTTTGATCCACAGTATTATCACTATTTTCATTAGCATCATTCTCGTTATTTGATGATGAATTGCTTTCAACGCTATTTTGATTATTATTATTTTTTCCTAATTCAGTTGAATCTTGGGTATCAGATTGATGATTTTCATTGATGTTATTACTACTATTTTGACGTTCTTGGGTATCCGTATCAGAACTAACATTACTACTATCAACTTCATTCGTAGCTTGTTGATTACTTTCTGCAGCTTTTACGATGCTCTCATGCCCTAGCATAGATGTGCCTATAGCTAAAATGAGACCTGTATGAGCTATTTTCTTTTTCATCAATCTTCCACCTCCTTGTTTTATAACACTTACAGTATAAAGAATATTTACATATAATGCATTGAAATAAGGTTAATGATAAAAAATATTAATATATTTGACATTTTTTGTTAAAAAACATTTTACATATTTAAGTATAATATTTATACTAGAGATATAACTTATATAAACAAAGGAGATTTAACATGGGCTTATTTAGCAAATCAAAAACAAAACCATTTTTACAAGAAATCGAAGATAGACGTACTATCTATAGCACTGAAACAACAATTTCAATTAGTGATAAAGAACTAGAAGATATGATAGAACATATTATTAAATACACACCTTCAGCTTTTAATTCTCAATCTACTAGAATCGTATTGTTATTAAATGACCAACATCACAAATTCTGGGACAATACTAAAACAGTATTAAAAGATGTTATGGGACCTGACCGTGATTTCACTCCAACTGAACAACGTATCGACGGATTTAAACATGCATATGGCACAATTCTTTATTTCGAAGACGAAGATGTTATTAAAGGTTTACAAGAACAAATGCCAAATTATGCTGATAACTTTGCTAATTGGTCAGTTCAAACAAACGCAATGCATCAATTTGCAATTTGGACTGCATTAAGTTCAAAAGGAATTGGCGCTTCATTACAACATTACAATCCTTTAGTAGATCAAATCACTACACAAGAATTTGACATCCCTGCTTCATGGAAACTTGTTGCTCAAATGCCATTTGGTGACATCCGTGAAAAAGCTGGTGAAAAAGATATACAACCAACTAACAATAGATTAATAGTTAAAAAATAATCTACATTAATTGATATCGATTAGATCAACAATTCAAGACTCAGTTTCTCTAGGATTCATTTCTATGTTGAAATTGAGTCCTTTTTATATTTATTTTCAAAAATTAAGCATTTTAATCATGACTTTCAAATTTTGATTTTCTTAATCTATTTTAGTAAATTAGAGATAATCATAGGATGAGGAGATTTTTAAATGAAAATACAATTATTTCAATTTTATGTATCATACGGCAATGTAGAAAAAAATGAAAATAAAATAAAAAATTGGTTCGAAAATAAGTTGGAGGAAGATACAGAGGTTGTTGTTCTTCCTGAAATGTGGAATAACGGATATGCATTAGATGAATTAAATGAGAAAGGAGATAGAGAACTTAGTAGAAGCTTTCCCTTTATTCAATCCTTAGCTAAACAATATAACGTCGATATCGTAGCTGGATCTGTATCAAATATTAGAAATAGCAAAGTTTATAATACTGCATTTACCGTTTCTAAAAACGGACATAGAATAAATAAGTACGATAAAGTTCACTTAGTCCCTATGCTAGATGAGCCGACATATTTAGAAGATGGCAAAGCGGTACCAGAACCATTTCCTCTATCTTCAGGTACTCAAGCTACACAAATTATTTGTTATGATTTAAGATTTCCAGAGTTATTAAGATATCCCGCGCGTAATGGTGCGCAGATAGCTTTTTTTGTAGCTCAATGGCCAACACCTAGATTGAATCACTGGAGAGTCTTACTTCAAGCACGTGCAATTGAAAATGACATGTTTGTTGTTGCTTGTAACGGAACTGGAAATGACGGTAATACTGATTACGCTGGTCATTCAATGATTATCAATCCAAATGGTGATATATTAGCTGAATTAGGCCAGGATGAGGACACAATCGCATTTGATATTGATTTAAATGAGGTTGATGTTCAACGTGAAAATATTCCTGTATTCAAAAATTTAAAACCAAATCTATATAAATAGTTACTAATCTGTATCCAATTTTATGGATACAGTTTTTTTTACAAAAAAAGTCACGAGCTTGGGAGGAACTCGCGACTTTCATATTAAGGGAATGTTTTTACAGTTATTTCAATCTTTTGGGGATGTTATTAATTATGAAAATTTTACGATAGCTTACATCCTGAAAATATTTAACTTCTATATCTTACAATAGCTAAGTTAAACACTTTCCACTGAGTTTAAACTTCAGTAACTTTACTTAGTTCATTAATAAGTTGGGATGGCTTATTAATGAACACGTTTAACTACACGAAGAAAACAAAGTAAGAAACTTCATATAAACAAGAAGTCACTTTAGTAATAATGATCAATGGGACATTACTACTATTGCAATGGTTTCATAACCATTAATAACACTTACAACATATGGTAAAGGATACAATAATTTCGCAACTACAAACAAAATTATTTAACTCAATTACCAAACAATAACTATTAAATTTAAAGACTAAGATTATTAAGTTTTTATCACTTGTAAGTGATATGAGTCTATTTAAACACAACCTATGAATAAATAATTAATTATTTCTTAAATCGCATTTTTTTATACATAACTGTAATATTTTATATGTTAAAATATTACTTGTAATTTCAATATAACAGTTAAGTATTTATTTTGAACAGTTAAGCATAAGTACCCAGACCAATTGCACTAAATTGTATAATTGATATAAGGAGAGTGGCACACCATTGAAAGCAATTGATAATAAGATTGAGCAATTCGCATTATATTTGCAACGCAAAAATAATCTTGATCATATTCAATTTTTGAAAGTAAGATTAGGATTACAAGTTGTTGTAAGCAATCTAGCAAAAACAATTGTGACATATGGTGTTGCACTTATCTTCCATACATTTCTATACACTTTATTTACACATGTTAGTTATTTTTTAGTTAGACGTTATGCACACGGGGCACATGCAAAATCATCATTGCTATGTCATGTTCAAAATTTAGCTTTATTTGTAGCATTACCCTGGTTGCTAGTATATTTTCAAGTGAATCTGGGTATTATGTATTCTGTAGTTGCAATTGGGACTGTTTTAATTATTTACTATGCTCCTTCAGCAACTAAGAAACAACCAATTCCTAGTCACTTAAAAATGAAAAAGAAGTTATTATCAATCATCATAACAATGGTTTTATTAATAATTTCATTTTTAGCACCAGAACCGTTTAAGCAATTAATTTTATTAGGAATTACACTTGAGAGCATTACATTATTACCAATCTTTTTTCCTAGGGAGGATTATTAACTATGACATTATTATTCGATTTGTTTATTAAATTTTTCTCATTTTTATTAGAATCTGTAGGTACATTAGCTTCTTATACTCCATGTGCTACGTACTTTGATGAGCCAGAAGTTCCTGAAGAGTTAACTAACTTAAATAGATAATAAATGTTAGAAAGTGTGAGAGAAGTATGGATGTATTATCAAACGTTCCATTGGCTTTTTTTCAAGGGTTTCTCTTATTTTTAATCGCTAAAATTATTTTAGACATAAGTTATACTAAAAGGGATTATTTAGCCATTCTAGTGGTTATAATCCCTTCAGCCTTTTTATTTATTTACTTGGGCAGTATATCAATTTTATATTTATTAATTGGTTGTGGCTTAATCTTGTATACAAAGGTTAAGCTGTATTCATTGATTGCTGTATTAAGTAGCGCCATTCTTATGTTTTTCGGTAATTTTTTAGGTTTTTTATTTGTGGTTTTAGTTGAAAATCACACTCAAAATTACGTAATAATTTCTTTTTCATACATAGTTATATTTTTTGCTATTTCATTAGTTTTGGCCTTTTCAGTTCAAATTTTATTAAAAAAACTAATGCAATCTTATTTGTCCATCAATAAAACTTATTTAACTATCATTTCATTAGTATTAGTTTTATCTTTTATTATCTTGTATGTTTATTCTCAAATACCTAATATAAATAATTCATCTTTAAAAATGTACGGTTTAATTTTCATTGGAATTATTCTTTTCTTTACTGTTCTAATTATTTTCATATCTAACTATATGATTAAAGAACTTCGTTATAAACGTAACATGGAAGAGATTGAAACATACTATGAATATACGTTACAAATTGAGTCAATTAACAATGAAATGCGTAAGTTTAGACATGATTACGTAAACATCTTAACTACAATGTCAGAATATATTCGTGAAGATGATATGCCTGGATTAAGACAATATTTTAATGAAAATATCGTACCTATGAAAGATAATCTTCAAATGAAGTCTATTAAAATTAATGGAACTGAGAATTTAAAAGTACGTGCGATTAAAGGCTTAGTTACCACTAAAATTCTACAAGCTCAAGAAAAAAACATTCCAATTAGCATAGAAGTACCTGAGTTAGTAGAACATATAGAAATGAACACGATTGATCTTAGTCGTATCATTGGAATTATTACTGATAACGCAATCGAAGCATCTGAAACGCTTGAAGATGCGTTAATACGTATCGCTTTTATTAATACAGATTCTTCCGTCATGTTTATTGTTATGAATAAATGTAAAGAAGATATGCCACGTATTCACGAACTATTTCAAGAGCGCTTTTCAACTAAAGGAGAAAATAGAGGTCTAGGATTAAGTACTCTAAAAGAAATAACTGATTCTACTGAAAATGTATTGCTAGATACCACAATAGAGAATGGCTATTTTATACAAAAAGTAGAAATCATTAACAATTAGTCATAAGGATGTGTAATCATGAAAATATTCATTTGTGAAGATGATGTAAAACAACGCGAAAATATGGTTTCAATTATTAATAATTACATTATGATTGAAGAAAAACCTATGGAGATTGCGCTTGCAACAGACGATCCTTATGAAGTCATTGAAAAATCTAAAGAGATGAATGATGTCGGATGTTACTTTCTAGATATTCAATTAGAGGCTGATATCAACGGTATTAAATTAGGTAGTGAAATTCGTAAGTATGACCCTATTGGAAATATCATATTCGTTACAAGTCATAGTGAGTTAACGTACCTAACCTTTGTTTACAAAGTGTCAGCAATGGATTTTATCTTTAAAGATGATCCAAGCCAATTACAGTCAAGAATTATTGATTGCTTAGAAACTGCACACACTCGATTAAAATTATTATCTAAAGAAAGTACTGTTGAGACGATTGAATTGAAACGAGGAAGTAATTCAATTTATGTTCAATATGATGACGTAATGTTTTTCGAATCATCTACAAAATCACATCGATTAATCGCACATTTAGATAATCGTCAAATTGAGTTCTATGGCAATTTAAAAGAACTTGCACAACTTGATGAGCGGTTCTTTAGATGTCACAACAGCTTCGTTGTTAATAGACATAATATTGAATCCATAGATTCAAAAGAACGTATTGTCAATTTTAAAAACGGTGAGCACTGTTATGCTTCAGTTCGTAATGTCAAAAAAATATAGTTATGTCTATCAAACTTTTTAAATATAAATTTCATTACAGAAGTAAAAATAATTGAGAATATCACGTATAAAAAAGCCAGTAAATGAACTACTAAAATCATTTACTGGTAATTTTTATCATTTATTTAATTCAGTTGTAACATCTTCAATTGTAGGAATACTCTCTATTGCACCATATTAAGTTGTAACCTTTGCGGCCACCATGTTGCTAAATTTGAGAATGTCCTGTCCTTCTTCTTTAAGCAACTTAGTAATATTTAATTCGTCACTCAATAGCATTCTACTTATTGCAGCTCCTATAAATGCATCCCCTGCGCCAGTTGTATCAATTGCTTTCACTTTAAATCCTTCATGGTAAATCTTAGTCCCATCTTTTAAAATGATACTTGCACCTGCAGCACCTTGAGTATATATAACCGCTTCTACAGACCCCTCAAATAATGATTGAATAGCTTTATCTTCATCCGCTTCACCAGTTATAAATTCTAGCTCTTCATCTGAAATTTTAATCACATTAGCTTTCGGTAAAAATTCATGTATTGCTTCTTTACATGCTTCAGCATTTTGCCAAAGAGGTAAACGAACATTAGGATCAAAAACAATGGTTGCATTTGCTGACTTAAATTTATTTACCATAGCTTTGTGAGCTTCTTTCATATTACTTTCAACTAAATCAACAGAACAGAAATGTAATACATCGTTTGGATTAATCGTAATTTCATTTAGATATTCAGCTTTATAAAGCATATCAGCTGAGGGTTTACGATAAAATGAAAAATCTCTTTGTCCATCTTCTTTTAAACTCACAAATGCTAGTGCAGTATTAGCTTCATCTGTTCGCTTTATAAATTGAGTACCTACACCAATATTTTTTAAAGTTTCTACAATAATGTCTCCAAATGCATCATTACCTAATTGAGTGACCATTTCAGTGGAGGCACCCATTTTTCGAGCAACACTCACAACATTAGCTGGTGCACCTCCAACCTGCCTACTAAACTGTTCAACATCTTTAAGTTCAGAGTTCTTAACATTTGGAATAAAATCTATTAATGCTTCACCTATCCCATATAATTTTCTCATTTTTTACTCATCCTTAAGTTCATATTTAGTGAATTTTAAATATACTTGTCCAGTCTCTGTTGAAGTTTCTATACCTGTAGCATTTTCATTTGGAAATATTCTTGATGTTAAAACACGTTCCCCATCATTACAGAATATTTCAATACTAGATGTATCAACAAATATTTGCAAACGTGTGAGAGAAGAATCCAATATCGTACTTCTCGTTAAATCTTGAACATTATCAGGCAATAATCCACTTTCTGAGCGATCTAATGTAATTTTTTGTTCCCTTGTATTGTAAATAATTTTGGTGTTATTTTGTTTTGAGGTACGTAATTCAAAATAAATTTTTGAAGCGTCATTTTCAATAACGTCAATAATTAGTTCATATTGTTTGCCTTCATATGGATGTAATTTTCGGTTAAATTTATTTGCATAACCTAATGCCGTTTCTTTATTTTTACGTAATCTTTCAAGACCTTTAAACGGGCGTTGTCGTAATTGATTATTCTCTATTGTTAGTACTCTAGGTATCGTTAAACAATGTGCCCATCCTTCTTCATCAGTAGGATAATTTATTTCTGGTAAGCCCATCCAACCTATTAAAACTCGATTGCCATTTTCATCTAAAAAAGTTTGGGGTGCGTAAAAATCAAAACCATTATCCAGTTCTACAAATTCACTATGATCAAAGGATAATGAATCAAAATTTAAATCCCCAATTAAATAGCCTGATTGATATATATTTCTATACTGATCCCCTTGTGGTTCTATTCCTTGAGGGCTGAACAGTAAGATATCCTTAGAATCTAATTTAAAATAATCGGGACATTCCCACATATAACCAAAGGTTTTTAATTTAGTATCAATTTCTCCACAATATGACCATTGATTTAGTTGCTTATCATTCGTTTTATATATTAGGCAGCAACCAAGTTCCTCGTTTTTTTGAGCACCTATAATCGCATAATATTCATTATTTAATTCAAAAACTTTAGGATCTCTAAAATGACTTGTATACCCTTCAGGTTGTGAAGGAATTACGGGTTCATCAAATTTAGTAATCTCTCCATTACTTTGAACTTTAGCGATCATCTGACTAGCATATCGGTTCCATTGTTCATCACGATGATTGCCTGTATACATATAATATAAATCTCCATTATGCTCAAAAGCACTACCACTGTAGACACCATGGCTATCATAATATGTATCGGGTTTAATTAGGGTATCTTGTGGTTCAAACGTCACTAAATCATCACTAGTATAATTAAACCAATATTTCAATCCATGCACTGCTCCTAATGGGAACCATTGATGTGAAACATAATATTTGCCGTTATGATAAATTAATCCATTAGGATCATTTAACAAACCAGTTTCAGGTTGAATATGAAATGTTTGACGAAATCTTGACGCTTTAACTTGTTGCTTGAGATTTTCTAAGTACTTTTTATCAACGTCTTCAATACGACGATAACGTTCTTCTCTTGACCATTCAGCCATATTATTCCTCCAAAATAATTTAAATCTAAATTTACTACAATTTTATCATTGATTATGGTATCGGTTCCATAGTTTTAAATATTTTTAAAATTTCTCTATTTCAACAGAAATGACAGTTTTAGATACTGCATTTTTAGAAAAAATTAATTCATTCAATTGGTTCATGGCATATGTGCCAGCTTTAAAATAATTGAATTTAACTGTCGTAATAGCGGGTGTAACAAGTTGTGTCATTGGGTCTCCCCCAAATCCAAAAATTTGATAATTTCTAGTAGCATTGTTTTGTTGAGAATAAAATTTATGAATTGCTAATGCAATAGGATCTGTTGCTCCAATTAACGCATCGATACCACTAGCATTTTTCAACTTCTCAGAAACATCATTTTTTGCCTCTTCATATTTAAAAGAAGTTAAATAAATTTCAGGATAAACATCGTATTTTTTCAAACCATCAATGATACCTTGTTTACGTTTGACTCCTACAGCAACGTCCTCCTCACTTACACCAAAGAATACAACATTTTTATGCTTTTTACGCCCTATCTGTTCCCCTACTATAAAACCTGCTTGATAATCATCATGAATTATACTATGTAAATTGGGATAGGATTGTCCAACCAGAATTACCGGTACATTTAATTTTTCAATTACTTCCAAGTGTTCATCAGTCAATGTAGTAGCCATTAATATGATGCCATCCACTTTACTTCTTGAAAATGTCTCCAAGGCCTCGATTTCAGCACGTATATCTAAACCAGTATAGTTAAGTAATAATTGATATTGATGTTGATGGCATACAGATACAATTCCTTTCACAGTTTCATCAACCGCATGTGAATTCATCCTTGGAATGATAGCACCAATAAGATTCGTATGCTTAGCTCTTAAACTTTGAGCAAACTGATTCGGCTGATAATCATGTTCTTCAATAATTCGACTTAATTTTTCTTTAGTTTGATGGCTTACTGAGCCACCATTTAAAAAGCGGGAGACCGTGCTTTTAGATACTCCCGCTAATTTTGCGATATCTGATATATTTTTCATTAGATTAATCACCTAAATTAGTTTTCATTTAAGAATTATTTTATCACAGAAATAATCTCTCAAAGTAACTTTTTTAATATGTATTAGTCTAATAATATTATCAATATCTCTTATTTAATTTGTTTAGTTCTCCATAAAAATAGGCTTTCTCACCATGAACAAGTTGATCTAAACCTGCTTTATCTTCTTCTTCAGTAGTAGCGATAGGCATTATTTTCTGTAAAATTTTTCCAATAATCCATGTTAAAACAATGGTATAACACAATACCACGATAACAGCTAGTATTTGAATTAAGACTGAGTGTACATCTCCTGTATAGATTAAACCATTTGATACATCATTATTAACATGTTGTGATTGAAAAACACCGGTAAGAATGGCACCAACAATTCCTCCAGCGCCATGGATACCAAATGCGTCAAGTGTATCATTATATTTATACTTCACTTTAATTACATTAATAACAAGATAACAAACGATTCCACCTGCAAATGAAATAATAAAAGCACTGAAATAACTAACGTAGCCTGCTGCCAGTGTAATAGCGACTAACCCTGCCAACACGCCTGATAACAACCCAAGTAAACTTAATTTCTTAGTAATACAGTACTCAACTACTAACCAGCTAAAAGCGCCACCACTTGCAGCAATAATCGTATTTACAAATGATGTTAATGCGACATCATTTAAAGTATATGCACTACCTGTGTTAAATCCATACCAACCTATCCATACTAAAATACCGCCAATTAAAGTGATTAAAAGATTATGTGGCTGTATTTTTTCAATTTTTTTACCATTACCTATCATAATAGCCAAAATTAGTCCTGAGAGTCCAGATGTGATATGTACAACTGTACCACCTGCATAATCAAGAGCACCAAGTTGTTGAATCCAACCTCCGCCCCACACCCAATGAGCAACTGGACTATATATTAAAATCACCCATAAAAAGATAAAGATAATAAATGGAAAGAATTTCATACGTTCAGCGATTGAACCTGAAAGTATTGAAACTGCAATTGTACAAAACATCATTTGGAATAGCATAAATAATGCAAATGGAATATGCGGACTTAATTGATCATTAACTGCAAAGCCAACATGCTGTAGCCCAATTAAATCAAAATTCCCTATCAAAGCATTTCCAGTTCCAAAACTCAATGAAAATCCTAATGCAACCCATGTGAAAGTCACGATAACCATTGCTGCCATACTTTGCATTACTGTATTCAAAACATTCTTTGATTGAACTAGACCACCGTAAAACAAGCTAAGACCTGGTGTCATAATCCATACGAGTAAAGTGCAAAGAAATAAAAAAATTGTGTCATCCATCTTCATAATTACCACTTCCTTTAAAAATATCATAATGATACTAAATTGAAATAGCAAAATTACGTAAGATAAAATGACACAATATGTTACATAATATAACAAAGACACTTTACTTGCCTATTTGTTTTAAGCTTTCTGAATTGTAATTGTCCATGAAGCATCGTCTAATTGTTCATAATTCGTAACTGGATAACCTTGCTCGGCTGCCCAATTAGGAATAGCTTCTGTTGCTTGTGTACAATCAAAATCAATTTTAAGTTCATCACCACTATCTAGTGTTTGCATTTTCTTTTGCGCTTCTATTAATGGGAATGGACAAACCATACCTACAGTACCTAATTCATATAACATTGTATTACCTCCAAATTAATTAAGTTGTTTGTACTTGTTTTGTCGCTGATGTTGCTTGAGACTTAGATGTTTGTTTTTCTAATTTTTTCATTGGTCTAATAAATATAAAGTAACTCATAAACCATACACCTAAAATCATAGAACCAAGTGCTATCCATCCTTTCCAAGACATGATAGCAGTTTCTACTAAACCATTTCCAATTGAACATCCTCCAGCTACTGAAGCACCAAATCCCATACAAATACCACCAATAGCACTATTGCGAATGGTCTTCTTATCAGGTAATCGCCATTTAAATTCACGTGATCCTTTAGCAGCAATATAAGAACCTAAGAATATACCTAAAATCAATAATACTCCCCAATCAATTAGCTTAGTATCACCAGTAATTAAAAAGGTAATTAAGTTTGCTGAAGGTGTAGTAATGCCTAAGCCGTAATCTCTTCCAGTAGAAATACTCATTGGCCAAGCTATCAAAGCAATTAACCCTACTGCAATACCAGCTACAAATGGATGGTATCGTTTTTCAAATAAATAGTGTCTCAAGCCACTATACTTTTGTTTAAGCTTTTGAACTGCAAACTTGGGTTTTGGTTTACGTAATGTTTTAGTTACAAAAATGATAGTTATAATCGTTAATACTAACGTAAACACCCACATAGGAATACCGGTAGTCTGAGACATATTTGCATTAATGTTTGTAGGTTTATTAATCCATGTCATTACTGGAAGTAAAATACCAGTTTTAGTAATAGCGGCAGTTACAGCATATAGTACGAGCGCTACCCAACTGCCAATCAAACCTTCACCAGCTCGATACCATGTACCTGTAGCACATCCTCCTGCTAATACAATACCAATTCCAAATATAAAAGCACCAATAATTGTACCTATAATTGGAAATGTACTATCTGGTATAGATATAACATTTAATCCGGTTAAAATAAGTAGTCCAATACTTTGGACTGTAATAGCAACTAATAAGGCATAAAACATTTTATTATTTTTTTGAACGTACATATCTCTGAAGCCGCCAGCCAAACAGAAGCGTGTACGTTGCATCACAAACCCTAATAATATACCTACTATAAGACCACTAATAATCATCCATATCACTATCAATTCATCCTTTCCCGATTATTTTACTAAGGTATTATAATCAATTGTACTAAATTTGGCAACATCTTAAAATTAAACGCTTTTGATTTTTAATAATATGCTGTTTTCAATACTAAATGAAATTAATGATTGTTAAACGCAAATTAAAAAACATCCCTCTTATAGAAGGATGCAAGAATATAAATATGAAAATTTAATTAGAATAGTTTTTCATGAAGAATAGCAATGATTGCAATTCTATGCCCAAGTCAATATGATGCACTTGTACGGTATTAGGTACTTCTATTCTAGCTGGTGTGAAATTTAGTATACCCTGAATATCAGCTTCAACTAATTGATTTGCAACGTGTTGTGCCGCTTCTTCTGGTGTAGTTAATATTACAACATTGATTTTTTGAGCATTGAGTACTTTTTTTAAATCGTTCATATGATGCACAGATACATCACCAATCTCTGTTCCGACAATCTGTTCATCTATATCAAAAGCCTCAGTTATTGTCATTTCATCATGAATTGAAAAGTTATATGTCAAAAGTGCTCGACCTAAATTACCAACACCTACTAAAGCTATGTGTATATTATCACTATCACTTAGTGCTGTTTTAAAGAATTCTAATAGACTATCTATATTGTAACCGTAACCTTTTTTGCCTAATTCTCCAAAGTAGGAGAAATCTCTTCGGATAGTTGCTGATTCAATATTAAGTGCCTCACTAATAGCCTTAGAATTAACCCTATCAATGCCTTTAGACTTGAGTGTGTTAACGAATCTGTAATATAAAGGTAATCGCTTCAAAGTTGCCCGTGGAATTTTAGATTTATTATGAGCCATTTAAAATGCCCCCCTTTATGTTTGAATTTTATAATCTATGTATCCAAACTATTTTGAGTGCTATACTTTTTAAATTTAAAAATGTCGTTATGTCCTATTATGAATACTGGAATATTATACCTTAACATATTTTAAAAATAAATAACTTAGTTTCAAGAAACTAAGTAATACGGTAAAATATAGAGTAATATACAATCTAATTTCGAGTAATAAACTTATAAATAGAAAGGTGAAACCTGAATGATACTCTTGCAATTAAACGATATTTCGAAATCATTTGATGGCGAAGATATTTTTACGCGTGTGAATTTCGAAGTAAAAACAGGCGAACGAATTGGTGTCGTTGGCAGAAACGGTGCTGGTAAATCGACTTTAATGAAAATCATTGCCGGTGTTGAAGACTATGATAGCGGTCATATATCAAAGATCAAAAATTTACGTATGGGTTATTTAACACAGCAAATGACACTTAATTCATCTGCTTCAGTCTTCGAAGAAATGTCAAAACCGTTTGAACATTTAAAAAAAATGGAACTTCTAATTAGAGAAGAAACGAACTGGCTAGCTGATCATGCATCTAACTACGATTCCGAAGAATATCAACAACATATGGAACGCTATGAATCTTTAACTAATCAATTCGAACAACTTGATGGTTATCAGTATGAGAGTAAAATCAAAACTGTTCTACATGGTTTAAATTTCAATGAAGATGATTTCGATAAACCAATCAACGATTTCAGTGGTGGTCAAAAAACGCGATTATCCTTAGCCCAAATGCTATTGAATGAGCCAGATTTATTACTACTAGACGAACCTACAAACCATTTAGATTTAGAAACGACGAAGTGGTTAGAGGATTATTTAAAATATTTCAAAGGTGCCATTGTTATTATTAGTCACGATAGATATTTCCTAGATAAAATCGTCACTCAAATTTATGATGTTGCACTTGGCGATGTTAAACGTTACGTCGGAAATTATGAAAAATTTATTGAGCAACGTGATAAATATTACGAAAGCAGAATGCAAGAATATGAACGTCAGCAAGATGAAATTAAACGATTAGAAACATTTGTAGAGAAAAATATAACACGTGCTTCAACTAGTGGAATGGCAAAAAGTCGTCGAAAAACACTAGAAAAAATGGAACGTATTGACAAACCTATGTTGGATGCAAGAAGTGCTAACATTCAATTTGGCTTTAATCGTAATACAGGTAACGACGTTATGCATATTCGTAATCTGAAAATTGGTTATGACTCGCCTATAACATCTCCTATTAATATTGAAGTAAGTAAGGGGGATCATATTGCTATTATTGGCCCAAATGGCGTAGGTAAAACTACTCTAATCAAGACCATCGCTCGACGACAAAATCAATTAGAAGGTGAAATCACCTTTGGTGCCAATCTTCAAATTGGTTATTACGATCAAAAGCAAGCTGAATTTAAATCTAATAAAACAATTATCGACTATGTTTGGGATCAATATCCAACAATGAATGAAAAAGATATTCGTGCTATACTCGGACGTTTCTTATTCGTGCAAGATGATGTAAAGAAAGTCATCAATGATTTATCTGGTGGAGAAAAAGCTCGTTTGCAATTAGCACTACTAATGCTTCAAAGAGATAATGTATTAATTCTTGATGAACCAACAAACCATCTTGATATAGATTCTAAAGAGATGTTAGAACAAGCGCTAAAAGATTTTGAAGGAACTATTCTTTTTGTGTCACACGATCGTTACTTTATTAATCAATTAGCAAATAAAGTGTTCGACTTAAATAATGACGGTGGCCAAATGTATTTGGGAGATTATCAATATTACATCGAGAAAACAGAAGAAGCAGCGGCACTTGAAGCTTTTAAAAATGAACGAAATGATTTAAGTAAAGAGGATACTTCAAATCAAAATGAAGCTAATGAAAATATAAATACCTATGATTCTCAAAAGCAACAACGTCGTGAGCAACGAAAATTAGAACGTCTCATTGAGAACTGTGAAGCCAAAATTGAAACATTTGAGAATGAAATAGCACGCATTGATGAACAACTCACTCAGCCTGACGTGTTCAATAATCCTGACAAAGCCTCATCATTAGCGAATCAGAAACTTGAAACCGAACAGAAGTTAGAACAGGTTATGTTGGAATGGGAAAATTTACAAGAAAATATCTAAAAACTCATCATTTTACTATTAGCTAGAAAGTATTATTGAACTTTCTAGCTAATTTTTTTATACAAATTTCAACAAAAGTTATAAACAGCTAAAATACGATACTATCAACTATCCACATAGTTATCCTACTTATCCACAACTTATTTTAAATTCTTTTACAAACTTTTTACACAAAATTAAATTCATATCCACATTGTTAAGAACGGTTTATCCACAACTTATACACTTAATGTTGATAAGTACAAACGTTCCCTATTGACCTTTTGAATTATTTTTCTCTCAATAAAAAACCTCTTATTAACAGTGGATCTTAATCCTTACGTTAAAAGAGGTTCCTTATGATTATTGAAATAATTAATTCGATTAAATAAATAATATAAATTTAAACGTCTATAGAAGCTTCTTCTATATCCATATTATTTTCGCCATTCAAATCTAACTTAGCTGTAATTCCTGACTGATAATAGTAATATGCTGCAGCACCAATCATTGCTGCATTATCAGTACATAATTTAGGACTTGGAATGGATAAATGAATATGATTATCTTCACATAATTGTTGTAAACGATGTCGCAGTCCTTTATTACTAGCAACACCTCCAGCAACAATAAGTCTGTTAACTTTATAGGCTTTACATGCATTAATCGCTTTAGTACTTAACACGTCTACAACACTATTTTGAAAACTAGTTGCTACATCTTCTTTTACAACTTCTTCATTCTTTTGTCGCAAATTATGCAGTTTATTTATAACAGAACTTTTCAATCCACTAAAACTAAAATCATAACTTTCCTTTTCTAACCACACTCTAGGAAAATCATAAGTATCTTTACCATATTGAGCTAATTTATCAATTTGTGGCCCTCCTGGGTATGGTAAATCAATTGTTCGAGCGACTTTATCATACGCCTCTCCCACTGCATCATCTCTTGTCTCACCAATAACTTCGAAATGCATATGAGATTTCATATATACTAATTCAGTATGGCCCCCTGACACAATTAGCGCAATTAATGGAAATGTTAATGGTTCTTCTAAATGATTAGCATAAATGTGACCAGCAATATGGTGCACAGGAATAAGTGGCTTGTCATATGCAAAAGCTAGTGCTTTCGCTGCATTAATACCGATAAGTAATGCACCAATTAATCCTGGTCCTTGAGTCACTGCTATTGCATCAATGTCATTCATTGATATATTTGCAGTTGTTAATGCTTCATCAATCGTTGTCGTAATCCCTTCAACGTGATGTCGACTTGCAACTTCAGGTACAACACCACCGAAACGCTTATGACTCTCAATTTGACTTAATACAATATTAGATAAAATTGAATTTCCATTTTTAATGACACTTACACTTGTTTCATCACAACTCGTTTCTATTGCTAATATTAATGTTTCTTTATTCATTTAAGTTCACCCACATTACCATTGCATCCTCGCCTTCTCCATAATAATTTTTACGTTTACCTCCATATTGAAACCCCAAATTAGTATAAACATGTTGCGCAATTACATTATCTACCCTAACTTCCAAACTCATCACTTCACATGAATGACTTGCATAATCCATGACATATTTTAATAATAATTGTCCCAGTCCATAACCTCTATAGTCTTTACGAATTGCTATCGTTGTAATTTGAGCTTGATCAATAACCATCCATAGTCCTATATATCCGATAATTTCATTTTCAAAAACAATCACAAAATATTTAGCAAAGTTATTTTCATTCAATTCATGATAAAATGCATCAATTGTCCACGAACTATCATTGAAACTATCTCGTTCTATATCGAATACTCTGGGGACATCATCTACTTGCATTGCTCTAATTGTTAATTCTGTTTCTGTTGGTTTAGCCAATTTCTTTCAGCCTCTGATAATTTAATATAATTAGGAACAAATGTATGAACCGGTTCACTTTTAGTTATGAGTTGTTTCATAGTTGGAGCATGAGGTAAATTATTTTTTATTTCTCCACCTAGGTGTTCGGATAACTTATCAGCATCTCTACCAACATAAAGAAATGGTTGGTTCATTTCAGTTAATTGCTTTTTTAATTCTTCAATAGGTAAATATTGATCTTCTAAAATAGTTGTTAAATTTCCATCAACGTTTTGATAAACACCAGTGTATACCGCTTCACGACGCGCATCAATGATTGGAACTAATAATTTTTGTTCATCATTCTCCACTGTTGCAGCTAATGCTGCTAAAGATGATACACCATATAATTTAGTATTTAATGCATAGGCCAACGTTTTAGCGGTGGTTACGCCAATTCTAACTCCAGTATAGGAACCTGGACCCTTAGCAACAACAATCCCATCAATAGCATTTTTTTCAATTTTTGTTTCTTCAAATAAGTACTGAATACCAGGCATAAGTTGACTCGAATGATCTTTTTTATCTTCTGACGTAGTTTCTGCCAAGACGATATCATCTTGCATGATTGCGATTGACATCGGTTGATTAGATGTATCAATCATTAATAAATTCACTTTCAACTTCCTCCTTTACTTTTAAATAATGGGTTCCTTGGGCTTCTAATTTTATAGTTCTTTTTGTTTCACTTAAAGTTTCTATATTGATTATTAAATGTTCCTTAGGTAATAAATCTTGAATAAATTGACTCCATTCAATTATGGTAATGCCTTCATCTTGAAAATATTCATCAAATCCTAGATCTTCATCTGAATCTTCCAAACGATAACAGTCCATATGATGTAATTTTAAATTACTCCCTTTATATGATTTTATAATGTTAAAGGTAGGAGAATTAATATTACGCTTAACTCCTAAATGTTTACCTATGAATTGTGTTAGTGTAGTTTTACCTGCCCCTAGGTCGCCATTTAAAAGGATTAAATCACTAGGCTCTAAGTGTCGAACTAACACGTCTGCAAAATGATTTAATTCATCCAAATTATTAATACTTATCATTAGTCCCACTCTTTCAAATTTTTTTAAATCAAATGATTATTCATGACCATTTCAGAACTTATGGTAACTTATTTTATTCTCTCAAACTAAATTAAGTCATAAAAATTTTAACTTACTAATTATAACAAATTCCTTAAACAATTTCCCTATACTCAACACAAGAATGATGAGATGAAGTTGTTAGAAAATTCTTAAAAAGGCTATTGACTTAATAAAAATGATATAGTAAATTAAGTTTATCGAATTTTTAAACAATTCTAACTATTCTAATATAACCATTCAAGAAAGGAGTATATTAAAATGACAAATCAAACATATAACCCGACTGACAATTTAATTATTTTATTATACTCGCAAGGACTGGAACTTTAGTAATTATCTGTTACTAAATGTTTAAGTCCTATTTCTCATTGAATGGGACTTATAGACGTCCCAATCATAAATTGGGGCGTCTTTTAATGTTTTAAACTTATTGTGTTTTATGGGGGAATTATTTATGAGAAGTGACATGATAAAAAAAGGTGATCATCAAGCACCTGCTCGAAGTCTTTTACACGCCACGGGCGCACTTAAAAATCATACAGATATGAACAAACCTTTTGTAGCAATATGTAACTCTTATATCGATATTGTACCTGGACATGTGCATTTAAGAGAATTGGCTGACATTGCTAAAGAAGCTATTCGTGAGGCAGGCGCTATACCTTTCGAGTTTAATACCATTGGTGTTGATGATGGTATAGCTATGGGACACATTGGAATGCGTTACTCACTACCCTCTCGAGAAATCATTGCTGATGCTGCAGAGACCGTCATTAATGCGCACTGGTTCGATGGCGTATTTTACATTCCTAATTGCGACAAAATAACACCCGGTATGTTATTAGCTGCCGTTAGAACCAATGTACCAGCTATATTCTGTTCTGGTGGGCCTATGAAAGCTGGTTTATCAGCGCAAGGTAAAGCTTTGACATTATCATCAATGTTTGAAGCGGTAGGCGCATTTAAAGAAGGTAAACTCTCCAAAGAAGCATTTTTAGATATGGAACAAAACGCCTGCCCTACTTGTGGTTCTTGCGCCGGAATGTTTACTGCAAACTCAATGAATTGTTTAATGGAAGTCTTAGGCTTAGCACTACCATATAACGGTACAGCTTTAGCAGTAAGCGAACAAAGAAGAGAAATGATTCGTGAAGCTGCATTTAAATTAGTAGATAATATCAAAAAAGATATCAAACCACTTGATATCGTAACTCGAGAAGCTATCGATGATGCATTTGCACTTGATATGGCGATGGGTGGTTCAACTAACACGGTATTACATACGCTAGCCATTGCAAACGAAGCTGGTATTGATTACGATTTGGAACGTATCAATGAAATCGCTAAAAAGACGCCTTATTTATCTAAGATTGCGCCAAGTTCTTCATATTCTATGCATGATGTCCACGAAGCAGGTGGTTGTCCAGCTATCATCAATGAATTGATGAAAAAAGAAGGAACATTACATCCAGATAGACTCACAGTTACTGGAAAAACACTTCGTGAAAATAATGAAGGTAAAGAAATTAAGAATTTTGATGTCATTCATTCACTAGATGATCCTTATGATAAGCAAGGTGGTCTCTCAATATTATTTGGAAATATAGCGCCTAAAGGGGCTGTCATTAAAGTTGGTGGCGTTGATCCTTCTATTAAGACATTTACCGGTAAAGCAATTTGTTTCAATTCACACGATGAAGCTGTTGAAGCAATTGATAATAAAATCGTACGCGAAGGTCACGTTGTTGTTATTCGATATGAAGGTCCTAAAGGTGGACCAGGGATGCCTGAAATGTTAGCCCCTACTTCTTCAATTGTAGGTAGAGGTTTAGGTAAGGATGTCGCATTAATAACTGATGGTAGATTCTCTGGTGCAACGAGAGGTATCGCTGTCGGCCACATTTCACCGGAAGCAGCTTCAGGTGGACCTATTGGACTCATTAAAGACGGCGATGAAGTTACTATTGATTTAATCAATCGAACTTTAGATGTTAATCAAACTGAAGAAGAACTTAATCATCGTAAAGAAGCATTACAACCTTTTAAGGCAAAAGTGAAATCAGGTTATCTGGCAAGATATACTGCTTTGGTCACTAGTGCGAATACTGGTGGTATTATGCAAGTTCCCGAAAATCTAATCTAACTAGAGGAGTTGTTCAACATGACAAGTAAAAAGGAAAGTAGCGTAGTAAGTCCTGATGCTATGGACTATTCAAAACAAACTAGTCTAAAAGAAGATAGTGATTTAGACACAAATAATAATTTCAGATCCGGTTCAGAACTTTTAGTAGAGGCATTATTACATGAAGATGTTGATTTCATATTCGGTTATCCTGGTGGTGCAGTTTTACCATTATACGACACTTTCTATGATGGTAAAATCAAACACATCTTAGCAAGACATGAACAAGGTGCTACTCACGCTGCAGAAGGTTATGCAAGAGTATCTGGCAAAACTGGTGTAGTGGTTGTAACAAGTGGTCCTGGCGCTACAAATGCGATTACCGGTATAACAGATGCGTACTGTGATTCCCTTCCCTTAGTTGTATTCACTGGACAAGTAGCAACACCAGGAATTGGTAAAGACGCTTTTCAAGAAGCAGATTTACTTTCTATGACTACACCAATTACAAAAGCTAATTTCCAAGTTAAAAATGTAAATGATATTCCAAGAATTATTCATGAAGCATTTTACTTAGCAAATTCTGGAAGCAAAGGCCCTGTAGTTATAGATTTTCCTAAAGATATGGGTGTGCTTAAAACATCTGCACCACTTGTAGATGAGGTGGACTTACCGGCATATAAAGTCATTGAAAATCCCAAAGATAAAGATATTAGTCAATTAATTCAATATTTAGAGAATGCAAAACAACCACTTATCTTAGCAGGCGCTGGCATCAATCATTCACAATCTAATGAATTATTAACTCAATTTGTAACCAAACATCAAATTCCAGTAGCTACTACACTTTTAGGTCTGGGAGCTATTCCTTATGACAATCCACTATTTCTAGGTATGGGTGGTATGCATGGCTCCTATGCAAGTAATATGGCTTTAACTGAATGTGATTTATTAATTAATTTAGGTAGTCGGTTTGATGATAGATTAGCAAGTAATCCTAATGAATTTGCTCCTCATGCAACCGTAGTTCATGTGGATATTGATGAATCAGAGATTAACAAGGTGATTTCGACTGACCTAGGAATAGTTGCTGACTGCAAAAAAGTACTCGAAGCTTTATCTCAAAGATTTACAAATAAAACTTCCCATGAACACTGGGTTAACCATTGTATTGAGAATAAGCACAAACATCCTTTTAAATATAAAAAAGCTGATGACACATTTTGCAAACCTCAAGAAGCTATTGAATACATCGGAAAAATAACAAACGGTGAAGCTATAGTTACTACTGATGTTGGTCAACATCAAATGTGGGCAGCTCAATTTTATCCATTTAAACATCATGGTCAATGGGTTACTAGCGGTGGTTTAGGTACTATGGGCTTTGGTATTCCATCAGCTATCGGTGCTCAATTAGCTGAACCTGATAAAACAGTTATTTGCTTTGTTGGTGATGGTGGTTTTCAAATGACAAATCAGGAAATAGCGTTACTGCCTGAATACGGACTCAATGTAAAAATCGTTCTAATCAATAATGGCACATTAGGTATGGTTAAACAGTGGCAAGATAAATTCTTTAACCACCGATTCTCTCATTCAGTATTTAATGATCAACCTGATTTCATGAAGATGGCAGAAGCATATGGTGTTAAAGGTTTCTTAGTTGATCATCCAAATAAACTAACTAAAACACTTGATTCAGCATTTAGTTATAGTGGACCTGCGCTAATCGAAGTGAGAATCTCACCTACTGAACCAGTTAATCCTATGATTCCAAGTGGCAAAGCGAATCATGAAATGGAGGGGTTAGAATGAAACGAATTTTACATTTAAAAGTAACCGATCAAGTGAGCACATTAAACAGAATTACAAGTGCATTCGTTAGACTACAATATAATATTAATGAATTAACAGTTAAACCATCTAAAGAAAAAGGTATCTCTGATATGCAAATTACTGCAGATATTGAAGATGAAGCTATATTTAAAATTTTAATTGCGAAGTTAAAAAAACAAGTCAGTGTACTCGAAGTTCAAGATATTAGTCAGAACTGAGATAAGCTGTACATTGATGCGCTAGTATAATTAAATAAATAACCACTAACATCACATAATTTAGATAATTTCTTTATCTAAAATTTTAAGAATATTCTAAATATTAAGTTATTTAAATTTTTGGAGGAATGTATTATGACTAAAGTTTATTACGATCAATCAGTTGAGAAAGATGCATTACAAGGTAAAAAAATTGCAATTATCGGTTACGGTTCACAAGGACACGCGCATGCACAAAACCTTAAAGACAATGGTTATGACGTTATTGTTGGTATTCGACCTGGTCATTCTTTTGATAAAGCTAAAGAAGATGGCTTCGATGTTTATCCAGTTGCAGAAGCTGTTAAGCAAGCAGATGTCATCATGGTGTTATTGCCAGATGAAATCCAAGGAAATGTCTATAAAAATGAAATTGAACCTAACTTAGAGGCTGGAAATGCCCTAGCATTTGCACATGGTTTTAATATCCACTTTGAAGTTATCAAACCACTTAAAGATGTGGATGTCTTCTTAGTAGCTCCTAAAGGACCTGGTCATTTAGTAAGACGTACCTTTGTTGAAGGAACTGCTGTACCAGCATTATTTGGAGTACAACAAGATGCTACTGGTCAAGCACGCGATATTTCATTAAGTTATGCGAAAGGTATTGGAGCTACGCGTGCAGGTGTAATTGAAACAACATTTAAAGAAGAAACTGAAACAGATTTATTCGGTGAGCAAGCAGTACTTTGTGGTGGTATTCATAAATTAATCCAAAGTGGCTTTGAAACTTTAGTTGAAGCGGGCTATCAAAAAGAATTAGCATATTTCGAAGTATTACATGAAATGAAGTTAATTGTTGATTTAATGTATGAAGGCGGTATGGAGAACGTTCGTTACTCAATTTCTAACACAGCAGAGTATGGTGACTATGTTTCAGGACCTAGAGTCATCACTCCTGATGTTAAAGACAATATGAAAGCAGTATTAAAAGATATTCAAAATGGTAATTTTGCAAATAGCTTTGTTAAAGACAATGAAAATGGCTTTAAAGAATTCTATAAATTACGTGAACAACAACACGGTCATGAAATTGAAGCAGTTGGTCGTGAATTAAGAAAAATGATGCCATTTATTAAATCTAAAAGTATTCAAAAATAAAAGCTAAGGGGTTGTTAAAGATGGAAAGCCATATTCAAATTTTTGATACAACATTAAGAGACGGTGAACAAACACCTGGAGTTAACTTCTCATTTGATGAGCGATTAAAGATTGCCAAACAGTTAGAAACATGGGGTGTGGATATACTTGAAGCAGGTTTTCCCGCTTCAAGTGCTGGTAGCTTTAAGTCTGTTCAAGCTATTTCAAATACTTTAACTAAAACGGCTGTATGTGGATTAGCACGATGTAAAAAATCAGATATCGATGCTGTTTATGAAGCTACAAAAGATGCTGTAAAACCAGTTATTCACGTTTTTATAGCAACTTCACCTATTCACTTAACTCATAAACTCAAAATGACTCAACAACAGGTTTTGGAATCAATTAAAGAGCACGTCAGTTATGCCAAACAATACTTTGATGTCGTTCAATTTTCACCTGAGGATGCCACAAGAACTGATACAGATTTCTTAATAAAATGTGTACAGATGGCAGTAGACTGTGGTGCTACAATCATTAACATCCCAGATACAGTCGGTTATAGTTATCCAAATGAATATGGTCGAATTTTTAAAACCTTGATTGAGAACATTAACTCTAAACAAGACATTACTTATAGTGCACATTGTCATGATGATTTAGGAATGGCAGTTGCTAATAGTCTGGCTGCTATTGAAAATGGTGCTAAACGAATCGAAGGAACAGTAAATGGCATCGGTGAACGAGCAGGTAATACTGCTATAGAAGAATTAGCTTTAGCACTGTTTGTCCGTAAAGATCACTATGGCAATGAAACACGATTGAAACTATCAGAAACAAAAAATACTTCAGATATTATATCTCGTTATGCTGGAATACGCGTTCCTAGAAATAAAGCCATTGTTGGTCAAAATGCTTTTAGTCATGAGTCTGGCATTCACCAAGATGGTGTTTTGAAAAATCCAGAAACTTATGAAATCATGACGCCACAACTTGTTGGTATAAGTAAAAATGATTTACCTCTAGGTAAGCTATCAGGTAAACACGCTTTTGCTGAAAAATTAAAATCTTTAGGATACGATATTGAACCACAAAATCAGGCTGAATTATTTAAACAATTCAAAGCCATTGCTGATAAAAAGAAAAGTGTAACTGATCGAGATATACATGCGATTATCCAAGGTACTGAACATGAGCAAAATGCAATTTATCAAGTTGATACACTTCAATTGCAGTTTGTTTCCAATGGTTTACAAAGTGCTGTTGTCGTTATAAAAGATAAAAATGGTAATATTTATCAAGATTCAAGTATAGGAACTGGGTCAATTGTGGCTATATATAATGCAGTTGATCGCATTTTTAAACATAAAAGTGAACTCATTGATTACCGTATTGATTCTGTCACTGAAGGTACCGACGCTCAAGCAGAAGTACATGTTTCATTAACTATTGAAGGTCAACCTGTTAATGGTATTGGTATTGATCATGATGTGTTATATGCCTCTTGCAAAGCATATGTAGAAGCACATGCTAAATACGCTAGTGAAATTAACAAAAAGGAAGGTAATCACTAATGACTTATAATATTGTAGCTTTGCCTGGTGATGGAATAGGACCAGAAATCTTAAGTGGTACGCTAGAATTATTAGAACTAATCAGTAAAAAATATAAATTTGATTATCAATTAACGTCATATGATTTTGGAGGTGCAGCCATAGATTCGCATGGTGTTCCCCTTCCTGATGATACTTTAAATGCTTGTAAAAATGCTGACGCAATTTTATTGGGTGCTGTAGGTGGTCCTCAATGGACTGATTCTAATAATAGACCTGAGCAAGGATTATTAGCATTACGTAAATCTCTAGGTTTGTTCGCCAATATACGACCTACTAAAGTTACTGAGGGTACAAGTCATTTTTCTCCAATTAGAGAATCACGTGTCAAAGGAACGGATTTTATCATAGTGAGAGAATTAACTAGTGGCTTATATTTTGGTGAACCACGACATATTGATAATCAGAGTGCACTAGACTCACTAACTTATACTAAAAAGGAAATTGAACGTATTGCAAGGATAGCTTTTGAATTAGCATCTCAAAGAAAGAAAAAATTAACGTCAGTTGATAAAGAAAATGTGTTAGCTACAAGTAAACTTTGGCGTCAAACTATTAATGAAATTAGTCATGAATTTCCTGATGTTAAAGTGAATCATTTACTAGTTGATGCTTGTAGCATGCAGTTAATTTCCCAACCTACTAATTTTGATGTCATTGTTACTGAAAATCTATTTGGAGATATTTTAAGTGATGAAGCTTCTACCATTCCAGGTTCATTAGGTTTATCACCTTCTGCAAGTTTTAGTTTAGAAGGACCAAGACTTTATGAACCTATACATGGTTCAGCACCCGACATTGCAAATCAAAATCTAGCTAACCCATTTGGTATGATACTCTCGTTAGCAATGTGTTTACGTGAAAGTTTTAACTTTGATGATGCGGCGTCTGAACTAGAACAGGCTGTATATCAACTTATTAAAGATGGTAAAACAACTAAAGATTTAAATGGGCACTATACTACATCAGATATATTCAATGAATTAAAAAAGAATTATTAATAAGGGGGAATGCTTTTATGGGACAAACGTTATTCGATAAAGTTTGGAATAAACATGTTTTAACCGGGAATGAAGGTGAACCTCAATTATTATATATTGATTTACACTTAATTCATGAAGTGACTTCCCCACAAGCTTTCGAAGGTTTAAGACTTCAAAATAGAAAATTGAGACGCCCTGATTTAACATTTGCAACTTTAGATCATAATGTTCCTACAATAGATATTTTTAATATTAAAGATGAAATTGCGAACAAACAAATTACTACACTTCAAAAGAATGCAAAGGAATTTGGTGTTCAATTATTTGATATGGGTTCTGATGAACAAGGTATTGTTCACATGGTAGGTCCAGAAACAGGTCTCACTCAACCTGGAAAAACAATCGTTTGTGGTGATTCACATACCGCCACGCATGGGGCCTTTGGTGCAATCGCATTTGGTATAGGGACAAGTGAAGTTGAACATGTATTTGCTACTCAAACACTTTGGCAAACTAAACCTAAAAATTTAAAGATAGACGTTACAGGTCAATTACCAAAAGGCGTCTATGCGAAAGATATTATCTTGTATCTTATTAGTCAATATGGTGTTGATTTTGGTACTGGGTATGCTATTGAATTTACAGGTGAAACGATTAAATCTCTGTCTATGGAAGCTAGAATGACTATCTGCAACATGGCCATTGAAGCTGGTGCTAAATATGGATTGATGCAACCAGATGAAACGACATTTGCTTATGTCAAAGGCAGAAAATATGCTCGAAATTTTGACCGTTCTATCAATGATTGGCGTCAATTATATACTGATGCCGATGCTAAATTTGATAAAGTTATCAAACTTGATGTTACAAATTTAGAACCTCAAGTTACATGGGGAACAAATCCTGAAATGGGTGTTAGTTTTAATACACCTTTTCCAAAAATTAAAAATATTAATGATGAACGCGCTTATCAATATATGGGCTTAAAACCAGGCCAAAAAGCTGAAGATATTGATTTAGGTTATGTGTTCTTAGGTTCTTGTACCAATGCAAGATTATCAGACTTAGTAGAAGCTAGTCGAATCGTTAAGGGTAAACAAGTCCATCCAAAAATCACTGCAATCGTTGTACCTGGCTCTCGCTCAGTTAAAAAAGAAGCTGAAGCATTGGGTTTGGACAAAATATTTAAAGATGCAGGATTTCAATGGAGAGAACCAGGTTGTTCAATGTGTTTAGGTATGAATCCTGATCAAGTACCTGAAGGCATACATTGTGCCTCTACGAGCAATCGTAACTTTGAAGGAAGACAAGGTAAAGGCGCTAGAACGCATCTAGTGTCCCCTGCTATGGCTGCTGCAGCGGCTATTGAAGGTAGATTCGTAGATGTTAGAAAGGTGGTTGTTTAGTAATGGATATCCAACCTATTACAACCTATACAGGAAAAGTTGTACCATTGTTTAATGACAATATTGATACTGACCAAATTATTCCCAAAGTACATCTTAAACGAATAACTAAAAGTGGTTTCGGTCCATTTGCATTTGACGAATGGAGATACCTTCCTGATGGTACAAATAATCCAGATTTTAATCCGAATAAACCTGAATACTCTGGTGCTACTATTTTGATCACTGGTGACAATTTTGGTTGTGGTTCAAGTCGTGAACATGCTGCATGGGCTTTAAAAGATTATGGATTCAATATTATTATAGCTGGTAGCTTTAGTGACATATTCTTTATGAATTGTACAAAAAATGGCATGTTACCTATTACTTTAGGTGAAAACGAAAGAAAATATTTAGCTTCTCAAAAAGAAATTACCATTGATTTACCAAATCAAACTGTTTCAGCTAATGATAAATCATTTAACTTTCAAATTGATGAAACATGGAAACATAAATTAGTTAATGGTTTAGATGATATAGCCATAACATTAGAATATGAAGATTTAATAGAACAATATGAAAATAAGAATAAAGGTTGAGATAAAATGACTGTGAAGACAACTTTAAATGCTAAAGATGTAGAAAATGCATACTTAAGAATAAAAGATGTTGTTAAAGAGACACCTTTACAATTCGATCTCTATCTTTCTCAAAAATATGACTGTAATGTGTATTTAAAAAGAGAAGACTTACAATGGGTTCGCTCTTTCAAACTTAGAGGTGCATATAATGCAATTTCTGTTCTAACAAGTGAAGCTAAAGAAAAAGGTATTACATGCGCAAGTGCTGGAAATCATGCTCAAGGTGTTGCTTATACTGCTAAAGCATTAAATTTAAAAGCTGTGATTTTCATGCCTGTTACCACACCTCTTCAAAAGGTTAATCAAGTTAAATTTTTTGGTTCTAAAAACGTTAAAATCATATTAACTGGAGATACTTTTGATGATTGCTTAAAAGAAGCTTTAATTTATACTGAACAAAATCACATGACTTTTATCGACCCTTTTAATAATGTAGATACAATAGCTGGACAAGGAACATTAGCAAAAGAAATTTTGAATCAATCAAGTAATGATTCAATTACGTTCGATTATCTATTTGCTGCTATTGGTGGTGGAGGTTTGATTTCAGGTATTAGTACTTATATGAATCAATATAGTCCACAAACTAAAATTATTGGTGTCGAACCCTCTGGCGCTAGTAGCATGTACGAATCAGTTGTTGTCCAAAACAAAATAGTGACACTTGATCATATTGACAAATTTGTAGATGGTGCTTCTGTGGCACGAGTTGGTGATATCACTTATGATATAGCTAAGAAATTTGTAGACGATTATATTCAAGTAGATGAAGGTGCTGTTTGTTCAACTATTTTAGATATGTACTCTAAACAAGCTATTGTTGCTGAACCAGCAGGTGCATTAAGTGTTTCAGCATTAGAGCACTATAAGGAAAAAATTAAAGGTAAGACAGTAGTTTGTGTAGTTAGTGGTGGTAATAACGATATTAATCGAATGAAAGAAATTGAAGAACGTTCATTACTTTACGAGGAGATGAAACATTACTTTATTCTTAACTTTCCTCAACGTCCTGGTGCATTAAAGGAATTTGTTAACGATGTATTAGGACCTCAGGATGATATTACTAAGTTTGAATATTTAAAGAAAACTTCTCAAAACACTGGTACTGTCATTATCGGTATTCAACTTAAGAATCATGATGACCTTAACCAACTAAAAATTAATGTTCATGATTTTGATCCATCAAATATTTATATTAATGAGAATAAAATGTTATACTCACTTTTAATTTGAATATTAAACACTCCCATTCCTTGATATGGGAGTGTTTTTCATTAATTTTCTTGGTAACATCCTACTCTAGCGGAACGTAAATCTGCTACCACCGGCGCTAAGAAACTTACTTTACTTCGATTCAAGCGCTCGCATCCTTCCTCATTTTCTTAAATTACTTGCTCTTTTAGCTCAACTAAACTCGCTTCTCAATTTTCTCAATTCATCGGCTTCAAACGCTTTCTCCTCGTAAAGCTATTACACTTTCATTTGTTGATATCTTATTAAACCTTCGGTTTTATTTTATGCATAAAAAAAGAGACCTTTCGGTCTCATTAATTTGCCTGGCAACGTCCTACTCTAGCGGAACGTAAATCCAACTACCATCGGCGCTAAGGAGCTTAACTTCTGTGTTCGG
>NZ_JAVSMH010000006.1:0-113177 GCF_033283605.1 Staphylococcus sp. NWU MKU2 | reverse complement strand
CGCATTTTCAGTTCAGTCAGCTACTGCGAATTTGCAAAATAGCATCATCATATTATTTATGTCCCAGGCTCTTTTTAATGTATAAAATTATTTTCCATATTCTTTTTTATATAAGTGTCCCATAGTAATAAATGCTAAGATACCAAATATTGCTAAAAGAATAAATGCTAAATGACTTGAACCTGTTAGACCTGTTACATAAGTAATTACTAAAGGTGGGAAGAATCCTCCTAAACCACCCATCATAGAAACAATACCATTAGCTGCACCAGATTCTTTTGCGAAGTAAGAAGGTACAAGTTTAAATATTAAACCATTACCTAAACCAGCACAGATACTGATAGTTAAACAACCGATAGTAAATAAAGCAATATGACTTGAAATTCCTAAAATAACAGCACCTATAATCATCATAATAAAATCGATCATTAGTACTTTCACAGCATTAAATTTATCTCCAAGTATACCGCCAATAGGTCTTAAGAAAGTTGCTAAAGCAATGAATACACCTGAACGAATACCTGCATCAACTTTATCAATTCCAAAGTTATTTACTAAGTAGTTAGGTAAGAATAATCCAAATGCAACAAATGCACCAAACGTAATAAAATACCAAAGACTTAAGTAATATAGCTTATAATTCGATGATAATTTTTTAAACTGAGATGCTAAAGGAACTTTCACTTTCGGTTCATTTTTATCGCCAAAAATAAACATTAAAATTGCAAAAATAGCAATAATAATTAAGTAACTTCTTACTGTTGTTTGCCAACCTATAATACCTGCAATTGGTGGTGCTAAGAATGATGATACTGCCGTACCAATGTTACCCATACCGTAAATTCCATTCGCAAGCCCTACTTTATCTTTTGAAAAATATTTAGGTACCGATGTAACACCTACAGAGAATATCGCACCTCCAACACCTAAAAAGAATCCTGATAACATTAACATTCCTGGCGTTTGCGCTTGTCCTAAAAAGAAGATAGGAAATAATAATACGACAAAACTACAAAAGAATACCCATTTCGCACCAATAACATTCGTTAAGTAACCAAATGGTACACGTAAGATTGAACCTAATATTACTGGAATTGCCAGTATAATTGACAACTGCCCAGGATTAACTTTAATATCTTGAGAGATATATGGCATTAACGGAGAAATAATACTCCATGCCATGAAACCTACTACAAGACTTAACGTTTGTAATGTAAGTTGAAAGCCACCTTTTGTCTTATACATTTTTTCACCTTCATCATTTAATTTTCTATATCAGTAATTGTTATATAAAAGAGGTCAAAAATTTATAATACAATCACATTACTGATTACAATTAAATTTTAGTGTAATTGTGAAAAAATGAACATAAGGACATTCCCTTATACTGACTGGGAATCCCCCTATATTTTCATTTTTAAATGCACAAAAAAACTGAGACATTGCTGAATTGTCTCAGTATCATTTTCATCATTTAAAAATCTAATAATTTCTTTTTTAATGCATATTCAACTAACTCAGGTTTAGATTTTAAATCGAGTTTAGTCATTATATGTGTTTTATGCGCTTCGACCGTTTTGACCGACACGAATAACTTTTCAGCAATATCTTTATTGCCATACCCCTTTGCAATTAAAGGTAATATTTCTAGTTCGCGCTTAGACAATATTTTAAATGGATCGTTAGTAGATACTTCATCTGAATGTTTATGATTTACAAATTCATTCACTAATGACGTTGTTAATTTCATATCTACATATGTTTCGCCCTTATAAACTGTTCGCACTGCTAGTAATAATTGTTCATCAGGTGCATTCTTTAATATATATCCTTTAGCACCATTACGAAGAACGTGGAATAGATATTCTTCATCATCATACATCGTAAGTATTAATATTTTAGTTTCTGGAAAACTCTCTGATATTTTACTAGTTGCAATTAAGCCTGATTCACCAGGCGGCATACTTAAATCCATAATTAAGACGTCTGGCTTATACTCCATCACCTTTTGATAAGCTTCTCCCCCATCAGCAGCAGTTGCAACCACTTCCATATCCTCTTGAAAGTTTAATATCATTGAAAATCCTGTTCTAACGACTGCATGATCGTCTGCAATTACAATTTTCACTTTATATTCCCCTAACATATTTTAGACTGGCACATCTAATGTAATAATTGTACCTTTACCAATATGTGTTTCAATATTCACTGTACCTTTAACAAGTTCTGCTCTTTCATTCATACCATATAGTCCTAATCCCGTGCCTTGAGGTTTTAAATTAGGATCAAAGCCTTTACCTCGATCAATAATTTCAGCGATAAGGCCTGCTTCCGTTTGTTGAATCGTCACTTCCACTTCATAAACACCTGCATACTTTAATGCATTAAATATCGCTTCTTGAACAACGCGATAAACAACCGTTTCAATTTCACTATCGAAACGTATATTTTGAATATTTGATTGATAGACAACATTTAATCCATAATTATGCTCTAATTGTTTGAAATAGGATTTAAAAGCCGCTTCTAATCCTAAATCATCAAGTGATGAAGGTCTTAATTCTACTGATAGATTGCGAATATCATTGATTAAATTAGACATTAACATTTCGATATGTTCAGATTTCTCTATGAGTTGAGCCATATCTTGTTGATATTTCAATAATCTCAATTCAACATCTACATTTAACATCTCTTGAACAACACTGTCATGTAATTCTCTAGATATACGTTTTCTTTCATTTTCTTGTGCAGCTATAGTTTTACGTAACATCTGACGTTGATACATCTTTTCTTGTCGCTCTATTTGTGGAGATATATCTTGTAATGTAAAAGCGTAGATTTGTGCCTCATCATCAATACATTGATACGAAGCAGTAAATGGTTGAATTTTATTATCTACCGTCTTCATGAATACTTGGAAGTTCATATCATTAGGCTTTGTCGTATCAAGATAACAGTTAATGCAACTTTGTAATGCAAATTCGTTAGAGTAACCTTCACAACGATTACATATCGCATTGGTCATCGCACTATAGTTGTTATCCTTTGAAATAATCTCTTGTGCTGCGTTATTCATCGCGATAACTTTACCATCATTATTTACAAATACGATTTTTTCACTCGTCTTTTCGTAATATTTTTTTAGTAAGTTCTCTAAATCAAGATTATCAACATCCAACATTTTAAACACCTACATTTCTTCTGAAAATGTCCAAAGTTTGCCACTAATATCCAAAGTTTCATAATCAGGAAGAGGCTTGCCATCTCTCTGACCTAAGAGTAACACACCATACACCTGATTATTGTAACACAATGGGATAGATACCATTGCAGTTAGATTTTCGGCAATTAAGATTGGATATTTAATCTTGTCTTCTGGTGTTAAACTTGCTACTACGTCGGCAATGATCATGCGTTTTCCAGTCTTCATAACCATACCGGCTAAACCTCGCCCTTTACGCAAGATAATCATTTTATAGCGATCATTCAGGTTACCTGAGACATAATGCCATTTAATCGGTGCTGAAGTCATATGATGCTCGTAAAGTGCAACCCCTGCGAAATCATACCCTTCACTGACCCTTAGATTATTCAATTGTTGTTGGAAATCCTGTTCTTCAAATACTGGATTCGTAATCACATTTGAATCTCCTCTCATACTCATGAACGTGTTTTATGTTTACGATAAACAATATATCTACGATTAGTATACGATAGCGGTACACTCCAAACATGAACTAAGCGAGTGAATGGCCAACAAGCTAAAATTGTAAACCCAAGTAAGATGTGAATTTTAAAAGATAAAGGAACACTCGTCATCAGACTCGCATCTGGTGAAAATGTAAATAAGTGTCTAAACCATATAGATATCGTTTGACGATAATCAAAATCACTTACCATTGCATTCGTAACTAATGTTGAATAACAACCCATGAAAATAATTAATATTAATAAGAAATTTACAAATATATCAGAAGCTGAACTTAGCTTTCTAACATTTTTAATAGTAATTCGTCGTGCTGTTAATAGTAACATACCAATAAACGTCATTATACCAAAGATACTACCGATGTATACAGCACCAAAATGATACATTTCCTCGCTTACACCTAATCCATCAATCCATTTAGCTGGTATAGCGAGACCTACGACGTGACCAAAAAACACCGGGATGATGCCCAAATGGAATAATAAGCTACCCCATTTTAATTGTTTTTTCTCTAAAAATTCACTCGATTTAGCAGTCCATGAGAATTGATCATATTTATAACGAGCGATGTGTCCAACAATGAAAATGGCTACACATAAATATGGAAATATAATCCATAAAAATTGATTAAGCATGAGATGTCACCTCATTTGGAATTTCTAGACAAGCTTTTAATGTATTTCTTAAAGTACGTATCACATAAGCATAAGGATTGTTATCTTGAGCTAAATGATTTGCCATTTCATACGTACCGTCTTCAATAATCATAATAACTAGTTCAATATTACCTTCTGCTCGTGGATCATTTTGCCATGATGCTACGTGTAAGAATTGGAGCATCAATGGTAGATAATCTGATAACTCGTTATCTACCATTTTCAACCCAAACATTTCATATAACACTTTAAGTTTAGCCAACATTTGGCCTCTTTCTTTTTGAGTATCAAATTTGTTGTAAGTCATATAAAGCGGTGATTTCTTATTAAAATCAAAGGTATCTGTATATATTGCTTTAATTTCTGACAATGTGAATTGATGCATAATCTCTCTGTATTTTACTAAATCATCATAACCAGGATGAGAGGGTTCAATCGTTTCTTCAAATGTTTTTGGATGAAACGTTAATTTCTCTGGGAAATTAAGCTGCTGAGCGATATAACCAAAACTTTCTTGATAATAATGAAATTGTTGTAAATTAATCACGGAAAATCCCTCCATAGAAATTCTCATTATAAATTTCTTGTCCTGTTTTTCCTGAACCTACTGGAACACCACAGCCTTCACAATTGTCTCCGAAGTATTCGCCACCATACCCTTGGCTACCTTGCGCATGGTACGTATCTAAATATGTTTCTTTATGAGATGTTGGTACAACAAAGCGATCTTCATATTTTGCTAAACCTAATAAACGATACATATCTTTAGTTTGAATTTCTGATAATCCAAGTCTTTCTAATTTAGAAGTATCAAACTCTTTACCAGTAACTTGTGAGCGCATGTAACTTCTCATCATAGCCATTTTTTGTAAAGATTCTTTAACAGGTTGGACATCTCCGGCAGTAAATAAATTAGCTAAGTATTCTATTGGTAAACGCATTTCTTCAATAGCTGGGAAAATCATATCTGGGTTTTGTCCTGCATTTTTACCTTCAAAATAACTCATAATAGGACTTAATGGTGGGCAGTACCAAACCATAGGCATTGTTCTAAATTCTGGATGTAAAGGAAATGCTAATTTATATTCAATTGCCAGTTTATACACTGGTGAATTTTGAGCTGCTTCAATCCATTCATAGCTAATGCCATCTTTTTCAGCTTGTTCAATCACTTCTTCATCAAATGGATTTAAGAAAATATCTAATTGTTTTTCATATAAATCTTTTTCATTTTCAGCTGAAGCTGCTTCATGAACTCTATCGGCATCATATAATAATACACCTAAATATCTCATTCTACCTGTACATGTTTCAGAACAAACAGTTGGTAATCCAGCTTCAATTCTTGGGAAACAGAATGTACATTTCTCAGCTTTGTTTGTTTTCCAGTTGAAGTAAACTTTTTTATAAGGGCAACCAGTCATACAGTAGCGCCAACCACGACATGCATCTTGGTCAACTAAAACAATACCATCTTCATCACGTTTATACATTGCGCCAGATGGACATGAAGCTACACAACTAGGATTTAAACAATGTTCACAAAGACGAGGTAAATACATCATAAATGTTTCATCAAATTGGAATTTAATGTCTTCTTCAATTTTTTGAATATTTGGATCTTCTGGACCAGTAATATGTGCACCGGCTAAGTCATCTTCCCAGTTAGGCCCCCACTCAAGATTAAGTTTCTCACCTGAGATAAGTGAGTGCGCTTTAGCAACAGGAGAATGCTTACCTTCTTTAGCAGTAGTTAAATGTTCGTAATTGTATGTCCATGGTTCATAATAATCTTTAATAAGAGGCATATCTGGGTTGTAAAAGATTTTACCTAACGCCATTTTTGTCCAACGACTACCAGATTTAAGTTCTAATTTTCCTTTTTTATTTAAGACCCATCCACCTTTATAATGTTCTTGGTCTTCCCATCGTTTCGGATATCCTACACCTGGTTTAGTTTCTACGTTGTTGAACCACATGTATTCTGCACCTGGACGGTTAGTCCAAGTGTTCTTACATGTTACGCTGCAAGTGTGGCAACCTATGCATTTATCTAAATTTAACACCATTGCAATTTGCGCTTTAATCTTCAAGCCAATTTACCTCCTTCATCTTTCTCACTGCTACATATACGTCACGTTGATTTCCTATTGGTCCATAATAGTTAAAGTGATAACTAATTTGTGCGTAACCACCTACAAGCTGTGTAGGTTTCAAATGAATTCTTGTTGGTGCATTGTGTGAACCGCCACGAGTATCTGTAATTTCTGATCCTGGTGTTTCAATGTGTTTATCTTGTGCATGATACATAAACATTGTTCCTCTTGGCATACGGTGTGATGTGACTGCTCTTGCAGTTACCACACCATTTCTGTTATAAACTTCTAACCAATCGTTATCATTAATGCCGTGCTCTTCAGCATCCTCATTAGATAACCAAACGACTGGACCACCTCTAAATAATGTCAACATACGTTCATTATCTTGATATGTTGAGTGTATATTCCATTTACCATGAGGTGTTAAATAACGTAATACTAATGCATCCTGTCCACCTTTAACTAGTTTATCTCTAGTACCAAATACCATTGGTGGTAATGTTGGTTTGTATACTGGTAAACTTTCGCCAAATTGTTGGAATATTTCATGATCGATGTAATAACTTTGTCTACCTGTTAATGTTCTAAATGGTACGAGTCGTTCTATATTAGTTGTAAATGGAGAATATCTACGTCCATTTTTGTTTGAACCAGGGAACACAGCTGTTGGTATAACTTCGCGTGGTTGTGATGTAATGTTTAAAAATGAAATCTTTTCAGATGCACGTTCTTTTGAAATGTCTTTTAATTCCATTCCTGTTTGATTTTCTAAATCTTCGTATGATTTTTGTGATAATTTGCCGTTAGTAGCTGATGATATATTTAAGATTGCATCTGCTACTTTTCTAGCAGTATCGATACGTGGACGATTATTTCTGACTGATTCAGGGTCCTCATCATTCCAAGTACCTATCATACTTTTAAGTTCTTCATATTCATCTTTCACGCTGAAGCTTACGCCATGTGCACCAACTTTTCCTTTTTCAAGTAATGGACCTAAAGTCACATATTTATCGTAAATTTTAGTGTAATCTCTATCTACGACTGCGAAGTTTGGCATTGTTTTACCTGGAATGGCTTCAACTTCTCCTTTAGACCAATCTTTAACAATACCGTATTCTGAGCCTAATTCCTGTTTAGAATCATGGCCAAGTGGTGTCGTTACAACATCTTTAAATGTTCCTGGCAAGTAATCTTTCGCCATTTCTGAAACAGCTTTACTTAATGTTTTATAAATATCCCAGTCTGAACGTGATTCCCATAATGGATCAATCGCTGGATTAAATGGATGAATGAATGGATGCATATCTGTTGATGACAAATCGTGTTTTTCATACCATGTTGCAGCTGGTAATACGATATCTGAGTACAATGGTGTCGCAGTCATTCTGAAATCTAGTGACACTAGTAAGTCTAATTTACCTTCTGTATCTTCACGCCATTGAATTTCTTCTGGTTTGTCTTCTTCGTTAGGTTCAGCCATTAGTCCTGAACGTGTACCTAATAAATGTTTCATAAAGTACTCTTGTCCTTTGGCAGAACTTGAAATTAAATTTGAACGCCATACGAATAATGTTTTCGGATGGTTCTTTCTTAAATCTGGATCTTCTATCGCAAATTGAGTTTCTCTATTTTTAACTGATTCGATTGCTCTATTTAATATCGCTTCATTAGAGTCATCGCCGGCATCTTTTGCCTCTTCTCCGAATAACAAACTATTCTTATTGAATTGAGGGTATGACGGCAACCAACCTAATCTAGCAGCTGTGACGTTATAGTCAGCTGGGTGTTGATGTTTAATATTATTAGCTAATGGAGATTTTAATTTATCAACATTAGATTCCTCATATTTCCATTGATCAGTCGCAAAATAGAACCAACTTGTACCATTTTGCAGACGTGGTGGTCCTTGCCAGTCTTTCGCAAAGGCTACTGTATTCCAACCTTCAATTGGGCGACATTTTTCTTGTCCAACGTAGTGTGCCCATCCACCACCGTTAACACCTTGACAGCCACATAAAAGAACAAGATTTAAAATCGCTCGATAAATCGTATCTGAATTGAACCAGTGGTTAATACCAGCACCCATGATTATCATTGAGCGTCCTTTTGTATCGATTGCATTTTGCGCAAATTCTCTAGCTACTTGTGTTACTAATTCTGGTTTAATACCAGTTACTCGTTGTTGCCATGCAGGTGTATATTTTGATTCAGCATCGTCGTATGAAGTTGCTTCTAATTCATGATTAAATCGTTTAATGCCATATTGACTTGTCATTAAGTCATATACTGTCGCTACATACACTTCTTTTCCATCAGCTAATGTTACTTTTCTAGTTGCTATTGGTCTTTCAAAAATACCGTCACCTTGACTATCAAAGTAAGGGAATTGAATTGTTTTTAGTTCGTATGTGTCGTCTGCCATTGACATCGCTGGATCAATCTTAGAACCATCTTCATTTTCTAATTTTAAGTTCCACTTCTTGCCTTCTTCCCAGCGTTGACCCATTGTGCCATTAGGTACTACAAACTGATTACTATTCATATCGTGAATGACTGGTTTCCATTCGCTATTTTCACTTTCCATACCTAAATCACTTGCACGTAAGAATCGTCCTGCTTTATAGCCATTGTCATCTTCGTCTAACATAATCACGAAAGGCATATCTGAATATTGTTTTGAATAGTTAATGAACATTTCACTAGGCTTATCTTGATAGTATTCTTGTAAAATAACATGTGTCATTGCTTGTGCTACTGCTGCATCAGTACCAGGATTAGGCGCTAACCAGTTATCCGCGAATTTAACATTTTCTGCATAGTCAGGTGCTACTGAAACAACTTTAGTCCCTTTATATCTCACTTCAGTCATAAAATGAGCATCAGGTGTTCGTGTAAGTGGTACGTTTGAACCCCACATAATAATATATGAAGCATTGTACCAATCACTTGATTCAGGTACGTCAGTTTGTTCACCCCAAATTTGTGGTGACGCAGGCGGTAAATCAGCATACCAATCATAAAAACTTAACATTTCTCCACCGAGTAAGTTGATAAATCTTGCCCCTGCAGCATAACTTATCATTGACATGGCAGGAATTGGTGTGAATCCTGCGATTCTATCTGGACCATCCTTTTTAATTGTATAAAGAATTTGTGCAGCAATAATATCTGTTACATCTTTCCAGTTAGCTCGAACATGTCCACCTTTACCACGTGCTTGTTTATATGCTTTTGCTTTCTCTTCGTCTTCAACAATAGATGCCCACGCTGCTATACGATTTCCATTATTTTCTTCTAAAGCAGTATTCCATAAATCTAATAATTTACCTCTAATGTATGGATATTTCACACGCAGTGGACTATATTCATACCAAGAGAATGACGCACCACGTGGACATCCACGAGGTTCAAATTCTGGCATATCAGGCCCACAACTTGGATAATCGATTTGTTGATTTTCCCAAGTGATTACGCCGTTTTTAACAAATACTTTCCATGAACATGACCCTGTACAGTTAACACCATGTGTTGTTCTAACTACTTTATCGTGACTCCATCTTTCACGGTACATTTTTTCCCATTCTCTACTTTTGCTCTCAAGAACTGACCAGTTACCATTAAATGTCTCAGTTGGTTTGAAAAAGTTTAATCCAAATTTTCCCATCTATATGAATCCTCCTACCGTTAAAGGTATTAACTTATTCCGATTTGCCGTTTTACTTTTGAATTTATAATGATTGTACAATTTTTCACATTCATTAGGTATTAGGGAATGTCCTAATTCGCATGGGGGAATCCCTAAAAAACAAAAAAGCAGGTAGTGGTACATAACGTTCTAAGAATTCGTTATACCACTCCTGCAAGGATGACTTATAAATTAATATATTTAATTTTATTGTTATTGATTATTTGTGTATATAATTGTTGTTGTGATGGATGGTAACTTTCATCAACGTGCACTAAACAACGATATCCTGTTTCAGATAATTCTTCAGCTTTTAATAAAGCATCTTCTTTCGAACCTTTTATAACATACAATGAATCATCTAAATTTCTTTCATGCTCTTGTTTCAACACTTTATCATTATCAATATGGTCAACAATAGCGCCTAAAATACAAATTCCTGGTTCACCTTCAAGTTCATGTTGTTGTAATTGATGCTCAATGTTGCTTAATTTACCAACGATGACGCGTTGGTTATGACACGTAGCATTAAACACAATTGCTATCGAATAGTCCTCTGAAGTATAAGCTGTGATTTGATCAATGATACGGCCCAATCGCTTTATCCCCATATAGATGGCTAATGTCCCACCATTAATCAAATTACGTATATCTGTTTCTTGATTGATTGAATCTTTGAAATGGCCTGTTGAGAAGGTCACACTAGGCGCTACTGATCTCATTGTTAATCCTAAATCCATTGTTGCAACAGCTGCACTTGCCGAAGTTACACCAGGAACAATTTCATATTCGATACCATAGTCTTTTAAAGTATTGACTTCTTCAGTAACACGACCGAATATTGCTGGATCGCCACCTTTGAGACGAATGACTGTTTGATACTTTTTAGCCGCTTCAACGATTTTTAAATTAATTTCGTCTTGTTGTATATGTTTAGCGTAAGGCTTTTTACCTACATCAATGAATTCCGCATCAGCGGGTGCATATTGAAGTATGAGTGGGTTTACTAAACGATCATATAGAATAACTTCAGCTTTCTTAATACATCGTTCTGCTTTTTTCGTTAATAGATTAGGATTACCAGGTCCAGCACCTATCAAGTAAACCTTTGATTTTTCATCTACAGACATACATAAACGTCTCCATCGATGACTTCAACTTGATATGTTTCAACACATCCAGTATCAGGTTCTTGTACCTCGCCACTTCTCAAATCAACCTTTTGATCATGTAAAGGGCAATAAACGTAGTCGCCACTTACTGTTCCTTCTGATAATGGTCCTTGTTTGTGAGGACAAATGTTATTAATCGCATGAATGTCTCCACTTTCAGTTAAGAAAATGCCAATTTCTTTACCATCAACAATCACTTTTTTTCCAATCAATGGTGTTAATTCTTCTAATGTCGTTACTTTAACTTTTTCCATAGATTTCATATGTTACACCCTCTCAACTTCAAAGATTTTTCGAGCTTCTTTATCTTCAACGATTGCTTCCCAAGGTTCGCCATGTCCATCAATCGCTTTTTTAGCATCCATAATTCTATCGAATAACTCTTTTTGACGTTCAGGATCCAGTAATACTTCTTTAACATTTTCAAAGCCTAAACGATTTAACCATGGTGCAGTTCTTTCTGCATATATGCCAGTTTCACGATAATACTGCATTAACGCACCACATAATTGAATAACTTCATCTTCAGTTTCAACGGTAGTTAATAATTTACCAACTGTAACATCTGTACCTCCGTTACCACCGATGTAAATTTGATAACCGTTTTCTACTGAGATAACACCGAAATCTTTAACTCCTGATTCAACGCAACTACGTGGACAACCAGATACACCCATTTTAAATTTATGTGGTGTGTCAATGTATTCGAATGTTTTTTCTAAACGAATACCTAAGCGTGTAGTGTATTGAGTACCGAATCGACAGAATTCTTTACCTACACAACTTTTAACTGAACGTGTTTTCTTACCATATGCTGAAGCTGAACGCATACCTAAATCTTCCCATACTTTAGGTAATTCTTCTTTCTTCAATCCATATAAACCTACACGTTGAGAGCCTGTTACTTTAACTAATGGAACGTTGTATTTTTTTGCAACTTCACCTAATCTTATTAATTGGTCAGCATCTGTTACGCCTCCACGCATTTGTGGAATAACAGAGAATGTACCATCATTTTGAATATTTGCATGATAACGTTCGTTTGCGAAGCGTGATTCTTTTTCATCTTGATGGCCATGTGGGTATACCATATTTAAATAGTAGTTTATTGCTGGACGACATTTTGGACAACCATTTTTATCTTTAAAGTCTAGTACGTGACGTACTTCTTTAGATGTTTTTAGACCTTTAGCTCTTATTTGCGTAACAATTTGATCACGTGTTAAATCAGTACAAGCACAAATTCCGGTAGGTTTCGCTGCTACAAAGTCATCACCTAATGTGCATTGTAATAACTCGCCAATTTGCCCTTTACATTTACCACATGAATTACCCGCTTTAGTTGCTTTCGTTACTTCTTCCACTGATGTTAATCCTTTAGTCGTAATCGCATTAACAATCGTACCTTTATCTACACCGTTACAGCCACAAATAGTTTCATCGTCTGGCATATCAGCGATAGAAGTTACCGCTTCTTCTCCACCTTTGTACAATAATGATACTAATGTATAGTCTTCTAGTGATTCATGTTTTTTCATCATATTATAGAATCTTGAGCCATCATCTGTATCACCATATAATACTGCTCCGACAACTTGACCATCACTCAAATAGACTTTTTTATAAATATTATCGACACTGTTGAAAATTTCAATACCATGGACATTCTCATTTTCAACAATTTGCCCCGCACTATATAAATCACAGCCAGACACTTTTAATGAAGTGAAAGTTGTAGAACCTTTGTACCCTTCTGTTTCTTTTCCAGTTAGGTAGTCAGCTAACACTTTACCTTGTTCATAGAGCGGTGCGACTAAGCCATATACTTTGCCGTCATGCTCTGAACATTCGCCAACAGCATAAATATTAGGGTCTGATGTTTGTAAATAATCATTAACAACAATACCTCTATTTACTTCCAGACCTGCATCACGTGCTACTTGAGTAAATGGACGGATACCGACTGCCATGACCACTAAATCAGTTTCGATTATTCTTCCATCCGCCAATTTAATCGCTTCTACATCATCTTTACCTATAATTTCTTTAGAGTTCGCTTGTAACTCGATATTCATACCTTGACGTTCTAAATCCGCTTTAAGCATGCCGCCAGCTTTACGGTCTAACTGCATTTCCATAAGCCATTCTGCTAAGTGTAATACAGTTACTTCCATACCTTGATCCATTAAACCACGTGCACATTCAAGTCCTAATAATCCGCCACCAATAACGACAGCTTTCTTTTTCGTTTTAGCGATTTCAATCATGCGTTCAGTATCTTCGATTGTTCTCCAACCTATAACACTTGGTAAATCTGATCCAGGTATCGGTAATACGAAAGCACTAGATCCTGTTGCAAATATACAAATGTCATAATTAACTTCAACACCTTTTGATGTTGTTACTGTTTGTGCTGAACGATCAACCGTCTCTACTGGGTCGTTGACGATGAGCTGAATGTTGTTCTCTTCATACCATTCATATGGATTCATTATTGTTTCTTCTACAGTCATTTTCTTCTGTAATATATTTGATAACATTATTCTGTTATAGTTTGGATAAGGTTCTTTCCCAATAATTGTAATGTCAAATTGTGAATCTGAACGCTCTAGAATTTCTTCTATCGTTCTTAATCCCGCCATGCCGTTTCCAATCATCACTAATTTTTGTTTAGTCATAAAATATGCCCCTTTTATCACTTAAAATTTACTTATTTTCCATTTGCAATTTTTGTTTTTTTTAAATGTTTGATATTCAACATTTGTTTCTTCACTGCTATTCTATAACAGATTCCACTTCAAATGTGATGATTTTCACAAATAAATTAAAAATCAGGGAATTCCCTAATACGTTCAATAATTTGTCCAAATACAATAAAAAACTGAGACAACATTGTGCCTCAGCTTATAAATCCTAATTAAATGTTAATTGCTTTAAACGTTCACTAATAATTCCCTTTAATATGTTATCGAAATTAATAGACGGTGTAATGTGTAGCGTACCCTGTATATCCATTTCTGAAATGAGTCGTTTTACTTTGTTTACTAGTCGCCCATCATATAAAAACATTGGCACTACAATAAGTTCATCATACTCATTCGAAAGTTGATCCAAGTCATTTCTAAAAGTGATGTCACCATATAGCGTACGACAATAGATAGGTACAGGTTGATTCATTTTTTCACTAAATTCCTTTAACTCCTCATGTGCTTTCGTATATGAGAAACTACCATGTGCGATTAATACAATCGCATAATTAGAGGAGGTAGAAATTTCAACATCTTGAATACGTTTTTCAACTAAATCTACCATATAGTCATGCGTACCAAGCGGTTCACTAATTTCGTAACTTATTTCAGGATGATCTTTTTTGATTTTTGATAAAATTTCAGGAACATCAACGATATAATGCATTGCCGAAAAGATCAAAAGAGGTACAACTTTAAATTGAGTTTCACCTTGCTTTATTAAACGACCAATCGTGTTTTCAATACTCTTTTCTTCACTTTCAATAAACGCTAATTCATATTCATACGTTTCATCACTTAATAAACAATCTAAGAATTCCCCCAACGCTTTATTTTGATCACCTTTTCTCATGCCGTGTGCCACTAATATATTCGCAACCAATCGCTTCATCCCCTTTATATAAGACTTTAGTGCTTTTAAAAATTTGGTCATAAAATGCTTTAATGTTGATTAAAATAATATGTTTTAATCATAATTTAGTCAACTTTTTCAATAATGTGGTTGAATTAATTCATTAAAAAAAGGTTCTGCTATCTACTCATTTAACTTAGTGATAACACAACCCTATTATTGATTACTTAGCCTTCATACTATCACGTGAACCATTTAAATACGCATATACTAAACCAATAAATATACCTCCACCGATATAGTTACCAATTAAAGCAAACACAATATTTTTAATAACACCTAACCATGATAGTGCATCTAAATTATAGAACACCATACCTGCGTACAAACCAGCATTGAAGACAACGTGTTCATAACCCATGAATACAAACACAACAACACCTGCAGCAATAAAGAATGCTCTTGCCAGTCCTTCTTTAAATAACATAGACACATATATACCTATATTAATAAAGAAATTACAGAAGATTGCTTTAACTAAAATATTTAACCAAGTTGATTCTACCGTTTTCATATGTACTGTCTTACTTAAGCTGGCAATCATTTCTGGCGTCATAATATGCGTCCCTTTCATTAAGAAGAATAATATGAATCCACCAATAATATTCCCTATAAAACAGAATAAGAAAATGAACAACATCTTATTAATAGTAATGGCTCTATAATACCAGCCGACTGTTAAATACATGAAATTACTAGTTAGTAATTCTGAGTTCGTCAACACAATTAATACTAAAGCTAAACTAAATGCAATCGCACCTAGCAAATTAACTAAACCTTCATTAGTGCCTGCAAATTGTGTTTTAATTGCCAACATAAATACCGTTACGATTGCTAATAAAAACCCTGACATGATTGCTTTCAATGCATATCTACCAGGCGTTTTTGTAGCCATAATTTCTTTCGTCTGTACCTGCCCAACAGCAGCTTCTACAATATCACGCGTTGCATGGGTGTCCTCAACCGTTTTATTGTTCTTCAACATATGTATGCCCCCCTACATCCTTTCAAGTTATGTTTCAATTATATATTTTTTAAGAAAACATGAATAGCTTAAATTTTTTTAGGTAAAAAAAGTGAGGTAAAATCGTATCATGTAGACACGATTTTACCTCACTTAGTAATTCACTATTTATGTGCTTTAAGTCTTGATAAATAGCGTAAACCTGTTGCAAAAATGCCATAGCCTAGCGCTGTTCTTAAAACATATTTAATTGCACTATTATCAATTGCCTTTGAATTGAGTAGTACTGTAGGTATTAATGTACTAACTAAAAATAAAGCAAGTACTTTTAAATATCTTTCTTTCATATCATCAACCTCATTTCAACTACATTATAACTTAAATATAGTTGAATTTTTTGACATACTTATGACTTTTTTTGTTTCAATAATGAATCAAGTTGGTCCAATGTAGAATTCATTCCCGCTTCTACACCCATATCAAGTGCTTGTTGCGCCGCATCTTTTGTTGGAAAGATAGAAGTTGACGTTACAAGCGTGCGTTGCGCTGATTCTGAAGTGAAATCAATCAAAATTTGCATCCCAGGTAATGATGTATCTTTCTCACCTTGAGATGTAGCAAAGAAATCTAAGTATTCAATATGATTAGGTTTATCCACCTTTTTATATTCAGTCAATGTGTAACTTGTTTGTTCCGGCATTTCTATCGCAAAGAAGGCATCACCACCGGCTACTGGGTTAAAACGATAAACTTTTGTTTTACCACCTTGAGGATGAAACCATTGTTCGAATAACGTCTCCGTAGTGTATGCCTCGAAAACTTCATTTATTGGCGCCTCAAACGTTCTATTAAATATAATTTTATTATCTTTTAGTTGAATTGACATTTAAATCCCCCTATCTATTTGTTAAAAGCTCTCTATGAATTTACCAGTTATTTTTTTAATTACAAAAATATAAAAGCTCCCTTCAAAGTTTACATTCATTAATGTCTACTTTGTAGGGAGCCATATGAGTATTTTTAGTAAGTAGTATAACTAGTGATTAGTCTTCAAGTGGAAATTCTAAATCAAATTCAACATTTAAGTCTTTTCCTAATAAGAAACCACCAGTTTCAAGTTGTTGGTTAAACGTAATGCCATATTTTTCACGGTTAAGGCTTCCAGTAATTACTAAACCAGCAGTGTTTTTACCGTTTAATGGATTTAAACTAGTACCTTTATAATCTAAATCAAAAGTTTCTTCATGTGTTTGATCTTTCATAGTTAAGTTACCAGTAACTGATTTATCATCTACTTTAGTAATTTCAAATTTAATTTCTGGGTAGTTTTCAGCGTCTAAGAAATCTGCGCTTTTAAGATGATTATCACGATCTGCTACTTTAGTATCAATTGAATTTGCTTTAACAGTAAAAGTACCTTGTAATGAACTTAAATCATTGAAATCACCTGAAATGTTAGCGTCAAATTCGTTAAAACGTCCTTTAACATTTGATACAACTAAGTGTTGAATAGAAAAGTTAACTCCTGAATGTGCTGGATCTAAATTTAAATTAGCCATGTGTACATACCTCCATTATTTAAATTATGAAACTACGTAGCTGAAAATCAGTACTATAGTTTGTATAATTATTATACTTAGTATAATAAAACAACTTAAGTGAAAATACAAGTAAAAAGACTCAAATTTTAAATTTATTAATGTGCTAACATTTCTTCTTTAATATCGTCCTTATCTAATGAGGCAGGATAATACGTAGGCCAATGATCCATTTCTTTAAGTAATGTTTCATTGTTGTTACCCATAAAAATGTGGAAGTGTTCTGCTTTCTTAGGTGCGATATTATGATCACTAAACTGAACGTACTTCGGTAATGTTTGCTTGTCAGAGTGCTTCAATTTAAAAATAAATCTAACTCCACGATTACCTTTCTTATAATCTAGGATTTTTTTACCAACATATTCATACGTTCCAGTAACCTTCTTCCCATTTTTTTCAAAAGTAATGTTATCACCTTTAATATTTATGTTAGAAACGTCAGTTTTGTAACCTTTCTCATAGTATTTTTTATACTCTTTTGCTGTCATAGTGCTATCTTCTTCGGATTTATGTTTCATAACATCATCTAAATCACCATTTTTTAAATAGGGATAAACTGATTGCCATTCACCTTCATAATCTGATAGCGCACGATCTTTAACTTGCTCATCTTTAAAATAACCATCTGAAATTGCTTTGTCATGCTTATGTTCAGCTTTGTCATCTTGTACTTTAATATTGGAATCCAATGCTTTATCTAAAGCTTCAATATTTTTGTTCATTAAAGTTTGATAATTCATTGATGTGTCTTTAGATAGTTCTTTATTTAGTGACTCCATATTATAGAATTTTAATGGCTTGGCGTTGGTTTCTTTTCTGATTGTCTCAGTCACTTTATTGGCAACATTATCTTCATATAATATGTATTTAACATTTTTATCATTAATCTCTTTAACTAATTGTGTAAGTGCTTTTTGAGAAGGGTCTTCAGCGTTCATATTTTGAATTCCCTTTTGAACAAAACCATAGCGATCAGCGAGATAACCTAAAGATTCATGTGAAATAAATACAGCATTACCTTGTTTATCTTTAGTAATGTCTTTTAATTTATTGTCAATGTCATCTAACGATTTCTCTAATTTTTTAAAATTTTTCTCATATTCATTTTTATGCTTTGGATCTTTAGCTACTAACTGATTTTTAATTTCTTTAGCAAAGATTTTATTTTTCTCAGGATCTAACCATACGTGTGGATCATATCCGCCATGATGATGGTGTTCGTGTCCATGTGAATCCTCGTGTTCTTCATCACCGTGTTCGTGTTGATCTGTTAGTAGTGTTGATTGATCTAGTTTATCTTGTAATGAAACTTTCTTTTTATCATTTTTAATTGTGGCTGCAACTTTCTTAGCGACTGGATCTAAATCATCACCTGTATATACAAATAAATCAGATTGATTAACCTTTAGCATGTCTTTCTGAGTTGGTTCATAATCATGTAGGTCTGTACCAGCAGGATAAATAGACGATACATTGACATGATTACCACCTATTTCCTCTATAAAGGATTGCAAAGGATATACAGTTGTAGACACATTCATTTTGTTATCACCTTTAGAATCTTTATTAGAACGATCTTCCTTTCCACAAGCGACTAATATAAATGCAATAATAGTTATTAAAACAGTAAGACTTAAAAAGCGTTTCATTTTATACCTCCTAAATAGTAATAATTACGATTTAAAAGTATAACTTTATTTGTATAAAATTACAATAGTTTTTTAATGTTTTTTATTTTCAATTTAATAAAACCATCTTTTATTAAAAATATCTATCATTAATTAAGTTACTACCTTTCTAAATTTAAAAAAAGAAGAATCATAGTGAAGTACACTACAATTCTTCTTTGAATCAACTTTATTAAATTTATTTCACTTCTCTTTAGTGGTTACAATATAACACAAAATGAATGTCAGCGTTATTCACTATGACATCGTGACTATAAGTATTTCTTCCATTCTTCGACTTTATAAGGATCTTTCACTCTTTTTCCATTTATAAAAACTGTTGGAACAGTATCAATATTATTATCTTCTGTTAGTTCTTTTTGTTCTTCTGCTTTTTTCCAAGCTTCACTGTTCTTAGTCTTATACTGCTTTTTAATGTCAGTTTTTTGTTGCGTCGTAATATCTAACTTATCAATTTCTTTATCAAGAAATTGTTCTGTTAACCACTTTTTATCCTCGTCTTTTTGATTCGCGAATACGTTACGTTGAAAAGTTAAGTATTCATTAGGTGCAACTTTTTGCACTGCGTTTCCGGCTCTAGAGCCGACGATAGAATCTTTACCAAGAAAACCAGCATTAATAAATTGATACTCTACTTTATTCGTATCAATATAGTCTTTTTTAATTGTTGGCATTACATTCTTTTCCACTTTTTTACAGTATGGACATTTAAAGTCTCCATACTCGACGATTAAAATTTTGCCATTTTTAGTTTTAGGTGGCTGCTTTTCCTTGTTGTTATTAGAACAAGCACTCATGATGATTATTAAAACCATCATCATACTTAATATCAAAATTGTCTTTTTCATAGATGCTCCTTTGTAATAACATATTAATTCATATTTTCTTCCTTATAATCAGCATCATGTGATTCGATATATTGTTTTGTATCAAAGTTATCAATGCGTTTCGCTTTTTTACCATCAAATTGATAAGTGTAGTAATGAACTTCTTCATTATTACTTAAAGGCTTATACGCTAAGACAACATACTTACCATCTTCATATACATAAATATTCGCATCTTTTTTATCAAAGTGTTTAACCATATCTCCTGTATCATTCTTAGCCATTTGTTCTTGCTTTTGATCTTGCATTTTAACAGCTTTATCTATTTTATCGACATATTTATCGTTACCACACGCTGCTAGCAATAATATACCGACACTTAACATAACTAATATACGTTTCATATATTCACTCCTATTGCCCAGTTCTCTTTATCTATCATTATACTTCTTTTGCAAATACTATCATACAATGGTTTTAAAATATGCGCTAGTTCATAAAAATTTAGTTTTCTAAAAATATTTATTATTATAAATTAAATATATATTTTAACCTACAACTAAAGTACGATGTGATTTAATAACTTATCTTGTGTAATAGTTGTAGTTATTTGTTAAAATAAATGATAATTCTTAAAAACGCAGAGGAGTAGATGAATATGAAATTCGTAACTTTATCACCGGAGGAATTTGAGAAATTTACATCCAGTCATTTCTCTCATTACACACAATCCCGAATTCACTTTGAAAACAGAAATGAATTAAAAGATGATGTGCATGTTGTAGGTGTCAAAGATGACAGCGACAATGTCATCGCTGCAACTTTAATGACTGAGGCACGTGCTTTAAAAGTATTCAAATACTTTTATACACATCGTGGACCTGTCATGGACTACAGTAATATTGAATTGGTTCACTTTTTCTTTAAATCACTAACAAGTTATTTAAAAAAATATAATTGCTTATATGTATTAGTCGATCCTTATATTTTGGAGAACCTACGTAATGCTGATGGAGAAATTTTAGAAAGTTACGATAACCGAGCAGTCATCAAAACGTTGGAAGATTTAGGTTACAAACATCAAGGATGGACAGCAGGTTATAGCACAATGAGTCAAATACGTTGGTTATCTGTCTTAGATTTAAAAGACAAGTCAGAAGATCAATTATTAAAAGAAATGGACTATCAAACACGTCGTAACATTAAAAAAACGTATGAAATGGGCGTAAAAGTAAGAACGCTACCTATGGATGAAACGGATACGTTCTTTGAATTATTCCAAATGGCCGAAGAAAAACATGGTTTCAAATTTAGAGATAAACCATACTTTTATGAAATGCAAAAAACGTATAAAGACCATGCAATGCTTAAACTTGCTTATATTGATTTAAAGGATTACTTATCTACTCTTCAACAAAAACACGATTCATTGACAGAACAATTAGCCGAAGTCGAGGCTGTATTAGAGGAAAACCCTAACTCTAAGAAAAATAAAAATAAACGCACACAAATACAACAACAAGTTGATAGTAATGAACGCAAATTAATTGAAACGAAAGATAAAATTGCAGAAGAAGGCGAAACACTTAATCTAGCTGCGGCTTTATACTTATATAATGAACACGAAGTTTATTATTTATCCAGTGGTTCAAATCCTAAATATAATGCGTATATGGGCGCATATCGTTTACAATGGGACATGATTAAATTCGCAAAAGAACATAATGTAGATCGTTATAATTTCTACGGTATTACAGGTGACTTTAGTGAAGATGCTGAAGATTATGGTGTGCAACAATTTAAAAAAGGCTTCAATGCTAATGTTTACGAATACATTGGAGATTTCATTAAACCGATACACCCACTTGCATACAAAGTTAAACAACTATTAGAACGTAAATAACTATAATGCAAAAAACACTTTTCTAAGTTCAACTTTATGAACTTTAGAAAAGTGTTTTTCATTATTAATCTTCATTAATTACATTTAAGAAACGACGTAATTCTTCTGTCTTAGGATGTTCGAATACTTCGTCTGGTGTACCTTGTTCACCGATACGTCCTTCATGTATAAAGACGATTTTATTTGAGACTTGGCGTGCAAATCGCATTTCATGCGTTACAATCACCATTGTCATACCTTCATCAGCTAATTCTTTAATTACTCTTAATACGTCATTAACTAATTCTGGATCTAATGCAGATGTAGGTTCATCAAACAACATAACTTGCGGATTCATAGCTAGTGCTCTAGCTATTGCTACACGTTGTTGTTGACCACCCGAAAGTGCATGTGGTCGTTGATCTTTAACACTTGTTAACCCAACTTTTTCAAGTAACCCCATTGCTCTTTCTTTCGCATCTGCTTTACTCATTTTCTTAACAGTTACTAATCCTTCCATTACATTTTCCAATGCAGATTTATGTGGAAATAGATTATAACTTTGAAATACCATACCCGATTGCTTGCGTACGCTTATTTGAGACTTTTTATTATTTGCGGTGTAACTTTCACCATTAACACTTACATTACCTGCAGTCGGAATTTCTAAAGCATTAATCATACGTAGTAATGTCGTTTTACCTGAACCAGATCGTCCGATAAGTGTTACGACTTCCCCTTTTTCTACGTTTAAATCAATGCCTTTAATGACTTCTTTATCATTGAATGATTTATGGATACCACTTAGTTCAATCATGAGTTATACCCTCTTTCAATATATGATTCATAGAAGCTTTGGATAACTGAGATAATGAAGCAAATTACCCAATACATAACTGCTACAAGAATATAAATTGTGAAATATTCATATGTTGTAGACGCTACCTCTTGAGCTTTACGGAACATTTCTGCAACTAAGATAAAGCCAAGTAATGATGTATCTTTAATTAAACTTAAGAATGTATTTCCTAAAGCTGGTATTGAAACACGAATCGCTTGAGGTAAAATAATTCTTTGAATCGTTTGTCTATAGTTCATTCCTATAGAATAAGCCGCTTCTGTTTGACCTTTAGGTATAGAAATAATACCACCACGGATAATTTCTGAAGCATACGCACCAACATTAAGTGATAAACCGATGATAGCTGAAATAACTGATGATAATGTCCATTGTTCATCAGCATTACCAGTTACTAGGCGTCCTAATTCAGGAATACCATAAAAGATTATGAATAACTGTACAATCATCGGTGTACCACGAATAATTGAAACGTATACTCTTGCGATACCTTTTAAAACTTTACTCGTTGAAATACGCATTAACGCTGTAAATAAAGCAATAATCAAACCTAAGATAAATGTAACTATTGTTATTGGAATAGAATATTTTAATAAACCTTCCAACATTGGTCCAAATGCTTGCCCTGCCGCATCTAATGCATGTTGTTGTTGACTATTTAGGCTCAGAAACATTTTCACCGAACCATTTCTTACCAATTTCTGCTAATTTACCATTTTCTTTTAATGTTTTAAGTCCATCATTGAAATCAGATACAACTTTATCATCAACATCTTTGTTAAATGTGAATGCTGATTTACTTTGTTCTGCATTTCCTTTGATTGCTTTAATTTTAGCGTTTGGTTTTTGTTTTTTATAATCTAAGTAAGATAAGCTATCGTTGAATGTACCATCAACACGATTAGATAATAATAAGTCCATCGCTTGGTTAAAGCCATCAACTTTAGTAATATCTGCACCTTTATCTTTAGCTAATTGACCATAGTTAGACGTGAATGTTTGAGCCATTTTTTTACCTTTAACGTCATTAAATGATTTAATGTTCTTTTCATTTTCACGTACTACTAAAACTGCGCTTGAATAAGTGTAAGGTGTAGAGAATTTATATTTTTTCTCTCTATCTTTGTTTACACCAACTTGGTTAGCAATAACGTCAAAACGTTTCGCATCTAAACCAGCAAACATTGAATCCCATGATGTTTCATTAAATTTAAGTTTATAACCTTTTTCTTTTGCAACTGCTTTGATTACGTCAATATCGTAACCAGTTAATTTGTCTTGTTTATTGTGGAACGTGAATGGTGCATATGTACCTTCAGTACCCACTTTCAGTGTTTTACTATCGCTGTTACTACTACTTGATTTAGAATCACTATTTTTATCAGAAGATCCTCCATTACCACAAGCAGCCAACACAAAGATAAGTGCTAAAGCAACAAATAAAAGTCTTTTCATCTACCTTGTCCTCCATATTCCTATTAGATTAGTCAGAATAAATTAATTCTAATCTCATGGGTAGGAATAGTCAACATTATTTTACATTTGCTTAAGTGTTCAGAATGTTTGGATATTAATAAAATAAAAAAGAGACCTAGACATAGAACGTTTTTGTTAGAAGGAGCCCTCTATGGTATCCCTTCTTTGGAAAATGCTTAAACATTTTCAACGTTCGTCTTGATCTCTTATTTTAACTATATAAAGTTCATTTAATTATTTTGTAATTTAGCTTCAGCCTTAACCTTTTTCTTACTTTTAATTAAAAATGTAAGTAATAAACTGATGACTGTAATTATAACGGCAAATAAAAATCCTGAATGATAACCATGAAGCATAGCATCAATTTGTATTTGTCCTGCCATTTCTTTTTTATCCATACCTTGATAATCACTCATCGTCGGTTGGAAATTCTTACTTGCTGTACTTAATATTGTAATTAAACCTGCTGTTCCAATTGAACCAGCAATTTGCTGAATGGTATTTGTCATGGATGAGCCATGAGCATTAAGTTCTGGTGTTAGCTGATTCATTGTATGCGTCATTATTGGCATCAAGCCCATTGCAATTCCAATCATACGAATAGCATAAACAGTTGCTAACATTATCGTAGATGTATGTTCGTCCATGACTACAAAGTAAGAAGTCGTTATAAGAACAATAGACATACCAATTATTGCTAACACTTTAGCACCAAATGTTTCGTATAACCAACCTGAAATAACCGACATGATAGCCATAACAATTGCGCCAGGTAGTAAGATGAGTCCTGAATCGATAGGCGTTCTTCCTAATAGATTTTGTACAAACATAGGTAATACTGTTTCTGAACCAATCATCGAAATCATTGTTGCAGCCATAATCGCTAAACCAACTGCAAACTCTTTATTCTTAAACACTTTGAAACTTAGTAATGGCGTTTCAAGTCTCTCTTGACGCCAAATAAATATTCCGACTAATAGTATGCCGCCAATTATCGTTATTAATACTAGTGGATCATCCCATCCATCACTTGAAATAGAACTAACACCATATAATAATCCACCAAATCCTAATATAGATAATATTATAGAAATGAGGTCAATAGGAGTTTTAACTGTTGTTCCAACATTTTTAATAATTTTTAAAGCTATAAGAAATGTTATTGCTGAAATCGGTGCTACGACATGGAAAAGTGATCTCCAATCAAAATATTCAACTAAATAACCAGATAATGTAGGTCCAATTGCTGGTGCCAGACCTATGACCAATCCAAACATTCCCATATATTTACCACGTTCATGTGGTTTAAAGACATCTAGAATTGTTGTCATCATGAGTGGCATCATAATACCTGAGCCTAATGCTTGTATAATACGTGCGATTAAAAGAATTGTGAAGTTTGGACTAAAACCGCCTAACATCGTCCCGATAAAGAATATCAGAATTCCAGTTAGGAATACTTGTCTTGTTGAGTATCGCTGAATAATAAATGCAGATAATGGAATGACTACACCATTAGTTAGTAAGAATGCAGTTGTTAGCCATTGTACTTGTGAATACTCAATGTTGAAATCTTTCATTATTCTCGGCAATGCTGTAGTGAGTAGCGTTTCATTTAACAACCCGAAAAAGCCACCTAACAACATCGTAAATATCATTGCTAATTTTTGTCTATGTGACATATTATTCCCCTCCTATCTACCTAAGCTTTCAATAGATACATTTGCCTATTATACATATATATTTTTAAATTTCATATAAATTGTTTGTATTATTTTGTAAATCGTAATAATTACTATTTACTTTTAACTTACTTTCCTTTATGCTTTTTAAAAAGGAGGAATCAAATATGAAACAAGATTTACAAACAGCACGTCGAAATTTGAATAGTCCTAATATCAAAACTCGCAAACGTGCATTAAAAATAATTAAACAATACAAACGTAATCGTAAATCAGCTTAATGTTATCTATTTCTTCCATAAATAACTCCTAAAAAGAAGAAGGCTGGGACTATATAAAATGTCTCAGCCTTCTTTTACCATAATGGCAGTAGTTGATTGATTTGAAAATTCGCTTAAATCAAGCCTTTTTCAAACCTAGTCATCCTTGCCGGGATGGGACAGCGAATTTATTTTAATTTCTGTCCCACTCCCACTCCTTTAATTTAATAATTATAAATAATAATGATCAATTACATTTAAATTGTCATCTAATTCATAAATAAGTGGTGCACCAGTTTTAATTTCATAGCCAATGATATCTTCATCAGATACATTATCTAAATATTTAATTAATGCGCGGATTGAATTACCGTGTGCAGCTACTAGAACTGTTTCTCCATCTAATAGATGTTGAGAAATCTTATCTGTCCATATAGGTACCACACGTTCTAACGTTGTTTTTAAACTTTCAGAATAAGGCATCATACGATGATCTAAATGTCTATAACGACGATCTTTTAAATATGATTCGCGTTGTTCTTCAGTTTGTGCTGGTGGCTTAACGTCATATGAACGTCGCCATTGATGCACTTGTTCTTCACCAAATTCTTTTCGCGCTTCATCTTTATTAAGACCTTGTAATTTACCATAATGACGCTCATTTAAACGCCAACTTTTATGCACTGGAATCCACTCTTGATCTGATTCAGCTAATAAAAATTGAGTTGTCTCTAATGCTCTTGTTAACAATGAAGTAAACGCCACATCAATTTCAATGCCATTTTCTTTTAGTTTACGTCCAGAAGTAATTGCTTCATTTCGTCCTTGTTCAGATAGTTGAACATCTTCCCATCCTGTAAATAAATTTTTAGCATTCCATTCACTTTGACCGTGACGACATAATATTAATTTTGGCATATCAAAACACCTTCCTATACGTTAGTTTTAATTGAATGATTTTGTTTAAAATGCCTTAAAACCAATCACTAACTCTAAATTTACTTCCCTATGCTTTGCAACAAGTAATCTACTCTTTTTCTATTACATTTATTATAAAACTATTTCGTTAAATTTCATAATATCTTAAATTCACGCCATTTTTGGCATAAATGACGTTAGTTTGTCATGTTCGTTACCTTCAGTTCATTTTTGATACTATCTTTTGATATTGTAGTAACCTATGTCATTAAATGAGGTGTTATAGTGAATCTACCGTAATCAACAGCAAGACATATTGGGATGCATAATCTAAAAGGATATTAAAAGATAAGTAATTATGACTTTACTTAATTTAATTGCAATTTTAGATTACTTACAAAAAACCAATTTCTAAAGGAGATTATTTATTATGAAGAAATCAATTTTTGCATTAATGACAATGGTATCTTTAGGTGCCGTAGGATTAGAATCAGGTCAAGCACATGCGAGTGAAATGACACATGGTCAACAAAATCAATCTTGTCAATATAATCAACATACACAATTACAACACAATCAACCATCTCATCAGAGTCAACATACTAATGTAGCATCAGCTGCAACTATACAAGCTAATACAACTAATGTTACTACTAATACATCATCTAGTAATACCGAATCTACAGCCGATAATAGTTCATCTAGTAACACTTCAAGTGATGACAATTCATCTAATGAAAGCTCATCTAGTGAAAGTACATCTTCAGTATACAAACAATTTATCGCAGCTGGTGGAACAGAACAATTATGGGAGAAAATTGTCTTACCTGAATCAGGTGGAGACCCTAATGCGTCTAATGGACAATATCATGGTTTAGGACAGACAAATCAATCTTGGGGTTATGGCTCTGTCGAAACGCAAACAAAAGGCATGATTTCGTATGCTAAAGAACGTTATGGTTCAATTGAAGCTGCAATTAGTTTCCGTGAATCTAACGGTTGGTGGTAAAATTTAACAGAACTTAGATTATTTTTAAATAACTTGAAAAGCCAGTAAATGAAATTAACATCATTTACTGGCTTCTTTATTCGTAATCATTATTTTCAGAAAAAATCATTAAAATTAACAATGCTTTTGTTCAGAATCTATTCATCTTACTTTTACATAGTATCCGGTTCTGGATGTACATATACTGATGATATACCTTTACTATGTAAGTGATTCTCCACTCGATCACAAATATCATGTGCTTGTTGAAGAGACAAATGTGCATCAACAACAATCGTAACATCTAAAAATATGCTACTTCCATGGTAGCGTCCCTTAAGATTGTTCACATCTTTGACGTCATCCACTTCCAATACAACATTACGATATTCTTCAAGATCCTGTTCATTGAATCCATCGCTAAGTGCGAAAATTGACTCTCTAAAAATACCAAACCCGGTATAAATAATTAAAAATCCTAGAATCGTTGCTAAAATAACATCGACAATAGGTAAACCAAATTGAGTAAATACTAGACCAATTGCCGTACCCATACTAACTAATCCATCTGATAAGTTATCTTTTGCAGCGGACTTTAACGAACTACTCTTCGTTTTCTGAGCTAATCTCTGATTTATTGCAAACACACCTATCATAATTAACCCACTTATTAAACTTACAAATATTGTGACTACATTTGGTGTATTGTGCTCATTTGTAAATATTCTAGGTGAATTTTCAATCACAACTTGAATACCCACGAACATGATAATAAATGAAACCAACAACGTAGAAATATTTTCAGATTTCAAATGACCATAAGGATGATTTTTATCTGCTGGTTTTATTGAAATTTTCAATCCAACAATAACAGCTATAGATACAATAATATCTGTCATATTATTCAAAGCATCTGCTCTAACAGCCGCTGAATCAAAAACAAATCCAGTAATATATTTAGAAACAGATAAAATAATGTATACTACTAAACTTAAATAAGCCCCTCTTTGTGCCAATTTAAGATTTTCACTTTGAGACATTTTGTTAACCACCTTAAATGCTTTAATATCAATAGTATGTACTATCAAAATATGAATGACAACGTTTTTTGATTTCTATAAAATCCATATAATTAATCTAATTAAATTTTTAGCAAAACCTAAATTTTACTTTAGCTAAAGCTATAAAATTGTCACTCTTTAAAGTCATTTGAAGTTTCGTATTATAAAAATAAATCGTCTAAAGTTGCACGTCATTTAATCCTTTAAAATCCACTTTGAAACAATAAATGTAATTGGAATAGTAATAATTAAACCTGCAAATGGTGCGATTTCAGATGGAAATTGAAACCACTTAACAAAGACATATAATAATAATGTTTGCATACCCATATTTATTACTTGAGTTAATGGAAAACTTAAAAATTTCTTAAGCGTTGGTCTTACTTTATAAACGAAATAACAATTTAAATAGTAAGAAATAACAAAACTTACTAAGAAACCAGCAATATGACTAATCATATAATTCACGTGAAATAATTTTAATAATAATAAATACACAATATAATAATTAAGGGTATTAATCCCCCCCACAATTATAAATTTTATAATCTCAAAGTGGGTTTGATTTAATTTCATCGTCTTTCTCCTTTGTCGTCATTTTTCTTTTTAATTTTCAAACGGCAATATTTTAAACGAATATTTCTCTGAAATATGATGAAACTCTTTGAAGTTAGTTAAATCCGCTTCATCTGATGGTGTAATTTCAAATAGATAAGTTTCATAAGGTAAATGTGATAATGTGATGTGACGCTTATTGCTATCAATTTGCGATTGTACATCTTCTAGTCGTTGTTCACTACGCATATGTACATCAGTGAAAATAATTATATTTATAATCGCAAAGATAAGTATACAACTTTTTAAAAGATTATAATGGTTCAACGTCAAAATGCCTAATTCTGAAATTAAACTAATAAGTACAATTATAAAAAGTAAATATGCTAAATAAAATTGTCGAACTGAAACTTCAGTAATTAAAATAACCGGTAACACGCTAATAGGAATAGAAACAAGTGACATAAAAACCAACAATCGTTTATATGGTAATTGAATGACTAACTTACATGAAATTGCAATGCTAATCATCATTATAAGACACAATAGAGTATTAATGACTTCAAACGTAAATGTCTCTGACAATTGTTTCAAATTAAAAGGTTCATATATAAAAATTTTATATATAGGCAAAATACAAATACCTATTTGTAAAATGATTCGCTTTATTGTAGGTAAAGTTAAGAACGCGCTACTTTTTAATAGCAATATCATTAGAATAATCACTATTAAGGATAAAATAATAATATTATTAAAAAAGAGAGATCTTGGAATATCTTTTAGAAGTGATATTTCGAACTTATGGTTTAACCCAAGCATGTCTAAGTGTCCTCTTAATGCCTCAACACTTGAAAAGATATAAATATATTTATCATTTAATAGCATCACCATCGCACCACATAATGAAAGCAACCAACCAAGCACTAGACTATAGTAAAGCTTATGATTGCGTATGGCATAATAAATCATTCCTACAAGTAATATACTGGCATTATAAAAAGCTAAAGGCTCAGCAAACCACTGTCCCAATATACATATTAGCCAAAATATAAAAACTTCTATACGACTATATTCATCTTTATTAAGTAATATTTTTATTATAAAACTTAAGATATATAAAGAAAAACATGTGCCAAAAACATATGTATAAAAAAATTCAAAATTACCATAGCTTTGTGCAAACAAGGAATTGGGTATAATAAATAATAAAACAGTGCTTAATATTAAATAATTTGTGTCACCAAACTGATTCAATAATCTTAATAAAAGTACCACGATAAAGATTGATATAAACGCAAATGATAATGTACGAAGTAATATAGAATGGACACTTGCAAATTCTAATAAATTGCTAATGTATCTGCCATTAAAATTATTAAAAGCATTACTGACCACTTGCATACCGTGGCCACTACCCCAAAACCAATCTGTACTATGTAAAGGGATAATGTAGCCTAAATAGCCATAATATAGGATCAATCCAATCATCCAGATGTAAAATTCATGATGTTTAAGTCTATGCATGTCGAACTCCTTTATGTCATAAGGTTAATTAAATTAGCACTCGTTTTGGCTCAACTAATTATATTATATTCTTTTTTTATTAATTATACATTCAAACATTATTTTATACTAATTTTAAATATATAAACTATTGGAGGTCTATTAAGATGAATCTTAGAAAAATAGTCATTGCCACTGATTCATTTAAAGAGAGCATGTCAGCTAAAGAAGCTGGTTTAGCAATACAAGATGGTTTCAAGAAAATATTTCATGAAGATATTCACTATGACATTATTCCAATGGCAGATGGTGGTGAAGGTACAACAGATGCTTTAAAGGAAGCGCATAATGCAAAGACGTACACCATTCCAGTTCATGACCCATTGCATAGAAACATTGAAGCTTCATATGCACGTTCCCAAGATAATCAAGTAGCTATCATTGAAATGGCTGCATCATCAGGACTAGATTTATTGACAGATGAAGAACGTAATCCACTTATTACATCTACTTACGGTGTTGGAGAAATAATATTAGATGCGCTTGATCATCATGTTACTAAGATCATTTTAGGCATTGGAGGAAGTGCTACCAATGATGGCGGTAGTGGCATGTTATGTGCATTAGGCGCTCAATTTCTTGATTCTAAAAATCAACCTTTAAAACTCGGTGGCGGCTACTTATCTGAGCTAGCAAAAATTGACATCTCAAACTTAGATCAAAGACTTAAGCACGTCACATTTGAAGTTGCTTGTGATGTGACAAACCCGTTATTAGGTGCTAATGGCGCAACTGAAATCTATGGTCCTCAAAAAGGTGCTGACGTTAAGATGATACCAAAGTTGGATTCCGCACTTACAACCTATCATGATATGATAGAACGAGAACTAAATATAAGTGTTAAAGATATTCCAGGTGCTGGTGCTGCCGGTGGATTAGGTGCAGGTATCCTCGCATTCTTCAATGCGTCACTTTCTAACGGTATTGATATTGTATTAAAAGAAACTGACTTTTCGAGAAGAGTGCAGGATGCTGATCTTGTTATAACTGGTGAAGGAAAGATGGATGCTCAAACGGTCTTTGGTAAAACACCTATCGGAGTAGCTAAAGCAGCAAAAGAACATCACGTTCCTGTTATAGCTATTTGTGGTAGTCTTGGCGAAGGATACCAAGATGTTTATAAGCATGGCATTGACAGTGCATTTAGTTTAATTGAGCAACCAGAATCATTGCCATCATTATTAAATAACGCTAAACAAAACATGACACATACTGCTGAAAATATTGCAAGACTATTAAAACTAACTATTTAAAATATGAGGTGACTATCATGAAACGAACAGACAAATATAAAGATTCTTACAAATATGATGAACAATATCGCAAGCGTAACCGACAAAGCGCAGAGGAACGTGCGCGTCATGAGCGACGCGAAAGTCAAGAAGCATACAATCGTAACAATTCACGTTATCGAGATGATGATCCGAGATATCGTAATGATGACCATCGATATCAAGATGATTATGATTATCGTGAGGATTATCGCCGACGTAATGATGAATATGATGAAGATGGTAATAGATACTATAACGATCGTGACTTTAGACGCGAGCAACAGTTAGAAGAAGAGAACGAAAAAAATAAGAAATCTAAAAAATGGCTAATTGCTATTATTGCAATATTGTTGATTATCGTAGCGGTATTTGCCACAAGAGCAATACTTAATAACAATAGTAGTGATAACCAACAAACGAATAATGCTTCTAATGACAACAATGTTTCTAAAGATTATAAAAATGAAGTTCAAAACCAAAGTGATAATATCAAACAACAAGTAGAAGATGCTAAAAATGACATTAAGGATAAAGTCGATACTGACTCAAGAATTAAACAAATTCAAGAGGATGTTAATAACTTAAAAAATAGCGAACAAACTGGTGAAGATTCTAAATTAACTAAATTTTATCAAGAGCAAGTCAATAAATTAAAAGAAGCTAATAATGCTCAACAAAATAACGAAAGCCAAAGTAAAGTTAATGATTTACTCAACGATGTAAATACAAAATTTGATGAAATTAAAGAGAAATTAAATAGTATCCTTGGAAATTCAAGTGATACAAATTTACAATAATTGGCCTGTTTGAGAAAGCATATATTCAAAACTTTTCGAACGGCAATCAACCTATATTAGGCGACACGATGAATTCTGTGTCACTTTTTTATTTTTGTAAATTACAAATATACAAAAAACCTTTATAATGTAGTTTGCAAACTTTTTAAGGAGAAACATTATGCAACCTTCAACTCATACAAAATTACCCCTATTGCTTCTAATAGTATTAGGTGTAATGACTGCATTTGGACCTATGATTATTGATATGTATTTACCCGCATTACCTGAAGCACAACATCAATTTAGGTCATCAACATCTGAAATACAACTTACATTATCATTTGCAATGATAGGTTTAGCACTTGGCCAATTCCTATTTGGCCCATTATCTGATGCATATGGTCGTAAAAGAATGGGTCTTATCATATTATGTATATTTTTCTTAGCTACACTTAGTGGCGTATTCGCTACTAACCTAATTTTATTTTTATGTATTCGTTTTATCCAAGGGTTTACAGCCGGTGGTATTATCGTTATAGCCAAAGCTTTTGCTGGAGATAGATACGAGGGCGATTTATTAGCAAAATTTCTAGCATCACTAATGGTCGTGAATGGTATTGTTACTATCATCATGCCATTACTCGGTGGACTATCATTAACACTTGGATCATGGAGAATTGTATTCATCATCCTAACATTTATAAGTCTATTAGTACTATTAGGCGTCGCTACAATGATGCCTAAGACACATAAATCGGAACACAAATCACTTAACTTTAAAGACATTTTATTAGATTTCGGTAGTCTAATGAAAAAACCACGATTCATTATTCCAATGTTGCTACAGGGGTTAACGTATGTAATGTTATTTAGCTTTTCATCCGCTTCTCCATTTATCACGCAAAAAATTTATAATATGACACCTCAACAATTCAGTATCATGGTCGCTGTTAATGGTGTCGGTTTAATTATCGTGAGTCAGATCGTTGCACTTCTTGTAGCTTATATTAATCGTTTCAAACTTATGATTTATTTAACCTTAATTCAAGTTGTAGGTGTCATTTTAATTGTGATTACACTTGCAGTTCATGGTCCCTTATGGATTTTACTTATCGCATTTTTCTTAAATGTATGTCCTGTTACGTCTATTGGGCCACTTGGTTTTTCAATGGCAATGGAAGAACGTACTGGTGGTAGTGGTAATGCGTCTAGTTTATTAGGACTATTCCAATTTATACTTGGTGGTATTATCTCTCCTATTGTAGGACTCAAAGGACAATATGACGCAACCCCATATATTTTCGTTATTATGATAACAGCAGTCATTTTAATAACACTACAAGTGATTTATTTTAGAAATCATCGTAAACCAGCATAATAAATCTTTTATTCAATATAACTAGAAGATTAAGATAAAGGATTAAAATGCTACATAAAATCATGCAGTAGTCGACTAAACTGAGAAGATGCTCATATCGAGCTTTTCTCAGTTTTTTGCATTTCATTTAAAAATGAGTCCACTAATTTAAAATCCAAGTTACTCGTTCACAATATTTTAATAACTTTCCAACAAATAGGTGACAGCTATATTTTTTCTAATTGATAATCATTATTAACGGTTATAATGAGAGTAAATAAAGGAGGAGTTTTAATGATTACAAATGAATCTATCGTTGCAGAAATTGTTACTGATATCCCACTAAGTGCTGATATATTTAGAAAATATGGCATCGACTTTTGTTGCGGTGGTAATATATCTATAAATGAGGCAGTTAAAAATAAAAAAGTTGATGCAGAAACTTTAATAGATGAGATTAATGAACTTCCAAACCATGATCAAGGAAACATTAATGTGAAATATCTAGATGCGCCGTCATTAATTCAATATATACAATCTCGCTATCACGAAACAATGCGAGAAGAATTTAAGAATCTATCCCCTTATGTTACAAAAGTGGCTAAAGTTCATGGACCAAACCATCCATTTCTAATTCAGTTACAAGATTTATATCGTCAATATCGAGATGGTATGCTTGAGCATATGGCTCAAGAAGATGAACATGATTTCCCAGCGTTAATTAAACTTTCTCGTGGTGAACAAGTAGATCATTCATCTGATATCATTCAAAGCTTAGTTGACGACCACACTCAAACAGGACAATTACTTGAAGATATGCGTGAATTAACTAACCAATATCAACCTCCTAGTGAAGCTTGCCAAACTTGGAGATTAGTATATCATCGTCTAGAGAATTTAGAACGTGAAACGCATGAACATGTACATTTAGAAAATCACGTACTCTTTAACAAATTTAGTTAGAACAGGAAGTGTTGACTATGGTGACTAAAATAGCCGGCCATACATTTTTAGCACAATTAGGAAAGAAACGTTTACGTCCAGGTGGTGTGTTAGCAACAAATTGGCTTATAAATAAAGGACACTTCTCCAGTGATAAACGTGTTTTAGAAGTAGCTTGTAATATGTGTACAACGTCTATTGAATTAGCTCAAAAATATAATTGCCACATTGAGGGCGTAGACTTAAATAAAACCGCTTTAGAAAAAGGTAAACAAAATGTTTCGAAACGCAATTTAGATAATCTTATTCATTTAACGCAAGCCAATGCTATGAAATTACCTTTTGAAGATCAGAGTTTTGATATTATTTTAAATGAAGCGATGCTAACAATGTTGCCTTATCAGATTAAGGAAAAAGTGCTAAATGAATATTATCGAGTATTAAAACCGAATGGCATTATACTTACACATGATATTGCAATTATTAATAGACAAGAGGCATCAACGGTCATTGATGAATTAAGTAACGCCATCAATATGAAAGTCACACCTTTATCGCCTGAAGATTGGTATCAACTCTATCAAGAAGCTGGTTTTTCAAATATTGAGTCTAAAGTAGGTCCACTATCTTTAATGACTCCAATAGGTATGATTCAAGATGAAGGTCTCCTTGGTACGTTAAAAATTATAAAAAACGCTCTAAAACCAACTAATCGCAAAATGTTTATCAAAATGTTTAAAACAATGCGTAAGCATAAAAAGAATATGAATTATATCGTTCATGCAGTTAGAAAATAAATTGTGAAAGTATAACAAGAACTGAGAAGTGCTTAAAAAGAGCGCCTCCTCAGTTCTTTTAATTACTGTATTTTTTAATTTTGTAGTACCTATTTTATCTCAATTTCTTGTCTAATCTTCTATAGGACTCCAAATTTCCGTAATGTAATCACTACTTTGGGTATTTCCTGGTAAATAATGTTCAAACATAGGTGCTCTAATCGTCTTAAATTTAGCTTGAGGTAAGAACTCTTGATAGATTTTAGGCATTATCGATTTAATCGCTTCGGGAACTTTTCCTTTCGCATCTATAACGACATACTTATGAGCTGATAATTCGAGTGTATTAAAGTGCGAATTATTATTATTCGAATTATCACAAGGTACACCAATGAAATATTCGAAATGATTATCTTCTTTCTGTAAAATGACGCCTAACAATCCTGATAATGTTTGATTGCTAAGTTCTATTAAATCATCTACAACCCCATCATTATTTACTTTTTGCCAAAATGACGGTATATCTTTTTGCATCTCATCGCCACTCTCATACTTTCTTAAGACACCGATGAGTTGAACATGATTTAACTGTTCCAATTTATATTGTATTGCCATTCAAATATCCCCTTTTTCATTTATTCTATATCAATAAAGTCAAAATCCATTTTAATATACGAGATGACCACTAAGGTATATAATAAATTTACTTAAATTAAGTGATGTAAATCATAAAAGCGTCTTTAAGGAGAATAAGGATGAAAAGAACGATATTATCAATCAAACCAATTAGCCAATTATTTCCAATTCCAATGGTCATGGGCTGTGAAGGTGTTTCAGCAGCAATGTTACTTCAATATAACGGTCATAATATTAAAGCAACTGAAATTATGAAACATTGGCCCAAACATCCTAATAATCCCTATAAAGGTTATGTGGGTCATCACTTACTTGTCAAATTGGGTCATCATCAAACCATCTTTCCAGATGCTTATGTTCCATATTTACAAACAATTGATTCACGTATTGTTGATGGCACAGGTACTGACCTAACATCGTTAGAGACTGTAATCGATTCAGGCCAACCGGTCATCATGTACCACACGAGTTTAGGACGTAAACCATTCCGAAAACACTTTACATTTGATGATAATGAGAAAGAACTCGTTTCTAACATTCATGTTACGCTATTAATTGGTTATGATGATAAATATTACTATTATATAGATCCCTTATGGAGTCATTTTTTTAAATTTGTTATCTTTCCTGCTATAGTTCCTAATCGCTTTCAAATTATTAAAATTGCAAAGTCGAAATTAGAACGTAGCTTTAACGCTCCTGGTCGTACATGTATTTATCTTAAAGTAAACACCAATGATTAATTGTAACTGTTAAGTGAGATTGCGATAATTTAAAATACTTCCCAATCTCACATTATTTTATTCATCACTAATATCAAATGTTACTAAAGCGTTATTGATTTCTTGATTAATATCACTCGTTCTCCATTGTCGTTGATACCCTAAGCAGGGACAAATATATGTGATGCCATTTTCATTAATCACTTTGCGAAAATGCACATGCCCCATAATGCTATAACGAATGGAATAGGTTGAATAAAACTCATCAAAGTCCTTAGTACCAATATAAGCATTAAAGAAATCAAAAATGCGATGCGGCATAGGTACTATAAATTGAGGGTGCGTAACAATGTGTGTCATTAAAATAACATGTTTATCTTTCACTTGTTCTAAGTCTTCTTGTATTTGTTTAGCTGCCTCTTTAGATAACACTCTATCATCAATATCCCAATCAATTTTCACTTTATCTTGCCATGTGGCACCATAATATTTCCCTCTTTTAATTCGATCCAAATCAAATTTGCTATCCGCATAGCTATAATCATACCAAGCTGTATGTCCAACAATTGCCCAATTATTATTAATAATATAAGGTTTTCCGATTAAACATTCTGGCTTGCTAGCATAAAATTCATAAATTTGCTTTGAACTGAGTGATGCCTCTGAAGCCCAATAGTCATGATTACCAGGTACGAATAAGATTGGTATACTGCATTTTTCTTTTAAGTCTTGAATAAATTGATAACCTTGCTGAAAATGATTAGACATATCTCCTGCAATTAATAATAAATCAACACTTCTTTGTTCCACATTATGGGCGAGAGCATCAAGATATGCTTGTGGCTCTAGTTTAGGATGTCGATCGATATGTAAATCTGAAATTGCACCTATCTTCATTAATGTCTTCCCTCTTACTTGTTTTGAATTGAAATCATTATGTCATAGTTATTATTAATAATAAATAAATCTGTTTATTAAATTTTCAGAAATTTGTTTATATTTTATACAATAAAGAGTATAATAAAATTACCTTTTAGCAAAGTTACATAATTTGTGAACAATTAATATCAAAATCGCTTTTTATCTAAAATTTAACAGCTATTGAACAAACGCTATACTTTGTTAAAAGAAAAAATTTTTACATAAAAAAGAAAGCGTTTACAACTAAAAAAATTAAAAATCGCATCATTGCTTTCTAAGGAGGAAGTATATGGCTAGACAGTTGGAAAGAGAACTAAACAACAGGCATATTCAATTAATTGCGATTGGGGGCGCAATTGGTACAGGATTATTCCTAGGTTCAGGACAAACAATTGCTTTAACAGGACCTTCCCTTTTACTAACATACATGATTATTGGTATGGTCATGTTTGCATTCATGCGAGCACTTGGAGAATTGTTATTAAGTAATACACGCTTTAATTCATTTGTAGATATTGCGAACGAATACATAGGTCCCTTTGCCGGATTTGTCATTGGGTGGACATATTGGCTCGCTTGGATTGCTTCAAGTATGTCAGATTTAACAGCAATGGGACAATATTTTAGTTTTTGGTTCCCACAAGTTCCACATTGGATCACCGTCTTGTTCATAGTATTAATGTTAATCTCTTTTAACATGTTAGGTGCAAGATTATTCGGTGAATTGGAATTTTGGTTCTCAATTATCAAGATTGTTACTATTATTGCGATGATTATCGTGGGACTTGTCATGATATTCTTCTCATTTAAAACATCTTATGGTCATGCATCGTTTAGTAACTTAACTAATCACGGTGGTATCTTCCCTAATGGACCATTTGGATTCTTAATGGCATTCCAAATTGCAGTTTATTCATTTATTGGTATTGAACTTATCGGTGTAACTGCTGGTGAGACGAAAGACCCTAGAAATGTAATCCCTAAAGCAATTAATAACGTGCCTATACGTATCTTATTATTTTACGTCGGTGGTTTATTAGTCATCATGTCGGTTATTCCTTGGAATAAAATAGACTCAAATAGTAGTCCATTCGTAACAATGTTTAGTTTAATCGGCTTACCATTCGCTGCCGGACTAGTAAACTTTGTAGTATTAACTGCGGCTGCATCAGCAACAAACAGTGGTATTTATTCTAATAGTCGTATTTTATTCGGACTTGCTAAACAAGGTTTAGGACCTAAAGTTTTAAGCAAAACAAATGGTAGCAGTGTTCCATACTTATCTATGTTAGTGTCATCTGGTACCTTATTAGCAGCAGCATTGCTTAATTTTATTTTCCCTGATGCCATTAAATTATTTATTTATGTTACAACACTATCAACTGTCCTATTCTTAGTAGTGTGGGCAATGATTATCATTTCTTATATTGTTTTCGTTAAAAAGAATCCAGAAGAACACCATAAGAATAAATTTAAACTCTTTGGTGGACTTAAGACAGCCTATGTCGTACTCGCATTTTTCGCGTTTGTGTTTGTACTACTATTCTTTAGCGAAGATACAAGAGCGGCCATTTTCATTTCACCAATTTGGTTTATCTTCTTGTTCATCTTTTATAGAAAATACAAGTCTAATGCAGAAGACTTAGCAGAACGAACTCGTAGTCAAGGTCGTAATTCAATTAATTATTAATCATCACATTAATTAATTGATAAACGAAATTTTTCAATTTATAAAAGCAAATAAAACTGAGAAGATGCTTAAATCAAGCTTTTCTCAGTTTTTATATTTTTATGATCTTAACTCTGTCCTCACTATAATAAAACTTTATTCAACTACTCCACTTTTAAACATCTCAAGCAACTCTAAATTGATAACCACTTTAATTCATATATCCGTTTATAGACACTTAAATATGGTAAATAGATAAAATAATAATCATAAAATATTTTGTTAAATAGGTTGCCATTTTTGGTAGCTTATCATGTCAGATGGTATACTATTAATATTCATTTTAAAAAGGAGTTATTCATGGAGCTATCAGAAGCATTTTTATTATTTATATTCGCAGTTATTATTAGTTCTATTATTTATAATAGGTTCCCTAAAATTCCTACTGCTTTTATTCAAATCGCATTGGGTGTCTGCTTATTTGTGCTACCTATTCCAATGCACTTTGAATTTGAATCGGAAGTCTTTATGATGGCTGTTATCGCCCCTCTGCTATTTGTGGAAGGCACTCATATTTCTAGAACAAAGTTACTTGAGTATCGTAAACCGATTGTTCTTATGGCAATGGCCCTTGTATTTACTACCGTTATTGGTGTAGGTTTCTTTATTCACTGGATTTGGGCTGATTTACCAATGCCAGCCGCATTTGCAATTGCTGCAATTCTGTGCCCTACTGATGCAGTCGCAGTTTCCGCAATTACTAAAGGTAAGATATTACCTAAAGGGTCAATGTCAATTCTTGAAGGTGAATCGTTACTTAATGACGCCGCAGGTATCATTTCATTTAAAATTGCAGTTACTGCACTTGTAACGGGTAGTTTTTCAGCGTTTGATGCAATTGGCCAATTTATTATTTCAACTATTTTAGGTGTGTTAATTGGTATCATTGTTGGCGCACTAGTCGTAACTTTAAGAGTTTATTTAACTGCCAATAAAGGCATGAAAGATAGTAATACGTTAACATTCATTCAATTACTTACTCCTTTCGCCGTTTATTTTATTGGCGAAGAGCTTCACGCATCAGGAATTATTGCCGTAGTTGTCGCTGGTTTAATCCATGGTTTAGAACGCGACCGTTTAATTCGTGCCCAAACGGAATTACAAATGAACTATAACCAAATATGGAATACACTAAGTTATGCATTAAATGGCTTTGTATTTGTTGTATTAGGATATATCGTTCCCGAAGTAGTTATGGAAATTATTCATGACGAACCACAAAACATTGTATTTTTAATTACAACCGCTCTATTAATTGCGCTAGCAATTTATGTATTTAGGTTTGTTTGGGTGTACTTATTATTTAAAGATTTTTATTATCCAAACAACGTTCAATCCTATTTAGATGATGAAGAAGATGCTGGACCACCGAAGCGTAATCACTATGCCTTTATTATGACGATGTGTGGGATACACGGTACCATTTCCTTATCAATGGCATTAACACTTCCATATATGATGGATGGTAACCAAGAGTTTATATATCGTAATGATCTATTATTCATCGCTTCATTTATGGTATTAACTAGCTTAATTCTCGCTCAAGTTGTTCTACCATTTATCACACCATCTGAAAAGGTCTCAGAATTTAAAGGTATGTCCTATCAATCAGCTAAAATATTCATGGTTCAACATGTACTTGATACTTTTAAAAAGAAAAACTCTGAAGAAAAAAGTATGGATTATCGACCAATATTAAATCAATATTTTAATGAGTTATCATTCTTAATCAATATGGAACCTGACAATAAAAATACGAAGGAATTACGTCGCCTTCAAGAAATAGCTGAAGAAGAAGAAACAAGAACACTAGAGCGATTAATCGAAAAAAGAAAGAATTACTAAGAAGGATTTAACAGACTATCGCAATATTATGGAATTCAGTCAATCTTATCGTGAAATGTCTATTCTAAGAAAAATAAGTCGTTTCTTTAAATTGATCGGCTTACGATTTAAAGCTCGTAAAGAATCACGAAAAGAGGCACATCGCATTCATAAAGAAAACCGTGCATTATTAAAAGAAGAACATCATGCTACATCAGAACAAAATAAAATGGACATTAAAGCTAAGCGTGAAGAATATAAAGCTGAACGTCAAAAAGTAAAAGACGATAAAAAGGCACAAAGAGAAGAATTTGCAAATAGTTTTAACAAAGTGCAACAATTAATGCGTGTTGTTAATCACAATATTATTATGAAAATGCGTCAAGAACAAAATAGTTCAAATGTCTTAGAAGTGAGTTTAATTATTAACCAATATCACAACCTATCTCGTACGATTCGTCACAATAAGAATAGAAAGCAACAAAGAAATCAAAACAAAGAAGTATATGAACTTACTACACAGCAACAACAAGATGTAAAATTGGAAGCATTATACATCCAACGTACTATTTTAGATGAATTAATTTCACGAAATAAAGTAACTAATGAAGTTGCAACCCAATTACGAGAAAACATCAATTACAATGAAATCGTTCTAGCACATGAAGTAAGCAACGCTCACTAAAAATCAACTAAAGCCCATAGATAATGTAACCTTGCATTATCTATGGGCTTTTCTATAAGTTTATTTGTGTAATTTAAATGGTACAGTTGCTAAAATAACATTCTTTTGATAGAACAAGTGCATTTTTAATCTAATACTCGTTTGATTGTGTAAGAAATTATGCCAAGATTTTTTTGTAATAAACTGAGGCACAACAACTGTAATGACATAATTTTTATCATTCGCTTTTTTATTGATCTTATCAATAAATCTTGAAATTGGTCTGATGACACTACGATATTCAGAATGTAAGATGACTAAACGCACATCTGGATAATGACGTTGCCATTTTTCAGCAAAGCATTTATCCGCTTCATCACCAAAGGAAACATGTACTGCTATAACATCATCAGCAATCATTTGAGCATAATACACTGATTTATCAATGGCTGATGTAATCGTACTTACAGGAACAATCGCTAAATTTTTATCAACGATTGGCATATCTTGCACCATCGCTGTCGATTTCAACTGTTTAGCAATATCTTTATAATGACCTTTGATACGTAGGAATACAATCACAATCAAAGGTAAAAATATCAATATAGGCCATACATGGCTAAACTTAGTGATCAAGAAGATCATAAATACGATAAATGTAATTGTTCCACCTATCGCGTTGGCAATCAATTTACGTGACCACCCTTTCTCTCTGCCTCTAATCCATTTAAGTACCATGCCATATTGTGCTAATGTGAACGGAATAAATACACCTACAGCATAGAGTGGAATTAAGTTCTCAGTTTTACCATCAAAAATGATAATAAGCAAGATAGCCCCAACACCTAAAGTAATGATAGAGTTCGAATAACCTAAGCGATCTCCTCGAACACTAAACATACGAGGCATATATTTATCTTTTGCCATGCTAGCGGCAAGCATTGGAAATGCGGTAAAACCTGTATTTGCTGCTAAAACTAAAATCATTACTGTTGTGGCTTGAACAAAATAATAACCAGCATTGTGTCCTAGAATATTCATTGCTAATTGAGACAATACGGTCGTTTCAGTCTCAGGTATTACTCCGTACCAATAGGCTAAACCTACAATGCCTACTAATAGAAATGCAAGAATGCCACCCATTGTAACTAATGTTTTAACAGCATTCTTCGGACCAGGATCTTTGAAATTTGTTACCGCATTAGATATAGCTTCGACGCCTGTTAAAGATGATGCCCCAGACGAGAATGCTTTTAATAGTAGGAATAGCGTAACACCAGGCACAGCTGTTCCCACTGTTGCGTGCATATGTGGTTCAGCTTGGCCAGTTGCAACTTTCCATACTCCCACAATAATCATGATGATTAACCCGATAATAAATAAATACACTGGATAAGACAATACTGTAGCAGATTCTGTCAATCCACGTAAATTCATTATTAAAATAAATAGTACTAGTAAACATGCAATCAATACTTTGTGATGATATAGTGACGGAAATGCAGCTACAAACGCATCTGCACCAGAAGCGATACTTACCGCTACAGTTAAAATATAATCCACAAGTAATGAACCACCAGCTACTAGTCCCCATTTTTCTCCTAAGTTAGTCTTAGAAACCATATAAGCCCCGCCACCCTTAGGATAAGCATTAATGACTTGGCGGTATGACAAGATTAAAGCTGCTAACAGTACTAATACTGCACATGCAATTGGTAACGTGTACCATGACGCCATAGCACCAACGACTGCGAGTGTAATCAAAATTTGCTCCGGACCATAGGCTACTGATGACAATGCATCCGAAGAAAGTATTGCTAAAGCCTTGAAATTACTGATTTTTTCATTTTTCAAATCACGATTTCTTTTAGGTTTACCAATTAAAAGTCTTTTAAATTGAGTGAACATAATACTCTTTACCTCTTTATATTCAAATTCAATGGATAAAATATACTCCCATTTTGATAAAAAGTATAGATGCCCCCACTATTTCAATGTAATTTATTACCATTAAAGTTACATTTTACAGTTATATTTATTTGTAAAATTTCTATTATTAATAATTTAAATCAATAGATAGCAACACAAAAGAAACACAAGAGCAATTTATGAAAAAACTTGCTATACTATTGTCGTTAACAGTGTAAATTGTTCACTACTTAAATCTTATGATTAGAGGATTAAAAATGAAAAAGACATTTCTTTTCAGTGGAGTCTTATTGGTTATTATCTTATTTATTTGTTCAATCATGATTAAATTGCAACCCAACTATTCAATGATGAGCCCTACTTCTCAAAATTATTTGGACAGCATAGTTAAAAACGAAATGAATGATGGTCACATTCCAGGCGTCTCTGTATTAATTATTAAAGATAATAAAATGTTGCTAAATAAAGGTTATGGCTATGCAAACATTAAAAATAAACAAAAAGTAACCTCCAATACACGCTTTGAAATTGCTTCTAATTCCAAAGCAATGACGGGATATGCCATTATGCAACTCGTCAATGAAGGGAAAATCAAATTAAATGACCCTATAAGTAAATACATACCTAGCTTTCATATGAAATATAAAGGAAAAAAAGTAGATATTACTATTAATCAATTAATAACTCAAACTAGTGGTATTCCAGGAGATATCACTAACAATGATAAAATTACAAAAAAGACGGATAGTCTAGATGGAATTGTTAACAGTATTAATGGTCGTTCACTGAACCATCGACCAGGAGAACAGTTCGAATATGCTAATATGAATTACGATATTTTAGGTTTAATTGTTCAGAATGTATCTCATTCTCCCTATTCATCTTATATGAGTGAACATATATTCAAACCTTTAAATATGAAACATATTTCTACTAAAGAGAGTAATAAAAAGGGCAGAGATGATGCTCAGGGGTATGATATTCAACATAATAAAGCATACTCAGATAATCCAAAGTTTAATATCGGTGATAACCCATCAGCCTATTTAATGGCTAGCACACACGACTTAGAACCTTGGATAAAATTTCAACTTCATCCCCCAAAACATTTAAAATCTTTAGTTGAAGCTACACACAAACCTAAAGTTAAAACAAATGACGATGATGATTCTCAATATGCAACAGGCTGGTTTGTCACTAAAGATAATCAAGAAACACTTATCTATCATCCGGGTACGCTTGAGAACTATTCTTCTTATATTATTTTGAATCCTAAGAAAGACTATGGCATAGTTGTTCTCGCAAATGCTTATTCTAATCATGTTCCAACGCTTGCCAAACATTTAAATACGCAATTAAGTCAAGGACAGCATATTGATACAGTACAATACTACATCAACCAATATCAAACTATGATTATTATAGGTTCAATCGTGATTTGGATCATGGTTGCTATAACTTTGATTTACTTATATCGCCATATCACTAGACATCAACCGATCCTATTAAGCGTTCAACATAAAAACACGAAATATCAAATACTCATACTTTCAATCGGCTTTATTTTAATTTTAGGCCTTCTACATCTATTGCCTTCATTGTTACTAAATGGCTCTGATTGGCAATTTATTATGACTTGGTTACCGGCACCCGCTAAAGTCACTATACTAGGTTTCATCACTTTATTAACGAGTCTTTTTGGTTTGGCTCTTTTAAAAATTATTACAGTTACAAATAAATCAAAGTTATAAAATTGAGATTAACCGCTACGCTTATCATGCGAATATGTTAAGCTAAACATATTAAAGACTAAGATTATTAAAGACCTCAAGCACATAGGAGATTATAAATGAGAAAAAAATGGTCCTTATTCATAATGAGTGTTGTCATATTATTGGGTGGATGTGACTATTCTCATAAAGAAGATCAACATGGGTTCTTTTATACTATATTTGTTAAGCCAATGGATATGTTACTTCACTTCTTAGGTCGAACATTCCATGAGAATTATGGATTAGCTATTATTGTCATTGTACTTATCATACGTCTTGTACTAATGCCACTAATGTTTATCCAAGTGAAAAACATTCACATTATGAGAGGTAAAACTCAGGTAGTTAAACCGGAAATTGAGAAACTACAAGATAAACTAAAGAATGCTGATACACAAGAAGAACGTACTGCAGCTAATAAGTTATTAATGAAAAAGTACAACGACTATGGTATTAATCCATTCAAAAGCCTAGTTGGTACTTTGCCAATATTAATCCAAATTCCTATTTTATTAGGTTTATACGCTTGTATTAAATATCCAACGAGTGGTGGTATTATCGAGCACCCTCACTTTTTATGGTTCAATTTAATGCATACGGATTTAATCATGACATTTATAGCAGCTTTACTTTACTTCATTCAACCTTTGGTCAATGCAATGCATTATCCAAAAGAAGAAAGACGCACATACTATGTCATGATGGTATTATCTCCATTATTTATTATTTATGCATCATTACAATCTGCTTCAGCCTTAAGTTTATACTGGGCGATAAGTGCAACGTTTTTAATTATTCAAATGCATTTTGCACATAGCCATTATGCAAAAGTAGGCAAAGCTGCTGGAGATCAGTTACGTCAACAAATTGAAGAACAGCGTAGAAGTAAGTCTACAAATCACAATGACTAACTCAAAAAATGAGCAAAACTTACTAAAAAGAGACTGGGATATTAAATTCTTGGATAAGAATAAAAAATACTAAGTATTTTGGCGAGACTCTTAAGGGAACAGGACAAGCTGAAGACTACAGGCTGAGACTAACTCCTAAGAAAGTGAGCCAATAATTCGAAGTATTATAAATAAAGAAGCTAGCAAATGAAGTTTTTAAGACTCATTTACTAGCTATTTCTCTAGGAATAATATCCCAGCCTCTTTATTTCTTTTCTACAATCTTATTTTAAAGGATGCATACCATCTTTCCATGTGTTGTAGATTAGTGTACCACCTTGTTCTTTAAACTTGTCATTGGTAATGCCACGTTCAAATGGTTGTGCGGGTTGGATAGTGACTTTAGGATCCACACCAACTTCTTTTGAATACCATGCTGCAAAGTCTGATCCTTTTACTGGCTCATCATCTGCAACATTATAAATACCAGTATCAAAGTTCATCGCTTGAATAGATACTTCAACAGCATCATCTAAATGAATGAATGATGTGACACCATCTGATAATGTTACTTCTCCATCTTTAAATTGATTATAAATCATACCGTCTTTACCATACCAAGTACCTGGTCCATATAACCAACCGAAACGTAACACAACATATTGGTCCATACGAGCGGTTTCTTTTTCAAGTCCAACCACGCCATCTACCGTAATTTTTCTGTCACCATCTGAATGATTATCTAATGGTGTTTCTTCAGTAGCAAGTCCTTCTCCTGGTTCATACATGAAACCAATACTTTGAGCTACTACTTTTTTAACATCATATTTAAGTGCCGCATCAGTTAGGTTTTTACCGCCCTCTATACGCACTTTTGTGTTTGCTGCCATATCAACATTTTTTAAATCTGTAATTTGATTAATGATAATTTCAGGACGAAAGTCACCAATTGCTGCATCAATAGTATCCGCTTTTAAGATATCGCCAATATACGCTTTAGCGTTTAGTCCTTCTAATTTCTCTTTACCTTTCTCAGATGTAGTAAATCCGGCAACCTCGTGTCCTTCTTCAATCAAACGTTGTGTTAATCGTGTTCCGATTAATCCTGTTGCGCCTGTAATAAATATTTTAGTCATTATTGTACTCACCTTTCTATTTCTCTTTTTCTGAAAATGAATATCTCAATCTAACCTACTTACTTGAATCTCTAATCATATCAATAGTATTCATCCAAACGATATGACCGAATAACTCTGAAAGTCGTTCTTCATAAGGTAAGTCTTTAACCTGAGGTGTCAATTTCAACTTTGGCAATAGATATTCATGAAATGCAATATGAATAGCAACGCCAAATAATGATCCTTTCAAGGCAGTGATTTTTGGGAATTTTTCAGCTAATAAGCCATATGCAAAAGCATTTGCTACAGAGAAGCCATAATGAATACCCATAACCGTTATTGGAATATCATTACCATTATAGTGATAGGTTGCTTTTTTGATTGAATCTGGTAATCCCACCTGATTCAATAATGTCATTGGAGGGGTTTCTTTCTCACGTTCAGGTGTTCTAGGCGGAACGATAGCTTCCCAACCAATCTTAACCGCACCACTTAGCAATCCACCTACAATACTCGTAATGATGACACGTTTCGTTGAACGATTCATTCTAATAACAGCTCCTTCAAATTCACTTAACTTTCTTCTACCCTTTTATGAAAAATTTAAAATCATTCATATTAAATTAAGGATTTAGCGTATCATTTTTAGTCACAAAGATATAATTATTCGACTCAAAATAGAGCGAGACCGAATTCAATTTGAATTCAACATCTCACTCCAAGCCTTCTATATATTAAGTCGATTTCATATTTCAATCTTAAGTCACAACTAACATACTTAGTATTAGCATGTTAGTTGAAAACATGCCCTTCACACCTTCTAAGTGGACATTATTTTGCATGTCGTTGTTGTTCTTTCGCATGTACCATATTCGCTACAAATTGGTTAACTGGAGCATCTATATGATGTTCTTTACCTAATTGAGCAACTGCTCCATTAATATAATCAATTTCTGTAAGTCGATTATTGTTAATCAAATCTTGATACATTGATGGATAATGTGGGCCTACCTTTTCATTTAAATCGATGAGATAATTGTAAACTTCATCTCCATTTAAATGTACGCCATCCACCGTTGCTACTTGTACAATTTCCTGTGTAATCTTATAAATAAGCTGTTTCGCATAATCACTCTCATTCAAATTTGATAAACGACATTCTAAAATCGTACAAAGTGCATTAGCAGTACCATTCACACAAATTTTCTTCCAAATTGATTGTTGCAATTGCTCACTTTTATGTGGATTAAGACCAGATTGATCTAACAGTTCATACACGACATCAACATTAGCTTGACCTTCAGGTACAAGTGCACCAATTTCAACCGGACCTGCCCCCATTAAATGTGTATGTCCAGGAGATTCTAATCCTGCAGTCCATGTAGTAACACCGCGCACAATTCGTGATTCATCAACATAATGTTGAATTAAACGTTCGTGCTTCAAACCATTCATAGTACAAACCATAATTGTATTGTCATGAATGTGTGCTTTAATATGTTCTAGCATATCTTGTAACTGCATCGCTTTAGTGAATAAAAAGATAACATCAAATTGAGCATCTTGTGGAATCTCGTTATGTTGATACATCGTCATGTTAAGATGATGATTTTCACCATTGGTGTCTATATGTAAACCTTCTTGTTTAACTGCTTTCGCTTGTGGCTCCCATCCATCAATTAACGTTACATCATACCCTTGACGGTATAACATCGCACCAAATCCGCTTCCTATCGCGCCAGAACCCGCAATTGCTATTTTCATAAGTTACGACCCCTTTTTTCTAATGATGTTTTTAAAATACTACTTTAAATTTGTAGAGTCAATATTGTAAACGGAATATTCACAATTTTAAGATAATTAAATATAAATTGTTCTTTAATTTATTAAAAAAGATATCGAACTCTAATTGAATTCGATATCCTACTCTTTTAAAAACTATTAACTATATTAATTTGTTCTTAATTTCTTAGGAACTAAAATCAAGATAACTATGAATGCGGTTAAAGCAATTCCAGCATTGAATAATACACCAGCAGCGCCACCTAGTTGTAAATTCATAAATGATGCGCCAAAACCATAAATGGTACTAGACATTGCAACACCAAAGGCATTACCTAAAGATGATGCCATTTTATACAATCCAGATGCTACCCCTACTTTGTCGTCAGGCGCTTCCGCAACCGCTGTATCAGTAGAAGGTGTGGCATATGTACCTAAACCGATACCAAATAATAAGTAACCTATAATACTTGAAATAATATAAGCAACATTTGGTAAGAATGTTAAAGATAATAGTAATAATCCTAAGAATGCAAAACCACTACCTACTAATAATGGTTTTTTAGCACCAAGTTTTTGTAATAATTTTTCACCAACACGAATCATGAATAGCACAGCTACAAGGTACGTAATTGAAATTAAACCTGCTTGTAGTGAACTAAAGCCTAATTGACTTTGATAATACGTATTAACAACAATAAGTGTACCACCGGCAACACCATTTAACATAAAGTTTGATAATGTCGCACCGCTGTAACCCTTATTTTTGAAAATATGAAAATCAACTAACGGGTTCTTTGCTTTTAATTCTCTAATAATAAACAGGATACCAGCAACTAAGAATACAGCACCAAGTGATAAAATCATTGGTGAGAACAGTCCACGATCTGCAGCTTGCGTAACCATCACGTTAACACTCAATAGCGTAATAACTAGTAGTATTAAACCAGTAACGTCAAATTTAGTTTTAGTTTCATTCTCATTCGGTTCAACTTTAGTCTCGGGTGTGTGTTTAATTAAGAAAAAGGCTAAAATTGAGAGTGCAATTGAAACAATAAAAATCCACTGCCATCCGATCGTTGAGGCCATGAAACCACCAAATAATGAACAAATACCACTACCGCCCCAAGAACCTATAGACCAGTAACTGACAGCGCGTTGTCTTTCTTTTCCTATGTAATATTCATTTATTATTGCAAGTGTAGACGGCATAATTAATGCACCTGATAAACCTTGTAACGCACGACCTACTAATAACAACCATGCGACAGGTGCGATGATTAAACATAATGATCCAATAATATTTAATGCTAAGCCGATATATGTCATTTTTACTCGACCTAATTTGTCTGCAATATCTCCTGCCCCTACAATAAATAGTCCAGAGAACAATGCAGTTAAACTAATGGCAATATTAATCGTACCCATGTCTGTGTTAAATGAAGACTGTAACGTTGGAACAACGTTCACTAATGATTGTGCAAATAACCAGAACGTAAGTACCCCGATTATAATACCAATTAGTAATTTATTATCTCCCCTAAATTGTTTTGAAGACTCCATCTCGAAAAATTCCTCCTAAATTACCCTAAAACTAATCTACTCAAGTTGATATACGTCATAATGAAGCAACCATAATGAGTGTCATACATTTTATGTCTATGACTTTAATTAATAAGTTCCCTATTTCTATAATTTATTAACATGTGCATCATGACTTACATTATTTGACGTTAACTTATGTTTGATACAACACTCACTTAAGAAATTAGTTTACATTGAAAACCTTATCATAATTAAGAAGAAATGACTTAATAAAATACTCTAACTTTTTCAATAAATATTTTTAACAACATACTCAAAAGTGCAATAAATCAATAATTAGATACCTACAAATTATAAGTTTTAATTTTAAACTATTAAGTTAAAATTATCCATATTATAATTGTAGAAAGGATATTTATTTTAACTGAAACTACAATGAATAGGTGCTTACTATGTTTAATTTATTTATATTATTGCTTGAACGTGTAGGGTTAATCATTATTATCGCCTATATGTTAATGAATATTAATCACTTTAAAACGATGATGGGAGAGCGCGAAAAATTGCGTTCTCAATGGCAATTAACAATTTTGTTCGCTTTATTTGCTATAACTTCAAATTTCACTGGAATTGAAATTGAAAATGGACATATTGTATCTAGCAACATTTATTACCACCTAAATGACGATGCATCTATGGCAAATACACGTGTATTAACAATAGGGATGTCTGGTTTAATTGGCGGACCTTTCGTCGCAATTATAGTAGGCATTGTATCAGGGTTGTCACGCCTTTATATTGGCGGTGCAAATGCATACACCTATCTCATTTCATCTATTTTCATCGCACTCATATCAGGGTTTTATGGTTATCGTACAATGCGTCGCTATACTTACCCAACCGTTTTAATGGGTGCCATTATTGGTGCACTTAATGAAGCAATTCAAATGGCATGCATTCTCATCTTTGCCAACGATACAGCGTCTGCATGGTCGCTTGTTCAATTCATTGCCATACCTATGATTTTAATCAACAGTATTGGGACAGCTATCTTCTTATCTATAATACTTTCAACATTAAAACAAGAAGAGCAAACCCGTGCAATTCAAACGCATGATGTTTTCGAAATAGCGAATAAAACGTTGCCGTATTTTAGATCAGGTTTAACTGAACAGTCTGCACGTTCCGTTGCTGAAATCATTCTGAAATTGATGAACGTATCGGCAGTTGCTATCACAAACAGAACAGATATTTTAACGCATGTAGGTGCTGCAAGTGACCATCATGTTGCAAAAAAAGCGATCATTACTGATTTATCAAAAGATGTTATAAAAACTGGTCAATTAAAAGAAGCACACTCTAAAGAAGAAATCGGATGCAACAATCCAAATTGTACTTTAACATCTGCAATCGTCATCCCTTTAATGATTAATCAAGAAGTAGCTGGCACATTAAAATTTTATTTTACAAATGAATATGATAATACGACATCAACGAAACAACTCGCTCGTGGCTTAGCAGATATCTTCTCAAGTCAATTAGAATTGGGTCAGGCCGAAATGCAAAGTAAACTTTTAAAAGATGCTGAAATCAAATCATTACAAGCACAAGTTAATCCGCACTTCTTCTTTAATGCGATTAATACCATTTCAGCCCTCGTACGTATTGATAGTGAAAAGGCGAGAAAGTTATTATTACAGTTAAGCCAATTCTTTAGATCAAATCTGCAAGGTGCTCGAAATAACACCATTACTTTGGAGAAAGAGTTGCAACAAGTTGAGGCCTACTTAGCATTAGAACAAGCACGCTTCCCTGATCGATTCACAATTGAATATCATATTGATTCATCTTGTAAACATGTGCTCATCCCACCTTTCGTCATTCAAATCCTAGTTGAGAATGCTATTAAACACGCCTTTAAACATCGTCGTAAAGATAATATTATTGATGTGACTGCACATCATGACAACGAAGAATTAACACTAACCGTTCGTGATAATGGAAGTGGAATTGATGATGATAAGTTACCATTGATCGGACAAATGAGTGTTGATTCAGAGACAGGAACTGGTAGTGCCTTAGAAAATTTAAACAGACGGTTAATTGGACTTTACGGCACTAAGGCCGCTTTACATTTTGAATCAACAGAATTAGGAACGACGGTAAGTTGTCATATACCATCACATACAATAAAGGAGGATATTTAGGTGAAGACGTTAATCGTTGATGATGAACCATTAGCTCGAAATGAGCTTCATTACTTATTAAATGAGATCTCAGGATTTAACGTTATTGATGAGGCTGAAAACATTGAAGAAACGTTAGAAAAACTTTTATCAGAAACATATGATTTAGTCTTTTTAGATATCAATCTTATGGATGAAAGTGGTATAGATTTAGCACAAAAGATAAAGAAAATGAAACAGCCACCACTTATTATTTTTGCAACTGCACACGATACATTTGCAGTTAAAGCCTTTGAACTTGATGCAATTGATTATATACTCAAGCCTTTTGAACTTGAGCGTATAGAGCAAGCAGTAAATAAAGTTAAGCATCAACTATCTAATAGCAATGAGATAGATAATACAACAAGTGAATCATCTTCTCTATCAATGCAACGAGATAAACGTCATGATAATGGAGACCAAACCGTACTGCCAATTGAAATGAATGAACGTATCTATGTGATCCAAAAAGACGACATCACGGCAGTTTCAGTCAACAATGGGATAACAACGATAAATACTATCAATCGCACATACCAAACAACTGAACCACTTAATTATTATGAAAAGAAATTATCGAATAACACATTTATTAAAATCCATCGTGCGACTATTATTAATAAAACGCATATCGATAGCGTTGAACATTGGTTCAATTATACTTATCAAGTAACCATGACTTCTGGAGACAAATTTCAAGTCAGTCGTTCATTTATGAAAGCATTTAAACATGAAATTGGCCTTGCATAAACGAACGAATAATTAACTTATATATATTAAATAATTTCATTAATGAGTATTTAACCACTTGCTAATAACATTTTCGTTATGCGAGTTTAGGTTAAATACTTTTTATTTATAGAAAAAACGTCGTACCATTTGATATTATTTTGTCTATTTGATTTTCAACTTGAATATATTGCAACTCACGTTCTAATTTTTGTAAGTCACTGCCAAAATCCACAATAGTAAACGTTTCCATAATATTCTATCTGTAAGGGAAAGAGAAAGGGAGCGTTAAAATATGGCAAATGAACAATCACAAAGTAATGCTCATCAAGGAAATCATAAGTTAGCAAAAACGTATAATTTCTTTCAGCAAGCATTAACGATTGCTATCGTACTATTTATATCTAAAATTATTGAAAGTTTCATACCATTTCCTATGCCAGCGTCAGTAATAGGACTCGTATTACTATTCATCCTATTATGCACTGGTGTTGTCAAATTAGGTCAAGTTGAAGGTGTCGGCACAGCATTAACGAATAATATTAGTTTCTTATTCGTACCGGCCGGAATTTCGGTTATCAATTCTTTACCAATATTAAGCCAACATCCAATTTTAATATTGCTATTAATTATTATTTCAACGTTATTACTACTTATCTGTGTAGGATTTGTTTCACAATTATTCGTAACAAAAAAATTATTCCCATCTAAAGAGCAAAATAAACAAACTAAACTTGGGGAGGGTAACTAATGGTAGATCATTTAGGAATTACAACACCGTATTTTGGTATATTAGTCTCATTAATACCATTTGTCATTGCACAATATTTCTATAAAAAAACGAACGGTTTCTTTTTACTAGCACCACTTTTCGTAGCAATGGTTGCGGGGATCGTATTTTTAAAAGTAACAGGTATTAGTTATGAAAATTACAAAATAGGTGGAGACATTATTAACTTCTTCTTAGAGCCAGCAACAATTAGTTTCGCCATCCCTTTATATAAAAAACGTGATGTACTTAAAAAATATTGGCTACAAATTTTTGGGGGTATCGCTATTGGAACGTTAATCGCACTTATCTTAATTTACTTAGTAGCTATTGTATTCCAATTAGGCGATCAAATTGGTGCTTCAATGCTACCACAAGCTGCTACAACTGCGATCGCCCTTCCAGTATCACAAGGTATTGGCGGCGTCAAAGAGTTAACGTCATTAGCCGTTATTCTAAATGCCGTTGTTATTTCTGCATTAGGTACTAAAATTGTTAAGTGGTTTAAAATTTCAAATCCAATCGCTCGTGGTTTAGCACTAGGTACAAGTGGACACACACTTGGCGTAGCTGCAGCCAAAGAACTTGGTGAAACTGAAGAGTCAATGGGTAGTATCGCCGTTGTTATCGTTGGCGTAATTATCGTTGCCATTGTTCCACCATTAGCTTCAATTTTATTCTAAACATTTTAAAAAGAACCTGAACACAATGTTGTGCTCAGGTTCTCTTCGGTTTGCAACCATTAATTGATGCTTTGAACTTTATTGTCTCGTTTCTTACTATTACTTGTTGGATCGAGTTTCTTTTCTAAGAAGCGTAATCCTAAATCTATAATAATCGCAATTAACGCAATTGGAATGGCACCAGCAAGTATATAAACCGTACCATCAGTAGAGTTTGTACCACGTATAATAATATCCCCTAGTGTAGAAGCTCCAATAAATGATCCAATTGCCACGATACCAATCGCTACAACTAGAGCAATACGGATACCACCAATAATCACTGATAATGACAATGGCAATTCAATCATACGCATGACTTGATTCTTAGTCATACCCATACCCTTGCCTGCATCTTTAATATTGTAGTCTACTTCGGTAATGCCAGTATACGTATTCTTAATAATTGGAAGTAACGCATATAAGAATACTGCAAACACTACAGTATTAGGCCCTAACCCAAGCGCTAACATAAGTATTGCTAACATCGCGATAGCTGGAACTGTCTGGATAATATTCGCGATAGTAATAATAGGCCATGATAACTTCGTATATCTTGAAATTAATATCCCTATCGGAATGCCAATAATACAAGCGAATAACACACCATAAATAGACATTAATAAATGTTTGAAAAAGAGTTCCATCAGATAGCCAAAGTTCAAGGTATAGTATTCATAAAGTGAGCTTAACAAGTTACCTTTCATTATTTTTGACCACCTTTCTTACTGTCATCTTCAAAATAATTATGTTTCTTCAAATACTCTTCTGCAATAACGGCAGGTTCTTTACCTTTTCCATCCGCTTCATAATTTAATTTCTGCATTTCTTTAGTACTAATTTGTCCCTGTAATTTTTTCAATGCTTTATCAATTTCAGGGTGATCTTTGATTAGTTTTTCAGTGGCTAATGGACTTCCATCATATGGTGGGAAGAATTTACGATCATCTTTTAAGATTTTCAAATCGTAAGCAGCGATACGTCCATCTGTTGAATAACCAACAGCAACATCTAATTTTTTATTTTTTAAAGCATCATACACCAAACCAATTTGCATTGGACGTGCACTCGCAAATTTAAACCCATAGTCTTTTTGGAAAGCTGGATATCCATCACCAGCACGGTTCATCCATTGTGTATCCATACCTAAACGTAATTCATCTTTATATTTTTTTAAATCTGAAACTTTTTCTAAATGATATTTCTCAGCTACTTCTTTAGTAACCATGAAAGCATACGTATTTTCAAACCCAAATGAGTCATAAAATTTCTGATTATATTTTTCTTTAAATAATCTTTGCGACTCTGACATTGCTTTTTTAGTATCTTTTGTTGGTGGCGCATCAAGTACACTCGTCAATTCTGTTCCTGTATATCTCACAGCTGACATATTCACATCTCCACGTTGTAACGCATTGTGTTGAATAATACTGGAACCTAAATTACCAATAATAGTAGGTTTAATTTTCCCATTTGTATAATGTTCTATCATTAATTTTTCAATATTTGCCATTATTTTTGTTTCACTAGTTTCTGTGGCAGTAATCTTCACACTATCTTTACCGTCACCATCGCCTAAACCTGGTAAACTACATCCAGATAATACGATGAGAGACATTGCAAGAAGTATGAAAGTAAGTTTTAACTTTTTCATAATTTTAAAATCCTCCCTTTGTATTTATCTAGATACTTTAAGCCCTTTAGGCACGGCCCACTTTTCAATTAAAGAAAGTATGAAATCGACAAGTAAAGCCAGACACGTTACAAGAATTGCAGCACTAATAATCATTGGTGGCTGATATAAATTTAATCCGTTAAAGACTAAATCACCGAGTCCACCAGCGCCAACGTAACTAGCTAATGTAGCCCAGCTGATTACGTATACACTTGATAAACGTATACCACTAATTATAAGTGGTAAGGCTAATGGCAATTCGACATCTTTCATTAACTGCATCTTTGTCATACCCATACTTGTTCCAGCTTGGATGATATTCTTATCAATATTTTGTACTCCTAGAACTGTGTTGTTTAAAATTGGTAACAATACATAAATGAACAATGCGACAATCGCTGGCGTCTTACCTACACCAAAGATTGGAATCATAATGGCTAATACTGCTAACGTCGGAATTGTTTGAAGCACACCCGCTATCGTTAACACTACATTTGCAGTACGTTTCGTCTTAGATAATAAAATGCCTAACGGAACCGCAACTACAATCGCAATTAATAACGCGATAATTGATATGTAAAAGTGTTCTATCGTTTTCGATACAAGTTGGCTTCCATATTCTTGGAAAAATTGGCGCATTAACGATCAACTCCCGAATGATTAGAATTCATCACATCATGCGTATCTAATCTATCTGTAACATCTTTTTGCTTAGTTGTAGCGTCATTTGGACGGTCTTCGGCATGTTCATTTTTTTCGATGTTACCTAACTCATTTTCACGTTCGACATCATTCATGTGCGAATCAGACAATGTCATCTCATCATTTTCTTCACCCCAAATAGAGTCATAGACAATGTCAACAAGATTAGCACGTGTAATTAGACCTATAAGTGCATTGTCATTATCAACGACTGGTACGTTTCTAACATTTCTCTTTAATATCGTACGTACGGAGTCTTGTAATTTAGAATCAATATGGACTTTGTAAACATCTCGTTGCATTGTATCGATTAATTCCTTACGTTGACGTAACCCTTGGTTAATATCTTCAATATCTAGGAATCCAAGTAAATGATGATGATTGTTGACTACAAATATTGTGTCGACACGTCTTTGTCGCATAACATTGACTGCATCATTAAGAGTGTCGTTGGCATTTACCGTAACAGGCTTAATCATCGCATCTTCAACCGTTCTCATATTCGGACGATCTTGAATCAATCTATTTTGTCCAATAAATTCTCTAACAAAATCATTGGCAGGATTTCTAAGAATATTATCCGGTGTATCGTATTGAACAACTTTCCCTTTAGACATGATACAAATACGGTCTGCGAGCTTTATTGCTTCGTCCATATCATGTGTCACGAAAATAAATGTTTTCCCTAATTTCTTTTGAAGATCTTTAACTAAATCCTGTAAAGTGTCTCTCGTAATTGGATCCAATGCACCAAAAGGTTCATCCATTAAGATGATATCTTGCTCTGCAGCTAATGCACGTACAACACCAATACGTTGTTGTTGACCACCTGATAATTCTGATGGATAACGATCTAAATAGTCTTCAGGTAAGTCTACTAACTTGATTAATTCTTTTGCTTTAGCATCCTTCTTCTCTTTAGACCATTTAAGCAACTTTGGTACCAAAACAATATTTTCTCTAATGGTCATATGAGGCATCAATCCAATTTGTTGAATAACATAGCCAATACTTCTACGTAATTCAACTGGATTCATATTTCGAACATTCTTCCCATTCATTTCAATTGTGCCGTCAGTGGCTTCAATCATTCGGTTAATCATTCGTAAAGCTGTCGTTTTACCGCTACCGCTTGTCCCAATAAAGGCAATAAATTCACCAGATTCAATATCTAATGAAATGTTATCTACTGCTTTTTTATTGCCAGAGTAAATTTTTGTTAAGTTTTTAATACTTAGCGTCATTAGATTGCTCCTTCCTATTGTTGCCAGATAAAAAAGCTCATAAAACAAAAAGGCCAGTAGTCCCATTGTTAAACAAATACGTAATAAGTTAAACAAGAGCCTCATGGCCTTTGCTTCATAAAATTCTAATTAATTCAATTTCAATATAATTCGAGCTTTTTCCATCTTTTATATCTATATACCCTATATAATTTTTTGAAACATTTCTTATATGAAAAGATTAAAAAAATTCACAATTGCATTTTTTTAAAGTTGTTTCAAGCATGATCAAGTTAAAAAACTGCAGAAAATAAAGTTGCTTGCAATAAAATTCATGAAATTGTCAAACTTTTCTAAATAAATAATATAAAGCTGAATTCAAAATTGCGTTACGAAATTAATAGTATTAGTCTATAGGTGTAATAAGTATTTATTGAAGGGATGTTGTAATAATGAAAGCAGCAGTATGGTATGGTCAAAAAGATGTTCGCGTGGAAGATCGTGAACCTAAGCAATTAAAAGACAATGAAGTAAAAGTAAAAGTTTCATGGGCAGGTATTTGCGGAACTGATTTACATGAATACTTAGAAGGACCAGTCTTCATCTCTACAGATAAACCTGATCCACTACTTGGACAAAAAGCACCTGTTACTTTAGGTCACGAGTTTGCTGGTGTTGTTGAAGAAGTTGGTAAAGACGTTACTAAATATAAAAAAGGTGACCGCGTAGTTGTTAACCCAACTGTATCTAAACATGAGAAAGATGAAAGCGTTGACTTATATGATGGCTATTCATTTATCGGTTTAGGTTCTGATGGTGGCTTTGCCGAATTTACAAATGCACCAGAAGAAAATGTATATGCATTACCTGAAAGTGTATCTGATAAAGAAGGTGCTTTAGTAGAACCAACTGCGGTTGCAGTTCAAGCAGTTAAAGAAGGTAAATTATTATTTGGTGATACAGTAGCAGTATTTGGTGCTGGTCCAATTGGTTTATTAACAATTGTTGCAGCTAAAGCAGCTGGTGCAAGTAAAATCTTCGTATTTGATTTATCTGAAGAACGTTTAGCTAAAGCTAAAGAAGTCGGCGCTACGCATGTAGTTAACTCTGGTAATACAAATCCTGTAGACTTTATTAACGAACATACTGAAAATGGTGTAGATGTTACATTTGAAGTTGCTGGTGTTGGCGTAACATTATCTCAATCAGTACAAGTTACACGTCCAAGAGGTACAGTTGTCATCGTATCAATCTTTGCTCATGCAGTAGATTTCGACCCAATGTTATTAACTAACTCAGGTGTTCAATTAACATCTACAATTGCATACTCACCTACTACATTCCAACAAACAATTGATTTAATTGCGAACGGTAGCTTAGATGTTAAGAGCGTAGTAACAGATGAAATTGAATTAGAAAACATTGTTAAATCTGGATTCGAACAATTAGTAAACGATAAATCTCAAGCTAAAATTTTAGTTAAATTAAATGGCTAATTTGAATTAACACATCGATACATTTTAACTTGATTTAAATAAAAGCTTTTAATCGACATCTCTACAGATGAAGATTAAAAGCTTTTTTCTTAACAATTATTTATCATACATGCCTTTACCATCAAGTATATGGTCAATATATTTTTCAACTCTGCTTTGTCTTGTTTGACTGCGTTTAGCTTGTGAAATGTGATATATGTACTGATGCTGTCTACCAGGCGTTAATTTGTAAAATGCCTCTTCTAACTTAGGATTATCATTGAATGCTTGCTGTAATTCTTCAGGTATTTCATAGTCCTCTGTCTTCTTCATTTCAACTTTCTTGCCGGCCTTTTCAACTTCAATGGCTTCATTAATATAATATAAAATTTCATCTCGACGCGCTTTAATTTCATCTAGTGTTTTAAAGCGTAATTGTCTTGCTGCTTGAACTCGTTCTGTTTGTTGAATTAGCGTTTTATATTTATCCTCTAAAATTGCACCTTTATGAAATAGTAACGCTACATAATGTTTAAAACCATGAATCGTTATAACATTTTTATCATTAATGGTATATGTTGGATGCATCCATTTATATGCTTCTTCTAATTCTGACTCATCAAATATTAAATTTCTTAAATATTGATAAGATTCCTTCCATTGACTTTCTTTTTCTAAAAAAGCTAATACCTGTTTATCGGATTGTTTCTCTGGCACCTTAGTCACCTCATATCGTTAGTTTGATAACAATACAATCATTATATTATTTAAGTCAATAAATAACTATTAATTACACAATCATTTGTAAGTTTACAAAATCATAAATTGACTAATGAAATGATAAGCGTATAATTATAACGTATCATTTTTGATGAATATTAAAACAACATAAAGGAGTATTTATGGGACAAAATCATAACGAAGGTAAAATCAATCTGGTCCAACTTGTATTATTAGGACTAGGAAGTTTAATTGGTTCAGGTTGGTTATTTGGTGCATGGGAAGCTTCTTCTGCAGCTGGTCCTGCAGCCATTTTATCTTGGATTATCGGGTTTATAGTTATAGGAACGATTTCTTATAACTATATTGAAATAGGAACAATGTTTCCGCAATCTGGAGGTATGAGTAACTATGCTCAATACTCACACGGTTCATTGTTAGGATTTATTGCCGCATGGGCAAACTGGGTATCATTAGTTACTATCATTCCAATTGAAGCAGTATCTGCTGTACAATACATCAGTTCATGGCCATGGGATTGGGCAAAACCAACTTCTGCATTAATGCATAATGGTTCAATCAGTACGACAGGATTATTCGCTGTCTATGTCATTATCATTATTTTTTCTTTATTAAACTATTGGTCAGTTAAATTATTAACGTCTTTCACTAGTTTAATTTCGTTCTTTAAATTAGGTGTACCGTTACTAACAATCATCATGTTAATGCTTTCAGGTTTCGACACTAGTAACTACGGTTCATCTATTGGCGAATTTATGCCGTACGGTAGTGCACCAATCTTTGCAGCAACAACAACATCAGGAATCATCTTCTCATTTAATGCATTCCAAACAATCATTAATATGGGATCTGAAATTAAAAATCCTGAAAAGAATATTGCACGTGGCATTGCAATTTCATTAACGTTGAGCGCAATTCTGTACATCATACTACAAAGTACATTTATTACATCTATGCCACAATCAATGATTCATGAGCATGGATGGAGTGGTATCAACTTCAATTCACCATTCGCAGACATGGCAATCTTATTAGGTATCAACTGGTTAGCTATTTTGCTATACATCGAAGCGGTTGTTTCACCATTTGGTACAGGCGTATCATTTGTTGCGATTACTGGTCGTGTATTAAATGCAATGGAACGTAATGGTCATATTCCTAAGTTCTTAGGTAAAATTAATACAACTTATAATATTCCACGTGTAGCCATCGTATTTAATGCGATCATCAGTATGATTATGGTGACGTTATTCCGTGATTGGGGTGTATTAGCCGCTGTTATTTCAACAGCAACATTAGTCGCTTACTTAACAGGACCAACTACGGTAATGTCATTACGTGAAATGGGACCTAAATTACACAGACCATTCCGTGGCACGATGTTAAAAGTAATGGCACCATTATCATTTGTACTTGCTTCATTAGCAATTTATTGGGCGATGTGGCCAACCACAGCTGAAGTTATATTGATTATTATTTTAGGATTACCAATTTATTTCTTCTATGAATATAAAATGAATTGGAAAAACACTAAAAAACAAATCGGCGGAAGTATGTGGATTATTGTCTACTTAATCTTATTAGCTTGTATGTCATTTATCGGTAGTAAAGAGTTTAAAGGTATTAACCTAATACACTACCCTTACGATTTCCTAGTTATAATTGTTATAGCACTTGTCTTTTATAGAATTGGTATTACAAACCACTTCAAGAGTGTGTATTACAAACGTGCTAAGAAGATTAATAAACAAATGAAAGAAGATACAATAGAAGCAGAACAACAGGAAGCTGAAAGAAAAGAAGCAATCCAACAACATAATGATTAATACAGTAAACCTAAGTGTGACTACGTTCATACTTAGGTTTTTTTAGAATAGAACAGCATTCAATATCTTTCAACTCATAAAATAATGCTATAGTTAAAGTAATTGATAAATGTTGGGTGATGATCTGATGGTAATAATTAATACGAAGTATGGGGCTTTTGAAGGTTTCACACATAAGAATTTAGATTTGTTTCTAGGCATTCCTTATGCATATCCCCCTATTGGACATCGTCGTTTTAAACATGCTAGTCCTATATATAGTTATGATACATTTGTTGATGCTACACAATTTAGAGCAATCCCTCCACAACCATTCAATAAATTAGAAACGTTCTTTTCAACTACGAAACAGAAATTTCAACCCAATGAAGATTGCCTACATTTAAACATTTGGCGTCAATCGACTGGCAAAGCAAAGAAACCTGTAATCATTTACTTTTATGGTGGCGGCTTTATAAATGGTCATGGTTCAGCAGAATTATATACTCCAGAACATATTGTTGAGCAACATGATGTCATTGTGATTACGTTCAACTATCGATTAGGTGCATTGGGATTTTTAGATTGGTCTTACTTTAACGCGCACTACGATAAAAATAACGGTCTGTCTGATCAAATTGCGGTATTAAAGTGGGTTGCACATTTTATTAAGTATTTTGGTGGAGATCCTGACAATGTTACATTATGGGGTCAATCAGCAGGCAGTATGAGTATTCAAGCTTTGATGCAGCAACCACAACTTGACCACTATTATCATCAAGTCATGTTATTAAGTGGCATATTGCAGTTAGATTCAGCAAAAACTGGCATGATGAAAGCACAACATTTTGATGATTTAATGCAACAACACTTTTCCGGAAAAAGTATAAATGATTTAGATGATCAAGCCATTCTACAATTAATGGCATATGACGCGGAAGCACGTGGCAAATCCAAAGGCTTAGAATTAATATATCAACCGATTAAAGATAGCAAGATGTGTAGGCCTCTAACTGAATTCAACAAACCCATTGTATTAAGCTATACGAAAGATGAAGGCGATTGTTATATCCGAAATGAATCACGAAAACTGAGCCCTCAACGTTTCGTTGATGTCATGAAATTAAATCATATTCACGTCGATTTCAGTCGTGTTCAAACTGGAAAACAACAAGCACATGTCGTGACGGAATTATATTTTAAACAGCCAACATTCATGTTACTTCAACAAATGAGTAATAATTCTTATCGTTGGTTGTTACGCTTTGATTGGGCTCGACCTGAACATATTCATTTTGCAAGTGCTTATCATATTTTAGATTTAGTCTTCTGGTTCGGTAAGATGGATATACTACAGGGTCACTCTATTAAACTTTCGAACAATGAGTTCGAATTAAGCAAACGTATGATAAGTGACTTAGTTCATTACGCTAGAACAGGCACCATGCCCTATGAACCTTACTCTATAAATCACTTAGAACCACATGTATATAAATAAGGTAAACCCGTGATAGATGCATGCATCCATCACGGGTTTAAAATGGTTATATGATATTAATTTTTAGCATAATGTACGTTCTTTAATGTAAGTACAATAATCAGTCCTAACAAACCTATAAAGGCACTTACAAACGTGACCGCTTCAACATTCATATTTGAAACAACAAGGCCACCGATAATACCACCTAAACCAATACCTGCATTAAGACAAGACATATTCCAACTCATAACTTGACTTGTGTCACCTTCAACATGTTCGATAATACCACTTTGAATCGCAGGGTTCGTACTCCATTGCACGATATTCCAAATAAAGAGTCCAACTAATAATAGTACTGTTGTAGATAAAATTAAATTAATGGCTAACATAACTACAATAAATACTGTGAAAGCAATAATTAACCATCGCTTACTAGTCAATTTGTCAGCTAGTACACCACCCATTGATGTACCAACAACACCGGCAACACCATTAACGAGTAGCGCTAATGATACATAGCCCATGGAGTGACCATTCTCTAAAATAAGTGGATTGATAAATACAAACGTCACTGAATTAGCGATTAGAATAAGCAATGTAATTGCTAAAAACTTAACGACCTCAACTGGTCGAACAATATGAGATGTAACTTGATTATCATCGGAAACGCTATTATACATTCTATTGGCTTGATTGAGTTCCGTAGTAGTTGGAAGATATTTCAGCATTAATAAGCCGGCAATAAGACTAATAACAATAATAAATACGAATGTGAAACGCCAACCAATCCAATCACCAATCATCGTACCGATTGGCACACCAAAGACATTTGCCCCACTAAATCCAGTATAGACAACACCAATCATCTTACCTCTGTTCTTAGGTATCGTTAGCATTGCTGTTAGTGCTAAGACTTTGACGATAATTAATGATGCAGCGGCTGATGATAATATACGTCCGATGACTAAAATCGTAAAGTTAGGCGCTACGGCGATAATACCATTCCCTACTACAAAGGCAATTAAAGTCCATAATAATACGGGACGTGCAGGGTATCGATTGGTTAATTTAACAAGTATAGGTCCACATATTGCAAAGGTTAATGCATAAAGCGTGACAAGTTGTCCTATAATCGCTTCTGAAACACCTAAGTCATCACTCATTAAATTCATGATACCAGCGACCATCATTTCAACCATACCTACAATAAATACGCTGATGATAAATGTGGCTATCCGCATAACAGACATCATTCATACTCCTTTCATTTAATCATTTTTACATAAAAAAACAGCTACGCACTGTTCTTCAAGTTTCGTAACTGTTCCATTATATAATATTCACTTATATTTTTCTTCCCCAATGTTTTAAAAGAGACTTTCATTATTGTTGTATTGATGTTCAATAAGTTCTTGTAGAAATGCTGAAAGAACAAGTAATGCAATTGCGCCGTAAGTCACATAATTATTATGCAATATAAAATCAAAACCAAAATTCATATTAAAATAACTTTCAACTAGGCTTATTAAAAATCTAAATATATTAAATAGTGCAAGTAGTGTAATCATAATTCCAAGCAGATGAGATATAACTTTCATATAATTTGCTCCTTCGTTCAATGATTTAGTTATATAGTAAAATTTTCAAATTAAATACTACTTAGTTTAATCTTAATTTTTCCTTAAATAATAATTATCGGAATAGTTAAATGTTAAAAAGTTGTATAAGATAGGTATTGAGGTGGTTTAAATGAACGGCGAAGTACTTATTATTGAAGATGATAAAGATATTAATGAGTTAATGAAATTATCTTTAAGTACAAAAGGGATACAACACATTAAATCCGTTGATAATATTGAAGATGCAAAATTTGAATTATTGAACTTCAATTTTCAAGTTATATTATTAGATTTAAATTTAAAGTCTGAAGATGGTTATCAGTTATTGAAATATATTGATTTAGATGATACAGCCGTTATCGTAGTTACTGCTAAAACAACACATTTAGATGTTTATAAAGGCTTCGAACAAGGTGCAGTTGATTATATTAAGAAACCCTTTGATCCTATGGAGTTATATTATAGAGTGTCTTTACATTTAAATGATAAAGATCAGTCGATGTATCGTTATAATGATTTAACTATTAACTTCAATAGTATGGAAGTGTGTATTAATGATAAACCAATCAACCTTACGAATCGTGAATATAATTTATTAACGTATCTTGTTAAAAATAAGAACCAAGTACTTACGAAAGATCAGCTTTACGCTAAAGTATGGGGATACGATACAGGTGTCGATGATAACACTTTGATGGTACATATTAGAACTTTGCGTAAGAAGATTGAAGCGGCTCCTAATTCACCTAAGATGATTAAAACTGTACGCAGCAAAGGATACATGTTCAAGGAAGATGGCAATGATCAATAAATTTACATTAAAGTTTCTTAAATATATGACTATATTTGTACTTCTAAATTTCACTATCACGTGTATATTAATAATAATATTGTTTTTCAAAGTTTTACCTAATATTTATTGGGATATTAACGAAATTGAACCAACCTATTTAGAAACATACGGAGTTACCAAAGAACCAAATGACAATCTTAAATCGTTAGCCAAGAAGAGTAACGTTGATTTATATTTCGTCCGTAAAAATGGTGACATTCTCTACCCAAAATCGAAACGTAATACAAATATAAAGCCAACACTATTAAAAAACATAAATAATACAAATTCTGTTGTATCAAAAAAAGGCACGTATCTTGTTTATATTTATAGAAATAAAATGAAACAACCTAAAATAACAAATGGCGATGAAATCAAAACATCACAACTACTTGATAGTTTATCATCTTTAGATTTCAATCATTACAACTATTTGATTTCAAACAATGAACTTCAATTTGAGAAGAATCCAGGTCAAAGAACTATACTGTGGAATGATAACTTTGGCGAAGCCTTTAATGATAGCAAGAATACGTATATTGTACTTTTCATTTCGTTCATCGTTGCTAACATCATCTTAATTACTTTAACTGCCATTCTAATTTCAAAACGTCTGACAAGACCGTTGTCCTTTTACATTGATTGGATTGGCAATTTGTCTTTGGGCAAACTACATCAGCCTACGTCGAAACGTAAGCGATTTAAGAATCGTCGAACATATCCGGAACTGGACACATCTTTGTCGAAATTGAATGAACAAATGTTGTCTGATAAATTTTATCATAATCAAATGTCATATTATAAATCGAAGTGGATTAGTCAAATCTCTCATGATTTAAAATCACCACTTACAACGATTTATGGTTACTCTAAACTAATACAAGCTGATGAAGCGTCACAATCTTATGTTCAACTTATTTCGGAGAAAGCAACGTTTATGAGTGATTTGATTGATAGTTTGAATCAAACGTTTGATATGGAAACCAATCAGATGAAGCATGATAAAGAGAACTTTCCTATTCAATCAACAGTTAATCGTATTGCTCAGATTATTGGTTACCAATCCCTAACATGCGACTTTCATTTTGAAGATGAATCAACGTTTTATGGGAATAAATTGTATTTCGAGAGACTTCTGATAAATTTAATCAATAATAGTATTGATCATAATGAGATCAACCCTAGCATAAAAATAACTTTTTCTAAAATTGAAAATAACTTGATGATTGATTATAAGGATGACGGTCAAGGTTTGCCTCACGCTAATATTGATGCATTATTTAAACAGTCGTATACGTCGAAAGCGAATAAAGCTCAACATGGTATCGGTTTATCTATCATAAAAGACGCTGTTAATTATCATCATGGTTCAATTACACTATTACCATCTAAGCAAGGTGTACATTTCCATATCATATTGGTGGATACAGCATAGTAAATAAAAAGTCAGCTTTCATTTGGAGAATCAAGTGAAAGCTGACTTTTTAATTTAATTATCTTTCGCTTCTTCATCGGGTGCATTGAGTGCACTATTACGCGCCACTAATTGATGACGCACGTTAAAGAATTGGTTATAGCTTAAATATGTCGCAATTAACGCTGACATTATCGTAGCTGTGGTATGGATAAATACGACAAGTAATTGAAATTTAATCGCTTGTAGTGGTGGTACGCCACCAATAATCAAGCCTGTCATCATACCAGGAATAGAAACTAGACCATATGTTTTAACCGAGTCTATCGTAGGTACGATAGCAAGTCGTATACTCTCTCTAATTGATGCTTTAGAAGCCAATTTAGGTGTGGCCGCTAATGTAAGCTTAGATTCAATATCGGTAATATCTTTAACAAATGCTCGATCTAAATTCTGGTAAGCCAAATTAATCGCGATAAGGCCATTATTCGCTAACATACCACCTATCGGGATAACTTCATTTGCTTTGAAATCAATCGCTCCAGCTAATACAGTAGCAGTTAGCGGTAAAGCAGTTCCAATAAATATAGCGATAAATGAAATCCAAAAGACATGATGCATAACAGGAGAAGCACGGTTAATTGTGTTCCACGATGCGTTTATAATAATGATTAGCACTGCTAACATTAATATCCATGCTTGATCTATTTTGAAAATATAGTGCAATATAAAACCTAATATGATTAACTGTACAACTGCACGTACGGAAGCTACTACTAAATCTTTAATAATATGTAACCCTTCTTTATACGAAATAAAGATTGGAATTAATAATAATAATGCAGTTAAACAAAGGGCTGTATTACTCATTCTGATTTAACGCCTCCTCTTTCGTTATCTCACCATCACTAATTGTTATTCTTCTATGAAAATGTCTCATACTCTGGTCATCACTGTGCGTAATCCATAAGACTGCGACACCTTCTTTAACCATGTCAAAAATCATTTGTTCAATAATGTGCTTATTTTGCGTGTCGAGTGCACTTGTAGATTCATCTAGCAATAATATATCCGGACGATACATAAGTTGACGTGCAATCGTAATCCTTTGACGTTCACCTCCGGATAGATGTTCAATCTTAGAGTTTAAATCATACTGACCTAAGTTCACTTTCTTCAATAAATCGAGTGCCTTTTCCTTATCAAAGTGCGCATCACGAGCTAACGCTGGAAATGACATGTTATCCCCAATCGTCTCACCAAAAAGTTGACTCTGTTGCATGAGATAACTTATCTTCATACGCAATTCTTCAGGAGGATAGTCATTGAATGGCTTATCTTTGAAATAAAGTTCACCATCTGTCGGGCTAATTAGATTATTAATCTGCTTTAAAAATGTACTCTTCCCACTACCAGATGGACCTATGATTGCTACTGCCTCACCTTCATTTAATTGAAAGTTGATATTTTTGAGTATCATACGTCTATCCGCTTTATATGATAAATTTTTGATGTTTAATAACATCTGTTACTAACCTCCTCTTAACTATTACTTTTATTGGAAAATAAATTAAAATACTTTTTTATTTAATCTGTTCTAGCATCATTTATATCTATAATAACAAAAAAAGAAGTAAGATAAGCGAATTCAAGTTAACATTTCTTGATTCACTGTATCTCACTTCAATCCGTGTAAATCTATTACCAAATAATCGAAATAATAATAGAGAAATATGAAATTAAGTTATTTATCATATGCAACGTAATGGTGATTGCTAAGTTACGACCACTATAGTGATACGCAACAACAAATCCAATCGCCATAATTAAATATGGTCCAACTTCAAATGGAGATGATGCGCTTAGTACGTGTAATCCAGCAAAGATTAATACTGATACAACGTACATTGCACCATATGTTAATTTCTTACCGAGTTCATGAATAATGAGATGTCTAAAGAGTAATTCCTCAACGATTGGCGTAACGATTACTATATCTAAAAATAATATTGGCCAAATCCATCTCGTCTTAAAGAGTTCCTCAATTTGTTTATTATTTTCAGTATTATTAAACTGATATTTTTCAGGTAGCAATTCTATTAAATTTCCGTATAAAAATTGTGCCAAATACATCGCAATGAGAACAACAATAATCAGTATGATGTGTTTTTTCAAATCTTTAAAGCGTTGAATTGCTAATGGAATAAGCGATTTGCGATGCATTAAATAAAATAATAGTAATAACAGACACTGTCCTAACAAGACAAAAATTTGATTAATCCCCATTAATTGTTTTATGAAAGGATCTTGTGAGGTCTGACCCGTAATAGCTACAATCGTAATCATTACAACTATTGTTAATATCAATGGCAAAACAATATTAATAATTAAGTAGCCTGGTATAAGCCAGAAATCACGTTTAACAATTCGTTTTGATGCAAATTCATTGTTTAGTTGTGAATGCTTAGATGTTTCTTGCGAATGTTCATATTCATTTGTCATAAGTCTCTCCCTATCTATTCTTTTTGAATATGTAAATTTCAACTATTATCAAAAATTAAAAAAACTTCTCTACCATTGTAGTAATAAATATCACCAAATGTACAGAGCTATGATAAAGATATGATGCTGCTAAATTCTTTCCACTTCTTATGTAAATAATGATAGAGCCAATTGATAATATTAAATACGGTATCACTTCCATGATGGATATCAAGTCATATACCTGTACACTTACTTCTATCACTATACTCAATACAATAACTAACATCAAATTCAGCTTTTTTCCGAGTTCATGAATGATTAAGTGTCGATAAATTAATTCTTGAATTAAAGGTTGTAATACAACCACTGTAATAAAAGTAAACACGATTGCAATTGGATGATTGAATAGACCTTCAAGACGAAGTTGCGCTTGAGTTACATCATAACTTAAAGGTTTAGGTAGTTTCTGCGCTACAAAATTAAAAGTATAATATAGCAATATTGCACTGATACTCACACTAACTATTAATGGTAAGTAATTACGTTTAGCAATGCGAAGTTGTCTAAATGCCACATCAGCAATATAGAGTTTATGTAATGCAAAAAATGATACGATAACAATAAATTGCGCTATAACGAAACTGACGCTCAACATCAAATTATATAAATAGAGCGGTGGTGGGTCTTGCGTTATCATCGCATGAACACCTAGAACACCGAAAACAATAATAATTGGCATTAAAATTTGAAAAACGATGTAAATGGGTATTAATAAGAAATCTTTTTTTACTACTTCAGGACTTCCCCATTGATTTCTTAAACCCTCTTGTTTCAATGACTTTCCCTCTTTTTCCATAGGTCACCTCTTACATCTTGTACATCATACTTTATCATCGAAATACATGTATGTCATATATCATTTGTTATTCTATCAGATTATTAATATTAAGAAATTGAAAATTTCTTCCTAATTTAAATTGTAAAAGATTTACATTGGTGTATGATTTTAATTGTAGAAAGTTCAAAGGGGGAGAAATAAAATTGATTTCTATACTTACAGTTATGCAGTTTATTGTTAACATCATGATATTTATTGTGATTCTTTCAATAATCGGCTTAGTACTTGTGTTGCTATTTAAAGATAAAGGGCAGAATCAACACAGTGTCTTACGTAATTATCCTGTTCTAGGACGTGTACGTTACTTTGCAGAAAAGATTGGACCAGAATTACGTCAATACTTATTTGCTAATGATACAGAGGGGAAACCATTTTCAAGAAATCAGTACACAAATATTGTACTAGCAGGTAAATACAACTCTCGAATGTCTAGTTTTGGAACACAACGAGAGTATAAGGATGGTTTTTACATACGAAATACAATGTTTCCTTTACAACGTAATGAATTACAAATTGATAATCAAACTATGATTTCAACATTCGTCTATAAAGTGGACAATGAACGCTTATTTCAACGTGATGAACATCGAGATCAAACAGTTATTGATCCGTACTACTTAACAGACGATAATGCTATTATTCTCGGAAACAATTTAGAACATCCTTTTAAAATCAAACGACTCGTTGGTCAATCAGGAATGAGCTACGGTGCACTTGGTGGTCGTGCAATCACTGCATTATCACAAGGGTTAGCCCGTGCAGGCACATGGATGAATACAGGTGAAGGTGGATTGTCAGAATATCACCTTAAAGGTGGAGGCGACATTATCTTCCAAATTGGACCTGGTCTCTTCGGTGTTCGTGATAAAGATGGTAACTTTAGCGACGATCAATTTCTGAAGACGGCAAATCATAAAGAGGTCAAAGCATTTGAAATTAAGCTCGCACAAGGTGCCAAAACTCGCGGTGGTCATATGGAGGGCAATAAAGTTACAGAAGAAATTGCCAAAATCAGAAACATTGAACCTTATAAAACCGTGAACTCATCTAACCGCTTTGATTTTATAGACTCACCTGAAGACTTATTACAATTTGTAGATAAATTACGTCATCTAGGTCAAAAACCAGTCGGCTTTAAAATAGTAGTGAGTAAAGTTGAAGAAATTGAAGCATTAGTTCAATCAATGATTGATATGAATATATATCCTGATTTCATCACAATTGATGGCGGTGAAGGTGGTACAGGTGCGACATTCCAAGAGTTGCAAGATGGTGTCGGTCTACCATTATTTACAGCACTACCTATCGTAACTGGTATGTTAGAGCAACATCAAATTAGAGATAAAATGAAAATCTTTGCCTCAGGTAAATTAATTACGCCAGATAAAGTAGCGATTGCTTTAGGATTAGGTGCCGATTTAGTTAATATTGCTCGTGGCATGATGATTAGTGTAGGTTGTATTATGAGTCAACAATGTCACTTGAACACGTGTCCCGTAGGTGTTGCGACGACAGATCCTAAGAAGGAAAAAGCATTAATTGTCGATGAAAAGCAATATCGAGTAACGAACTATATTACTAGTTTACATGAGGGACTATTTAACATTGCGGCCGCAGTTGGTGTCAAAAGTCCGAATGAAATTACAAGTGACCATATTGTAATTAAACGTATTGATGGTTCAATAGAAAATATCATTGATTATAAATTGAAATTAATAAGTTAACTCGATGGCAAAGAGAGTTAAGGTTGGATAAAAATAATACTTTGAAGCTATATCGCTACCACCCAATAGCTGACTAGTAAGAGAAGGTACTCATATCAAGTACCTTCTCTTTTTTGTAATTTCTTGAATTAAGCGAGCACCAATTAAATAAACTCTCGGAAATTCTATCCCCTACCTTTTAATTCTTACTAATTCAATTTGATTTCATTCTAAAGTGCTGTATAATAATTAAAAATAAATTATCAGAATATTCTATTAATTGGAGGTAATATTTATGACAGACAATCATCCAAATTGGAAATTTGAAACACAAACGATTCATGCCGGACAAGTTATCGATGAATTCTCAAAATCACGTGCTGTGCCTATTTACCAAACATCAAGTTATGTCTTTGATGATACGCAACATGCACAAGACCTATTCTCTTTGGCTAAACCAGGTAATATTTACACACGAATCATGAACCCAACTCAGAATGTCTTTGAAGCACGTATCACACAATTAGAAGGTGGTGTTGGTGCATTAGCTACCTCTTCAGGTCAAGCTGCTATCACATTGGCATTACTCAATATTGTGGAAACTGGTTCAGAGATTGTAGCATCGTCTAACCTATATGGCGGTTCTTATAACTTATTAAACATCACCTTTGCAAAACTAGGTATTAAAGTTCACTTTGTTGACCCTAGTGATCCTAACAACTTTAAAGCAGTGATTAATGATAAAACAAGAGCGATTTATGCTGAAACAATCGGTAATCCAGCTATAGATGTATTAGATATTGAAGCGGTAGCACAAATTGCTCACGATAATGGTTTACCACTTGTCATTGATAATACATTTGCTTCTCCTTATTTATGTCGTCCATTTGAACATGGTGCTGATATTGTTATCCATTCAGTTACTAAATTTATAGGAGGCCATGGTACATCAATAGGTGGCATTATAGTAGATAGCGGTAAGTTTAATTGGGATAACGGTAAGTTCCCTGGATTAGTCGAACCTGATCCAAGTTATCATGGCATTTCATATACGAATGATGTCGGTGAAGCTGCATACATCACTAAAGCACGTGTTCAATTATTACGTGATTTAGGTTCAGCTGTATCGCCTTATAATGTTCATGAATTTTTAATTGGTTTAGAAACATTACATCTACGTATGGAACGTCACTCTGAAAATGCCTTAAAAGTTGCTCAATTTTTAGCTCAACACCCTAAAGTCACTTGGGTAAATTATCCTGGTCTTGAAAACAACAAATATCATAACTTAGCTAAAAAATATCTACCAAAAGGTCAAGGTGCAATTCTGACATTTGGCGTAGACGGATCAGTTGATGACATCGCTCGCTTCGTCGATAAATTGCAACTATTCTCATTACTCGCAAATGTAGGAGACTCCAAATCACTCGTCATCCATCCTGCAAGTACAACGCATCAACAATTGACTGAAGCGGAACAACGTCAATCAGGTGTACTTCCAGAAATGGTTTGTTTATCGATAGGTACTGAAAATGCTGAAGATATTATTAACGACTTAAATGATGCACTTAGCATTATTTAAATGATATAAATAAGCTGTAACGGATCTTGAGACATTAATTTATGTCCATGTCCCCGGCTCCGTTACAGCTTTTCTGGTTCATTATTCATCTGTCATATTACTTTTTTGTTTAAAGTCTAATTTTTTTAATTCTCTAACGGTCCCTTCCATATTGACCTTCTTATCATTTTTAGATGTTGACATTAAAGAGAAGTACTTCTCGACTTCTTTAATATCTGCTTTTTTATAGTTTATATCGATTGTTTCAACCCATTTTTCATGATTATTTTCTAAGCTATAAGATACACCTTTAAGGTCTTTCAATTGATGATGATCATGGAACGTCTTCTTAGCTTCTTTCTTAGACATACCGAAATCATTATACTTCAATGTTGTTACCGTTGATTGTTTTACTACTTTATTCTTTTTATAAGACAATGTCGTTAATACATGCTTCCCTTCCATGTCCCCTTCATATGTCTTAGAGCGTTCCTTACTACACGCGCCTAATATACTTACACTTAACACCATTAATATCGTCAATACAAAGAACTTTTTCATCATACTCATCTACTTCCCACTGTGTCATTTTTCAATTAAATTATAGCATTTACTTTATCTTATTATGTATAACATTACCAGATAATTTTGATTAGAAACAATTTTTTCAGAAAAACAAAAATCTACATGCTACAATGTTAGTAAATAATGACGTTAGGAAGTGTGTGCATATGAAAGAATCAATTGAATTATTAAAATCATTGACTGATGTGAATGGCATTGCTGGATATGAACGCAATGTAAAGGCAAAGATGAAAGAATATTTAGAGCCTGTAAGTGATGAAATTATAGAAGATGGTTTGGGTGGCATATTTGGTAAAAAAGCAAGTGACAATGGAACAAAATCACTTATGGTAGCTGGCCACCTAGATGAAATTGGCTTTATCGTGACTAAAATCGATAATAATGGATTTATTAAATTCCAACCTATTGGTGGTTGGTGGAATCAAGTCATGTTATCTCAAAAAGTAACCATTACAACAGATGATGGTACTGAAATCCGTGGTCTTATCGGTTCAAAACCACCACACGTACTTGACCCAGAAGAACGTAAGAAGCCTGTCCAAATTAAAGATATGTACATTGATATCGGTGTTCGAAGTAAAGAAGATGCTGAAAATCACGGTATCGAAGTTGGCAATATGATTACACCTTATAGTGAATTTGAAGAATTAGCGAATGGCAAATATTTAACTGCTAAAGCATTCGATAATCGCTACGGTTGTGCACTTGCAATCGATGTATTAAAAAGACTTAAATATGAACAAATCGGTGTAGATTTATATGCAGGGGCAACTGTGCAAGAAGAAGTTGGCTTGCGTGGTGCTAAAGTTGCTGCTAATAAAATCAAACCTGACCTCGCTATTGCAGTGGATGTTGCAGTCGCATACGATACACCAGGAATGAACAACCTTGGAAGTGAGACGACTTTAGGAAATGGGCCTGTAGTAATCTTAATGGATGCATCTAATGTTGCACATCAAGGCTTACGTCAATATATTAAAGAAGTTGCAAGAAGACATTACATTACTGTGCAATGGGATACAACAGCTGGCGGTGGTACAGATGCAGGAAGTATCCATGTTGCAAATGAAGGTATACCTACAATTTCTATTGGCGTTGCCTTACGTTATATGCATTCAAATGTGTCAGTACTCCACACAGATGATTATGAAAATTCAGTGCACCTTGTAACTGAAATCGTTCGTTCACTAAATGATGATGCTTATGAGAGAATAAAATGGTAAGTTACTAGTTAAAATATTATGAATTTGATAGTTTAAGTCATATCATCAAAATATCGCATTTTCACACTAGTGTGTGGTGTGCTTAATATAATGAAGATTAACGTCATTTGACGTCACTAACCCCAGTCTACTGCCATAGACTGGGGTTATAATATTAACCTTCATTTTAATTTTAACTATTACAATTTATTGCTATTCTACTGAATTCTTCCAACTATCATCACTTAACATTTCTCCTGGCCAAGTGTAAGCCATAACACCACCATCAATTCGAACCGTTTCACCAGTAATAAATGAACTATCGTCAGATGCTAGAAATGCAACAAGTTTACCTACTTCTTCAGGTTTACCTAATCGACCTAATGGAGTGACCCATTTTTGATTATCGCGGAACGTTTTACCCGCTTCATCTTCTGAAGTACCAGCTAAATTGTCTACTAATGGGGTTTCAATTGTTCCTGGTGCAATAGCATTCGCACGAATATTCTCACGACCATATTCAATAGCGATGGATTTCGTAAAGTTAATGACTGCACCTTTGGCAGCGTTATATCCAGAACGATATAAGTCGGCAGCTTGTCCTGAGAATGATGCCGTATTAATAATAGAACCGCCTTGTTCCATCATTAACGGTAATAAGAATTTGGTTACTAAGAATGTACCTCTCATATCCACTGCCATAATTTTATCGAATACTTCAACAGGATACTCGTGGATTCGGCCTGCGCCATTATCTACACCCGCATTATTAAAGATAACATCTACACGCCCATACTCATCTCTAGCTTTATCCGCAAAGTCTTGGACTTGTTTATCATCTGAGATGTCTACTTTATACGCAGTAGCTTTACCTCCATTATGATTTATTTCTTCAACCGTTTTTTCTAATTCATCCGAAATATCAAGGGCGAGTACATGTGCACCTTCATTAGCCAAGGTCTTTGCTGATGCTTGACCAATACCTGTACTTGCACCAGTGATGACTGCAATTTTATTTTCTAAACGTTTCATAACGGCTTTCACTCCTATTTTCAAATTTCTTTAATGAAATTTAACTCATCTATACAATGTTTATCTTCCACACTTCAAACACCCTCAAACCTTATTCTCATAATGATAGCGCTTCATCACACAATTTAATTCCAATCTTATTTAATAAGTAATTATTATTGTACTTATCACATTAATAACCAATTCTTATACTTAAATTTCTGAAAATTGCTATATTTTAAAAATTAGTTTGTTATACTTTGAGTTAACTAACAAAGGGGGCCATTTTATGACCACTAATACAAAAGAAAGAACATCTTTAGTTAATAAATTTCTAAATGGTGTTGAAAAAGCTGGTAATAAATTACCAGACCCTGCAATGCTTTTCTTCTTAATGTGTGTTGGCTTAGCTATTATCACTTGGATTGTGTCTCTTTTTGACGTATCAGTGAAACATCCAGGAAATGGAGAAACCATACATATAAAGAGTATTCTTAGTACTGAAGGTATCGCTATGATTATGAATGATGCCGTTAAGAACTTTTCTGAATTTCCTGCACTAGGACTTGTATTAGCAGTGATGATTGGTGTCGGTGCTGCTGAGAAATCAGGATATTTTGATAAGTTAATGATTTCAGTTGTTAACCGAGCTTCAAAGCGAATCATTGTACCGACTATCATTTTAATTGGGATATTAGGAAGTCTAGCTGGGGATGCAGCAACAGTCATCTTACCCCCACTTGCTGCAATGATCTTTATTAAGATTGGCTATCACCCAATCGCCGGTCTTGCAATGGCCTATGCTTCTTCATTAGGTGGTTTTGGCGCAAACTTTTTAATTGGTATGCAAGATGCATTAGTCTATGCATTTACTGAACCAGCAACGAAGATTGTTTCAGATAGCGTCAAGATTAATGTGGCTATGAACTGGTACTTTATTGCCGCAAGTGTCATCTTAGTACTTCCTGTTATCTATTTCACTACAACAAAGGTTGTTATACCACGTTTAGGTGAATATGATGCGAGTCAAGCTAATTATGATGAAGACGAGGAAACATCATCTCATATTACGCCAACTGAAAAGAAAGCATTATTCTGGGCGAACATGTCATTTCTTTTACTGATTGTTGCCCTAATCGTATGTTGTATTCCAGAAGGAAGTTGGTTAAGAAATGCTAAAACAGGCAGTCTCATTGACGACTCACCTTTAATTAATGGTGTTGGTTTAGTGATTCTTGTTATTTTCTTAATTCCTGGGATGGTCTATGGCATTTTGAGTAAACAAATCAAGAACTCGAAAGATTTAGGTAGTATGATTAGTGACTCTCTTGGTTCTATGGGGTCTTTCATATTAATCGTATTCTTTGCCGCTCAATTATTAGCGTTCTTACAATGGAGTAATCTTGGTATTATTGTGTCAGTCTATGGCGCCAAATTACTTCAACATCAAAATGGTATCGTGCTTATTATAGGCATCATTATTCTTAGTAGTTTGATTAACTTAATTATAGGTAGTGCATCGGCTAAGTGGGGTATTCTTGCTCCAATCTTCGTACCGATGATGATATTACTAGGTTATCATCCTGCATTTACTCAAATGATTTATCGTGTTGGTGATTCAATTACAAACCCAATCACTCCGATGATGCCTTATATGCCACTCGTTCTATCTTACGCGCAAAAGTATGATAAAAATATGAAACTAGGTTCCCTACTTTCAAGTTTAATGCCATACACCTTTGCGTTAGGTGTCGTATGGACATTATTCGTTATCGCTTGGTACTTACTAGGTATTCCATTAGGACCAGGTGGACCTGTTAAAATTCCGAAATAATATAACAATTAAACATAATATTTTAGCCTTTTAAATGTGCACAAACCTCCTCTATCTTCGAGGAGGTTTATTTTTATGTAATCCCTTACAAAATTTTTACTTATTACTAAATATTTATAGCAGTCTCCCTTTTTCAAAGTGTTATATTACGGTAAAATAAAGGTATAGAAGTGTATTTTAATCAACATTATTCTAGTCATTTAGGAGGACACGATGGAAGAACGAATAGGTTTAGTAGATATTGGATCAAATACTATCAGATTAGTTATTTTTAACTTTAATAAAGAATCAGGAATTAATGAATTGCTCAACATTAAGACGCCTGCACGACTAAGCGAATATCTCACTAAAGATAATAAAATGAGTAAAGAAGGCATAAAAGTACTCATTGATGCATTACACAGCTTTAAATCTGTGTCTGATAAATTCAATGTAACTGAATTACATCCGATTGCTACTGCCGCAATCCGTCAATCTAAAAACAATGATGAAATTGTCAATGAAGTTAAAAATGAAGTTGGTATTGATATTAAAATCGTACCCGAAGAAGACGAAGCTTACTATGGTTATTACGCAATTACTCACACTACTGAAATTGAAAACGGAGTATCCGTCGACATCGGTGGCGGTTCAACTGAAGTAACGTTATTTAAAGATAAAGAACTATTTGAATCACATAGTTTCCCTTTCGGTGTCGTAACACTTAAAAGAAAGTTCTTCAACGACAAAGATCATAACGATAAAGGTGCTATTAAAGATATGGAGAAATTCCTATCTCAACAATTTGAATCTTTAGAGTGGTTGAAAGATCAAGAGGTTGCACTTGTAGGTGTCGGTGGTTCCGCACGAAATGTAGCTCGAATCCATCAAGCCGAACATTCATACCCTATTGGCGGTGTACACAATTATACAATGACGAATAAAGATATTGATGAAGTTTTTGATATCATTCGTAAAAGTGATCGCGATGATTTAACCAACCTTGACGGCCTAAGTCGTGACCGTGTAGACATCATCTTACCAGCTGTATCAGTGTTTAAAACGTTGTATAAAATTGTAGACGCTAAACAGTTCACATTCTCTAGAAACGGTTTACGTGAGGGATATGTCATGAAGCAAGTACGTGAACGCTACCCTGATGTCTTCGATAAAAATAATGTACGTAAAGAATCCATTCACTTCTTAGCACGTGAATATAAGATTGAAGATGTTAGTTCACAAGCACGTCTTAAATTAGCTAAATCCTTATTATCACAATTAATTGATATCGCTGATTTAGACATTAGTGATAACGATCAACGTCTATTTGAAGAAGGCGCTTATATTTACTACCTAGGTAGCTTTATCGATTCAGATTCAAGTTCTCCACACACGTACTACATCATTGCTAACTCTATGATTAACGGTTATACACATAAAGACCGTGTTAAATTAGCGTTACTCGCTAGTTTCAAAAATAAATCACTATTGAAATTCTATTGCAAAGAAACAGATTGGTTTAGCAATAAAGAAGTAGATACGATTCAAGCGCTCGGCGGCATCATTAAATTTATCAACGCATTAAACATTTCACAAACGAGCTTCGTAATCGATGTTGAATTGAAGAAAAAGAAAAAAGGCGACGAGGACTATCAATTGACTGTTTACTATACTGAAGGCGAGCCCATTGCAGAAGAATATCAAGCAAACAGACAGAAAAAACATATTGAAAAGATACTTAAAGGAAATGTTTCCATTATCTTTACAAAATCTTAAAACAAGTATGCTATCTTAAAGTTAGGATATTATGCCTTTTACTTACTAATTGAAAAGAATAACGCATATTTGAGGAAATGACGAGGTGTATTTGGAATGCAAACTCAATTGGGAGAAAATGATATTAGCTTACCGCAATACTACAACAACCGCGAATTAAGTTGGCTTGATTTCAACTATCGCGTACTTCAAGAAGCATATGACAAAAACAATCCGCTACTAGAAAAATTAAACTTTATATCTATTTTTAGTTCTAACTTAGATGAATTCTTCATGGTTCGCGTTGCAGGTTTAAAAGACCAAGTTAAGATGGGCTATGACAAACCAGAAAACAAAGCACAAATGACACCACAAGAACAAGTTGATTCCATCCAAGAAAAAGCTAAAAAATATGTTGATACACAATATGAACGTTATAACGAATTAATGACTGAACTTCAAGATTATGAAATAGTGATGTGCGAACCACATGAATTATCTGAACCTTTATTAAACAAATTAGAAAGAGATTTTAAACTAACGATTCTGCCAACTTTAACACCACTTGGCATTGATGCGTATCATCCTTTCCCTAAACTTAATAATAAAAGTTTAAACATCTTCGTAGACATTGATACTGAAGATGCGATTAATTCAGCAATTGTGCAAATCCCGTCACTCATTCCAAGATTCTTAACTTATAATGAAGGTGCTAAACAATATGTCGTCATGGTTGAAGACGTCATCACATACTTTATCAATTATTTATTTACTGGTTATGAAGTATTAAATACCTTCACATTCAGAATCACAAGAAATGCCGATTTAACGATACATGAGGATGGCGCTGAAGACTTACTTATCGAAATCGAACGTTTCCTTAAAGAACGTAAGAGTGGTTCAGCTGTACGTCTAGAAGTTGATGGTCGTACTGCAAATCCAGATGATTTAGACTGGCTTATCGAAACATTGGAAGTTGATAAGCAAGATGTTTATTTCTTAAATGGACCATTAGACTTAACATTTATTTTCGGCTTAGTCGATCACCTATCTCATAAATTAAATTATTTAACTTATGAAAAATATTCACCACAGATTCCACGTTCTTTAGGCAATAATAATTTATATGAACTTGCATTAAAACGTGATATCTTCTTCCATCACCCATACGAATCTTTCGAACCGATTGTTGACTTTATTCGCGAAGCTGCGGACGATCCAAATACAATAGCGATTAAACAGACATTGTATCGTGTTAGTAAAGACTCACCTATTATTAAGAGTTTAAAAGAAGCTGCTGAAAAAGGTAAACAAGTAACCGTACTTGTAGAATTGAAAGCACGTTTCGATGAAGAAAACAACGTACACTGGGCACGCATGTTAGAAGATGCAGGTTGTCACGTTATATATGGTATGACACATCTTAAGACACACAGTAAAATCGCTTTAGTCGTTAAACGTATTGGTGGCGAATTAACATCATTCGTTCACTTAGGAACAGGTAACTATAACGACAAGACTGCGAAACTCTATACAGATATGGGTATTATCACTACAAATGAACAAATTGCAGAAGATGCCATTAACTTCTTCAATTATTTAAGTGGGTACTCAGTAAAACCAGAATATAATAAATTAATCGTAGCACCATTTGATATTCGTGATGTCTTTATCGATCGCATTGATAAAGAGATTAGCAGTCACCTTCAACATGGCAACGGTAAAATTATGATGAAGATGAACTCACTTACGGATAAAGCCATCATTGAAAAGTTATTCGAAGCATCACAAGCCGGTGTGAAGATTCAACTCATTATTCGTGGTATCTGTTGCTTAAAACCAGGTATTCCTGGTATAAGTGAGAATATTGAAGTGGTAAGTATCGTAGGTCGTTTACTAGAGCACTCTCGTATTTATTACTTCCATAACAATGGAGATGAACGCATCTATTTATCATCAGCTGATGTAATGACACGTAACATGATTAAACGTGTAGAAATCTTATTCCCAGTTGAAGATAAAGAAATTGGAAAACGCCTAGTCGACTTCATGGACTTACAATTATCTGATAATCAAAAAGGACGCTACCAAGATGAACATGGTCATTATCACTATGTGGGAAATAACTTATCACCGTTAAATTCACAAGTCTATTTAATGCAAGAAGCAATTAAATATGGACAAGAACTTAAAAAACGTTCAGCTCAACCATCAGGTATGCCAGTTGTGTCTAAACGTCGTGCGAATTGGATGAATCGTATCCGTCGTTCTCTAAAGAAATAACATATAAAATAGGCAATGGTCGCTCATGACCATTGCCTTTATTTTTGTAAACAATTTTATTTCTTAGGGTAATCGTACCAATGATTTAAGAATTGGTAGAGAACATCACTATAGGTTTGTAGTTCTGATGCTTCTATCTTCTCATCTACGCTATGTGCTTCTTCTAAACTACCAGGCCCGTATAAAATAGTTGGTATACCAAAGTGTGCTGTCCAACCACCATCAGTTACAGTCGTACTCATACCATGCTTTAAATCCGTTCCATGAACAGTTTGATGTGCTGACTGTAATTGTTTAAATCCAGGATGTTCAGTAGGTATGGTGAAGCTAGGGAAGATTTCACCTTTATCTTCAATCATTGATTCACCGCCCCATTCAAACTTCAATGGATTCTCTCGAAGCCAAATATCAGCCTCAGCCACACGATTCAAGTAATCTTCTATTTTTGCAACTACATCTTCATATCGCTCGTTTGGCAAATAATGAACCGTTATCCATAAACGACATTCATCTGCAATGAATGCTGGATGGCGTCCACCTTCAATCACTGCCGGGTTAATGGTATTTGCACCTGGAGGCATACCAGGACTATGTTTCATTACAGCCCAGTGCTGTTCTAATTCGTTTAGTGCGTGAATAATTTTTGTCATTTTTTCAATGGCACTCGCACCAAATAGCCCACCACCAGCATGGATGGTTTGACTACGCGCACCATCATGAATGGTATTCTTACTTTTCACGGTAATCCAGCCGGTAATCACACCACCTTGACCAAGCACCATATTCTCACTTGTATCTAACACAAGTGCTAGATCAGCTTTAGGTCCAATTTCACAAGCAAGTTTCGTACCTGCTTCACCTACTTCTTCTCCTACGACAGACTGTACAATGATATCGCCTTTAGGTTGGCGTCCTTCTTGATGTAACTTTTCAAGAACATAAAATAATGACGCCATACCACCTTTCATATCACTTACTCCACGACCATAAAGCCAGTCATCCACTTGGGTTAATTCAAATGGTGAATACGTCCAGTTTGAATCATCATCTACTGATGCCACATCTACATGGCCATTTAATATAAGTTTAGGTGCGGAAGGGTCACTCCCCTTCAAAGTCGCGACAATGACACTATCATTCTTATAAAGTTGTTCCCGTTGAATACTAAATCCAAGTGCTTTTAATAATTCTTCAATCTCATCTTGCAAAGGGTCTGTATTACGTCCAGGTGGACTCTCCGTATTATAGCTAACTAATAATTCTAATAAGTTATAAAGACGTTTCTCCATCTTTGTCACTCCTCTAAATCTTAGTTATCCCCACTATCGTCCTTCATTACCAGTGTATCACGATAAAGATTACAAAAAAGGTGTTTCTTGCCAAATGACAAGAAACACCTATGACTATTATTATACTGGTCGCACAGTCACTTCGTTTACATTGACATGTGCTGGTTGTGTTAGTGCATAAACAATCGCATCAGCTATATTTTCAGGATCTAGTTTCTTACGACCACCAAAGTCACTGCGTTCTGTCATTGGTGTATCTACCATTCCTGGTAATATGCTTGTTGTTTTAATCCCTGTTTTTGCTAATTCTTTTTCTAAGCCATTAAAAATCATCAGTACAGCGGATTTAGTTGCACTATATAATGCACTTTCTTTAGATACTTCATTCGCAGATATAGATGCTAAATTTACCACATGTCCTGACCCTTGTGCTTCAAACTTAGGTAATATCGCATTGAGACTGTATAGAAGTCCTTTAATATTCGTATCAACCATTGAATCCCATGACTCAACTTGATAGTCTGTGATTTTTGATGAACGCATGACACCTGCACAATTTACGAAGATATCCACGTGTCCAAATACATCGATGGCTTTTGCTACTAATGCATCTACTTCTACTTGGTTTGTCACATCTGTAGGTACAATATGTATATTGTCTTCATTCATATCTTTCGCTACCGTATTCAATTTATCATGACTACGTCCTGCTAATACGACTTTAACACCTTGCTTCTCAAGTGCTTTTGCTGTTGCTGCTCCGATACCACTACTTGCACCGGTAATAATTGCTACGCGTCCGTTTAATTCTGTCATTTCACTTCATCCTTTACTTTAGATTCATAAAATACATTACCTTATTTAAAATGCATTAAACCTTTAAGACAATTCCCAGGAAATATTATTATGAAAATACTAAGATGAATTGTAATCTTTAAGAAAACGTATTAAAGTTAATATATGTAATTAAATCATTGGGCATATAGAAAGATAGGAGGATACACAATGACATTTGAAGAACGTATTCAAGCGTTACGTGCTGAAAAGAGTAGAACAAGTTTCTCGTTTCATTTCATCGATTTATATAGTGAAGAAGAATGGATGAATATGAGTGTGAAGCAACGTACACGCCAAGAGAGAGAATTTATCGCACAATTGGACCAAATTCCACGTGTAAGAATGCCATTCTCTAGTCAAGAAGGCTACAAGTTTAAGTTATATAATCAAGAATATCAATATAATGAAGTTAAGAAGAATTTCAAAGATTTATAATACACTGAAGCCCGTATCTCTATGGTAAGATACGGGCTTTCAACACATTATTCCAGAATGATTAGGGGTATATTTATGGTATGACTTCGACTGCTCACCAACGAAGGCATATAAGGTTCTTGAATGTTAATAGGAGGCCATTCAATTTGTATTAATTTGTAACGAGTGTTTTACGTTCGAGTCCATAGTAATATAGTCGTTCTGCATCAATATATGGAATTGAATCGATAGTCAAGTAGCCATCTTTAATATCACCGATCATTCCTTGATTAACACCAGTTTTCAAATAAATGTCGTAACTGCCTTCATCAGAAAAAACAACTTCTTCAATTACTTTTCTCATCAGTATCACTTCCCATTACTTATTCCTTACAATTCTTATCATACACCCTTTTAAAAATTTTTAAAGTCTTTTGTGATACTTTTCACAAATAGTTCACTTTTTTGAAAATGAAAGCTATTGAAGGAATTTATGTATGTGGAATATAAAAGGATTTATATTTCACTTAAGTCGATATACTTGCCTAGGGGGCTATAAAGTAGTTCTTAGATAGATATTCACTTGCTTAAGTTATTTCGCTTTCCTGCGGGAAAGGCTCAAGCCTGTAGTCTTGAGACACTTTCTTTTCCGCTAGGAGTCTTATAACTTCGCTACGTTATCTATCTTAGAACTACTCACAATGCGCTAAAGCACTTAGGTTCAGGTAATTATACTTTTATGTTATCCCTCTTAACTATGATGTATATTCTATGGTTTAACATTAAATATTTTAAATTGAATACACTCGGCATTAAAGACTTTCTCTATTAAATCCTCTACACTTTCAAATTCATCATGGTTTTCATATGGATCAATAATATAAAACTTAGGTGTTTTACTATTTAATCCTATAATTCTGAATATCAAATATTTTTGAGGGTTCTCATACATGGCATATATTTCATTTAATGATAGGTAAAAAGGTTCATCCTCTTTTTTAGATTTAGTGGCTTTAATTTCAATATATTTTTCAACTGGACTATCTAAATTTTGAGGATCAAAAGCAGTCATGTCATATCCATATCCGTGCAGTTCACCCATAGATGTATCAATTGTATTAATAAATTGTTCTTGTAAATTTTTATCAGATATATTTTTTTCAATTAAATTCATAAAATATTGATAAGCTAATTTTTCTCCAATTTGTCCCGTTATTTTGTTTTCTTTATGGGCTTTTTCAATGTCGTCATCAGTTTGTTTTTTAGTAGAGGTCTTATATTTTTTTGCATATGTGGAAGCTTTGGGCTTATCTATTTGAGACATTTGAATATTTTTATTTTCATTAATACTTTCATTAAGTTCTTTAGTCTCTATTATTGTAACTATTTCATTAATATTTAATAATAAAGCGTTATATTCATTTATATTAATTTTATTTACTAATCCGTTAAGTAATTTAATCATTTCTTTGTAGTCTGAAATCATCATATCCTCGGTATACACTTCAGTCTCAAAATCATAATACTTATAAATAATTGAACCGTGAGCATATCCACTTGGCAAATCCGATTTATCATATTTACTATCCTTATTATTTGAATAATAAAATCTACCTACTTCAAAGTTATTATCATCCAGATATGACGCTAAATACTTGGAAAGGGCAAGTGCTTTTTCTTTAGCTTTTTTCACACCAAAAGTTTTTTCTTTAATTTCGCTCCAACCTTGATTTAAAGAGAGATATACCCCTTTGCCTTCGGGGTGAAATAAATAAACAATGTAGTAACCTTTTTGAGTGCTTTTAGTTATATTAGTGTTAAAGGTAGTAACCCATGGAACCATACTATAATTTCCCTTTCCAACACTTCCAGTAGTTAAAAGGTCTTTATTATTAGATAAATTTTCTAGCTGTTTGGGCAATAATTCTTCAATAATTGATGAATACTTGTCACTTAGGTCCCAATCTTTATTCGTTCTGACATCCTCACTATTTTTCATTTTTATCAAATTCAAAACATTTTTTATATCTTTTATCATCTTGAATCCCTCTAATCATTATGTATATTACATATATTATTATATATTCAAAATAATAAAAGACACCATAGTGCAATTTAAAATCTGACTAATTACACTATGGTGATCGTTAATTTTATTCTTCTACAATATATCTATATATATCATCTCTAATTGATGTCTTCATAGTAAAATTCATTGTTACTACTCTATCACCAATATCTCGAATTTCTTCTTTAGCTGTTCCTTGGATGTATTCTGCTTCTCCTAAATAATAATGAAGTCTTCCTTCAGCATCACTTTTCTTTACAAAAATATAAACTTTTTTATTTTTCTCTTTATGGTTAATAATATCTTGTATTTCATTACTTTTTAATGATGCATTTGCTCTTGAAACCCAAGCTAATTCATCTTGACTTATAAAATGATCTTCATATTTAATATTATCTTCTATATCTTCAGATTTTTTATATGTAATAAATACTGGAATATGATCATCTAACACTCTATAACCATAAATGTTATTACTCATATTTTTTTCATCATTTCTCCAGTTTACTAATTTTAGAAAATCTAATCTCGAATATTGATTATAAAGGATTAAGTCATTCCCTGAATTTTGAAACTTCTCATTATAATATTTAGCTAAACTAATTAAATCGTCTACATATAATTGATATTGCATATCTGCCAAATGTTTTTTAAATGAAGCGCTCAAACTATATTTATTTCCATTCTTAGTTATAATTGGACTACCATATCTCGCATGTTCTGCTTGACCAAAATATTCTAATGTTAATATTTTTAAAGAAGTGTTAATATCCTCATTATTAAGATAATTCAATTCATCATATATTTCTTCACCTATTTGACCTTTATTGATTATATATTCAAGTACTAAATAATCCGAATTTTTTAATCCAGGTGATATTTCTCTTGATAAGAAACATAGATTTTTTGTTGCATCATCTGAGAGTTCCATTTGCGTATATTTATATTTCTTTAAAAATTCATGATAACTGCTAAATTTAGATAAAATAACCTGAGGGTCAATCGAATTTTGTTCAATATAGTCCATAAGCATTGGTGTATGACCTATTCGTTCTTCAACAGTTTTATATGCATCAATAATAATTTTTACACTATTTAATTTAGCATTATCTATAGAATCATAGATTTTTTTCTTAGCGATTTCTTCAAAATTAATCGTAGATATACCTTCTATTTTATTAGGGTTACTTAAAAACTCACGATATGCATTTTTATTTTGAGATTGATTGTCTGACAAAGCTATTGGAATAAGATAGTTATTTTTATAGTTACCTATAAAATCTATGATTGTAACATATTCTTTTTCAGAACTTTTTCTCAATCCTCTACCTAACTGTTGAATAAATATAATACTAGATTGTGTACCTCTTAACATTAAAATTTGATTCACTTCTGGAATGTCTATACCTTCATTGAATAAATTGACTGTAACGATATAATTAATTTCACCATTAATTAGTTCATTTGTTACTTTCATTCTTTTATTAGGGCTATCACTACCAATCAGTGACTTACTTGGAATATTTCTAGCTGTCAGCATTTCTGCTATTTCAATAGCTTCTTCTTTTCTACTAACGAATATTAACCCTCTTAATGTATCACCTGAAAAACCGTAATAGTTTGCTTTTTCAACTATGTGACTAACCCTTTCTTCAGAAGTTAAATCTTTTAAATCAGTAAAATCATCACTTTCTATGCCATTATGTACATAATCGGTAACTCCATAATAATGAAATGGACAAAGTATTTTGCTTTCCAAGGCTTTAGGTAATCGAATTTCATATGCAATATTATTATCAAATAATTTGAATATATTTCCATCATCTGTTCTCTCCGGAGTTGCTGTCATACCTAACATAAAATCAGGATTAAAATAATTAAAAATAATTTGATATGTTTTAGCATCAGTACGATGCGCTTCATCAAAAACTATATAATCGAATGCGTCTTTTTTAAAGTTTTTGTAATTATCATTTCTACTTAAAGATTGAATAGTTGCAAAAACATATTTTGCTTCTTGTTCTTTATGAGTAACTGTATATAAACCAAACTCTTGCGGATTTTCATGGGGAAATACTTTTATAAATTCTTGGCGAGCTTTCTTTAAAATACTCTCATTATGAACAATAAATAAAAATTTAGTAGGCTTATAATTCCTTACATCCAATGCACATAAAATAGTTTTACCAGTTCCAGTAGCCGATATAACTAACCCTTTATGTTCACCTGATTCTCTTAATTGTCTTAGAGACATCAAAGCTTCTTCTTGCATGATGTTTGGTTTTATTTCATTGGTTTTATTAAATTTGTTTAATAATGTGTTTTGCTCACTATTGATTTCAAATAAATTTTTATAGAGTTTCGGACTAAATGATAATTCATAGTCTTCAATCCATTTCTCATCTAAAGGTATACTGTTATCCCATAATTCTTCAAATTGATACCTTACATTATGTATTAAATCGCCATTTTTATGAGTTGACAACAAAACATTATGTTCATAATTTACTTTCATTGCAGTTGATGTCAGGTTAGAGCTCCCAATGATCATAGAAGAATAATTATCATGGTCAAATATATATCCTTTCGCATGAAAACCCTCAATGTCTGTTAAGCGTACTTCAACATTGTTTAGTTTCAATAATTCTTTATACATTTTAGGGGTATTAAATCCTAAATAATTCGAAGTAATTAACTTTCCTGAAATTCCTTTTTTATTTAAATCATAGAGTGCTGATTTAATACTTGCTAACCCACTTTCAGTAATAAACGCTACTGATATATAAAATGTATTACATTTGTTTAACTCATTTAAAATAGTTGTTAATACGTTTTGATTTTTATTATTTATTAATATTTTGGGATTCAAATTACCTTCGTGAACAACGTTTTTATCTATAAAACCTTTATTCAATGACTGCTTTAAACTATCTACTATATTATTAGCCATTATTCTTCACCAGTTGAAATCATTTCTACTGCTGGAATATCTGCTGGTGCCCATTGAAGTGTTTTTAATTCACCAGCATGTAACCACTTGATTTCTTTGTGTTCCGTTAGCGTAGGCATTTGATTATTTAATGTACACTTAAAAGTAGTTAATCTTACAATGCCAAATTCGTATTCGTGTTCAGTTGTAGTCACTTTGTCACCGACAACTAAATCACACTTCATCTCTTCCTGTATTTCTCTGATTAAAGCTTCTTTTTCAGATTCTTCAGGCTCAATTTTGCCACCTGGAAATTCCCACATTAATGGTAATGACATGTTTTCACTACGTTGTGCACATAAGATTTTCCCTTCTGAATAAATTATAGCGCCAACAACATTTATAACCTTTTTCATAGAAAAGACCCACACCTTTTTATTTTATTAATTATAATTTTATCAAAACTTACATTTTCATCAATCCTCTTATCTAAAAGTATGTATAAGTTTTTTAAAACTTAAATTGAACATATTTAGTTAGAATTTTAAAGCAAATTTGCATTTTAAGAAATCCACCAATTATTGATACTTTCTGTCCATCTTTTGATAACGGGCGCCATTATGTTTGCAGTATAATTAACTCACATTAGATCGATCTGATGCATGAGGGGGATAATAAGCTCTCAACTGATAAAATTCGTTAGAGGCGCATCTTAACTGGAGAGTAAGGTGGGTCTCTTTCTTTTTCAATAAATTTTAAATGAAGTAAAAAGATTGATATTTTTAGCTAAAGATTTGATATTACGACAGGTATTCTATCTGAATAATATATTGTACAATTTAAGTGTATTAGATATACATCTAATACATAGAGTTTTTGAGGAGGTTGGGAAGTATAACCATTACATATTATATTTCCCAAAAAGCTCATCTTAGCGGAAACTGAGATGAGTGGAATTTATACTTCTTGATATATGTTCATAATGCTCGTGACATGTCAGTCAACTCAACATGAATCAAACAGCCAAGATTACGTAATCCAAAGAAGAACCCATAATTCTTTACCATATGTCAGGTGTATTATGAACTATATTTTTAGGAAATAAGCTATTACAAAATTTTTAATTAATACTTACTCTCTGATGCTTTAACTAAGTATTAATTAAGTCGAAATGTCTCTAAAGAAGTATAGGTGCGATGTTTTTTACATCAAAGATGAACCCCATAAACATTTAAGCTGATCACTTAAGTGCTTATGGGGTCTTCTTTTGTATCATTATATTAAAATCCTAATTCTTTTATAAACTTAATGAGTTCATCTTTCATCTTTGGATCTTTAAGTGCATATTCAATCGTTGTTTTAACGAAGCCTAATTTTTCTCCAACATCGTAACGATCGCCATCAAAGTCGTATGCATAAACTGGAATATCACTATTCATACGTTCAATCGCATCAGTGAGCTGAATTTCATTTCCAGCGCCTTCTTTTTGTGTTTCAAGATAGTCAAATATTTCAGGTGTTAAGATGTAACGTCCCATGATGGCTAGATTTGAAGGCGCTGTACCTTGTTTCGGTTTCTCAACAAATTGTTTTACCTCGTAACGACGGCCTTCTTTTTCTAATGGATCAATAATACCATATCTATGAGTAACGCTCTCTGGTACTTCTTGAACACCAATGACTGAATGACCTGTTTCTTCGTAAACGTTCATCAATTGTTTGATAGCTGGTGTCTCTGATTCAACAATGTCATCACCTAATAAGACTGCAAATGGTTCATTTCCAATAAATTGACGTGCTGTATGAATCGCATGTCCTAATCCCTTCTGTTCCTTTTGTCGAACGTAGAAGATGTTTGCTAAGTCTGTAGAATATTGTACTTTCTCAAGTAGGTCATCTTTTCCTTTTTCTTCAAGAACCATTTCTAATTCTTTTTGATTATCAAAATGATCTTCAATTGCGCGTTTATGTTTACCAGTTACGATGATAATATCTTCAATTCCTGCACGAGAAGCCTCTTCCACTATGTATTGAATTGTAGGTTTGTCTAGAATAGGAAGCATTTCTTTAGGCATCGCTTTAGTAGCTGGTAAGAATCGCGTCCCTAAACCAGCAGCAGGTATGATTGCTTTTTTTATCTGTTTCAAACTCAAGTAACTCCTTTGCACATTCTGTCTTTTATATCATTTGTTAGTTTATCACTCTTTTTATTTCTTTCCTAGTGATAGCTTGTGATAACCAATTGTTTGAAGTTTGCGTTTAAGTTCTATTCAATTTCAACTTAAAAACACATGATCGATTATTTTTAAAATACTTACGATAAAGTGTGACCCGAATACCCCAAACATCATATATATATTGAACTCAGTAAATTTACTTTGAACGACTTTGATTTGTGTATGCTTATCAAATAATGGTGGATTGCTATAATGCATCAATAATTGTGCAATGTTATATTTTGCTTTTTTTAATATACTCGTTACATAAAAAAGCATAGATTAAACCGATGAATGATACGATTAAAATAACGTATTCACTATATTGAAAATCAATGATGAAAATCATACCCCAAATTAGTGCGATGATTAAAAGATCTAATTTATCTATCATTTTAAATTTATCTATTTCTTTTTCTACATCATCAATTCTAGAGTTTTGTAACAAATCTAAATCAATATCTCTCACATTTATCTTTTTAACTTTTGACATTCAAATACCCTCAGTAAATTTTTATTTCATAGAATAATATATCATTTAACAGATAATATATTAATCATAAATTACTTTCTTATTGCAATCTAGACTTGTCATATCAGTGTTAATAAAAAAAGCCACTCGTTGGAGTGGCTTTACATTTTGCATTCAACATTAACCCTATACAAACAAGCTAATAAATAATATAAAGATGATACCTGATAATGAGATGATTGTCTCAAGTAGTGACCAAGTTAGGAATGTTTCTTTGACGGTTAAGCCGAAGTATTCTTTAAACATCCAGAATCCTGCATCATTTACGTGAGATAGGATCACGCTTCCGGCTCCTATTGCAAGTACAACGAGTGCGACATTAACGTCAGAATGTTGTAATAATGGTAAAACGATACCTGTTGTAGAGATTGCAGCTACTGTAGCTGAACCTAATGCAATACGTAATACTGCTGCTACTATCCAAGCAAGTAAGATAGGTGACATTGTAGAACCTTCGAACATTTTTGCGATTGTATCACCCACGCCACCATCAATTAATACTTGCTTGAATGTGCCACCACCGCCAATGATTAAGATCATCATGCCAATTGGATAGATGGCATTTGTAACTGACTTCATAATGTCGTCCATCTTTCTGCCACGGTTCAAGCCCATTGAGAAAATAGCGAAGATAACTGAAATTAACATTGCAGTACCAGCCGTACCTATGAAGTAAACAATTTGTTCAAATAAATTTTTAGCTTCTTCATGGCCAGTGATTAATTGAACGATAGTTGAAATTAACATTAAGATCACTGGCAATATTGCTGTAAATAAACTTAATCCAAAACCTGGCATTTCAGATTCTTTAAATTCTTTTTGAGAACCCAATGCTGATATATCACCTTCACGAGTGTATGCTGAAGGGATAATTTTTTGTGCAATTTTATTAAATACAGGTCCAGCAATAATCGTCACTGGAATTGCAATGATGATTCCAAATAGTAATACTTCTCCCACATTCGCTTTTAGTTCTTTAGCGATAACGACTGGTCCAGGGTGGGGTGGTAAGAAACCATGTGTTACTGATAAAGCTGTCACCATTGGTAAACCTAATTTAAGTGGTGATACTTTTGCACGTTTAGCAATCGTAAACACTAACGGAATTAATAAGACTAAACCTACTTCGAAGAATAATGCGATACCCACGATAAATGCTGCAATCAACATTGCCCATTGCACGTGTTTAGGTCCAAATTTAGCAATCAATGTGTCGGCAATTCGATTCGCACCGCCACCATCTGCAAGTAATTTACCAAGCATTGCCCCTAACCCAAAGATTAATGCAATGTGGCCAAGCGTACTTCCCATTCCCGCTTCTATAGTTTCCATTATTTTATTTAATGGCATACCTAGTAGTATAGCAGTCACGACAGAAGTGACGTTTAATGAAATAAATGTGTTCAATTTCAAGAATATAATTAATGATAATAGTAATAAAATCCCGATAACAACACTGATAAGTGGCCAAATATCTCCAAACATAGTAAATCCTCCCAATGTTTTCTTTTTTTAATTAATTAATTTACTCCATGTGCTTACGTTGAAAATCTGCAATTTCTGCATAACGTTCTTCTAATGAGCGACTTAAATTAATGAAGATTGAAACTAACTGTTGATACACTTGAACGGTTTCTGAATCAGGTTGATGTGCATTCGTTGTCCCGACCATTTCTTCAATAATTGAGAAGTCATCAATTTCCCCTAATGCTTTCAAACCTAGTACACAAGCGCCTAAACAAGAACTTTCATAGCTTTCAGGCACGATAAGGTCTGTGTCGAAGATATCTGCCATCATTTGACGCCAGACTTCACTCTTAGCAAATCCTCCTGTTGCTTTAATTGTACTTGGTGTTTCGTTCATTACTTCTATAAGTGCAAGATAAACTGTATAGAGATTATAGAGTACACCTTCTAAAGCAGCACGAATCATATGTTCCTTTTGATGCGAGAGTGTAAGACCGAAGAATGAACCACGTGCATCAGCGTTCCATAATGGTGCACGTTCACCTGCAAGGTACGGATGGAAGATGAGACCCTCTGCACCTGGCTTAACCCGACTTGCGATTTTAGTCAGTACATCATATGGATCAACGCCTAAACGTTTGGCAGTTTCAACTTCACTTGCAAGGAGTTCATCTCTTAACCATCTCAGAACAACTCCACCGTTGTTTACTGGTCCTCCAATGACATAATGTTCTTCATCTAGTACGTAACAGAAGATACGTCCTTTATAATCGGTGCGAGGTTTATTAATGACTGTTCGAATCGCGCCAGATGTACCGATTGTGACAGCGACTTCGCCTTTTTTATAACTATTCACTCCTAAGTTAGAGAGAACACCATCACTTGCACCTACAATAATAGGTGTATTCTCATCAATGCCCATTAAAGTTGCATAGCGTTTCTTTATACCTTTAAGAATATGTGTCGTAGGTACCAGTTGTGGTAGTTGTGCTTCAGTAATACCCAACAATTCAAGTGCCTCTTTATCCCAGTCAAGTTCTTTAAGATTGAACATGCCAGTAGCTGACGCCATTGAGTAATCGATGACATATTTTTCAAATAGTTGATAGAATATGTAAGTTTTTATATCTGCGAACATGGCAGTTTGTTTATAAATATCTGATTGTTCATGCTTCATCCAGAATATCTTAGATAGTGGTGACATCGGATGAATTGGTGTTCCTGTGCGTTGGTATATGTCTGAGCCATGATGTTCTTTATTAATTAGTTCAGCGTATTTACTCGCGCGATTGTCTGCCCATGTAATACTTTCAGTCAAACGATGATGTTGTGTATCGAGTGCAATCAGACTATGCATTTGTGCACTAAATGAAATTAGTTTGATGTCTTCTTTTTTTATATTTGCTTCTCTGACAACATATTTCACAGTCATTAGTACTGCATCAAACAATTCGTCAGGGTTCTCTTCAGAAACATCTACATTGGGTGTATGTAAGGGGTAGCCAATGTTGTGTTTCATGATGAATTGTCCATTTTCATCGTATAATACTGATTTCGTACTTGTTGTCCCTATGTCAACACCAATCATGTATTTCATATTATTCCTTCTTTCTTCTATTTATCTTAGCCAGAAACTTTCAATGTCTTCGCCAACATCATCGAAATTTAAGTGGAAAGCTTCTCTTAATTTTGTAGAGTCATATTGTTCTACCGCTTCAATAAACACCTCATGGTTACTATGAATGCGTTCAAAATCCGCTTTATCCTGCTCCATGCGATGTCTCATAGATAGTAATACGAGTGTTTCAATTACAGGTTTCAAATGATTCCAGAATGTTTGTAAATATTGATGATTGGATGCGTTAATCATGGCTTCATGAAATTGAATGTCATGTTGTGTAAATGCTTCAGCATCTTCGAATTTAACTGCTACTTTCATCATTTCAAGGTGCTTACGCATCTCTTTAGTTATAGGTGCTCTATCAATGTGTTTGATCTTAGAGAAGGCAAATGACTCTAACATTAAACGTAAATCATAGAGTTCTTTCTTCTCTTGATCACCAAACTGTAATACCTTAGCGCCCATGCGTTCTAATTGAATAAGTTGATCTGTCTGTAATAATTTGAATGCATCTCTAACAGGGGAACGACTAACATCAAATTGTTTTGCGACTTGATTCTCAGTAAGTAGCGTATCTACTTCGATTTCCCCACTCACAATTTGCAATCGTATTTCTGCTGCGACACCTTCTCCTTTAGACATGCCACCAAGCCATTGTTCTGGATAACCTTCTTTCACATCTTTCACTCCTATTGACTCAATTACAACTTGTATACAAGTATATTAATATATAAGTTACGTTTTTGCAAACGCTTTCTTTTTATAAATTTAAAAAACCCGGCCACAGATGGACCGGGAAAACCATGATTAAAATTCTATTTCTTCTCATCTGAAACTTCGATGCAGTAATGTGGTTCGTGACACTTAGGGCATTCTAATTTACGTGTTTGCATAGTATGTCGTGCCAAGATGAACTGTTTCAATGATGGCTTAAACGTATGTTGGCAATTGGGACACAGATATGAAATATTTTTATAATAATATGTTGTTAATCCAACGGCATAGGTTACTAAGACAGGCACTATCGCAATAAATGGTTTACTCGAACTTCTTATTAAACTTGTGATTAACCCTGTGTATTGAATAATGCCAATGATACCTGCGCTAATCAATACTTTACTTTTAAACGATTTCAATGTAGTCGATTGTTTCATTGCTTTATCTATGTCAGATAAATGATTTATTGGAGCGCTTGAGTGATTTGAAATATATTGGTCAACGTTGTTCAAATGTTTTAGTGCTTTTGTTTGATCATGTATGGTTGTCTCTAATTCTTTCTTATGAAGTTGCAACATTGCTTTAAGCGTCTTCATATCGCTATCTTCGTAAAGTAGCGTTTTAATTTCATCCAATGTACAACCAAATTGCTTCAACAAAACTATCAACTGTAGTTGCTGTATATGATCATCATTGTAATATCTACGATTTGATTCTGATGCACGTTCAGCTGTCAATAAGCCTTTACGATCATAATATTGTAGTGTTCGAACTGTAACTCCTAAATGATTGGCAAGCTCTCCAACTGTATAATGTGACATAGTGTCCACCTCCTACATTGAATCTACCTCATGACGCTACGTCACGAGCAAGACATTTTTACATATAGTTTAAAGTAAGTCTGAAGGATGTCTTATTTGTCTTCTATCCAATCTTTAATATGATCTACGATGCCTACCGTACCATTTGGTAATTGTTCAAGGACAGAAGGAAAGTCCATATGGCCGATACCTGGATAGACGATTTCTTTCGTTTCTCCTCCATAGCGTTTATACTGCTCCATTGTCGCTTGTGAATCAGTATACGGAATGATTTCATCATCTTTGCCAGAGATAAATAGTAACTTAGGAAATTGTTCAATTTCTTCTATATCTGGAAGATAATCAGCTTTTATCGTATATATTAAATCTGTAATGATAGTTTTAATTGGGGCGACAAATGATAAGATATCTAGTCCGTTTTCTTTTCGTGCGTAGACCGTCTTTTTTAATATATATTGTGGCAAATTTTTAATTGCGGTAATTTCATCTTTAAAGTGATCACGTTTACTATCTGTCGAGAACAAACGTGCTAGCATACTTGTGTTTGGCGTAATTTTAGCTGCGCTGCTTAAATAAACAAGGTGCGATATGGGCAATGTATTATATTTCAACAAACGTGTACCAATCATACCACCCATCGAGTAACCAATGACCATGACCTTTTCAAGATGTTGTGACGAAACAATTTGTTCCAAAACGTCTTCAATTCGTTCAGAGTAATCATCTAATGTGTGATTATTGCGATCGATACTTGAGCTTTTGCCACGACTTGGACAGTTAATAAAGATCATCTTATATTCTCTAAAGTACGGTTCAAACATCGTCATAATGCGATAGGTCATGATTGCCCCATGTAAAAAGACAATTGCCCTGTTTGAAGTTTGATTCCCGGCAAATGCTACTTCGACTTGTTCGTTATGATAATTTTTCAATTGATAAATTTGTGTTTTGAAATGTTTTCTGTTCATAATCAACCTCAAAAATTGCTATATTACTAAATTATTATTTTATCACAAAATTATCAAAACTGAGTCAAATTAAAAAAGTATAACTTATAGAATTGTTGCAAGTTACGTACAATTCATCAAGTTATACTCTAAACTAATCGCTTAGTTATTATCTGAAATCGCAGAATGTATCGATTGCATTTTAGATTCTACATCTGCAATTTCAAGTGCACAGTCTTTTAACATATCGCTATAATCATCCGTACTCGCATTATTTTTATAGCGAATTTTATGTTCTAAACTTGCCCACATATCCATGCCAATGGTTCTAATTTGAATCTCCACGGGAAGCTTTTCAACTTTATTTGATAAGAATACTGGGATAGACACAACAATATGTAAGCTACGATAACCGTTGTCTTTTGGATTTTTAATATAGTCTTTACGTTTAAGAAGTTTGACATCCTCTTGTTTTAATAGCATCTTTTCAATGACATAAATATCTTCTAAATAGTTACAAACAACGCGAATACCTGCAATATCTAATATATGTTCACGAGCACTTTCTGCACTAATATCTAGTTGTTTGCGGTGCAACTTTTTAATTAAGCTGTTCATCTCTTTCACACGGCGTTCCATATGGTGAATAGGGTTGTGTTTATAAACGTGATTAAAGTTGTCATCTAGAATATCTAATTTTGTACTGATTTCTTTTAAGGCTGAGGAGTATAAGTGGTCCAGTTCTACGAAGCCAATAAGTCTATCGAAGGCTTCGTCTCCATCTTTAAAATGATGTAAGTTATCTTTAAATTCACTTCGTAATTCTTCTATATACAATGATGGTTTTCTTTCTACATACATAGTATTTCCTCCTTAATCATCACTGTATATTATAGCGAATTGCAAAATGAACTAAAAATAATACTCTTTGATTTCACATTATTTTTAACAATTAAATTTATAATTAAAAATGCAAACCTTTATATTGAACAATGCGTCCAGACATAAAGGTTTGCAACTATTAATTATGATGTTTCATTCTTATTATGTTCGATGACTTTAGTACCACGATTATCAGCGATGTCTTGTGCGCGTTTAGTGGCGTCTGCTTTCTTCTCAAACGTATCAGACGCTTGTTTCGCACCTTCTGTTTTCACTTTCCATTCATCATCTTCGAAATAGACATGTACATTTTCGTCATTTAGTTTTGGGTTTGCGGATTGATCTTTTTGGTGTTGGGTAATGTGTTTATGTTTTAATTCATCTAGCTCATCTTTCGTCGCATCTTTATACCAATCTTTAGCTTGCTGTGTAGCAATCGGTATAACATCGCCTTCTTTATAACCATCTTTTAACATAGCATTACCAATATCAATTGCTTTCTTACGTTCTAATTCATCGAAGTTCTTCCACGTATTCGGATAATCATCCATCGTCCAAGGCATCCTATCAAACTCCTTTTTAACTTGATAGTTTGCTTTACCACTATCGTTCCGAGTGAAACTTGTTTATCGGACTATGCTTTAATCGCCACACCATTTTCAACATCGTCTATATCTTTACGCGTATGCACGCAATTGTTTTGAAGTCTCATTAATGCCGATTTAATGTAATTATATTGAGGTAAATCGGAAAGTTCATTAATTTCAAGTCGGCTTTGAAGTTCGAAATGTTTCGCTAAATTTTCAAAAGTAACTAGGTATTCCCCCATTTGCTGATCTGAAATACGTTGACGTTGATGATCTTGCATCGCACGCATTAACATAAAGTTAATTTCTTCTAAGGCAAATATACTTGGATAATAATAACGAATCACTTCTTGATTAGAGAACAATTCACCACTTGCTGAATTGTTGATTTGAGTCATGTTACTCATTTTCACTGAAAGTGCTAAACTTTCATCTCTTTCACGTAAATCATCTTGGTAGTGATTCTCTGAGAATAAATATTGGAAGATGACCGCTTCCTTACGAACCACTTCTGCAATCGTTCGTGGCAACATGGCAGACGCTGTTTGACGGTTAATAAGAAGAATTCCGACAACTGCGATTGCTATACCGATCAATACATCAAAGATACGTGTGTAGGCAATTGAAATTGAAAGGTTATCTGATGCTAAACCATTTAATAATATAACTTGGATCGTGATAAATATAACTGCGAACGCATAGTTTGAACCTACAAATGTTTCAGTGACCATTGCTGCAATACCCATTATGATAACGGCAATGATTAAGTGTGGATTGAAATACAATATAGCTGATAAGACAAGTGTTCCTAAGATAGTACCTAGTCCACGAGCAACAGAACGGTCTAACATACGTCGAGTTGTCATGCCTAATAAGACTGTATGTGCTGTTAATGGTATCCAGTAAGATTTTTGGATATTAAAGGCTAACGAAATAAATATTGCTACTGCCATAATGACGGCATAAATTAATGTATTTCGAAATACAATTGAATCTAATGTTAAATTATGAATGATACGTTGACTATATAACGGTTTACGAACACTTGCTTCATGTTCAATTTGACTAGAATCTAAGTTTGTAATTTCATCGATTTTCAAGATATATTGTAATAAATCATCAAACGCTTCATCTACATGAACTTCTTTTGTCCACTTTTCACGAGAGGCTGTTGTTCGATATGCATTACGTATCGCAACATCCATCATTTCAACTAATTCGTCTGGTATAGGGCGAATACCTTTTTCATGCAGTTCCAATAACTCTGAATATAACCCCTGTGCTGATGTGTGGAGTAATAACAGTCTTTGGAAACGCGGACTCAATTTCTGGTTCACTCCAGCCGTTGCAGTGATTAACAATTCATCTGAATTTTTGAACTGTGTTACCGCTGTTTTTGCACTTTCTTTAAATTTATCGACATCATTATAATTGTGCATTAATTCTTTAATCATGTTAAAGTCCGAATTAATCGCTCTATTTTCGATTTTTTGTTTTTGGAAAAGTATTGTCAAGATGACTACTAATGTAGCAATCGCACCACCAACAAGAATTGCTAAACCACGGTATAACGCTTCATTTGGTGCTATTGGCAAGTTACTTGGTAAACAAAACGTTACAAGAAAGAATGTTGAAGATGGTCCTGCAATCTTCAATGCACTGAAGATGTAATATGGGATGACTGTAACTAATAATAATGTTACGCCATATAATATCGGCTCAGTAACCGTAAGTGTGCCCAGTATCATACATACTGCAAATGACAATGAGCATAAGATAACAGTTCTAATCATTGAGCGAGGTGAACTCTTGAACACATAAATATGTGCCAATGTCCCAGTCGATACAAGCAATCCTAATGCGAAATTGCCTAGGAAATAACCTAATAGTGCTGGGATAATTAATAACAAGCCTTGTCTGACACCCTTCATCGGGTCAACTTTACTTGTGTCAAATGTGATAAGTGATTTTAAAACATTTCCCAATGTTATCTTTCCTTTCTATAAAACATACATATTCAATGATAACACTTTTTATTAAGTTATATGATGACCATTGTCTAATTTACAAAAAGGTAGGATTGAAATCATATCTGTGACATAGATTTCAAATCCTACCTTAGTAATGTATATTATTATGCAAATTTCTTTAATTATTTGGCTTCCGCAACATCGATGACTGGTTTTTCTGTAATATATTTGCCGATATTTTCGCTAAACACTTTAAAATGATCTGAATGGTTATGTGCTTCAACCGCATCTTGATCTTTATAGTTCTCTACGACTACGAATGTATTACGTTCAGTTACATCTTCATAGTGGCTATAAAATGTATTTCCTTCCTCTTCACGTGCATGTTTAACTAAGTTCGTCATTAAATCTAAATATGCTTCACGATGTTCTTCACTTACTTTAAGTTTGGCATTAATAATAATCATACATTTCACCCTCAATTTTGTGATTAATTTAATATTATCTTACCATTTTCACTCATACATAAAACACTAATGTGACTTTAAGCTTTAATCACATTTTAATATAATTCGTCAAAATAGACATTTAGTGAATCTATGTTCCAAAGCACTTAGCAAGTAATGTAATTAAATAAGCCAGTAAATGAATTAATTAAAACCCACTTACTGGCTAGATTCTAGGAATGATGTCCTAGCTTCTATGAAATTATTTTAATTCACGACTTTCATCTTTAATCAGTGGTTTGTCTGGTGATACAAACAACCATAAAATTGCTGCGATGACTGCTGGAATAATTAATAATTGGAAAGTCATTGTCCAACCAAGTGATGCAACCAACGCACCAGCTAAGAACGGACTTAATAATGCACCAATGTTACCCCATAAGTTCATCCAACCAGATACTGTACCGGCAAAGTTTCTACCAATGTCATTCGCTGCTGCCCAGCTCATACCCATTGATACACCCATACCACCTAAACCAAGTGATAACCAGAAAATCGTTACGTATAAATTCTCAGTATGTACTGCAAAGAAAATTGAAACTGCGAACACGATGAAACCAACAATGGCAATTAAACCTCTTGAAACGAATCTTGATTGTCCGCTACGTAAAATTTTATCTGAAATCGCACCAGCAGATAAAATTAAAATAAACATGATAAACCAAGGTAATGAACTAATTGTCATGTCTTTAAATTCAACATGATATTGCTCAGTTAAATAAGTTGGTAACCAAATTAAGAATAATGAAATAACGAATTGTACTACAAAGTATTGACCTGCAATCGCATAGAAACTTACACGACGGAAGAATTGATTCCAAGGTGGTAGTGATTTACTTGTTTGAACAAGGTCACGATTCTCCATAATGAAATGTTTCTCAGCGTCATTAACCATACGGTGTTGCTCTGGTAAGTCTTTCGCAATGATTCCCCATAATATTGCAATTAAAATACCTACAGCACCGAAGATGTAAAATACAGCTTGCCAATTAAATGCATTTACAATAGCAATAGTAATCACAGGCGCTAATACAGGTCCAAAATAAGAACCAGCGAGTAACATACTAGATGCTCTACCTTTCTCATCTTTAGAGAACCAGTTTGCATTAAACACAGCGTTTGATGGATACATTGGCGCTTCACCAATACCGAATAAGAAACGCACTAAATATAATAAACCGTGATGTTTAATCATACCTGTAAAGATAGTGAAAGCACTCCACCATACTAAAGCGATTGTAATCATCTTACGAGGTCCAAATTTCTCAGCTAACATACCAGAAGGTACTTGCATTAACGCGTAACCTAATGAGAAGAATGAAGCTAACAGACCAAATTGTTGCTTTGTCATATGTAAATCTTCCATCATTTGTGGGGCAATATATGAGATGTTAGATCTATCCATGTAGGCAATAACACCTATGATAAAAAATGCTAATGCGAAAAACCAACGAACACTACTTTTCTTTTGTCTTTGTACCATATCCTCTTTTTCCTACTTCCTTTAATTTGTTGATTCTAAATATGTTGTCTAATATAATCACGAGACTCCCTATTTGTAAAAATAACTCCCTTAAAACCCTTACCATCATAAGGTTTCAGCATTTATTTTTAATAATATTACCAGTTTTTGAAATCGTTTTCAACATCTTGTTTAAAAGTTCTTTTATTAAATTGTACATCGTTGATTACTTTATTCACTAAATTCGTATTTACGCTTTGCAATCTCAATATTCATTAAAATTTGAACTCCATTTAAAAAAATTGTAGAATGAACTTGAAATGAAACGCGACTTATTATTATTTAAAATTAAATAGATAATTTATCCACTGGAAGTGCCTTTGTTTAAGGCTGAGAGTAAAGAAAGAACTTTATAATTCCTGGAACCTGATCCAGTTTGTACTGGCGTAGGAAAGTGGCTTACACATATCGTTACATAGAGACTAACGCTATTTCCTACGAAGGAGATAGCGTTTTTTCATTTATTAGGGGTGATAGACATCTTTATTGCGATAACAACTTATAAACATTTAACAGAAGCAGACTTACAACATTTCATTGAAATTAGTAAAGGCATCGATGGTTTACTCTTTCGTACGCCTATGTCTAATGATGATTTATTTTCCTTTTTAAAAAAATTAATTGCTGCTGGCTTTCCAAGAAACAAAATTATTATCCATAGCGATGTTAATTTATTAGAATCCTTAAAACTTAAACGCTTGCACTGTCGCGAAATGGACACATTAGCGTTCGATTATAAAGCACAACATCCTGATGTTGAAGTAAGCATGTCGACGCACACTATTAACTCGGTGAAACAAGCTTATCAACATCAATTAGATTATGTCTTTTATGGTCATATATTTACCACGGCTTCTAAGCCAAATCAGCAGCCTAGATCAATGACTGAAATCAAAGCCGTGTTACAAGTTCCGATTCCAGTCTATGCCATAGGAGGTATAACTGAAGATACGATACAACGGCTTCCAAATGGCTTTGCAGGAATTTGTGCAATTTCTTATTTTATGAACGCATCTTTACAACAAATTCAACATCTACGAAAGGAGTGGTTGAAAGATGCATGACGTACTTATTGTTGGTTCTGGTGTTATCGGAATGTCCATTGCGAGACACCTCAGTCATACGCAACTCGACATTGCAATTGTCGACCGTGATATACCTGGTAAACATGCTTCATATAAAGCTGGAGGCATGTTAGGTGCACAAAATGAATTTACAGAAGACAGCGACTTATTTCGTCTCGCTCTAGAGTCACGTGAATGTTTTCCTGAATTATGCGAAACACTCCAAGATGAAACTGGAATAGATATTCAATATCAAGCATCAGGATTGATTAAAATCGCAAATCAAATTGAAGATGTGGAGCATTTGCGCTCACAATTTCGATTCTTACATGCCTTAGATAACAATGTAATTGAACTATCAGACGATGAATTAGCAGATTTAACTAGTGGTAGTGTGGTTGCATCTGAAATGGCAATCTACATTCCAAATGATGGACAAATCAATGCAAATCATTATACGAAAGCACTGTTTAAATCCTTACAACAGCGTCGTATTTCACGCTACTTCAATACAAATGTAACAGATATTATTCGTCAGAATGGTTACTATCAAATCGTTTCATCTCAAGGTGATTTATATGCGAAGAAAGTCATTGTCGCAGGTGGTGCGTGGTCATCTCAATTGTTAAAACAATATCAATTGCCTCGTGAGGTTGTCGGCGTTAAAGGTGAAGTGCTTCTTATGGAACATGACGATTTAAACTTACAGCAAACGGTATTTATGACAAATGGATGCTATATAGTTCCGAAAGCGCCTAATCGCTACTTAATTGGTGCTACTAGCGAATTTGATAATTATTCTGTGGGTAATACGGAACAAGGCGTCTCATGGTTAAAACACTATGCGACAGAACGTATACCTGAACTTGCAAACGCACGTATCATGAAGCAGTGGTCTGGCGTACGTCCATATACGGACGGTGAATTACCAATTATGGACCGAGTTGACGATGGATTATATGTCATTACCGGTCATTATCGTAACGGTATTTTATTGTCCCCTGTTATTGGTCGTGACATTGCAAACTGGCTATTAACTGGAGTCAAACCAACTCGCTATGAATCTTTCAATGTCTCAAGGAGGTTAAATCATGAAATGCATTATTAATGGGGATGCATTCACGTTCGACACTGAGCAATCCATTCATCAAGTGCTCATCTCTCTAGAATTAGACCCAGAACGTGTCATTGTTGAACATAATAAAACATTAATTAAACAAGAAGATTATCATCAACACACGGTACGTGAAGATGATCAATTAGAATTATTAGAATTTGTTGGAGGCGGATAAAATGTTTAAAATTGGAAATTTAGAATTACAATCTCGTTTATTACTAGGTACAGGAAAGTTTGAAAATGAAGACATACAAACAGAAGCGATTAAAGCTTCAGAAACAAATGTACTTACTTTCGCAGTAAGACGTATGAATTTGTATGACAAGAATTTACCTAATCCACTCGCAAACATTAATTTAAAAGACTTTATAACTTTTCCAAATACTGCTGGCGCAAAAACTGCTGAAGAAGCCATTCGTATTGCAGAAATCGCTAAACATGCAGGTGTATGTGACATGATTAAAGTTGAGGTTATCGGTGATGATGAAACATTATTACCTGATCCATTTGAAACATATGAAGCTTGTAAAGTATTGCTAGAGCGTGGTTATATTGTATGTCCATATATTTCTAATGACGTTGTTTTAGCTAAACGTTTAGAAGATTTAGGTGTGCATGCCGTTATGCCATTAGCATCTCCAATCGGAACTGGTCGCGGCATAAACAACCAACTTAATTTAAGTTACATTATTAAAAACTCAAATGTGCCAGTTATCGTTGATGCTGGTATTGGTTCTCCGAAAGATGCATGTCATGCGATGGAATTAGGAGCTGACGGTATTCTACTCAATACAGCTGTATCAGGTGCGAAAGATCCTGTGAAGATGGCAGAAGCAATGAAATTAGGTATTCATGCTGGTCGCTTGTCTTATGAAGCTGGACGAATCCCAGTAAAATATACTGCCCAAGCATCAAGCCCAACTGAAGGTTTAGGATTCTTATAATGCAACGTTACAATCGTCAAATGAGATTTTCTCCTTTTGGTGAACAAGGACAGCATGCCCTTTCTAATGCACAGCTACTTATTCTAGGTGCCGGCGCATTAGGTAGTCATGTTGCCGAGCTACTTGCTCGTATGGGGGCACATCACATCACAATTGTTGATATGGATATTGTTGAAACGTCTAATCTACATCGACAAGCGCTTTATACTGAAGATGACGCTCTAAATATGGTACCAAAAGTACACGCAATAAAAGAACATATTGCACGTATCAATCATCATGTAGACGTACAAACGTATTATCAAGAAATAACTTCAAACAATATTGAAGATATACTAGATGAAGTTAAACCAGATATCGTTATCGATGGGATGGATCATTTTAAAATTCGTTATCTCATCAATGAAGTGTGTCACAAACATCAAATTCCTTGGGTATATGGTGCTGCTGTCGGCAATAAAGGAACGGTTTATGGCATTGATTTCAAAGGACCATGTCTAAAATGCCTCTTAAAACAAATGCCATCAAGTGGCGAAAGTTGTGCGATTAATGGCGTACTACCAACTATTATTAATCAAGTTGCAAGTTATGAAGTTGCAGAAGTGCTTCGTTACCTATCTGGGGAAGGCTTTTCAAAAAAATTAATCACTATTGATACGTGGCATATCGATTATAAAGCGATGAACGTCGATATATTGAAAGATCACACGTGTGAGGTATGTGCGAATCAACACTACTCACTCTTAGAAACGAAACACCAGCAGCATATTGAAAGCTTATGTGGACGTACGTATCTCTTTAGATATCAATCAAGCATATTTGAACATGCACATCACCTTCCCGGTGAAATTGTGAAATCCACTTCTTTCGCAAAATTAATTAAAGATGACGATTATGAAATTACCTTATTTAAAGATGGACGTATGAATGTTTATGGCATCGAAGATGATGAAGAAGCATTTAAGTTGTATCATTCTTATTTAAAAGCTCTTAAATAAAAATACACATAGGTTTATACAAGCAATTCATAGTAAATTTTATTATAATAAATTTACTATGAATTTTTAATTTCACAAATAATGCTTTTAATAAAAGGAGTTCTTGAATATAAATGGAACAATTAATCACTGATTTTATAAGTAAGTGGGGTTATACAGCAATCTTTATTCTCATCTTATTAGAGAATGTTTTACCTGTTGTCCCATCTGAAATCATTCTTACCTTTGCTGGTTTAATGTCAGTTAAGTCGGGTTTATCAATACCAATTTTATTCCTTATATCAACAATCGCATCATTTATTGGATTATTAATCCTATATTATTTATGCCGTTTAATTAACGAAGAAAGTATTTATCGTTTTGTAGATAAACATGGTAAATGGTTTAAACTTAAGGGTAAAGATGTAAGGCGCGCAAATGACTGGTTTAAGCGTTATGGTGCATGGGCAGTATTATTATGTCGCTTCATTCCAGTATTACGTGTATTAATCACAATTCCTGCTGGTATCAATAAAATGAATGTCGTAACGTTCGCAGTATTATCATTACTAGGTACTACAATTTGGAACTTCGCCCTAATCTTATTAGGCCGTATGCTAAGTGGTAGTTTCGATGCCCTAATGGCTGGTTTACACACTTATTCATATATTATGTATGTCATTATTATTCTTGCAGTGCTTTACTTACTGTATAGAATATTCTTTAAAAATAGAAACCGAGTTAAATAACATTTAAAGCCTCAGAATCATTCGATGACTGAGGCTTTTATCTTATATATATTTAAACTTTAAGAATTAATTCTGACATTTTAAGCATCAGCATTGAAAAAGTGGTGCTTTTTAAAGATAATTAATGTAAGCGGTTTTATGACATATCTACCCATATGAATATCAATTCCAAACAGGAGTGAAATTAGATGACACAAACGACTGAAAGTGAATTACGAGAGAAATATTTAGATTTATTATCACAACAATTTGATAGTCCTGAGAAGTTAGCAACAGAAATTGTCAATTTAGAGTCTATTCTAGAATTACCAAAAGGTACTGAACACTTCGTCAGTGACCTTCATGGTGAATATGAATCGTTCCAACATGTATTGCGTAATGGATCAGGTAATGTTCGTTCAAAAATAAATGACCTTTATGCAAAGACATTATCCCAAAAAGAAATCGATGACTTAGCTGCCCTCGTCTATTACCCTGAAGAAAAATTAAAACTTGTGAAAAATAACTTCGATTCGAAGGGAAAATTAAATGTTTGGTATATTACTACAATTGAACAATTAATTGATTTAATTACTTATTGTTCATCAAAATATACACGCTCAAAATTACGTAAAGCGTTACCTAAAGAATATACATATATCGTTGAAGAGCTACTTTATAAGAATAATGAATTCAACAATAAAAAATCATATTATGAAACACTAGTAAATCAAATTATCGAGTTAGAACAATCTGACGACTTAATTATTGGTTTATCTTATAGTATCCAACGTCTAGTAGTTGATCATCTCCATGTAGTTGGTGATATTTACGACCGTGGTCCTCAACCAGATAAGATTATGGACACGTTAATCAATTATCACTCTGTTGATATTCAATGGGGAAACCACGATGTTTTATGGATAGGTGCATATGCTGGGTCTAAAGCATGCTTAGCCAACCTACTTCGTATATGTGCACGATACGATAATTTAGATATTATTGAAGATGCTTACGGAATTAATTTACGTCCGTTATTAACGCTTGCCGAAGAACATTATAGTGGCGATAATCCTGCATTTAAACCTAAGAAACGCCCTGATAAACCAGTCGGGCTATCTAAACTTGAAGAAAGCCAAATCACTAAGATTCATCAAGCCATTGCGATGATTCAATTCAAACTAGAAATGCCAATTATCAAACGTCGTCCTACCTTCGAAATGGAAGACCGTTTAGTCTTGGAAAAGGTCAACTATGATACGAATGAAATCACAATTTACGGTAAAACATATCCTTTAAAAGATACATGTTTCAGTACTGTGGACCCACAAGATCCTGGTAAATTATTACCTGAGGAAGAAGAAGTTATGAACAAACTGCTACTTTCTTTCCAGCAATCTGAGAAATTGAAACGTCACATGTCGTTCTTGATGAAGAAAGGGAAACTTTACCTTCCGTATAATGGCAATCTTCTTATTCATGGTTGTATCCCTGTTGATGAGAATGGAGAAATGGAATCATTCGAAATTGAAGGAGAACAACATAAAGGTCGTGACCTTTTAGACGTGTTTGAAAGACATGTACGCTATGCATACGACTACAAAGAAATCACTGATGATCTATCAACAGATTTAGTGTGGTATTTATGGACTGGTAAATATAGTTCACTTTTCGGAAAAAGAGCGATGACAACATTTGAACGTTACTTTATTGAAGATAAGGCTTCTCATAAAGAACCTAAGAATCCATATTATTATTTAAGAGAAGATGTTGATATGATTCGCAAAATGTTAAAAGACTTCGGTCTCAATCCAGATGAAGGTCGAATTATCAATGGTCATACACCCGTTAAAGAAATAGATGGTGAAGACCCTATTAAAGCAGATGGCAAGATGTTAGTTATCGATGGCGGATTCTCAAAAGCATATCAAAAAACGACAGGTATTGCGGGTTATACATTACTTTACAATTCATTTGGCATGCAATTAGTCGCACATCAACATTTTGACTCAAGAGATAAAGTACTATCAGACGGTGCAGATGAATTATCAGTACGTCGTGTTGTAGACGAAGAATTACAACGCAAAAAAATCAGAGATACCAATGACGGTAAAGTACTTCAAGAACAAATCCGCATCTTAAAATTATTAATGCATGATAGATACTTAAATTAATACAAATATTTATGACAACCTAAATAAACATACTAAGATTAGCTGTGAAGAAATCTATGACGATAAATTTTTTCACAGCTATTTTTTATAGTTATAGAGAGAAGTAGACTGTAGGCTCCCTTGGATTTTAAATCCGTATTATAAACTAGTCAGCTTTACTCTCGCCTTTTG